>CACZFF010000028.1 GCA_902780385.1 uncultured Lachnospiraceae bacterium
TTTAGAATTCCTTACCGGCTGTTTCGAGGCAAAGGTGTGCCCCGACTGTTTACGGGGAGGGGGGCATTCAACAAGTTAACTCGTGAATAATTCAGGTTAATTCTTCATAAAATTGCCTGTATTATTAAACAATTCCTTGCATTTGTATATTTAAAAAGGGTACACGTTTTTTTATAATTATTTTTGGGCATATATGCATTTGGGAATAATTTCAGACAGAGTAAGGAGCATGATCGGCAAATTATAGTCTGTCGACAAAGGAGGGAGGTTTAAACTCATGACTGCAGGCGATGCGAATGCGCGGCTGGAAGGAGCATTTTTAAAACTGGTCGAGGAGAAACCATTCGCGAAAATCACTGTAAATGATATTGTTAAGGAAGCCGGAGTGCACCGGAATACTTTTTATTATCATTATCAGAGTATCCCGGCTATGCTCAGTGAGATCTGCCGGAAAATGGTTTCTAAAATGGTAATCATTTATAAGGATGTGCAGTCACCTTCCGACTGCATCTTGCCCTTGGTACGTTATTCGAAGGAACACAGGATGGCGATCCTGCATATTTATGAATCGGATGCCAGACAGATTCTGATGGATTACGTTCGTCAGATCGGAAGATTTTCTGTTGAAAGATACATTGACCATCTGACGGAGAGAACGGGAATAAGCAGACATGATAAAGAGATCATGGTACGCTTTTATACGGCCGGCATTGTCGGCGTGTGGACCGACTGGGTGGAAGACAATATGGAAACGGATTCCACGGAAGACTTTATCAGGATCGGCAACATTCTCGAAAAAACGACAATCGAGGCTTTCAATATCACAACGGATTAAACCCGGACCTTACGATAATAATCATTCCTTGCAAAACTGCGGAACAAGCATCAGGGCCGCCCGCCTTCAACAGCGGGCGGTCTTTTTTTGCGCGAATTAACTGTTATCATAAAAACATATATCCGAAATATTCATCCATTCACAGACAGAGGTCCTGAAAATTATAATTCCCATAGAGTTCAGGCCATGGAACCATTTACATCGTGCTGTCTCTGCTTTGAACGGCAGGCTGCCTGTACACGCCCTCGATAGGGCCTGTACGGTAACAAGGGCATCAGCTGTTCCGTCTGGTTCTGTCCGAAATGATTCCTTTGTTTTACTTGAGGTGTTTATGGATAAAAAGAGCTTAGGGGATATTGAGAGCGCTTTCGCGTTTTTTCGTGAGACAAAAAGTGATGAGGAGCTTTCAAGACAGACGGTTTTTTTAAAGTACTGCGGGATTGAGAGATGTCTTCCGGGACACGGGTACGGACCGGCAAAGCGGGATTGCTTTCTGATCCACTTTATCCTGGACGGGCACGGCATTTATGAATATCAGGGGGAGAAGATCCATCTGGAGAAGGGCCAGTCCTTTCTGATCTATCCGGAGGAGGATGTCTATTATCAGGCGGATCTTGCCTCACCGTGGAAGTACTGCTGGGTGGCTTTCCAGGGGGAAATGGCAGCGGGTATTGTGGAGGAACTTGGATATACACACACATTTCCCGTCTGTACATTTATGGATATGGACAGCATCGAAAAAGGTATATCCGGAATTATCTCCCGGGGCGGCAGGGATACCAGCGATGTATTATGGCGGGAAGGAAGTTTTCTTCACCTGATCGCCAACCTGTTTGATCAGGCGGATGACCGGGAAATATACGGCCAGGATGACAGCGGAGGTGTGGAGCTGCGTCTTGGATCCAGAATGTATGCAGCGCAGGCCATACATTACCTTGAGACACGTTTCCGCGAAAAGATCCAGATCCAGCAGCTGGCACAGGATATAGGGATTTCCCGCAGTTACCTGACGCAGCTCTTCAAGGAGGAGATCGGAATGTCCCCGCGGGAACTGCTGATCAACATCCGGATGGAACACGCAACGGAGTTTCTGGAAAAATCGAATGACCCGATTCAGCTTGTGGCACTTGAATGCGGGTATGACGATGCGCTCGCCTTCTCAAAGGCTTTTAAGCAGCGGTTCGGGATGAGCCCGTCCAGGTATAGAAAAGAAAAACAGAAAGCTGCACGGATCTGATATGTCGGATCCGCGCAGCTTTTTCTGATACAGCCTGTTTTTACACCGTATTATTTGTGATATAGTTTTTTGCTCTCGTAGCGGGCTTCGCAGGTCTGATTGACACCGAGCTTTTTGAAGACACCTTCGTCGATCTGCGAGAGAATGACAGAGGAGTGGGCGTCGAGCCCTGCCAGCAGGGGGAGGGCGTCGAGGGCTTTTTTGGCATTCTCATCCTCTACGGCTGCGATTGCCAGGATGATGAGGATCTCATTGAGGTGCAGCAGGGGGCTGCGCTCGCCCAGATGGTCGACCATGAGGTTCTGGCTCGCCTCGATCATCACGGGAGAGAGGAGTTTGACCTGTTCCGAAATGTTGCCTAGATATTTGAGGGCATTGAGCAGCAGGGCGCTGGAGGCTCCCAGAAGCGCCGTGGTGCGTCCGGTGAGAATGGTCCCGTCAGGCATCTGCATGGCAGCTGCAGGGCCGCCTGTCTCCTCCTGGCGCACGTTGGCTGCCATGATGACGGGGCGGTCGCTCACGGAGATCTTTGCCTTTTTCATCAGGAGCTCGATCTTGTAGGCGGGTTCCTCGGATGCATTGCCCTTGCGGTACTCACACAGGGCCTGGCAGTAGCGGCGGATGATCTCCTGATTTGCAGCCTGTCGGCAGACCTCGTCGTCGCAGATGCAGAAACCGACCATGTTGACACCCATATCAGTGGGGGATTTATAAGGAGATTCGCCCTGGATCTTTTCGAAGATCGCATTGAGAACGGGGAAGACTTCTACGTCCCGGTTATAGTTGACGGCTGTCTTTTCATATGCCTCGAAATGGAAGGGATCGATCATGTTGATGTCGTCCAGATCGGCCGTCGCTGCCTCGTAGGCGAGATTTACAGGATGGTTGAGGGGAAGGTTCCAGACCGGGAAGGTCTCGAACTTGGCGTAGCCTGCCTTGATCCCGCGCTTGTTCTCGTGGTAGAGCTGGGAGAGGCAGGTCGCCATCTTGCCGCTGCCGGGACCGGGGGCTGTGATGACCACAAGGGGACGGCTGGTCTCGATATAGTCGTTGCGGCCGAAGCCCTCATCGCTGACGATCAGCGGAATATTGGAGGGATAACCGGAGATGGGATAGTGGCGGTAGACCTTGAGCCCCAGAGCCTTGAGCTTCTTTTCGTATGCGATGGCGGAAGGCTGCCCGGCGAAACGGGTCAGGACAACACTGCCCACGAACAGACCGTTGGAAGTGAAGGCGTCCACGAGGCGGAGCAGGTCCATGTCGTAGGTGATACCCAGATCGCCGCGGACCTTGTTTTTCTCAATATCACCCGCATTGATGACGATCACGATCTCCACCTGTTCGCGCAGGGCCTTCAGCATAGTGATCTTGGAATCCGGCGCAAAACCGGGAAGGACTCTGGAGGCATGATAATCATCGAAAAGCTTGCCTCCGAATTCCAGATAAAGCTTGCCTCCGAACTGGGCGATCCGCTCCTTGATGTGACTGGACTGCGTCTGTAAATACTTGTCATTATCAAAACCGATCTGCATGGGACTCCTCCTGTGTATCATTCGATTGATAAATAAAAACAGTTTCCATTATAATTCGGGAATCCGCCTTTCCGCAAGAGAAAAGTTGACTGCCGGCGTGCAGATCATTCCCGGATCATTCCTTTGATCGAAAAGTACAGCATTCAGAACCTCTGCGGGGACGGGGGATGTGTATTTTTTTTGAAGCGTTTATGTTTTTTCCTTTTCCGGCATTGCGAAAAGGGCGGGAATGTGTTACTTTGCACTTGAGCATTATTCGACGGAAAATGCATCATGATTATTTCTGCAGAAAGAGACGTCTGCCGTACCGGGCAAAGTGTGAAGGGTATTCACCGCCTGGCCGTATGATCTGAAAGCGCGGCCCCGGGTGATCCCGAAAAACGGACGGCGGGCATCGGACGATTCCGGGCAATAAAGGCAGTGCCCATATGCGACTTGAAGGAGCGTGTAATGGGAGGAACGGCGCGGTGCGGACCGGTGCGAAAACGGCTGGTTTATGCGGACGGGTTTTTGCGGTCTTTTGTAAAAACTCATAAAAATTCTGATGGGGGCGTTCGCCCTGCTTTTTCCCTAATGCTTGTGTGACAATTTAATATTTTCACATTCCTGTGCGCAGGGCTTTTTTTGGTGTGCATCCGGCACCGGTTTACGAGAGCCGGATCCCGGGATCTGATTCGGGAGCCGCATTGCCGGATTCATTTCGGCGCATGGGGCAGAACATTGTTTTGTTTATCAAAAAGTGAACAAAAAAGGGAGAAAAAACAAATGAAAAAGAATATTCTGGCATTGGTTCTGGGGGCGGTGATGACTGCCTCACTGATTACAGGCTGCGGCGGGAAGACCTCTTCCGGCGGTTCTTCCGCACCCGCGGCGGACGCAGGCAGCACTTCTTCCGCTGCTTCCGGCAGCGAGGCTTCCGGACAGATGGTGGAAGGCGGCGATTTCATCAAGGGTGTATCCACGGAAGCACCCGGCTTCGATCCTTTTACCACACAGACTGCTGACGCGAGAAGCATCTTCTTTAATATCTATGAAGGCCTGATGGCGACAGAGCCCGACGGCAGCTTTTCCCCTGCCCTTGCAGACTCCTGCCAGGCTTCTGACGATCTGCAGACCTATACCTTTACCCTTCGTCAGGGCGTCAAGTTCCACAATGGCAATGAACTGACCATGGACGATGTGATCTATTCCATCGAGAAGTCGATCACATCCGGTATCAACGGTTTTTCCGAGATCGCTCAGTTTTCCGCGGCCGGCAAGACTTATACTGTCGGTTCCGAGAAAGGAAAAGACGATGAGGGCAAGGAGATCGACAAGCCCGTGGTAACAGCGGCTGATTCCGCAGACGCTCCTGCGGATGACACGACCCTTGTCATCAATCTCAACAAACCCGACAGCGGCTTCCCCGCAATCGCCACCAGCCCCATTGTCCCCAAAGATGCAGAGGATCTGGCTTCCCATCCCATCGGAACAGGCCCCTTCGAGCTGACTGAGTTCGTGGAACAGGACTATACTCTGCTGACCCGCTTTGACGATTACTGGGGAGAGCCCGCTCACCTCGATACTGTCACACTCAAGTATTATGAAAATACTGCCTCTCTGGCGACCAACTATCTGGCAGGCGCCATCGACGGCTTCAATTCCAACGCGGGCGGCTGGAAAGAGCTGGAGGGAACAGACTACGTACAGAATGTACGTCATGCCAACGCTGTCCAGCTTCTGGCACTGAACAACGAGTTTGAGCCTTTCAAGGATGTGCGTGTGCGCCAGGCAGTTGCCTACGCTGTGGATTCTGATGAGATCATCGAGAAAGTCAGCTATGGCCTGGGGACCAAGGCCGGCACACCCGTCATTCCCGGCCTGCAGAAGTATTTCAACGATGAACTGACCAATGTCTATGATGTCAACATTGACAAGGCCAAGGAGCTCCTCAAGGAGGCCGGTCAGGAGAATCTCAAGTTCAAGATCCGCGTTCCCTCTAACTACCAGGTCCATGTGGATACCGCCCAGGTTATCGCAAACCAGCTTGCCAAGGCAGGCATCACCGTGGAGATCGAGTCAGTTGACTGGAATACATGGCTGAACCGGGTCTACAGAAAGAGTGAATTCGAGGCCACCGTCGTTTCTGTTGACGGACCGATCGCCTACCCGACCTCTTTCCTGAACAGATATGTCTCCACCGCTTCCGACAACTTCGTGAATTTCCATTCCGAAGCCTTTGACGAGACCTATGCGAAGGCGCTCCTGGAGACAGATGATGCAGAGCAGGTCAGGCTCTTCAAGGAAGCACAGAAGATCATCAGCGACGAATGCGCCAGCGTCTATATCCAGGATATCGACTCTGTCGTCATCAACAGCCCTGCCTTCGGAGGATTTGAGGCATATCCTCTGTATGTGGATGATTATTCCGCAATGTATGCCGTTCAGTAAAAATAAGAAAGTGCTGTCAGCCGTCTTCTGACGGACGGCAGAATGAAGCTGTAAGCTGCCTGGCAGTTTCCCGCGGAAATGATGGGAAGTGCCGACAGCTTACAGCTGTTCATGAAGACTACGCCTACAGGAGATAACCATGCGGTATTTCGTCAAAAAACTCGGGATCATGTTGATAACGCTGTTTGTCATTTCCATAGTGACATTCTGGCTCTTTCACATTGTGCCCGGAGATCCCGCGGCCATGATGCTGGGAACCAGCGCGTCGCAGGAGCAGCTGGATGACCTGCGCGAAGAACTCGGGCTGGACCGTCCGCTGATAGAACAGTATACAGAATGGATCACAGGAGCTGTGCACGGCGACTTCGGCAAGTCCATTATGTACAGAAAGCCTGTGGCCAATCTCCTGAAAGGCAAGCTGTCTGTATCTCTTGCATTGGGGGCGATAGCCCTTGCTCTGGTCATCCTGATCGGGATTCCGCTGGGGGTCTTTACTGCAGGACGCAAGCACGCAATCTCAGAGCAGCTTCTCAATTTTGTCAATATTCTGGGTATTTCCATACCGGGATTCTTTCTCAGTATCCTGCTGATCTGGGTGTTCGGTCTGATCCTCCACTGGTTTACGCCGGGCAGATTCGTCACCTTTGCGAGAAATCCCGTCAAGTTTCTTCAGTTCATGATCTGGCCGGCGATCGCGATCGCGATTCCCCAGACCTGTGTCCTTTCCAAGTATATACGGACGGCTGTCATTGAAGAGGTCCGTTCCGACTACGTGCGGACGGCGCGAAGCAAGGGCAGCACCAAGTTCCGCATCATGTACGTACATGTTCTGAAAAATGCCATCATCTCCGTTGTTCCCCTGATCGGAATGATCGTAAGCGGTATTTTTTCCGGGTCGATCGTGATCGAGCAGGTTTTCGGTATTCCGGGGATCGGGCGTCTTCTGATCGCGTCTGTCACATCGAGGGATTATCCCACTGTTCAGACCCTGGTCATGTATATTGCGATACTGATCCTTGTCGTCAACTTTATCGTGGATATCCTGATCCAGATCCTGGATCCCCGTATCAGGATTTCGCGGTGAGTACTGCGGCAGCACAGCGGGTGTCACAGCTTTTTGTGTCACGGTTTTTAAGAGAGCAGAGGATATTATGGCAAATATATTGAATACGAGTCTTCCGGGAGAGACGATGCGGAAGAAAGTACAGAACGCCGCGGAAAAAGCCCGGAGCGAGAAAAAGGGGCAGAAAGCGAAGGCTTCAGAGAGTGTCTGGGTGACCGGAGAAGCGGAGCTGAAGATCGGATTTGTCATCGTGGGCATCATTGTTGCCCTCGGACTCCTGAGTATTTTTTATACGCCCTATGATGTCTATGAGATGAATACGTCTGTGCGCTCACAGGCGCCCTCTCTGGCCCATTTTTTCGGTACGGACAATTTCGGACGCGATATCTTCAGCAGGGCCATGGTCGGTGCCCGCTTCACGCTTCTGGTCTCCGCAACGACAGTCTTTCTTGCAACAGTGATCAGTATTGTGCTGGGTCTTGTATGCGGCTATGCGGGCGGTATGCTCGATGAGTTTGTGATGCGTGTCGTCGATGCCATCAACTCTTTCCCCAGCATCCTGATCGCCCTGGTCATGGTCAGTATCCTCAATTACGGAAAGCTGACCATTATTCCTGCCCTGGTGATCATGTTCATCCCCAGCTTCACGCGAATCGTGCGGACAGGAACTCTGCAGTACAAAAACGCAGACTTTGTACTGAGCAACAAGGTGTTCGGCGATTCGGACGTGCGGATCCTGTTTGTGCACATCCTTCCCAATATTTACCCGCTTCTGCTCTCCTCCATCGTCATCGGTCTTTCCAACGCGATCCTGGCGGAATCCAGTATGAGCTATCTGGGACTGGGTATTCAGCCCCCGATCCCCAGCTGGGGACGCATGTTGAAGGAGGCGCAGGACATCATCTTCTCGACGCCCTGGGCGGCACTGGCGCCCGGCGCCATGATCGTCCTGACGATCGTCGGGCTCAACTGTATCGGTGAAGGCATCCGAAAGAAATATCTGAGTTGAAAACAGAAAGGGATCAACAGATGGGCGAAAATATTCTGGAAGTGAAGCACATGACCGTGACGCTGTATGAAAACGGCGGCGAATATAAGGTGGTCAACCGCATCAGCTTCACCGTCGGAAAAGGAGAGATCGTGGGCATTGTCGGCGAATCCGGCTGCGGCAAGAGCATGACGGCGCTGGCCCTGCAGGACCTTCTCAAAAACCATATCAAGGTGACAGAAGGCAGCATGATGTTCGACGGCAAAGATCTGCGAAAAGTGTCGGCGGCAGAGAGAAGGGAGATCAACGGAAACGACATGACCATGATCTTCCAGGAGCCCATGACCAGCCTCAATCCCCTGCACCGCGTCGGCAGACAGGTCGGCGAGGTCCTGCTCCTTCACGGCAAGCATAGCCGCGAGGAGATCGAGCAGAGGACCCTGGAAGCACTGGAAATGGCAGGCCTGCCGGATCCCAAAAAGACGATGCAGATGTATCCCCATGAGCTTTCCGGCGGCATGCGCCAGCGTGTGATGATCGCCATGGGCATCATTGCCCGTCCCAAGCTTCTGATCGCGGATGAGCCCACGACGGCTCTGGATGTCACGACCCAGGCCCATGTTCTGGAGCTTCTGCAGCAGATCAACCGGCAGACCGGTACGGCGGTCCTTCTGATCTCCCATGACCTGGGCGTCATCAACAGGATCTGCAGCCGCGTCCTGGTCATGTATGCAGGCAAGATCGTGGAGCAGGGCCGCACAGAGGACATTCTGCGCAATCCGGTCCATCCCTATACAAAGGGACTGATCGCCTCGATCCCGACAAGAAGGATGAAAGGGGCGCCGCTGGCCAGCATTCCTGGCCGCGTTCCCCCTGTCACGGAGGAAAAACCGCCCTGTCCCTTTGCCTCGCGCTGTGACAAGGCCGACAAACGATGCTTCACCGAATATCCCGGCCGCAAGACCATTTCCGATGAGCATATTCTCTGGTGCCACATCGATGAAACGAAGAAAAAAACGGTTTAAACGAAACAGGCCTGAAGCGTTTGAAACCCCGAAAGCAGGGGTTGAACCGTTTGAACCCCCGGTAACCGGGGCTTGAACAGGCCTGAACCGATAAAAGCCGATTAAAACCCTTATACCCTGAGGTCGAACAGATCAATGAACAATAAGAGCGAAGAGATTCTGGAAATATCACATGTGACCAACCGATACCGCGACAGCGGCACGGGCTTCTTCTCCAGGTCAAAAATGACACGTGTCCTCAATGATGTGGATCTCACGATCCATCGCGACGAGATTTTCGGACTGGTGGGAGAGAGCGGGTGCGGCAAGTCCACACTCGGAAAGGCGGTGCTGGGGCTGATTCCCTTTGACGGACAGATTAAGGTTGCCGGCATGGAGTACTCCCGCAAAAACCGTCAGGAGTTCACGCGCTGTGTTCAGGCGGTCTTTCAGGATCCACTAAGTTCCCTGAACCCCAGAAGAACGATTGCTGCCACCCTTGAGGAGCCTCTTCTGGCACACGGGATCGGCACGCCGGAATCCCGCCGCGCAAAAGCCATCGAGATGCTGGAACTTGTCGGTCTGGACGGATCCTATGCGGACCGCCTCCCCCGGGAGCTCTCCGGCGGCCAGAGGCAGCGTGTATGTATCGGCGCCGCTCTGATGATCGACCCGGAGCTCGTCATCGCGGACGAGGCAACAAGCGCCCTGGATGTATCCGTAGGAGCCCAGATTCTGAATCTGTTTCAGGAGATCCATGACCGCAAGGATTTTGCCATGCTCTTTATCTCCCACAACCTGAACGTGGTCTATTATCTGTGTGACCGGATCGCAGTCATGTACCGCGGCAGCATCGTCGAGCAGGGAGATTCGGAGAGCCTCTACAATGCGCCTATGCATCCCTATACCAGGACGCTGCTGTCTGCTATCCCCGAGATCGAAGAGGGAGATGAACTGAGCAGGTACGGATACCAGGAGACCCGCCGGGAGTCTGCGCCGGACGGCTGTGATTTTTACCACAGATGTCCATTTGCGACAGACCAGTGCAGACAGCGCCCGGAGCTGACAGATGTCCTGACAGACAAGCAGGGCACAGAAAAAAGCAGCGAACATTTTGTCCGCTGCTGGAATCCGGTCAGATGAGGAAGCCGGAGCTGCTGTCAATATAAGACTCCGGATCTGTCAGTCCATCATGGCAATGCGCCTTCGGACCTCCCGGGGAGTGGCGCCGTAGATCTCTTTGAACATACGGTTAAAGAGCTTGTAGTTGGTGAAGCCGTGCCGGTCCACGATCTCCATGATCGGCGCGTCGGAGGAACACAGATCGTGATAAATATGGGACAGGCGGACCTGGTTGAGGTGTTTTTTAAAGGGGATCCCGATCTTATGGGTAAAGAGACGGCTGAAGTACTCGCTGCTCAGTCCGAAGTGATCGGAAATCTCTTCCAGTGAGATCGGCTTGTCGTAGTTTTCATCGATATAGGAAACGATCTCGCGGATACGCCGCTGATCCTTGGACGGCTCCGGAAGATCACTCCGGTACAGCTGGATGGAGAAATGGGCGATCAGTTCGTAAAGGATATGAAGGACCAGAGAGGTGCTCTGGATCCGGTAACCGTAAGGATTCTCCACACAGTGATGCATGAGTTCCTTCAGAGAATCACAGATGGACAGATAGATTCCTACGCGGTCCTCCGTCAGTTCTGTGCGGTCGCAGATGATCTGGAAATTGCGCTGATTTTCCATGAATGAGGAAATGTATTCCGTGTCGATATGGATGACGATCTGCCTGTAGTCTCCCGAACACCGGTATTCATGGATCTTGCCTGCGTCAACCGCGATGAATTCTCCCGCCACCATGGTATGGGGCGTTCCCTCCACAGTGATATTTGCCTGTCCGTCGATCAGATAGGTGATCTCCAGGGCGGAATGCCAGTGGGCGGGGACATAGGACTCATTGGTGCGGAAATCAATGGTGATATTCTGATTGATCAGGTCATATTTTGGAATGTAAATATTACTGCCAGCCACAGGAACCCTCCTTATTTTACCGGCATGTGCTTTTTCGACTTAATCTTACCCGAGTCGGGAAAAAAAAGCAAATTGAATATGATACCGGTCACACACCTGCCGATTATTGGGGGCTGTAATATAGTTTTTTGAATGAAAATGTCAAAAAAGACTAAATCTTTGTCAAAATATTATCTATACTACTCGCGTGTATCATGCTATTATCATATCATCAAAGAAACAAATAAACAAAACAACACACGGTGCACGCAAAAAAGTCATGGATGCACTGTTTTATATATCGAAGTAATTATTTAAAAGATTACTTCACTCAGAGCCGATTCCAATCGGGCTCAATTGATTTATTAAGGTTAGTCGAGTGCGACAGTACTCTGCTAATATATTACCCCCCTAAGCATCTTGTAACATCCCTTGAAGAACACCCGGCAGTTTATCCCGCTGCCGGGTGTTCTTCTTTTTGTTTGCCATATGTTTTCATAACATTTATAATGTATAGATACGGGTTGATGCCCTTAAGACAGATATATTCTGTGTACGTTATCTGTACACGCCCTTTCGAAGGGAGGCGGCAGAGCCTGACTTTGCTGTAACCTTTGTACTGAAGGAGGATGATAATGGCGGATCGTATTCAGCGCTGCGGATATTGCGGAACAGAACTGACAGACGGAATCCCGGTCTGCCCGAATTGCGGCAGGGACAACAGTGTTCCTATGCTCGGCGCGAGACAGTCCCAGTCTTCCCTTTATCGAAATGAGTATGAAGACGATGAGTATGAAGACGATGTGTTTGAAGACATGGAGGCAGAGGAAGAGGAGACTGTAAAGAAAACGGAACCGACAAAGCGGCCGGATCCTGCAAAGAGGACAAAGAAGAAAAAGAAACGTAAAAAAGAGAATGAGGAAGGATCTGCTCCGAAGAAAAACAGCCGGAGGAAGGCTGATGCCGAAAGAGACAGACGCGGCAGGAAGACTGATCCCGAAAGAGACAGACGCGGCAGGAAAGCCGTTTCTGAAGATGATGAGTATGAGATGGAAAATGAGGAGAAGCGCTCCGGCATCCTTACCGTGCTGGCACTGGCTGCTATTCCGGTAATATTGCTGTGTCTTCTGATCCCCCGGATCGTAAAGGTTCTGCCGGATCCTTCTCTGGGCGGGGGGCTGCCTTTCCTCAGCAGTCAGGAAAAAGAAAAGAAGGAAGAGAAGGAAGGCCAGGCTGCTCAGCAGAAAAATGAAAAAGAGGATGAAAAAGAGAAGCCTGCCCAGTCCGCGGAGGCTCCGCTTCCTACATGGGAAAATTCTGCAGTGGAGCAGGCAGTGCGCTCGGCGGCAGGTGTCCCGGACGGTGAACTTACCAGAAAGGATCTGAGCGAGATCACTTACATTGATTTTTCCAATGCGGGGATGAAAGACTTTTCCGTTCTGAAGGAGTTTCCCGCCCTTGTAAGCGTGGACCTGACCGGAAACGGAATCAGTGATCTCACGCAGATCGCTGCCATGACCCGTCTGGAAGGCCTGTGTCTGGATGATAATCAGATCTCGGATCTCATGCCCCTGCGCAATATGACAGCGCTGCAGCGGCTGTATCTGAACAACAACCAGGTTTCCAACCTCAAGCCGCTCTCCACATTGACGGCCATGACTCAGCTTTACCTGGACAACAATCAGATCACGGATATCAGTCCTCTGACCGGGATGAAGAATCTGGGAATCCTTCATCTGGGAGGCAATCGTCTGCAGGATATCAGCGCCCTGTCCGGGCTGCAGAATCTGGAAGTGCTCACACTCTACAGTGACGGTGTGTCCGACCTGAAGCCTCTTGAAGGACTTGTGAAGATGCACCAGCTCAATCTCTGGGACAATGAAATCGGAGACATCAGCGTGCTTGCGGGCATGCCGGAGCTTTCCCTGCTGATGATCGGGAGCAACCGCGTAAAAGACCTTCAGCCGCTGAAGGATCTGGGAGCCATGGAATATCTGTATCTGTCCGATAACCTCATCGAAGACATCGGACCGCTCTCCGGACTGACGCTTATAAAGGCTATGGAGCTGCAGAACAATTCGATCCGCGATCTGTCACCGATCAAAGATTACGCCAATCTGGAGTATCTTGATCTGCGGGGCAATCCGATCGAGAATTATGCAGGTGTCGATCAAAAGGAAATCGAAACACTGTACATGGACAGCGCTGAAAGCGCGGAAAATACGGAGACTGCAGAAGGGGATGACAGTTCCGGCATCACGGAAGCTGCAGGAGGAGATGAAAATACGGAAGCTGCGGCAGCCGATGACGATTCCACGTCTCCGGATCAATAGATCAGGTTCCGGGTACAGTATTTATCGCGGCGGGGTGTGAACTGTAACTGCCCGCCGGAAAAACGGTGTTCATATGGTCAAAACAATTCTGTCACAGGTAAAGGAATTCCGACGGATCTCGATCCTGACGCCGGTCTGCATGATCGGAGAAGTTATCTGTGAAATGATCATTCCTGTTCTGATGGGAAAAATAGTTGACAATGGCGTCATGGCAGGGAATGTCAGCTTTATCATGCGCACAGGCGCCGTGATGATCTGTGTGGCCCTGTTGGGTCTGACCTTCGGAATTATGGGAGGTTTTTTTGCCGCGCGTGCAGGTGCAGGACTTGCCAGAAATCTGCGCAAGGCAATGCATGACAATATCCAGACTTTTTCCTTTTCAAACATAGATCACTTTTCCACATCCAGTCTGGTGACAAGACTTACGACGGATGTGACGAATATCCAGAATGCCTATATGATGATGCTCCGCATGGCAATGCGCGCGCCCTCGACCATGATCGTAGCCATGGTCATGTCCTTCATCATCAGCCCTCGTCTGGCCAGCATCTATTTTATCGCGGTGGCCTTTCTGGCATTGTTCATGTTTTTCATGATGCGCACGACGACCAAATACTTCAAGCAGGTGTTTGAGCGCTACGATGCCCTGAACGAGAGTGTGCAGGAAAACGTCTCTGCCATCCGCGTGGTCAAAGCCTATGTCCGTGAGGACTATGAAAATAACAAGTTCCGGAAGGCAGCGGAGAATATCTACGAGATGTTCATCCGGGCCGAGATGAGGGTCGTGAGTATCTCTCCTGTCATGATGGGGGTCGTCTATGCCTGTATTCTGACGATCAGCTGGTTCGGTGCCAACATGATCGTATCGGATACACTGACGACCGGTAATCTGATGAGTCTTCTGACCTACTGCATGAATATTCTGATGAGCCTGATGATGCTTTCCATGGTATTCATCATGATCACCATGTCGGAGGCCAGCGCAAGGCGTATCTCCGAGGTCATTAATGAAAAGAGTTCCCTGACCAACCCGGAAAATCCCGTCATGGAAGTCCCGGACGGCAGTATCCGTTTTGAGGATGTGGATTTCTCCTACAGACCGGGCAGCGCAGAGCCGGTGCTCAAGGATATCGATCTCGACATTCATTCCGGCGAAAGCATCGGTATCATCGGCGGCACGGGCAGCGCGAAATCGAGCCTGGTCAATCTTGTCAGCCGTCTCTATGATGTCACCCAGGGACGGGTCCTGGTGGGCGGACATGACGTGCGCGAATACGATATGGATGTACTGCGCAGACAGGTTTCTGTCGTCCTGCAGAAAAACGTGCTGTTTTCCGGCACGATCTATGACAATCTGCGGTGGGGAGATGAGAACGCCACGGAGGAGGAGTGCAGACACGCCTGCGAGCTGGCCTGTGCGGATGAATTTATTGAAAAAATGCCGGAGGGCTACAATACTTACATCGAGCAGGGCGGAACCAATGTCTCCGGCGGTCAGAAGCAGCGCCTCAGCATAGCCCGCGCGCTCCTGCGCAAACCGAAGATCCTGATCCTGGATGACAGCACCAGCGCGGTGGATACAGCGACGGATGCAAAAATCCGCCGGGCTTTCCGTGAGGAGATCCCGGATACGACCAGGCTCATCATCGCGCAGCGCATTTCCAGCGTGCAGGAGTGTGACCGCATTATTGTCATGGACAACGGGCGCATCAGCGGTTTCGATACCCACGAGGAACTTCTGCGGACCAACCAGATCTACAGAGAAGTCTATGAGTCCCAGACAGGAATGGGTGCGGATGCCGACTTTGATAAACCTGCTTAATGATCATACATGTCTGCGGGTACCCGCCCGCGGCCGCAAGAATATGTGACACGGAAAAAGCCTCGTACACATGCGGAGCATGTGCTGCCGCTCCGGCGGGCGGCATGTCAGGAAAGTGTTTGAAATATGGCAGAAAAAGTAAAAGAAGTAGGGGGCGGTCCCCGGGGTATGCGGGGGCGCCCGCGTCCCAAAGTGGAGAATCCCTGGAAGATCCTCCGCAGGATTCTATCATATGTTTTCCGGTTTTACGGTTTTCACATGGCTGCAGTGGCAGTCTGTATTGTGGTTTCTGTTCTGGCCAATGTTCAGGGGACCATGTTTACGAGGACGCTGATCGACAGCTATATCACACCCATGGTGGAAAGGGTGAAAGCAGGAGAAGTCAACCCTGATTTTTCGCCGCTCCTGCACGCCATGATGCGGGTCGCCTGTTTTTATGTGATCGGTATCGCGGCGGCCTACACGCAGGCCCGCACAATGGCCTTTGTCACCCAGGGTACAATGAAACGGCTGCGCATAGAGCTCTTTGAGCACATGGAGAGCCTGCCGATCAAATATTTTGACACCCATGCCCACGGTGATATCATGAGTGTCTACACCAACGATATCGATACCCTGCGTCAGATGGTCAGCCAGAGTATGCCTCAGCTGCTCAACAGCCTGATCACGGTCACATCGATCCTGGCCATGATGCTGGTGCTCAGCATCCCGCTGACGGTCGTATCCCTCATGATGGTGGGTGTCATGCTGTTTTCATCCGGAAAAGTAACCTCCATGTCCGGACGAAATTTCATTGCCCAGCAGAGGAATCTGGGTAAACTGAACGGGTTTATTGAGGAGACCATGACCGGCGAAAAAGTCGTCAAGGTGTTCTGCCATGAACAGCAGGCGATCCGCGAATTCGATCAGCTCAATGAAGAGCTGTACCAGAGTGCCGCAAAAGCCAATGGCTTTGCCAATATCATCGGTCCTGTCAATGGACAGCTGGGAAACACCAACTATGTGATCTGCGCGATCGTGGGCGGTATTCTGGCGATCAATTCCTATGCCGGATTTACAGTCGGTGCCCTCGCCAGTTTCCTGACCCTGAACCGGGGTTTCTCCATGCCGATCAACCAGGTCAGCATGCAGTTCAACAGTATCATCATGGCCCTGGCCGGCGCGGAGCGCATTTTCAAGCTCATGGACGCAGAGCCCGAGACGGACGACGGCTATGTCATGCTGGTCAACTGTGAGCGCGATGCAGACGGGGAGATCGTCGAGACGGACAGGCATACGGGACAGTGGGCGTGGAAGCACTATCACAAGGCGGAGGATACGACCACCTATCAGGCCCTGGAAGGCGATATCACCTTCAACGGCGTCGACTTCGGATACCGGGATGACAAGATGGTCCTGCATGATATCTGGATCCACGCAAAGCCCGGCATGAAGATTGCCCTTGTCGGCTCCACCGGCGCAGGCAAGACCACGATCACCAACCTGATCAACCGGTTTTATGATATACAGGACGGTAAGATCCGTTTTGACAACATCAATGTAAATAAGATCAAAAAAGGCGACCTGCGCCGCTCGCTCGGAATCGTGCTGCAGGATACCCACCTGTTTTCCGGTACAGTGCGGGAGAACATCCGCTACGGAAAGCTGGATGCGACGGATGCGGAGGTTGTCCGTGCCGCCAGGCTCGCCAACGCGGACGGTTTTATCAGGCGTCTTCCGCAAGGATATGATACAATGCTTACCGGGGACGGCGCCAACCTGTCTCAGGGCCAGCGGCAGCTTCTTGCCATCGCCCGCGCGGCCATTGCGGATCCGCCGGCTCTTATTCTGGATGAGGCGACGAGCTCGATCGATACCCGCACAGAGAAGATCGTGCAGGCGGGAATGGACAGCCTGATGAAGGACAGGACGACCTTTGTCATAGCCCACCGTCTCTCCACGATCCGCAACAGTGATCTTATCATTGTCCTGGAACAGGGCAGGATCGTCGAGCAGGGCACTCACCAGGAACTGATCGACCTGGGCCAGCGCTATTATCAGCTGTACACGGGCAAAAAGCCCGAACTGGCGGGTTGATCCGGATTGGGATGAAAATGGCATAGAGAAATGACCGGAAACGAGCCGGGCCGGGATCAGATGACGGATTCGGGCGCGAGTCCTGAGCCCCGCGTGCGGGATCAAGTCAGACCGGGCCGGAACAGAAGCCAGGCCGGGCCGGAGCCGGGAAAGACAGGTGGGAAACAGATGGAGAACGCAAATCGTCATATATCAAGAGAGGAGCTTTTTCCTTTCGTCCATTATGAATATGGAGAGGCATATTACGGCAGCTGCGGGGACCTGCGCTACAGACTTGCCCGTGAACCGCTGCAGAATGTGCATTATACCCCTCCGGACAAGAGGGGGGAGGCTGTTCTCCGCGCCGTCACCTGGCGCGGGCCTTACGGCTATGCCGCCACAGATGACGCCCTGAAGACAATCAGGGATTTTCCCTTCACAGAGGAGGGAATGCAGGAAGCCGCCAGATGGCTGGACAGCCAGGTGTGACCTTTTCGAAAGCTTTTCGAAAACTTTTCGGAGCAGGGGGCCTGTAAAAACAAAACTGTACAGGATTCCAACTATGTTTCGAGAGGCGGAATGGAGATATTTGAATGCAAAAAGTAAATGAAACTGACGCGCAGGATCCCTTTGCGCCTGATTCCAGGCCGGACAAGGGGACGGTGCAGACGGCGGGAAAAAGGAAGAACGGCCGTATTTCCGGATATTTCAGGATATCACTCATTCTGGGAGTAATTCTCTGGGTGACGGATTTTCTGATCTTCTTTCTTGACGCAAAGTCTTTTGCCGCAGCCTCGGCTGCCTGCCTGATCTATACCTGCGTGATGGCGGCTGCCTTTATCAACAGCCGGGCCATCTATATGAAAGAGATGTCGGCCTATGCAGAGGAGTTCCGCGGACTGGAGGACATGCTGCTGAGGGAGCTGGAAATGCCCTATGCTCTTCTGGATGAAGGAGGCCGCTTTATCTGGATGAATCCGGCTTTCGAAAAAGTAGTCCACAAGGACAAAACTTATCGCCGGCCCATTTCCACCCTGATCCCCGCCCTCACCCGGGATGTTTTTCCGATCGATGAAAAGCTGGTAAAGGTCCCCGTGGACCTGGTCGGGAACAGCTACAGTGCTCAGATGCACAGGGTGGCGGTCTCCCATATGATGATCGGATCCGAGATGTTCGGTTCCAGCATGGGCGACAGTATTATAGCCCTGAACCTGGTTGACAACACAGCCATTCGGCTCGCGGTGCGGGAGGTGGACGACCAGAGTCTGGCGGTCGGACTGTTTTATATCGACAACTATGATGAAGTCATTGACACTGTCGAAGAGGTGCGCAAGGTATTGCTGATCGCCCTGATCGACCGGAAGGTGAGCCAGTACATCAGCGCGATCGATGGACTCTGCAGCAAAATAGAGAAGGACAAATATCTGGTCATCCTGCGCAAAAAGTCCCTGCAAAGTCTGCAGGAGGGACATTTTGATATACTGGAGGATGTCAAGAAGGTCAGCGTCGGCAATGAAATAGCTGTCACCCTCAGTCTGGGATTCGGTCTGGACGGCCTGGCCTACACCCAGAACTACGAGTTCGCCCGCAATGCTGTGGATCTGGCTCTGGGAAGAGGCGGAGACCAGGCGATCATCAAATCTCCCGATAATGTTGTGTATTACGGAGGAAAGACCCGGCAGGTGGAAAAGAATACCCGCGTCAAGGCCCGTGTCAAGGCGCAGGCCCTCAAGGAGATCATCCGGGTGCGGGATGCGGTCTTCATCATGGGACACAAGCTGGGGGATCCAGACAGCTTCGGAGCTGCTGTAGGTATCTACAGAATTGCAAAGACACTGGAAAAACAGGCCTATATTATTATCAATGAGCGCACGGTTTCCATAGAGCAGGTTCTTCGTCTGTTTGAACACAATCCGGAGTACGGCAATACTTTTATCATCAACAGCCAGCAGGCACTGGATATGGTCACAGACAACGCCTGTGTCGTAGTCGTCGACGTCAATACACCCGCCCGCACGGAGTGTCCGGATCTGCTGACCAGATGTAAATCGATCGTTGTCCTCGACCACCATAGGGCGGGCAAGGATGTGATCGAGGGCGCGACCCTTTCCTATGTGGAGGGATATGCCTCCTCAGCCTGTGAAATGGTTGCGGAGATCGTCCAGTACACAGGTGAAAATATCCGCCTCCGTCCGGAAGAGGCAGATGCGATCTACGGCGGCATCGTTGTAGACACGGACGGTTTTGTCAACAAGGCAGGTGTGCGGACATTTGAGGCGGCCGCCTTCCTGCGCCGCAGCGGCGCGGATGTGGTGCGCGTGAGAAAGATGTTCCGCGAGGAAGCAGAAGAGTACAAGGCGAGAGCGGATGCGGTCTCTCAGGCGGAGATCTACCGTGATGTCTTTGCCTTCACGACCTGTAACAGCGAGGGACTTCGCAGCCCGACCGTTGTCGGAGCCCAGGCGGCCAACGAGCTGCTCAATATCGACGGCGTCAAGGCAAGCTTTGTCATGACCCGCTATAATGGACAGATCTTTATCAGTGCCCGTTCCATAGACGAAGTCAATGTGCAGCTGATCATGGAGCGAATGGGAGGCGGCGGTCATATCAACATGGCGGGCAGCCAGATGGAAGGCACTGACTCCGGGGAAGCGATCCAGAAGGTCAAGAGAGTCATAGACCAGATGATAGAAGAGGGCGAAATCGACGCCTGAAGAAACAACAGATACGTGTCATGAATGATACGCAGCGGCCGGTTTTCCGGCCCTATACAAGAGAATCTTGAAAAACAGGAGGAATATTACATGAAGGTCATTCTTTTACAGGATGTAAAATCTCTCGGCAAAGAGGGCGATGTTGTCAACGTCAGTGACGGATATGCAAGGAACTTTGTCATCCCCAAAAAGCTGGGTGTCGAAGCCAATGAGAAAAATAAAAACGATCTGAAGCTCAAGAAACAGCGTGAGGCGAAAGAGGCCGCTCAGCGCCTTGCAGATGCACAGAAGCTTGCGCAGGATCTGGAGAAGGTAACTGTCGTGGTCACAATGAAAGCCGGTGAAGGCGGCCGTGTCTTCGGCTCTGTCAGTGCAAAGGAAATCGCCCAGGAGGCAAAGAAGCAGCACAACCTCGACCTGGACAAAAAGAAGATCCAGCTCTCTGAGCCCATCAAATCCTTCGGAAGCTTTGAGATCCCGATCCGCCTGCATCCCCAGGTGACAGGCAAGTTCATGCTGAAGGTCACAGAGGCATAAAACCGGACCCCTGCTTCAATAAGCATGAGTATGATGTGAACGTCTAAAGGTATCCAACAGCTTGACGAGACGGTATTCCCTTAACCACCTTTTGACCTCATCATCATGGGTATGGATATCCCGACTTATCTGTTTTACTGGAGAAAACAATGGCACAGGATGATATAGTCAGCAGGGTCATGCCTCACAGTCTGGAGGCGGAGCGGTCTGTGCTCGGTTCCATGCTGATCGATCCGGAGGCAGTGGAGACCGCTTCCGAAATCATAAAAGAAGATGACTTCTATGCGCGGCAGAACGGGATCCTGTATCAGACCATGCTGGAAATGCATAGTAAAGGTACAGCGATCGATCCAGTGACGCTGCAGACCAGGCTCCGGGAGAAGAATCTCCCCCCGGAGCTTTATTCTGATGAGCAGATCAGTGAACTGATCACCACTGTTCCTACATCGGCCAATATCAAATCCTACGCGAACATTGTTGCGGAAAAATCCCTGCTGCGGAAAATGATCCGCGCCAATGAAGAGATCGCCGGAAACTGCTATGCAGAGAGTGAGGATATGGAATCGCTCCTCGACAAGGCTGAAAAGCGGATTTTTGAGATCTCGCAGAGACGGAACGCCAACAATTTCGTTCCGATCAGGGAGATCGTCCTCAACGCGATGGACAAAATTGAGCAGGCATCGCGGATCAAGGGCAATGTCACCGGCTTGTCAACAGGCTTTACGGATCTGGACAACCGGACAGCCGGCCTGCAGCCCGCCGACTTTATTCTGATCGCGGCGCGTCCTTCCATGGGCAAGACCGCCCTGGTCCTCAACATTGCAGATTATCTGACCATGCGCGAAAACAGGTGTGTGGGTATTTTTTCATTGGAAATGTCCAAGGAACAGCTGGTTAACCGCCTTCTTGCCATGCAGTCCCATGTCGAAGCCCAGAAGATCCGTACCGGAGATATGACGGAGAGCGAGTGGGCAGAAGTGGTCGAGAGCGCCGGCAATATCGGCGAGAGCCGGCTGATCATCGAT
This sequence comes from uncultured Lachnospiraceae bacterium, assembly GCA_902780385.1. GTDB lineage: Bacteria > Bacillota > Clostridia > Lachnospirales > Lachnospiraceae > CAG-791. Next base: position 21,586 of record CACZFF010000028.1, read on the forward strand.
GACACGCCGGCGATCACGGTGGCCGAACTCCGCTCCAAATGCCGCAAGTACAAGCTGGAATTCGGTCTGGAGATCATCATCATCGACTACCTGCAGCTCATGAGCGGCTCAGGAAGGAGCGGTGACTCGCGTCAGCAGGAAATATCGGATATCTCGCGCTCCCTCAAAGCGCTTGCCAGAGAACTGAATGTGCCTGTTGTAGCCCTTTCCCAGCTTTCCCGTGCTGTGGAATCCAGACCCAACCACAGGCCCATGCTGTCCGACCTGCGTGAGTCAGGCGCCATTGAGCAGGACGCGGATCTGGTCATGTTCATCTACCGCGACGATTACTACAACGAAGATTCCGAAAAAAAGGGAGTCGCTGAAATCATTATTGCCAAACAAAGGAACGGCCCCATCGGCACTGTTGAGCTCAGCTGGCAGCCTTCACTCACCAGGTTTGCCAATCTGGCCCGCTGATCGCGACGCCGTATTTGCCAATCTGGTCCGTTGATCACAACACTGTATTTGCCAACCCGGCCCGCTGATTACGGCACTGTATTTTGCCAATCTGGCTCGTTGATCGCGACGCCGTATTGGTTTTGCCCGCATATGCTTGTGAGCGCCGGACTATAGGCCGCAGATAAAAATAAATGTTATAACAGCTTCAGGAGGTACACAGGATGGAACACTATTTTGAACCGCAGATTGAGTGCGCTTCACGGGAACAGATCACTGCCTGGCAGGATGAACGTCTGGTCAAGACCGTAAAGCGCGTGTACGAAGCGGTTCCTTACTATAGACAGAAGATGGATGAACACGGTGTGAAACCGGAGGATATTGAAGGCATTAAGGATCTCCATAAGCTGCCTTTTCTGAGCAAGGAAGATCTGCGCAAGCAATATCCATACGGACTGCTGGCAGTGCCGCTCTCGGACTGTGTCCGCATTCATTCGACAAGCGGTACGACCGGCAGACGTGTCGTCGCATGCTATACTCAGAACGATGTTGATATGTGGGAGGGCTGTGTCGCAAGAGCACTCGCGGCAGCAGGTGCCACCAAAGATGATATTGTTCAGGTCTGCTATGGTTACGGTCTCTTTACCGGAGGAGCCGGTATCCACGGCGGCTCACACAAACTGGGTTCCCTGACTCTTCCCATGTCTTCCGGCAACACAGACCGTCAGCTCCAGTTCATGACTGATCTTGGTTCTACAATCCTGTGCTGTACTCCTTCTTATGCGGCCTATCTGGCGGAGACGATCACAGAGCGGGGTCTGCGCAATCAGATCAAGCTCAAGGCCGGCATTTTCGGAGCGGAAGCCTGGACAGAGGAAATGCGCCATGATATCGAAGACAAACTAGGGATCAAGGCCTATGATATCTACGGTCTGACGGAAATATCCGGACCCGGCGTCGCATACGAGTGTTCCTGTCAGAACGGTATGCACATCAACGAGGACAATTTCATCGCCGAGATCATCAATCCCCAGACCGGAGAGGTCCTTCCCTATGGTGAAAAGGGCGAGCTTGTGTTCACCAGTATCACCAAAGAAGCCTTCCCCCTCCTGCGTTATCGCACAAAGGATATTTGTGTCCTGAATCCCGAACCCTGTGCCTGCGGAAGGACTCACGTCCGCATGGCCAAGCCCATGGGCCGAAGCGACGATATGCTGATCGTCAAGGGCGTCAACGTATTCCCGAGCCAGATCGAAACGGTCCTGATGAACGACGGATATCCGGCCAACTACCAGATCATCGTGACAAGAGAACACCACAGCGACCGCATCGAGGTCCAGGTCGAGATGACCCCCGAGATGTTCTCCGACTCCCTCAAGGACATCACAAAGAGGGAGAAGCAGCTTGTAAACGACCTCAAGGGTATGCTCGGTATCGCCTGTATCGTTAAGCTCGTCGCACCCAGGTCTATCCCCAGGAGCGAGGGCAAGGCAAAGCGTGTCATCGACAAGCGAAATCTTTATCAGGGATAATGGATAACAGGTTTTAATGAAAAAACGCACAAATTGCGCATAACATGCAAAACGCGCAAGAATCGCAAAAAGCGCAAAGCGTCTCGAATTTTGAGGCAGACTGAACAGTAACAACAGCAACCACAAGATCACTTTAGTTTCAAAAGGGAGGTAGGAGATGACAGTTAAACAGATTTCAGCTTTCCTGGAAAACAAGCCGGGCGCGCTTGCAGCATTTACGAAAATCCTGCAGGACAATGAGATCGACCTTCGCGCCTTGTCTCTTGCAGAGACGGAGGATTTCGGCATTGTACGAGTGATTGTCGATGATCCCTTCAAGACCGTCCAGATCCTGAAGGATGAGGGTTATGTATGCTCCCTGACCAAGGTTCTGGCGATCGTCTTCGAAGACAAGCCGGGTGCCCTGGTAAACGTTCTGAACCTGCTTGGAGACAACGGGATCAATCTGGAGTACTCCTATGCATTCCTGGCAAAAAAGGCCAACAGTGCATGCATGATCTTCCGTGTCGCCGACAACGAAGCTGCGATCAGGATCCTCACAGCCAACGGCCTTCGTCCTCTGTGCCACGAAGATATGGAAGGCATGTTTAAATAAAAAGCCGTGGAGCGCGGGACGGGCGGAGCAGAGCGCAGCTTTCATCATACATGTTTGCTGGCACCCGCCCTAGGCCGCATATATACAGGTTACACGTCTTTTACAGCATTTCTGCAGCATAAAAACAGCAGCCGGGAAATGAATTCCCGGCTGCTGCTTTTTCATCTTTTTTGTCACCTCCGTTTTAAACCGCGCTCACGCGGGTAAAACAGAAGGTCATGACATGTCTGTCCCGATCAATTAAGCCTCGCTGATAGCGCCGACAGGACATGTACCCTCGCAAGCACCGCAATCGATGCAAGCATCTGCGTCGATCTCGTACTGAGCGTCGCCCTGAGAGATAGCTTCGACGGGGCAGGAAGCAGCGCAAGTGCCGCAGCTGATGCAGGTATCATTAATAACACGTGCCATTTTGTAGATCTCCTTTCGAGTATAAAAGAAAATAATAAAGAATTTTAGGGGTTAGTACAAACTAAATATCCTAATCCTGACACAAGCCACAGACCGCACCGAAATGCAGATCTGTGGCTTGCTATTGGTTATATGATAGCGGTTTTTTCAGAAGGCGTCAAGAGAATTTTCCTGTATCCGGGGAAATTAATTAAACGGGATTAACTCCTTTACGATAAAACGGAAATCTCTTTTTATACGACGCATTCCTCCGATTCCGCGGCATTCAGCCGTGACGATAAACGGAATCGCCCTGGCCTTCTGCCATTTGATTTGTGTACAGTCCGAATTATTCTTCGTTGTACAGTGCACCCAGTTTGCTCAGGTACTCGTAGTGAGCCTTCGCATTGGCTTCGTTCTCAGCATACATTCTCTCTGCGTTGGCCGGATTAGCCTTCTTCAGGGACATGTAACGAACTTCGCCGTTCAGGAATGCCTGGTAATCATCGGTAGCGGGCTTGCTGTCAAGGGAGAACTTCTTAGCGCCGCCGGCAGGGTTGAAGCGGAACAGGTTCCAGTAACCGGTTGTAACAGCCAGTTTCTCTTCATCCTGAACCTTAGCCATGCCCTTCTTGATACCATGGTTGATGCAAGGTGCGTATGCGATGATGAGCGAAGGTCCGGGATATGCCTCAGCCTCAGCGATCGCCTTGATGCACTGATTTCTGTCAGCGCCCATGGAGATCTGTGCGACATATACATAGCCATAGCTCATTGCCATTGCAGCGAGGTCTTTCTGCTTGACTTCCTTACCGCCTGCAGCGAACTGTGCGACTGCGCCGATAGGAGTAGCCTTGGAGGACTGACCGCCTGTGTTGGAATAAACTTCAGTGTTGAAGCAGAATACGTTGATGTCCTTGCCGGAAGCGAGGATGTGGTCGACACCGCCGTAGCCGATATCGAATGCCCAGCCGTCACCGCCGAAGACCCACTGGGACTTCTTGGCCAGGAACTGCTTCTGCTCAAGGATATCCTTGGCAGCGTCAGAGCCGTCTGCCTCGAGAGCAGCGACCAGAGCGTCTGTTGCAGCGCCGTTCTCAGCGCCGATAGCGAAGGTCTCGATCCACTTGTCAGCTGCAGCCTTGACAGCATCGCCCGCGGTCTCAGCAATTGCCTCAACCTTGGATTTCAGATTGTCGCGGAGAGCCTGGTTTGCAAGGAGCATACCATAACCGAACTCAGCGGCATCTTCGAACAGGGAGTTGGACCATGCAGGACCATTTCCGTTCTCGTCCACGGTGTAAGGAGTGGAAGGAGAGGAGTTGCCCCAGATGGAGGAGCAGCCTGTTGCGTTTGCGATGTACATTCTGTCACCGAACAGCTGAGTGATGAGCTTAGCATAAGGAGTCTCACCGCAGCCTGCGCAAGCGCCGGAGAACTCAAGCAGGGGCTGCTTGAACTGGGAGCCCTTGACAGTGGTCTCTTTGAACTTCGCAACGACGTCCTTCTTGATCGGGAACTTAACAGCAACGTTGAAAGCTTCCTGCTCGTTGGGCTGTGCCATGCCCTCTTCCAGACGGGTCATGTTCAAAGCCTTCTCGCCCTTCTTGCCAGGGCAGACATTTGCGCAGCTTCCGCAGCCTGTGCAGTCGAGAGAGGAAACAACGATCGCGAACTTGTAGCCGGGCATGCCCATCATATCCAGGCAGACTGTGCCGGCGGGAAGCTTGGCAGCCTCTTCCTCGGTCAGAGCCATAGGACGGATTGCAGCGTGAGGGCATACATAGGAGCAGAACGTACACTGGATGCAGTTGTCTGCTGCCCATACGGGAACGTTGACAGCGATACCGCGCTTCTCAAATGCAGCAGCGCCGGAAGGAGTGGAGCCTTCATAGTATGTGGAAACAACAGATACAGGAATCTTGTTGCCTTCCTGACCGTTGACCTTGGACTGGATGTTGTTGACGAAGTCAACGACGTCCTGACGATCGCCGGAAGCGACGGAGATATCATACTCTTCGCCTTCTGCCTGGCCCCAGCTGTCGGGAACATCTACCTTGACGACGTTCTGAGCGCCGGCATCGATAGCCTTCCAGTTCTTCTCGACAACGTCCTGACCCTTGCGGCCGTAGGTCTTCTGAGCAGCAGCCTTCATGAACTTGATCGCCTCTTCCTCAGGGATGATGTTGGCGAGTTTGAAGAATGCGGACTGCAGGATGGTGTTGATCCTGGTCGGGCCCATGCCGGTCTCGATACCGATCTTGACACCGTCGATGGTGTAGAACTGAATGTTGTGGTCGTGGATGAAGCGCTTGACCTGAGGAGGAAGGTGGGTCTCAAGGCCTTCCGGATCGCCCCAGCTGCAGTTCAGCAGGAAGGTGCCGCCATCGACCAGCTCCTGGGACATGTTGAACTTGCGGATGTATGCAGGGTTGTGGCATGCAACGAAGTTCGCCTGGCGTACCAGATAGGTGGACTTGATGGGCTTCTTACCGAAGCGGAGGTGAGACATTGTGACACCGCCGGACTTCTTGGAGTCATAATCAAAGTATGCCTGTGCATACATATCGGTGTTGTCGCCGATGATCTTGATGGAGTTCTTGTTGGCACCGACAGTACCGTCTGCGCCCAGACCCCAGAACTTGCAGCAGATTGTGCCTTCGGGAGTGGACAGATTTGTGACATCGTCCGTGATACCGATGGTGAAGGTCTTCTTGGTATTGTTGTTGTAGACTGCGATGATCTGTGCAGGAGTGGTGTCCTTGGAACCAAGACCATAACGGCCGGAGAACACGGGAACATCCTTGAACTCTGTGCCTGCGATTGCTGCCTTGACATCCAGTGCCAGAGGCTCGCCGATGGAGCCGGGCTCTTTGGTTCTGTCGAGGACGGAGATCTGCTTGACAGTCTTCGGAATAGCTGCCAGGAAAGCCTCGGTGCAGAAAGGTCTGTACAGACGGACCTTGATCACGCCGACCTTCTCGCCCTTGGCTGCGAGGTAATCGATGGTCTCTTCAATGGTCTCGTTGACGGAACCCATTGCGATGATGATCTTCTCGGCATCGGGAGCGCCGTAGTAGTTGAACAGCTTGTAGTCTGTGCCGATCTTGGCATTGACTTTGTCCATGTACTCCTGGACGATCGCGGGCATTGCATCGTAGTAAGGATTGCAGGCCTCACGGGTCCGGGTCTGGAAGAAGATGTCAGGGTTCTGAGCGGAGCCCATCTGACGGGGATGTGTCGGGTTCAGGCAGTTGCGGCGGAACTCGGCAATCGCCTCATGGTCGATCAGGTCATTGAGATCTTCATAATCCCAGATCTGGATCTTCTGGATCTCGTGAGAGGTACGGAAACCATCAAAGAAGTTGATGAAAGGAAGTTTGCCCTTGACTGCTGCACAATATGCAACGGGAGTCAGGTCCATAACTTCCTGAACGCTGGACTCGCAGAGCATAGCACATCCGGACTGACGGGCAGCGTAGACGTCGGAGTGATCACCGAAGATGTTCAGTGCGTGTGAACAGACAGCACGTGCTGCGACGTTGCAGACGGCCGGAAGACCTTCGCCGGCGATCTTGTAGAGGTTGGGGATCATCAGAAGAAGACCCTGGGATGCTGTGAAAGTAGAGGTCATTGCACCAGCTGCGATGGAGCCGTGAACAGCGCCTGCTGCGCCTGCTTCAGACTGCATCTCTGTAACCTGAACCTTCTGGCCGAAAATGTTCTTTCTTCCGGCAGTTGCCCACTCATCGACATGCTCGGGCATGACAGATGAAGGAGTGATAGGGTAGATGGTAGCTACTTCTGTATACGCATACGCGGCGTGTGCAGCAGCTTCGTTACCATCCATGGTGAGAAACTTTCTTGCCATTACATTGTCCTCCTGTAATTACCGCATTGTTCATGTGACTGTGAATAAGCAGCAAACGCATGTTCCGGATTTGCTGGTACCACCTGGGAAACCACTGAGAGACAGCTGTTTCCCTGCCACCCAAAACATGGTCTGGCTTACGAATCCCCCTCAGATTCCGCGCGCACCGGCAGTCGGCGGCCGTCGGATCGAAAGATCACTCAGACTGTAAATGCTGCACAGCCCCCGATCAGACTCACGCAGAATACATGCTCCGTGAGTGGATCCAGCATATTTATGTTAACATTGACATATAAAAAATGCAATGTGAATTGTCGGATTGTACACAAAAATATTCATTTAAAATGTATGAAAAACACGGTTATTAACAACTAACTTTTGGAAGATATGAATAAAAAAGTTTCCTATATATATGACTTCTATTCGTTATTATTACTTTTAGGCATTATCCGCCGGCAGACTGTCCTTGCTGCTGCATAGGAATCCTCTTCTGTACCGGACCGGTCCTGCCTTATGCAAGACGGAAAAACACAGTGTACAGTGATGAAAAAAGCCCCGCAGAATAACTGCGGGGCGGGAAAATCTTTTGGAGCGGAGGGCCTTATCTGCCTGGCTGGAAAATCTTTTGGAGCGGAGGGCCTTATCTGCCGAGCCGGGCCAGGCTTTGAACAGCGTTCTGGGCGCAGATGACTTCGCAGTGCTCGCGAAGATATTGCTCGCGGGCGGGGGTGATCGTCTCTGAAGTTCCGAACTCGGAAAAAGCGGACAGTGCCCTGGTATATTTTGCGGAATCCGTATCTTCCGAGGGGGCCAGGAACAGGTAGTATTTTGCGTCGGCAGGATCCCTGTACAGCGCGCTCTTTCCGTCAAATACGGAGGCGGTAAGACAGGCTGCGTCCGCTGCCTGGCCGAGGGCGGTAAATGTATACAGCTGGGCGCCGGCAGGAAGAATAGTGTCAGCCTTTTCCGAAGATGGTCTGCTGCCGGCGGATTTCTTTTTCCCCGGGGAGGCACTGCTGCTTTCATCGGTATCGCCGATCTCCCTGCGGATTGCGTCCAGAAGCTGTCCGAGGGCAGATGCGGGCTGGCCGGAATCGGATGAGCCGGCTTTGACGGAAGGAGCAAAGCTGGAAAAGCGGGTATCCAGTTCCTCGGGGTTGTCGACTTTGGTGACGATCAGCACAAGGCTGTCGTCGTGCAGGGGGACCGCCTCCACCATGACAGGAATGTTTTCCGCTTCAAAGCCGTAGCGCTTATAGGCTTCCTGCATCAGTTCGTGGAAAAGCCGCCTGGCCTTTTCTGTGCCGTAGGCGAGTTCTTTTAAATGGAGCTGACGGCTCTCCATGTCCTCTCTGGAGAGGTAACAGCGGATCTGGCTGTCATTGACTTTCTCTATTCTCATACCTGTACTGAACCTCTCGCGTGCGGATAAAGACAGTTACTGCTTATCAATTCATGGTATAACCTGGCGGGCTGAAGCGTCAAGCCCTCATTTTACTAAAACACTCAAACGCTTTGTACTAAATTCACAAGAATAGCAATTTTAGCATTTTCGTTCCCTGATCCTATTGTACCGAATTGATTCATCTTTTAAAATATCGTTGTCCTGCAAAGGGCATATGAATGTATCAGAAAGGAGGGCAGTTTTCGAATACGGCAGAAGGATTTTTGTATCAACTTATATCAAAAAGAATATAGATGAATCAATCTGATAATAGTACTTAGCCTTTAAATAAGGATATATATTAAGTATCTAAAAATGATTTTATCCGCCATACGACAAAATATATAACTTAAGTCCTGCTGTTCATAAAGATGGTGTATTTTACCTGCAGAATTTATTTTTTGTAAATAATTATTCCGGATTGATGTTTCGATACAGCCCTGCAGGGCCGGGGGAGGAAAAAGGGATATAATTCCACGGAGTGTACTCCTGAGTTCTTGAGCCCCGATCCAACATTTCTGTTCTGGCGATCCTGCAGTCCCCTGCGGGGACAGGACCGGTTGTCTTTGAAACGTTCTTCAGAAGTCATATCACAGATGGCATATCTCCGGGAGAGCCTGTCCTGCTGTCCGGTCTGCAGGATGTTACAGACCGGCGCGCTTTGCCCTGTGCGGCATCCGCACGGCGGACAGGCTTCTACGTCTGCCCGCAGACAGCCCGTCTTTTCTATGTTAATTCCTTGTGCTATAATAAAACAGCGAGCCGACAGCGAGCCGGGCGGCTGCAAATGCCGTGGCCGCATGAATGAACTTCGCAGACATCTGACAGGCGTCTGAATCTGCGGAAGAAGCAGTTTGCGCGCAATCTATCATGAGACTCATAAATGCTCCCAACAGAAACGAGGCCACGAATGAAAAAAGCGGTTCCCTATATCATTACGATCATCCTGCTTCTTGTTATGGGAGGCGTTTTTTTTAAAGTATATTATGATCATTATATGTACACTGATGAGAGGGCGGATCTCAATGAATATTACGGTGTACAGGATGAAGATGATTTCCCGATCATATACGAGAATCTGGTTTCGGAGATGCATGCGCGCCGTTTCGACGGGGAATGTTATATGGATCTGGAGACTGCCAGGAGTCTGCTCAACAACAGATTCTATTACGGCACTCAGGATGATACGCTGATCTACTGTCTTCCGGAGGAAATGTACGTTGCCAGGGCGGGCGAGAAGAAATGGGAGAGCGATGTGAACGGCGTGACGGAGGAGGACTACGCCCCGGTCATCAAAGACGGAGAGACTGTCTATGTGGCGCTTCCTTATCTGCGGAAGTTCACCAATTTCTATTACGGAGTTTACGAGGGACCCAACCGTGTCGTTCTGCGCAATGATTGGGGAACTGAGAAGATGGCAACGGTCAGGGGCAGTACCAACATGCGCACACTGGGAGGCGTGAAAGCCCCGATCATCGCGGCGGTGGAAGAAGGGACGGATGTCCTGATCCTGGATCCGCTGGACGACTGGACCAGAATCGAGACTGCTGACGGCTACTACGGATATGTGGAAAACAAGTACCTGTCCGAGACCAGGGAGCAGGAGATGGAACCGGTGACGGACGTTCCCGAATATGTTCCCCAGTACAGGAGTCTTGGAAAAAGAATCTGCATTGCCTGGAATATGATATATTTTGCCGAGAGCAACAAGGAGATCGACGGTATGCTGGTGGGGACCAAAGGGATCAATGTGCTGGCTCCGACCTGGTTCACCCTGGAAAGCGAAGACGGAGATATCAATGTAAAGGCTTCCAAAAGCTATGTGAAGATGGCACATGATAAGGGTATGCAGGTCTGGGGTGTCCTGGACAATTTCCAGAACGATGATCTTTTTGTCTATACCCGGTTTTTGAACTCGCTGGAAGGCCGGCAGAAAGTGATCAGGACACTCATCGAGGAGGCTGAGAACTTCGATCTGGACGGCATTAACGTGGATATCGAAGGTCTTGCCGAACCGACGGATGTATATGATTTTATCGAGTTTGTGCGCGAGATCTGCATCGCCTGCCGCCGGGCCGGACTCTATATTTCCGTCAACAACTATGTGCCCTACAATTACAACGACCATTACGATCTGGAAGAGCAGGCCTCTTTTGCGGATTATGTCATTATCATGGGATATGACGAGCATACCGTCGGCAGCCAGGAGGCGGGAAGTGTCGCCTCCATCGGATATGTGGAATACGGCATTCAGGAGGCTCTCAAAGATGTGCCGGCCGAGCGTCTGATCAACGGTATCCCCTTCTATACGATCGGATGGGCGACGGAGGGCGGAACTGTATCCGGAAGAACACTGGATATGGCAGAGGCCAAGGCCTTTATGAAAGACCATGACATGAAAAAGGAATGGAACAGTACGGCCGGGCAGAATTATGCCGAGAAGGAATCGGGCTCCAAACTCTACCAGATCTGGCTCGAGGACAAAAAATCCATCAGCACCAAGCTGGATCTGATGAAGGAAAACGGACTTGCAGGTGTCGCAGTATGGCGCCTGGGCCTGGAGACAAATGATGTCTGGGACGTGATTGACGACTACGTGGAGTGATACGCTGAAATAAACTGATGAACACAATTTATGCAAAAATGACAGAAGAGGAGATTGACAGGGAACAGATCCGGCTGGCCGGAGAGATCCTGCGCCGGGGCGGGCTGGTGGCCTTTCCGACAGAGACCGTGTACGGTCTCGGGGGAGATGCCTTCAATCCCGAATCCTCCAGGAAAATCTATGCGGCAAAAGGAAGGCCTTCCGACAATCCCCTGATCGTGCATATCTGCAGGCTTGAGGATATGGAACGGGTGGCAGCCAGGGTGACGCGCGAGGCACGTCTTCTGGCAGAAGCCTTCTGGCCGGGACCTCTCACGATCATCCTGCCCAAAAGACCGGAACTTCCCCTGGAGACGACAGGCGGACTTGATACAGTGGCAATTCGTTTCCCGTCCAACAAGATCGCCAAGGCCATGATCGATGCCGGCGGCGGCTTTATCGCTGCCCCCAGTGCCAACCGGTCCGGCCGTCCCAGTCCGACACTGGCGCAGTACTGCCGTGAGGATCTGGACGGGCGTGTGGATATGATCATCGACGGAGGACAGGTGGGACTGGGGCTCGAATCCACCATTATCGACCTGACAGATACGACACCTATAATCCTGCGTCCGGGCTTTGTGACCTGGGAGAAGCTGCAGGAGGTCCTGGGCAATGTGAATGCGGGCAGTCTCGTACCCGATCTGAATGACGAAACTGCGCCGAAAGCACCCGGCATGAAATACCGCCACTATGCCCCCCAAGGGAATCTGACCATTGTGGACGGACCGCAGGACAAGGTCACTGCCTATATCAACGAAAAAATCAGCATCCACAGGTCAGAGGGGATCCGCACCGGTGTGATCTGCACAGAGGAGACAAAGAATGTCTATGCGGCTGACCTGGTCAAGAGTGCAGGCTCCAGAGAAGACGAGGAGAGTGTGGCAAGAGAGCTCTTCCGGATCCTGCGGGAATTTGATGACGAGGGCGCCGGAGAAATCTACGCGGAGTCTTTTGACAGTACCGGGATCGGCAGGGCAGTGATGAACCGCCTGCTCAAGGCTGCAGGGCAGAGAATTGTACATCTTGGATAAAAACCGGAATGACAGACCAGGACGACAGGATCCTGTTCCGGTTTATATTTATATTAAGAAAGATAAACGGTTATCGGGGGGCAGTAATCTTCTGGTAACAAAAAAGCACTCTGAATTTGAGACATCTTCATCAAACACCATAAGACAGGAGGAAAAAATGGGAAAAGTAGTTGTAATGGATCATCCTTTGATTGCGCATAAAATCGGCATCATCAGGAAAAAGGATACCGGAACCAGAGAGTTTCGTGACATTATCTCTGAAATTGCCATGCTTCTGTGCTATGAAGCGACAAGAAACCTGGAGCTTGAGGATGTGGAGATTGAGACGCCGATCTGCACGACCGTTACCCAGGAGCTCAGAGGCAAAAAGCTTGCGGTTGTTCCGATCCTCAGAGCAGGTCTGGGAATGGTGGAAGGCATGCTGGCTATGATCCCTGCAGCAAAAGTCGGACATATCGGTCTTTACCGCGATCCTGAAACCCTGAAACCCGTGGAATATTACTGCAAACTGCCCTCTGACTGTGAAGAAAGGCAGATTTTTGTGGTGGATCCCATGTTCGCGACCGGCGGTTCCGCCATCGCAGCTGTAGATCTGCTCAAAGGACATGGCTGCAAGAACCTCTGCTTCCTCTGCATCATCGCGGCACCGGAAGGTGTAAAGGCATTTACGGAGGCGCATCCGGATGTGGATCTGTATATCGGAGCGCTCGACGATCATCTGAATGAACACGGCTATATTGTCCCCGGTCTCGGCGACGCCGGCGACAGGATCTTCGGCACCAAGTAAGGACGGCAGGGACAGGGGTGAAAGACCGGCGGAGCCGTACAGGCAAGGACAGCAAGTACAGGACTGGAAGACCGGCGGAGCCGTACAGGCACCGATCAGAACCTGCTGAAACGAGAGACATTAAATTCGATCCATTAAGGCAAAAAACATAAAAACAAGGCTCAGACTGGAACGGGAAAGGGGGGAACGATGGCCGGAAAAAGAAGCGGATACATTTCCTGGGATGAATACTTTATGGCTGTAGCGCAGCTCGCCGGGATGCGCTCCAAAGATCCCAGTACACAGGTCGGATCCTGTATTGTCAGCGACGAACACAAGATTTTGTCTATGGGATATAACGGTCTTCCGATCGGATGCTCGGATGATGACTTTCCGTGGGAGCGTGAAGGAAAACCGCTGATGACCAAGTACCCCTATGTGACACACAGCGAACTGAACGCCATACTCAATTTTCGCGGAGGGAGCCTGGAGGGCGCCACCATCTATGTCACCCTCTTTCCCTGCAATGAGTGTGCAAAGGCGATCATTCAGTCGGGGATCCGCAATGTTGTCTATGACAGCGATAAATATGCGGAGGCGGACAGCACGATTGCCAGCAAGCGCATGTTCGATGCCGCCGGAGTAACTTACCGCCAGTATGAACGCTCCGGAAGGAAGATCGAGATCGACCTGTAAAGGCACAGGACTTTTCCGGACCTCTCCCGGACAGATGAAAGAGTCTCCCTGACGGGACTGTATGCTTCCGGGAAACTTTTGTCCATTGACGATCATCATACATGTCTGCGGGCAGCCGCTCATGGCTGCAAGAAAAACAGAAACGGCGTATTCCTCCGGCAGAGGAATACGCCGTTTATTCTTCATCGCGCAAGACTCGCGAGCGAGTCTTGAATCTATAGGGCAGTTTCATGATCACAGGGGTGTCCCTGTCCTGTTTTTATTGGTTTTCTCCGCTCTCTTCGCCTTTTCCGCCCTGTTTCTCCTCTTTGTACTGGGCGACGATGCTCCAGATACGCTCTGAAGGAATGAGCAGGTCGCTGATGGAACTGTCGTGGTTCAGAGTATCGATGATATAGGCGATGAATTTGCTCATGTCACAGCTGTGATGCCAGGGCCTGTCAAGCAGCTCCTGGGGCTGATAGATGAGGTTGGTGGTGTAGATTCCGGAGATGATTTCGTCCTCGTAGGCTTTGTCGAACTTGTCCAGGCCGCCGGTGAAGAGACCGAAGGTCGCGAATAAGAATACGCGCTTCGCACCGCGTTTTTTGAGAGCCTGAGCTACTTCGAGGGCGCTGTCACCGGAAGCGAGCATATCATCGATGACCACCATATCTTTTCCTTTTACGCTGGAACCCAGGAATTCAAAAGCAACGATCGGGTTGACGCCGCCCACCATACGAGTATAGTCACGGCGCTTGTAGAACATACCCATGTCCAGACCCAGGACGTTGGCGAAATATACGGCGCGTTTCATGCCGCCCTCATCGGGACTGATGATCAGCATATGGTCGCTGTCGATCTGCAGGTCGTCCACTGTATTCAGAAGGCCTTTGATGAACTGGTAAGCCGGCTGGACGGTGTCAAAGCCGTTGAGCGGAATGGCGTTCTGTACGCGGGGGTCGTGAGCATCAAAGGTAATGATATTGTCGACACCCATGCGGGTGAGCTCCTGCAGGGCGATCGCGCAGTCCAGGGATTCACGCGCGGTTCTCTTGGACTGAAGGCTTTCATACAGATAGGGCATGATGACCGTGATGCGGCGGGCTTTTCCGCCGACTGCAGCAATCACACGCTTGAGGTTGGCGAAATGATCATCCGGAGACATGTGGTTGTCAAATCCAAACATGCGGTAGGTCTCATTGTAGTTGACCACGTCCACAAGGATGTAGAGGTCCATGCCGCGCACAGACTGTGCCACAACACCCTTGCCCTCGCCGGTTCCGAAACGGGGCTCTTTGGTATCGATGATATAGGTGGGACGGAGATAGCCTGCGAAAGCCGGGCTGTCTTCATGCTCGTGCTGGCGCTCGGCGCGCCAGTCCTGAAGATAGGCATCGATTTCCTTCCCCATCGCTTCACATCCGGTGACGGTGATGAGGCCGAGCTCGCCGAAAGGGGCGTTGTCCAGAATACGTTTGTCGTGTTTTTTGTTGGATTCCATCACGTTTGCAGTCCTTTCTGAAAATGGGGTGACATATATCTGCAGGCATTTACTGAATTCTACCCGCATACTCTAACAGAATCATTTCCTTATTACAAGCCCTTATCAGGTGAGGGACTTGTAGTTATTGATACAGAGTGATGTACAGACCCGCCTGAAACGCGAGGCGGCGTACAGATCAGTAAAGGCTTGTGTGCTGACTTGTATATATATTAACTTTGCGCACTGCAGCAGGCTATCGGCGTCCGCGGCGTCTTTGCTGCAGGCGGATATCTTTTCCGGTCAGTTTGCAGATCTCATAGGTGCTCGTGATACGAGAGAATACCCGGTCGGAATAGCGGGCCTGCATTTCCTTCAGGGAGAGGTTGGTGGATATAATGGTCGAGTGCCTGTTCAGCTCGCGCTCGCTGATGCATGAAAACAGCTGTGAAGCGACGAAAGCGTTGGTAAATTCCGTACCCAGATCATCGATGATCAGCAGGTCACAGCTGTAAAGGTCGCCGGTAAATTCGCGCAGTGCGTCTCTGCTGCCGCTGCCGAAGGTGCAGTCGGCCAGCCTGTCAAACAGTGAGGCGGCGCTGAAGTACAAGACGGATCTGCCCCTCTCGATCAGGGCGCGGGCGGCGCAGACAGAGAGCATGGTCTTGCCGGTCCCCACGGTTCCGTAGAGATAGAGATTACGGTGCACCTGGTCAAATTCTTCTACAAAGCGCTCACATGTGCGGCGTGCCTGCCGGAAGTGCTCCAGGTCTTCACCGGTGTAATATTTTTCTGAAAGAGATGCGAAAACAGCACCCTCGGCGAGTTTTTCCAGATGAGACTGGTCATACAGAATGGCTGTCTCTCTTCTGCGGAGGCAGCGGCACTTTTCCCGGCCTATATAGCCCGTATCGCGGCAGTCGGGACAGTCCCAGGTCATTTCCAGATAATCGGGCGGAAAGCCGTTTTCTGTCAGGAGCAGCGCGCGCTTTCGGGTGATCTGCGCGGCAGTTTCCCGGAAAGAATAAGGCCTGCTTCTGTAAGCTGACTGAGGATCTTCCGTCGGTGTGCGGGAAGCCGCAGGATGCATGGTCTGACTGCCTTCTGCCTGCGGATCTGGATTCACGGCGGATTCACCCGGGGATCCCGAGAGGCGCCTGCGCAGCAGGTCCATGGCCAGTGAAGGCGTCTGCTGCTCCAGCTCCTGCAGCGCGGGGATCCTTGCATATGCGCGGATGCGGCGCTTTTCGAGCTCATGGCGGTGCCTGTCACGGATGCCGGCATATTCAATCATGATTTGGTCGTACTGCTCTTTTTTTAAGGACACGTTGTATACCTGAAATGGCCTCCTGAGGTTATAAGTCAAGACCCGAGAAGTTCTTTTTCGAGTTGGTCAAAGTCGTAGTCGTTTTGCTCAAACTGGTTGAAGCTGTTTGAAGAGCGCGCCTGTTTTCCGGCTCTGCCCTGCTTTTTTTCAGCGGAGCGGGAGGCGGATGAGACGGCTTCCTGCCGGAGCATATATGCGGCTTCTCCGGCCTCGGAGTCTGCAGAGCCGTTTCCGCTGCCGGTCCCTTTCGCTTTCTTTTTCCGGGAGGGGACAGCCTTGCCCGCTGCTGCCTGTTCAGCCTGCAGAGGTGTTGAAATACCGGACTCGGCCCAGTTTTCCGCAACCTTTTTGATATATCGGAAATCCTTTTTGCCGCGGTCCACGCAGTACTGCAGGAGATAGTCGATCATGTCGTCCGAAAAGTGCAGCTTTTCCGAAATATGGTAAATGATCCTGATTTCATTCAGGGACATGGGCTTTCCGATGTACTGCTCTATGACAAAGAGGAGCTGCCTGCGGCCGGGATCGCTGCGAAAGCCCTCGAGAGCCTCCAGCTCGGACGGAGCAGAGGCGGGGGATGAAGCATGGGCTTTACCGCTTCCGGAAAGGTCTTTCGGATATGCTCTGGTGATTTCCGCAGAGGAAGCCGTGGATTCTGCAGAGGAAGCCATGGATTCTGCAGAGGAAGCCATGGAATCCGCAAAGGAAATCATGGAATCTGCAGAGGAAACCATGGATTGCGCGAAGGAAGGTGCTGCTTCCGGACTTCCGCCCTGATCAGACTCCGGAAAACTGCCTGCTGACAGAGAAGCCCGGGCGGGATAAATGCCGCCGGCGGCCATGCGCAGACAGGCGTTTTCTCTTGCGGAATCCGGGAGCAAAACCGCGGCGGGCTGGGAAAAGGCCAGCACACGATTTGCATCCGACACACTGCTGCCGTAAGTGGAGTCCGGGACTGTTCCCGGACGGCGCATACGAATGGAAATCAGTGTATTCCTGCTGTCAAAATCCAGATTCAGAAGGCCCTTCCGCTCCCAGTAACGCAGAGAGCGCACGACATCCTTCTCAGTGTGATTGAACTGGTCTGCCATATCGGACACACTGGCAGCGCGGTGTGTGCCCATCATGCGCAGCAGATAGAGATAGACCTTGATCTGCGCATCATTGGCGCTTTTCATATATTCGTCTATAAAAAGATTCGACACCATGGTGGAATCGGATCCGCTGTCGTTGTAAATGGTGAACACTGTCTTTCCTCCGCTGCAATTAATTCATTAAATCTGGGAAACTCATGATAACACAGCGGGAGACAGATTTTAAATGGACAATATGACGATTAATTTCGGGCTTTTGAGAGTGCCGGGCACTCGGGGTTAAATTGTGGATAACGTTGAAAATGTGGATAAGCGGGGAAAAACGCATACATCCCGCAGGTCGATTTCCACAATGGAAAAGATTCTGCGGGATGGGGATAAATGTGGATGATGTTGATAAGTGGATCAGGAAAGCAGGTTTTCCCCGATCTTATCGACGTTTCCTGCGCCCATGGTTATCACCAGATCATTTTTTCGGCAATTTGCCAACAGGTATTCTTCAATTTCTGAAAATGTCGGGAAATAGAGACAATCGTGTCCGAGCTTTTTAATTTCTTCCTGCAGGGTCCGGGAACTGATTCCCAGGGTGTCGGTTTCACGCGCGGCATAGATATCCGCCAGAATCACAATATCCGCGAGAGAAAGTGCCTTCGCGAAGCCGGACATAAATGATTTCGTCCTCGTATAGGTGTGGGGCTGGAAAACGCAGATGATCCGGCTGTAGGGGCATGCCCTGGCGGCACGCAGGGTGGCTTCGATTTCAGTCGGATGGTGTGCGTAGTCATCGATGATGGTGAACCCATTCCTTTCGCCCTTGTACTGGAAACGACGGTCTGTTCCTTTAAAGAGGGACAGACCTTTTGCGGAGGCACTTCTGGGAATGTCCAGCCGGTCCGCGGCAGCGACCGCAGCGAGAGCGTTGCCGATGTTGTGCATGCCGGGAACACACAGGGTGATCTCTGTATCAGCGCCGCAGGAGGCGGGCCCGTGCAGCGTGAACGAAGGGTGTCCGTTTTTGTCGAAGGTGATATCGGAAGGATAGTAGTCGGCACCCGGCTCTGAAGAAAAGGTCACCACTTTGCAGGGAAGATCTTTTGCGATCTCCTCCCAGTTATCGATCTCTGCATTGATGATCAGGGTGCCTTCCGCAGGGATCAGCTCCGCAAAACGACGGAAAGAACGACGGATATCCGAAAGATCCTTGAAGAAATCAAGATGGTCTTCTTCTATATTCAAAATAATACCGATTCCGGGGAACATGTGCAGGAAACTGTTGGTGTATTCGCAGGCCTCCGCCACAAAGTAACCGCTGTTTCCGATGCGCACATTGCTGCCGATATCAGAGAGAAAACCTCCGATCGAAAGAGTCGGGTCGACATCTGCCGCCAGCAGGACCTCGGACAGCATGGAAGTCGTGGTTGTCTTGCCGTGTGTGCCGCTTACCGCGACGGGCAGACGGTAATTTTTCATGAGCTGACCGAGCAGTTCCGCCCTGCTCAGGCAAGGGATGCCTTTTTCGTGCACCGCTTTGTATTCGGGATTGTCGGGATGAATGGCTGCTGTAAAGACGGCGAGGTCGATGTCATCTGTGATGTTTTCGGCCTTCTGGCCTATTAAGACCTTGATCCCGCAGGCTTCCAGCTCCTGTGTGGCGGCAGATTCGGCCCGGTCCGAGCCGGATACGGTGAAGCCTTCGCTGGCGAGGATCTGGGCGAGACCGCTCATGGATATGCCGCCGATTCCGACGAAATAGACGCGGACCGGATGCTTAAAATCTATCTGATACATAGTGTAAATGTCTCCTTTGCTGAAAATGCGTCACTTTAAAGAATCACCTGAAACGCGGGGTGTTTTTCGCGGCTTTACAGTAATGTACACCACAAGACTCTGTTTCGCAAGTGCATGTGCCGCATCATCTTCTTTCCGCGGATCATCGGCTGCATTTCATACCTGTACCGGCCTCGCGGCGTTTTCCTGCATCCTGCCCAGGCTCCCCGGATTGGACTGACAGCAGCGGTCTGTATGAAGAGAATCATCGGCTGTCAGTAAAAGTGTACAAAAAGCGGATGGGGGCGGGGAAATTGTTTCATATGGAAAAATCCTTTTAGCTAAGCACTTTTTTGAGTATAAGAATATTTTGAAATATAGTGAAAACAGAGTGGATTGTGGATGTGTTTAAACATTATATAATATATGTACAGCAATGTGCAGTTCCTTTTCCTGTTACACTGTGATATAATTAAATTGCGAATATATTGACGGAATATTGTCAATTTGTTCGTAATATGGTATTTTCTTATCTGCCGCGTCCTTTTCGGACACGGCGAAATTCTGCAAATATTCAGTCTTGGTCCGCATCAGACGGGCTAACGGGAGGAAGATTAAGATGATAGTAAAGAAGGAAATGATTGCCATGCTCCTGGCAGGAGGACAGGGCAGCCGACTCGGTATACTTACTTCTGATGTGGCAAAACCTGCTGTTTCCTTTGGCGGCAAGTACAGGATCATAGATTTCCCGCTCAGCAACTGCATTAATTCGGGTATTGATACAGTGGGAGTTCTTACACAGTACATGCCTCTTCGTCTTAACGCGCACGTGGGTATCGGTATCCCGTGGGATCTGGACAAGAATCTGGGCGGCGTGAGTGTTTTGTCGCCTTATGAAAAAATCCAGAATACAGAGTGGTATACAGGAACTGCAAACGCGATTTATCAGAACATGGCTTATATGGAAAGCTTTAACCCGGAATATGTTCTGATCCTGTCCGGTGATCATATTTACAAGATGGATTACGAGGCTATGCTTGAAGCACACAAGGAGAACGGCGCGGCAGTGACGATCGCGGTCATGCCCGTTTCTCTGGAGGAAGCCAGCCGTTTCGGAATTATGATCACCGACGAAAACGGAAGAATCACGGATTTCGAGGAAAAGCCTGCTCATCCTCGCAGTACCCTGGCGTCCATGGGAATCTATATCTTCAACTGGAGTACGCTCAAAGAGGCTTTGATCGCAAACAGAAATGAGCCCGGAATGGATTTCGGCAAGCACATCATTCCGTATTGCAGAGAAAAGGGAGCACCTCTTTACGCGTACGAATTCAACGGTTACTGGAAAGATGTCGGTACCCTGACTTCCTATTGGGAAGCCAACATGGAACTGATCGACATCGTACCTGAGTTCAACCTGTACGAAGAGTACTGGAAGATCTATACCAAGAGCACATCGATCACACCGCAGTTTTTCGGTCCGGACAGTGTCATTGAAAGAACAATTGCAGGAGAAGGCACTGAAATATACGGAAAGGTTTACAGCTCGGTGATCGGATGTGACGTCACTATCGGAGCGGGAAGTATAGTTCGCAATTCCATCATTATGAACGGCGCGGTGATCGGTGAAGGATGCATCCTGGACAAGGTCATCTGCGCTGAAAATTCGGTGATCGGCAGCGGAGCGGTTCTCGGAGAGGGCGAGGAAGCTCCAAACGACACAAGACCTGATATATATTGCGCAGGACTTGTCACTGTAGGAGAGGGTACAGTGATTCCGGCCGGCGTCCATATCGGGAAAAACGTGATGATTTCCGGACATACGACGGAAGCGGATTACCCCGGCGGGCGGCTTGCCAGCGGCAAAACGCTGCAGGTCACGGCGCAGGAGCCGTGACATAAGCGGCTGCGCCCGGATCAGACTGCAAAGCACTGCAGCTGTGTGAGATCCGGACGCTGATTGACTCGGATTCTTTTGTGCGTGGGCGCACAGGGATCCCTCGAGACCTTACTGCATGGATAGACACGAAAAAGCCTCATAAGAAGGAGGTCGAGGCATGAGAGCAATAGGCATTATACTGGCAGGCGGAAACAGTAAACGGTTGAAGGAGTTGTCCAGAAGGAGAGCAGTTTGTGCTATGCCGGTGGCAGGGAGCTACCGCAGCATTGACTTCGCACTCAGCAACATGGAATATTCCCGTATCCAGAAGGTTGCGGTGTTGGCACAATACAACTCAAGAAGTCTCAACGAGCATCTTGCGTCTTCAAAATGGTGGAACTTCGGACGAAAGCAGGGAGGGCTGTTTTTGTTCACACCTTCTTTTGCAGATGCGGACAGCAACTGGTACCGCGGAACGGCAGACGCGATGGCTCAGAATATTCATTATCTGAAAACATCGCATGAGCCCTATGTAGTCATTACATCCGGCGACTGTGTTTACAAAATGGATTATAACGACATTCTGACCTATCATGTCGACAAACGGGCGGATATTACGGTCGTGGTCAAGGAAATGCCGGAGAACTTCAATGTGGAACGATACGGCATCGTCAGCATGGATGAAGAGAACCGGATTCAGGATTTCGTTGAGAAACCCGTGGTGGCACAGTATCGCACGATTTCGTGCGGCATTTATGTCATCCGAAGGAGACTTTTGATCGAGCTCCTTGAAAAGAGCATGGATGAAAACCGCTATGACTTTGTACAGGATATTCTGATCCGGTACAGAGGTCTGAAGCGGATCTACGGATACCGTATGGAAAGCTATTGGAGCAATATTGCTTCCATAGAAGACTATTACCGTACCAATATGGACTTTCTGAAGGCACCGATCAGGGATTTCTTTTTCAGACAATACCCGGAGGTCCACTCGCGTGCCGCGGATCTGCCCCCTGCCAAATACAATGTTGGCGTGAATATTAAGAACAGCCTTCTTTCGAGCGGCTGTATCGTAAATGGTACGGTGGAGAATTCCATACTGTTCCATCAGGTTTATGTGGGCAATAATTGCGTAATAAGGAATTCTTTAATTTTGAATGATGTGTACATCGGAGACAATACTATTATCGAAAACTGCATCGTGGAAAGCGGCGACACCATTCAGGCTAATTCCTGTTACAGAGGAGAAAATGGTATAAAAATCGTCATTGAAAAGGGTGAACGCTATACCATTTAGAAATGGAGAACGCTATGCATGTTACAGACGTTAGAGTGAGAAGGATTGCCAGAGAAGGCAAGATGAGAGCAGTCGTTTCTATCACGATCGACAATGTGTTCGTCGTCCACGATATTAAAGTAATCGAAGGTGAAAAGGGACTTTTTATTGCAATGCCGAGCAAAAAGTCAGCAGATGGTGAATACAGAGACATTGCTCATCCTATCAATTCCGAAACCAGAAGTATGCTGGAAGAGATTATTTTAAAGAGTTATGAAGAGAGTGCGATCCAGGAAGAGGGCGCTCAGGACTAATTAATAATGGAGCAATAGTACCGACAGCATAGTATTTACATCTTTGCACCATGACAGTTTATATGAAATCTTATTCAGAAGGGGGCGTCATGAGCGCCTCCTTCTTTCACTGACAGCCGAAAAGAGATCGGCCGGCAGGCGGATGAAAAGAGCAGCAGAACAGCTAAAGGAATACACAATGGATTC
Source organism: uncultured Lachnospiraceae bacterium (assembly GCA_902780385.1). Taxonomy (GTDB): domain Bacteria; phylum Bacillota; class Clostridia; order Lachnospirales; family Lachnospiraceae; genus CAG-791. Next base: position 44,298 of record CACZFF010000028.1, read on the forward strand.
GTTTTTTATCATTGCAGGCCTGGGAAATCCGGGCAGAAAATATGACGGCTCAAGGCACAATGTGGGTTTCGATGTGATCGATGAACTTGTGGACCGCTACCATATCGGCGGCCCGGAGAGATTCGGAAAATCGATGATCGGGAAAGGGAGGATCGGAGACCGCAAGGTGATCCTTGTAAAACCGCTGACCTATATGAACCTCAGCGGAGAGGCCATACAGGAGATCGTCCATTTCTATAAGGTGGATCCCAGGGAGGATCTGCTGGTCATTTCGGACGACATCGACCTGGAGGCCGGCCGGATCCGCATCCGCAAAAAGGGCAGCGCGGGGGGACACAACGGACTCAAAAACATTGTACAGCATCTGGGGACGGAGGAGTTCTCCAGGATCCGTGTCGGAGTCGGCGCAAAGCCGGATCCCGATTTTGACCTTGCTGACTATGTACTGGGCCATTTTTCCGGGGAAGAGAAAAAGGTCATGGACGAGGCGCTTGCAAAGGCTGCGGAAGCTGCCGCCTGCGCAGTCACGGACGGGATCGACCTGGCGATGAACCGCTATAATACACCGAAGAAAAAGAAAAAGAAGGCTCCAAAAGCAAACGAGACTGAAACGGGAGCAGAGGCTGCGGCCCCGAAAGAGGCTGAGACTCCCGCAGAGACCGGCACTTCAGGAGACAGCTGATCTCAGCGTAATAGCGCTCCGACACAGAGGGACATATGAACGTTTTTTCAGAACCGCTCAGAGAGCTGGAAGCATATAAAATACTGAAAGAGCAGCTGGAATCTGCAAAAGACGGGGAAGGCGGAAGAAGTCTTCTGGCGGACAGCTGTGTGGATCCGCAGAAAGCGCACCTGATGTATGCGCTCTGCAGGGAGGATACGGTCGCGGATCACGCCAGGCTGCGCCTGGTGCTGACATACAGTGATCTGCGGGCCAGGGAAATCGCCCAGGACTGTATGTTTTATGACAAGAATGTGTGCGTTTTCCCGGCCAGGGACCTGATCTTTTATCAGGCGGATCTCCGCGGCAATGAGATCGACAAGGAACGCCTGCAGTGTCTGCGCAGGATCATGGAAGGAAAACCCGTGACAGTGGTGACCACTTTTTCGGCCCTTCTGACACCGCAGATCCCGACGCGGATCCTGAAGGGAAGTGTTCTGGGGATCGGCAGACGGGATGTCATCGATCTGGCGGGAACGGTCGACCGGCTGACCGCCATGGGATATGAAAAGAACTATCAGACAGAGCGGCCGGGACAGTTCGCGGTCCGCGGAGATATTCTGGATATATTTGATCTCACACAGGAGAACCCCATCCGCATTGAATTGTGGGACGACGAAGTGGAGACGATCCGCAGCTTTGACGTCTTGAGCCAGCGCTCTGTGGAGCAGCTTGAATATGTGCAGATCTTCCCGGCATCGGAGATGATCCTGGATGATCTGCGTCTGCACGACGGCCTCAAGAGGATGAAGCAGGAGGCAGACCGTGTCAGCAGTCAGTTCCGGGAAAATGGCCGGCTTGAGGAGGGAAACAGGATAGGATCAGAGATCGCGCGCATCACGGAGGAAGCGCGTGAACTTCATGTCTACACGGGACTGGAGAGTTTTATTCATTATTTTTATCCGATGACGGAAGGTCTTCTGGATCTGTTCACACCGGAAAAATCCCTGGTATTCCTCGATGAACCGCTCCGGATCCTGCAGCACGCGAGGGCCGTGGAAACGGAATTTCGGGACAGCATGATCAACCGGTCGCAGAAAGGATATGTTCTGCCCGGGCAGATGGAACTGATCCGGGAGACATGCGGGATCCTCAGAGATCTGGAACACTACCTTCGTGTCGGCTTTTCCGTGCTCTCCGGCGTTCCCCTGAACAGGAGCGCTGTGATCTCCCTGCCGGATGAGGATGACTGTGCCTTCTCCTTCGAAAAGACTGTTCAGATGCACGCAAGGGATGCCTCTCTGTCGGGAATGAGCTTTGAGACTCTGCGGGAGGACCTCAAAAGACGTCACAGGAACAGAGAACGGGTCATCATTGTCTCCCCTTCCCGCACGCGCGCAAAACGTCTGGCGGAGGAACTGACGGCAGAGGATGTCGTCACCTATTTCCGCGAAAATCCCGGCAAAGCCATGAAACCGGGAGACATCATGACCTGTGTCGGGCGCATGCGCAGGGGATTTGCCTATCCGGACCTGGGATTTACGATTTTTACAGAATCGGATATTTTCGGAGAAGAAAAAAAGAAGAAAAAGAAGACCCGGCGGTATGAGGGCGGAGAGCAGATCCGCAGCTTCGCCGAGCTCCGTGTCGGAGACTACGTGGTGCACGAGCACTACGGAATCGGAATCTACAGGGGTGTTGAAAAGATCGAAGTAGACCATATTGCGAGGGACTACCTCAAGATTGAGTACGGCGCAGGCGGCGTACTTTTTGTCATGCCCACAGACCTGACAGTCCTGCAGAAATATGCGGCGGTCGAGGGAGCCAGAAAGCCTAAGCTCAATAAGCTGGGAACTCAGGAGTGGTCGAACACCCGCGGAAAAGTAAAAAAGGCTGTGGAAGAGGTCGCGCAGGATCTCGTTGAGCTGTACGCGAAACGCATGGCCAGAAAGGGGCATGTCTACGGAGAGGACACAGTCTGGCAGAGAGAGCTGGAGGAGACTTTCCCCTATCAGGAGACAGATGATCAGCTTGCGGCTATCGAGGACACTAAACGGGACATGGAGAGCGGCAGGATCATGGACCGCCTGATCTGCGGCGACGTGGGATACGGAAAGACGGAAATTGCCATCCGGGCTGCCTTCAAAGCCGTGCAGGAGGGCATGCAGGTGGCTGTCCTGGTGCCGACGACGATCCTTGCCCAACAGCATTTCAACACTTTTTCCGAGAGAATGCATAATTTCCCGGTCAATATCGATGTGCTTTCCCGTTTCCGCACCGCAAAAGAGCAGAGAAAGACGATCCGCGACCTGGAGACGGGCGTCGTGGATATCATCGTGGGAACGCATCGCCTTCTGTCCAAGGATGTGAAATTCAAAAATCTGGGGCTTCTGGTCGTGGACGAGGAGCAGCGATTCGGAGTCACGCATAAAGAAAAGATCAAAAAGATGAAAGAGGACGTGGATGTGCTGACCCTCTCCGCGACGCCCATCCCCCGCACACTCCATATGAGCATGGTGGGGATCCGCGACATGAGCGTACTGGAGCAGGCGCCCGGCGACCGCGTGCCGATCCAGACCTATGTCATGGAATATAATGAGGAAATGGTCCGCGAAGCCATCGTCAGGGAACTATCCCGCAAAGGCCAGGTCTACTATGTCCATAACCGTGTCAATGATATAGCCAGGGCTGCTCTGGAAGTTCAGAACCTGGTTCCTGAGGCCAGGGTGACTTATGCCCACGGAAAGATGAAGGAATCCGAGCTGGAACAGATCATGTATGATTTTATCAGCGGCCAGATCGATATTCTGGTATCCACAACGATCATCGAGACGGGCCTGGATATTTCCAATGTCAATACCATCATCATCAGCGACGCGGACAAGCTGGGCCTCTCCCAGCTTTATCAGCTGCGGGGACGTGTCGGCCGTACGGGAAGGACTGCCTTCGCTTTCCTCATGTATCAGCGCGGCCAGATCCTCAAAGAGGTCGCAGAGAAGCGCCTGGCTGCCATCCGTGAGTTCACAGAACTGGGAAGCGGTTTCCGCATCGCCATGCGGGATCTGGAAATCCGCGGTGCAGGCAGTGTCCTGGGCCGTGCCCAGCACGGAAATATGACAGCGGTCGGCTACGACCTGTACTGCAAGTTTCTGGAAGGCGCTGTCAAAAAAGCAAAAGGCGAGGAGATAAAAGAGGAAAAGACGGTCACGGTCAATCTACTGGTAGACGCTTTCCTGCCCGAAAATTACATAGTCAATGAAGAGCAGAAGCTGGAGATCTATAAAAGAATCGCGGCCATCGACAGCGTCTCCGACGTTGAGGATGTCCGCGATGAGCTGATGGACCGATTTGGAAATCTGCCGCTGCCGGCAAGGAACCTTCTGCGTGTCGCCCTGATCCGCTCAGTTGCCGCGCGCCTGGATCTGTCGGAGATCACCGGAAACGGCGGCTCCCTCAAGATCATACCGGATGCGGAGGCAAAGGGTCTGAAGGTGGAGAATATCCCCCGTCTTCTCCAGGTTTACCGGGGACACCTCTCTTTTACGGCAAAGGGAACTCCTCAGTTCCAGCTGAAGTACCCTGTGTCCGGAAGCGTTGTCAAGGATGTAGAGACCCTCCTGCAGGTGACCGAAGACCTGCTGGTGAATATGTCAAAACTCCTGCGTTAAGAATGCAATAGACGCGGGGAGGTCGGGAGAGAGGGCAGCAGAGCTGCCTATGCCCTGTTTCCTATCTTTCAAAAATGATCTCTCCCGAGGCGATGGTATAGCGGATCAGGCCGGGAAGTTCCATTCCCAGGAAGGGGGAGTTGGAGGAGCGGGAGGCGAAGGGCTTTTCTACTGTCCATACGGCACCGGGGTCAAACAGGACAAGGTCGGCAGGCGCATCCTCGCTGACGCGGCCGGCCTTGAGATGATAGAAATCCGCCGGATTGCAGGTGAGGCAGGCGAGGAACTGCCGCATGGTCAGATATCCAGGCTGCACAAGGTTTTTCAGGCCCAGGGAGAAAGCCGTCTCCAGGCCGATCATTCCGCTGGGAGCCTTGGGGAAATCCTGCGCCTTTTCGAAATCCGCGTGGGGGGCGTGATCGGTGGCGATCAGGTCGATCGTGCCGTCCGCCAGGCCCTCTATGATCGCGCGGCGGTCCTCTTCTGTGCGCAGAGGAGGGTTGACCTTGGCGAGAGTTCCGCAGCGGAGAACGGCGTCTTCCGTCAGGGAGAAATGATGCGGCGTTGCTTCCGCGTGGATGCGGGGATTCTGCCTTCGGGCTTTGCGGACAAGGTCCACACCCTCTGCGGTGGATATATGCTGGATGCAGAGGGGCGCACCGGTCCTGACTGCCAGCTCCACATCTCTGCGGATCAGGGTGATCTCCGCCTCGCGGGGAGATCCGGCAAGGCCAAGAGATTGAGCAGCCTTTCCGCCGCCGTTGACCCCGTTCTGGGAGATCAGTGTTTTGTCCTCCTCGTGGAGGCTGACGGGCAGATTCAGGCGTTTTGCCGCCAGCAGGGCTTTTTCCAGGACGGACGAGTCCATGACGGGGACACCGTCATCTGTAAAGCCTGCGGCTCCCGCGGCGGCAAGGGCATCGAAATCGACCGTCTCTTTTCCCTTCATGCCCTGCGTGACATTGGCACAGCTGTAGAGATGGATCTTTTCCTTCTTTGCCCGTGTCAGAATGTCGGAGAGGACAGATACGCTGTCCACGACAGGATTGGTGTTGGCCATGAGGATTATACTCGTATATCCGCCACGTGCCGCCGCAAGAGATCCGGTGTGCAGATCTTCCTTGTGCGTATATCCGGGATCACGGAAATGCACGTGGGTATCAATGAGGCCCGGCGCAGCACAGAGACCCTCGCCGTCAAGCACGCGCAGTGAGGGAATACTGTCCCCGGAATTCAGGGAAAGATCCCTTCCGATACGCGAAAACTTCCCGTTTTCGATCAGCAGATCTGTTTTCTGTTCTGTTCCGGAGGCGGGATCATACAGATAGACATTCTTTATAAGAAACATGGTTTTCCTCCCTGTAAAGTCTTCGGCGGCGGGATGCCGGATTTTTGTGCTTTCCTGTACCCAGTATAGCACAAAAGGAGACAGGAGGAGACAGGGGACGGTTCTTTGTCTCCTCCTGTCTCCTAACACTAATTGTTTTAAAAAACTATGACAGTGTGGTATACTATTTCAGAACAAATGGAACTGTTTACTGTAAAAGTTCGATCAAGCGGCTGCGCGGTTTGGGGGTGCATGGCCTCAGGTATGAATGAGGCAAGTGTCCGGCCCCTGAAGAGCGGACCGGAAAGATAGAAAGGTTATGATTTAAATATGTGGATAATTCGTCTGGCACTGACAGCAATCGTTCTGGTGCTGGTACTTTTGATCGGTGTAATTGAGCATGTGATCACCTGGGTGGTCGGGAAGATCAATCCCGATGCGAGCCTGCGGATGAGAAGCAGTTATGTACGCATGGGGACGAAACTGGTCTGGCTGATCGCGGCCGGAAAAACGACTGTGATCGGAAAAGAAAAAATCCCGACTGACAGGCCGGTCCTGTTCGTCGGCAACCACCGCAGTATGCTGGATGTCGTGATCTGCCTGTCGGTGATCCCCTTCCCTGTCGGCTTTATTTCAAAAATCGAACTGGAAAAAATTCCTCTCCTGCGCATGCAGATGCGGGATATCAACTGTCTCTTCCTCGACAGAAAGGATGACAGAAAGGCACTGAAGGTGATCCTCAGAGCTATCGAACTGGTCAAGGGCGGGCAGTCCATGTTTATTTTCCCGGAGGGGACCCGGCCCAAAGAGGAAGGGAAATTCCTCCCCTTCCACGCGGGCAGTTTTAAGATCGCGACAAAGGCAAAGGTTCCTGTCGTTCCGGTCACCATCGTGGGAACAGGGGATATTCTGGAAGACCACTTCCCTAAGATCAAGGCGGCACCGGTCGTCGTGGAGTTCGGCGATCCGATTGAGACCGCTTCCATGAGCCGCGACGAGCAGAAGGAACTTCCGGACCGCGTACGCGATCTGATCATGGAGACATATGACCGCAACCGCAGGCTCTTGTAGACAGGAGACGATCTGACTGATGAAAAAAAAGACAACAATGACCGTTCTTGACAGCCGTATGCTGGCGCAGGATATATGGTCCCTGGAACTTGCCTATGCGCCGGAGGACCTTCCGGAAAAAGTATGCCCGGGACAGTTTGCCGGGCTCTATCCCGCCGGAGGCGAGATGCTCCTTATGCGTCCCATCAGTATCTGCCGCTGGGACAGCGGGCGCGGCGCCCTGCGCTTTGTCTACCGGGCAGCGGGAAAAGGTACGCGTTCCTTTACGGAGCTCAGGGCCGGGGACAAAATGGATATGCTCGGCATTCTGGGCAACGGATATGACCTCGATGAGCTTGGCGGAAAGCATGTGCTATTGCTGGGAGGCGGAATCGGTGTGCCCCCCATGCTGGAACTGGCGGCTGCCCTGAACAGGTCGGAGGACGCGGGGACCAGGGTCACCGCTGTGATGGGATATAGAAATAACGAGCTCTTCCTCAAAGAGGAGATGGAGGAGTTTGCGGACGTCTACATTGCCACTGAGGACGGCAGCGCCGGCACCAGGGGCAATGTTCTGGACGCGGTACGGGAGAATGAACTTCAGGCGGATGTTCTGTGTGCCTGCGGCCCTCTTCCCATGCTGCGCGCCATCAAGCACTATGCGCAGGAAAAGGATATTCCCGCTTTTCTGTCTCTGGAGGAGCGGATGGCCTGCGGGGTAGGTGTGTGCCTTGGCTGTGTTGCAAAGACGACCAGGACAGATGAACATTCCAAAGTCCACAATGCCCGTGTCTGTGTGGAAGGCCCGGTCTTTTCAGCGGATGATGTAGACCTGGACTGACGTAAAAAGCCTCTCACGGCAGTGTGCCATGGCAGAATTGTATCTCTGTAAACAACCGGATTTATCCGGTTTTTCCCTGCTTATTGTATAGAGGAACCTCCATTGAACACTTCCAATTCATTACCTGAAATGTCATTACAGAAACCGGACATGTCCGTGACCATTGCGGGCGTGACCTTCAAAAATCCGGTGCTCACGGCTTCGGGAACCTTTGGATCCGGGCTTGAGTATGCGGAATTCATCGACCTTGGCCGGCTGGGCGGTGTCGTTACAAAAGGTGTTTCCAATGTCCCGTGGCCGGGTAATCCCACGCCGCGCGTGACAGAGGTCAGCGCCGGTATGCTCAATGCCATCGGCCTGCAGAATCCGGGCATGGAGGTCTTCATCGAACGCGATCTGGCTTTTTTGAAAGGCGTGGACACGAAAGTGATCGTCAATGTCTGCGGCAAGAGCGTAGAGGACTATCTGGACGTTGTCAGGCGCCTGCAGAAGGAGGCAGTGGACATGCTCGAGATCAACGTCTCGTGTCCCAATGTCAAGGAGGGCGCCATCGCCTTCGGCCAGAATCCGGACGCGCTGTATGACATCACCTGCAGGATCAAAAAAGAGGCGGCGCAGCCTGTGATCATGAAGCTCACACCCAATGTGACTGATATCACGCAGATGGCCCGCGCGGCAGAGGCAGGCGGCGCAGACGCGATCTCTCTGATCAATACGATCACGGGAGCAAAGATCGATATTGAAAAGAGACAGTTCGTGCTGGCCAACAAGACCGGCGGTCTTTCCGGTCCTGCGATCAAACCGGTCGCGGTCCGTATGGTATGGCAGGCGGCCCAGGCGGTCTCCATTCCCGTGATCGGTATGGGCGGAATCGCCACAGCAGAGGATGCCATTGAATTTATGATGGCAGGAGCGTCCGCTGTTGCTGTCGGAGCCATGAATTTCCATGATCCCTATACGACAGTGCGTGTGGCGGAGGGCATGGAAAAATGGTGCGCCTCCCACGGAGTGGACCGTGTGTCTTCCCTGACAGGAATAGTCTGAATATGGGGAGCAGGGCGGCACAGATATGCTGATTTCATATGTTTTCGCATATGTTCAGACGGATGTGTCGGATACCCGCATGCGGGGTAAAAAACCTGCGGGCGGGTCTTGAATGGATACCCTTATAAAAATTTTTTGAAGGATACAGACAAGCAGCATTTGATTCACTGAAAGCTCGTCGGGACAGAAAGAAAAAGCATGAAGGGGGTATGCGTTTTCTGATGTCAGGACGGATGATAAAAATGTATGGATAAGAAAAAAACGATTACCAGAAATGCCTGTGCCAAGATCAATCTGGGTCTTGATGTTGTAGGTGTCCGCGGGGACGGCTATCATCTGCTTCGCATGATCATGCAGCAGATCGACCTGTTTGATACGCTGACTTTCACAGTCACGGAAGCACAGGGGACAGGGGAGATCCGCCTCATCGATGAGAGCGGGCTGTCTCCCGTCGGAGAGGACAATCTGATCTGCCGCGCGGTCCGCATGATGAAGGAGCAGTATGATCTTCATGCGGATGTTGAAGTGCGTCTCATCAAGAGAATTCCGCTTGCGGCAGGGCTTGCAGGCGGGAGTACGGACGCGGCGGCTGCATTTATCGCGATCAGAGATCTTCTGGTCCCGCAGGTGACTGATCAGGAACTGATGGAACTCGGCGTCCGTCTGGGCGCTGACATTCCTTACTGCATCGCCGGCGGGACGAAGCTGTCCGAGGGAATCGGTGAAATACTCACAGAACTTCCGCCCATGCCGGAATGCGCCATTGTCCTCATTAAGCCGGAGGCGTCTGCTTCCACAGCTCATGTCTACAAGGCGCTGGACGCACTCGGCGGATATCATCATCCCGATATTGACGGACAGATCGAGGCCTTGCGTGCCGGCGATCTGCGAGGCCTGTCGGAGAGATGCGAAAATGTTCTGGAGCTTGTCACGGGAGCAAATCTTCCTGTTATCGGCAGGATAGAGGAATTCCTGATGGAACAGGGCGCCATTGCCTCTCGTATGAGCGGCAGCGGCCCAAGTGTGTTCGGTATTTTTGAAACCCGGGAGCAGGCAGAAAATGCCCGAGAGGCATTTCTGCAAACAGAATCTGCAGCGGGATGCCATAGCTTCATCTGCGCCCCCGTATCTGATTCTGGGATGTAATACTTGCTTATCGCCGAATATGGATCCGGCGGATGCTTGGAGGTAACAATGTCAGAACAGAAAAAGAAGAAATACAATGAAAAAGAGTTCCTGTCTGTGATTCCCGAGGCAATGCCCGCGCAGGATGATCAGCAGTCCATCCCCCTCAGAGAAACGGTTTTTCTGACTCTTCGAAAACTGATCCTGACGGGAAAACTTGATCCCGGAGAAAGGCTTACCGAAGTCCGTCTGGGGAAAATCCTCGGAACCAGCAGGACGCCCATCCGCGAAGCCATCCGCAAGCTGGAGATTGAAGGACTTGTCACCATTACGCCCGGAAGCGGCGCCAGAGTCGCCAAGATCACGGAAGGTGATCTGCAGGATGTCATGGAAGTGAGAAGCACACTTGATCAGCTGTGTGCCAGGCTGGCCAGTCAGAGAATTTCCGAGGAAGACAAGAAAGAGCTTATCAAGGCAAATGAGACCTTTGAGTACAGCACCAAATTCGGCAATGAACAGGAAATCGCGGAGAGCGATGTCCATTTTCATGAAGTGATCACAAGAGCCGCGGGAAACAGACGTCTGGACCAGGTGATGAACGGCATGGCAGACACTATATACCGCTTCCGCTATGAATATATACGGGATGATCTGCACTATGAAGAACTGATCATGGAGCACCGCGCGATCTGCCGCGCCATTCTGGACAGAGACCCGGAACAGGCAGCCGCTGCGGCAAAGGACCATATCGACCGTCAGCACGAGTTCATCCTCGGGCAGCTTCGCAAATCCAAATCCGAAAAATAATGTATAGTAAAGACTGATACATATGATTATGAGACAGTACAGCGAATTGAATCCGGAAATGCCGATCGGTGTCTTTGATTCCGGTATCGGCGGTCTCACTGTCGCGCGGGAGATCATGCGCCAGATTCCCAACGAAAAGATCGTTTATTTTGGAGATACGGCACGTGTTCCCTACGGAAGCAAATCGAGGGAGACCGTGACGCGCTATTGCAGGCAGATCGTCCGTTTCCTTTTGGAGCGCAAAGTCAAGGCCATTGCGATTGCCTGCAATACGGCAAGTGCATATGCCCTTCCGGAGATCGAGCGGGAATGCCCGGTTCCGGTCATCGGTGTGATCCGTCCCGGAGCCCGCACTGCATGTGAATGCACCAAAAACGGCAGGATCGGTGTCATCGGCACACGTGCGACGGTTTCCAGTGACTCTTACACGGAGTTTATCCATCAGATCATGCCCGATGCCCAGGTCTTCGCCCAGGCCTGTCCGCTTCTTGTCCCCCTTGTGGAAGAGGGACTGTGGGAGGATCCGGTGACAGACGAGATCACTCGAAGATATATGGCATCCCTTCTGCATCACGGGATCGACACATTGATCATGGGATGTACCCACTATCCGCTGATCCGCAAAACGATCGGCAGGGCAGCGGGTGATTCGATTTCTCTGATCAATCCCGCCTATGAAACGGCTATGGAGCTTCGCAGCATGCTCGACAATATGGGACTTCTGGCTGACCACCGTCCCGCCCTGGGGACAGGTGTTCCCCAGTACCGTTTTTATGTCAGCGATATGGCCAACCAGTTCCAGCAGTTTGCCAATTCCATCATTAAGTACGGGATCCTGGCATCGGAAAAGATCGATATACATACCTATTCCTCAGCCCCGCTCTCCGCAGGGGAGAAAAGCTGATGACCGCCATGTCCGGCGCCGGAAAAGGAGGAGGAAGAGGTCTCTGCGACGGGGGAGATCGATTTGCCATGGAAGATCATTTTCATAAGGCGGATCCCCCGGAGACAATGCCGGATCAGGAGGGAGTGCCTGTTCTTCTGACTGTGACGGGTAAGCAGACTGACCCGGACGGAAGCACACAGGAGAACACCTCTGTGTATCGGGCGGTCTGCAGAAATAAAGAGGATGGATTCTTTTTTTCCTATTTTGACGAAGGAACCAAGGTCAACCTCTTTTTATCCCGCGGCAGCGCCTGGATGCAGAGAGGGACGGTCAGAAGCGCCCGGATGGTCTTTGACCCTTCTGTGCCTTCGACCAGATGCAGCTATGAGACTGATTACGGCATTATCCCTATGGAGATACGCACGGAAGGCATCTCCGTGATGGCGGGGGGCCTGCGCAGAAAAAGTGTCGAAAGCAGGAAAAGCATTGCGGATGACAGGGTCAGCAATAGGGACAGCAGCATCAGCGGGAACCGGAGCGATGACTTTTCCCGGGCTGCCCGGAGCCTTCAGGCACGGATCCGTTATACCCTTGTCATGGACCGGGAATACGAGCTGAAATGTTCAGTGACAATAAAAACGCAGCAGATCGTCTGATGATCTGCTGCGTTCTTTTTTCTCTTTATTGCTGCCTTATGTAAATTATTTTACAGGCTTGGCACCGGCCTTTTCCTGAAGCTTTTCGACCCAGCTCTTTTTCCTGGGAGTGGTATCTGTCTGAAGACGTCCGCGGAGTCCCTTGACTTCCACAATATAAATGCCGCTCACCATTGCCTTGATCTGCTTCTTGACAGGGATGCTGTCAAAAATCTTTTCATCGCAGATGAAGTTGATGAACTGCGGACCGACCTTTGCCTTGACCACCGGTACCTTGGAACGCTTGGCGTACCACGGAGTCTGCTGGATGACCTGATCGGGAAGGCCCGACTCCTTCAGCTTCAGCCGCTTCTTGTCAATGACCAGCAGCGTCATGGGCTGCTTCATGGCCTGGATTTGTTCGTTTGACTGTTCCTGCCTTGCCTGCAGGCGCTTACCGATAAAATACAGTGCTATGAGCACGCCTACAAGGATGACAGTTATAATGAGTAATATAATTGTTACACGGCTCAAGATAAACCCTCCATCTGTTCTTCATTTTTAAATATCTACTGAAAATATAATCTGTATCCGCCGTATCACGGCGACTATTTTTGGCTGTTAATCATTCTAACATTCTTTTCCTGTCAAAACAAGACAGAAGTGTAAAGGTATTAGGGGAGACGGGTTGGAGACAGGTTGGAGACAGGGGACGGTTCTCTTCCCCCGGCATGTTTACAGCATTGTTTTCAACACAGTTTTTTCAGAATTCTTCCCTTTTAAGTTTTCAGGTCCTGTGATACACTATAGCAGTTAATATCTTTTTCAGGTAAGTAATGCTGGACAAAAAGAGCAGAATAACAGATGTAAACTGCTCTTTTCAAATGGAGGTAAACGAATGAACAAAAACGTGCTTGCCCTGATTGCGGGCGCAGCAGCCCTGTGCATGATGACAGCCGGCTGCAGTTCGCAGACAGCAGACAACACTACAGCAACAGCAACAGAAGGCGCTACATCGGCTGCAGCGGCAACGACTGCGGCAGCAGCCGCTGCGGAAGAGGAGCCGGGCTGGCAGGATGATGACATGGCATATCTCTCCGGCATTAAAGCGTCGGATTATGTCGAACTGCCCGATGGATATAAACATCAGGAAGTAGAGGCCGCGAAACCCAAGGATCCCACGGATGAGGATGTAGAGAAAAGGATCGAGGCAGTCCTGCAGAGTAACGGAACTCTCGAGGAAGTCGACCGCAAGGTCGAGGAATGGGATACCGTCAATATCGATTATGTCGGAAAGATCGACGGGAAAGAATTTGAAGGCGGCAGCGGAAACTACGATCTGGTCATCGGTTCCGGCACTTTCATCGAAGGATTCGAGGATGGCCTGATCGGTGCAAAAAAGGGTGAAAAACTGGATCTGAATCTGAAGTTTCCTGAGAGCTATCCGGCGGCGGATGTTGCCGGCAAGGATGTTGTCTTTACCGTCACTGTCAACAAGATTTCCGATTATAAGCTCACAGATGATTTCGTCAAGAGCCTGAATCTGACCAATGCCTTCGGACAGGCTGTCACAGACGTATCTACTTTCCAGGAATATGTCCGCAGCAATATGATCGAAGAGAATGAAGCTGCTTATACATGGACTGTCAGGCACCAGATCGACAACCGGCTTCTGGAGACCTGCACCTTCAAGCAGGATATCCCCGAAAATATGCTGGAGAGCTATTATTTCCAGTATCAGAATTATCTGAATAATGCTGCTTCCGCCAGTTACATGGATCTGCCCACATATATGCAGAGACAGTACGGTGCAACCCAGGATAATTACGAGACCATGATCCATGATTTCGCCAAACAGGGCGCGCAGCTGGGGATCATTTATCAGGCGATCGCGGATGAGCGTGAACTCAACCCCACCGCGGAAGAGATCCAGGGAGCGATCGGCGAGTATGTGAAGGCCGATACCACCGGATTAAAGGCGGACGATCTGGATCGTTTTATCAAGGAGTATATCCGCGACGAGCTCGTGAGCAACCGCGTGCGCAGCTGGCTTTATGAAAACTGTAAAGTGACAGAGCCCGAAGATGATTCCGAAGAAAAATCCGATGAGGACGCTTCTGCATCCGAAACATCTGAAGAGAACACTGAGGATGCTTCCGCCGGCAATTCTTCTTCTGACAATGCGGAGAATGCAGACACCGGCTCTTCGGCAGAGGATTCCGGCGAGGGACAGACCGCAGACAGCGCGGCCGCGCATGAAAACTAAAACAAAAACAGATTATTCACTATTCAAGGAAGAAAAGACTCGAAAAGAGGGGAAAACAGTATGAGACAGGAATACAGCCTGACAGAGATCAAAGATCTCTTTGCGACAAAAGAAGCGTTTGCTGACAAGACCGTCACGGTAGGCGGATGGATCCGTTCCAACCGTGACTCCAAGAAGATTGGCTTTATCACGCTCAATGACGGAAGCTGCTTCCAGACACTGCAGCTTGTCTACTCAAGCGATCTGGAGAATTTCGCACAGGCCGCCAAGCTCAATATCGGCTCCGCTGTCATCGCGACAGGAACCATTGTCCTGACACCGAATGCAAAACAGCCCTTCGAGATGCAGGTGGCGAAGATCGAGGTGGAAGGTGCTTCCTCTCCCGATTATCCGCTGCAGAAAAAGCGCCACAGCTTTGAATATCTGCGCACCATTCCTCATCTGCGTGTCCGTGCCAACACCTTCACTGCTGTGTTCCGTGTACGCTCCCTGATCGCCTATGCGATCCACAAGTTCTTCCAGGAGCGCGGTTTTGTCTATGTACATTCTCCCATTATCACCGGCAGCGATGCCGAGGGCGCGGGCGAAATGTTCCAGGTGACCACTCTTCCCATGGAAGAACTTCCCAGGACAGAGGACGGAAAAGTCGACTATTCACAGGATTTCTTCGGAAAGCCCGTCAACCTGACCGTCAGCGGCCAGCTGGACGTCGAGACCTATGCATTTGCCTTCCGCAATGTCTATACCTTCGGCCCGACCTTCCGTGCCGAGGTCTCCAACACCACCCGCCACGCAGCTGAGTTCTGGATGATCGAGCCTGAATTCTGCTTTGCGGATCTCAAGGACAACATGCAGCTGGCTGAGGACATGCTCAAATATATCATCCGCTACGTCCTGGAGAATGCCCCTGAAGAGATGAACTTCTTCAACCAGTTCATAGACAAGGGCCTTCTGGACCGCCTCAACCACGTGCTTAACTCCGATTTCGGCCATGTGACCTATACCGAGGCCATCAAGATCCTCGAAAAGCACAACGACGAATTCGATTACAAGGTATCCTGGGGCTGCGATCTGCAGACCGAGCATGAGCGCTACCTCACCGAGAAGGAATTCAAGCGCCCTGTCTTCGTCACAGACTATCCCAAGGAGATCAAGGCCTTCTACATGAAACTGAACGACGACGGCAAGACCGTCGCAGCCATGGACTGCCTTGTTCCCGGCATCGGCGAGATCATCGGCGGCAGCCAGCGTGAAGAGGACCTCGACAAGCTGGAGAAGCGCATGGACGAGCTCGGCCTCGATAAAGAGGGCTACCAGTTCTACCTTGACCTTCGCCGCTACGGCAGTGTCCGCCACGCCGGTTTCGGCCTCGGCTTCGAGCGCTGCGTCATGTATCTCACCGGCATGGGCAACATCCGTGACGTCCTGCCCTTCCCCCGCACCGTAGGAAACTGCGAATTATAATCGAACATTGGCGAAGAGCCATACACACAACCGCTTGATCGGAATTTTGCAGTAAATAAAAGCACAGGCGCGTCGAGCTTGCTCGAAAGCGCCTGTGTTTTTTTTGCCGGGGGAGACAGGGGACGGTTCTTTGTCTCCCTTGACAGCAACTTCCGCTTTCGTGTAATATTAATCATGCCTATAGGGAGTGCGCGAGAGACAAGCTCGATGACCGCACAGCAACCTGCTGATCACTGCAGTAAGGTGCTAAAGCTTGAACGATGGGTGTGAATCGTGATCTTTGCTGCACCTGTCTTAACGATGGGTGCTTTTTTTATTGTATTTTCATTGATAAGCTGACAAGCTTCGGCTCATGTCCGCACTCCCGGGAAATCAGATTATCTTTATCTTTACAGGAGGACGACATCTATGAAGAAATCGCTGAGAAAAGAGAGAACCGTGACAGAGCTTCTGGCTGTGAAAAACAAAAGCCTGATCGACAGGATCCGGTACAGGAATCTGCCGCGCCATACCTTTATTTACTGCAGAAGCCGGAACATTGCCGAACGATTCCTTGCCGATGCAGAGGCGGAAGGCTTCACCTTCGGGGACGGTAGAAAGCCTGCAGAAAAAGAATATGATGATATTTTTTCTCTGCATGATGACCTCACGATCTCCTATACCGGATGGGCAGGACATGTGCTGTTCAGAAACGCCGTCGGGAACCTTATACGCATCGACTACGGGAAATATATTGCGGGAGCTTCGGATTATCAAATGCCCTGCGCACGCGGGCGGAAAAACAGATCGCCGCGTCCTTGTTGAATACTGATAAAAAAACCTGCTGATCAATTTAAAAATTGTGGATATTGAACATCTTTGCCGCAATTCGTGCTATTATATATACATACCTGCATCATTTGTATTTTCTTAAAAAAGGAGGAAAAAGAAATGGCACTTGTAACCACGACAGAGATGTTTAAAAAGGCTTATGATGGAGGCTATGCGATTGGCGCCTTCAACGTCAACAACATGGAGATCGTCCAGGCCATCACTGAGGCAGCTGCCGAGCTGAAATCCCCTGTCATCCTGCAGGCTTCCGCGGGCGCCAGAAAGTATGCCAATTCCGTATACCTGAAAAAACTGGTTGAGGCAGCTGTAGAGCTGTATCCGGATATCCCGATCGCCCTGCATCTGGACCACGGCGCAGACTTTAATGTTTGCAAGGAATGCGTCGACGGCGGCTTTACTTCCGTCATGATCGACTATTCCAGCCATTCCTTTGAGGAGAATATCGAGGAGTCCAGACGTGTTGCGGAGTATGCGCATGAGCACGGCGTAGTCGTAGAGGCTGAGCTCGGAACACTTGCAGGCATCGAGGATGCCGTCAAGGTTGACGCCGACAAGGCAATGTTCACAGATCCCGACGAAGTCGAGGAATTTGTCAAGAGAACCGGCGTGGATTCCCTTGCGATCGCAATCGGCACCAGCCACGGCGCATACAAATTCAAACCCGGCACAGATCCCAAGCTCCGCTTTGATGTTCTGGAGGAAGTGGCCAGAAGACTGCCCGGATTCCCGATCGTTCTCCATGGCTCCTCCTCTGTTCCGCAGGAGTATGTAAAGATCATCAATGCCCACGGCGGCGCTCTGAAGGATGCCATCGGCGTACCCGAGGATCAGCTTCGCAAAGCAGCTGCAGGCGCGGTCTGCAAGATCAATATCGACTCGGATCTCCGCCTCGGCATGACAGCCGGTATCCGCGAGCACTTCGTGGCACATCCGGATCACTTCGATCCCAGACAGTACATCGGCGACGGCCGCAAGTATGTCAAGGACATCGTTGCGCACAAGATCACCAAGGTGCTCGGATCCGACGGCAAGGCATGATCCGCTGATAACAAACATCGTTAAATCCTGATTTAAACAGGGGCCGTTTCCCGGTGTGCCGGGAAACGGCCCCTGTCTGCAGAGCATCTACCTGATCCATTTGTCTGTGACGGTCGGTCTGTCGTATCCCCAGTCTTCATCCACTGCATGAACGACCAGCTGAAAGCCGTTTTTCCTTAGCACATTGGCAGAGGCCCGGTTTTCAAGCATGGTGCTGGCAGTGATGATCTCGATATCTGTCTCGTTATAGAGATAGTCAATCATCATTCCCAGGGCTTCGCGTGCGATTCCTTTTCCCCAGTATCGCTCCAGGAGCCTGTAGCCCACACTGATTTTGTGGATCGGATCCCGATATCCGTACATTTCCGCCAGGCCGCAGAATTCATCCTCCATGAATACCCCCAGGATAATCGACTCTTTCCAGCATTCGTCATAAAGATGGTCGATCACATACCCGACATCCGGATATTTCTGTTCGAACAGAAACGTCGGCAGATACCGATAAACGCTGGGGCTGTCCACCAGTTCCTGCAGACCGGACTGATCTGCCCGGGTCAGGCGTCTTAATGTGAGCCTTGTCCCCTTCAGGAAGGGTATTTCGGAAAACAGCTTCTTTTTTACAGGACTGTTTAAATTTGAACCGGCGGTTTCACCTGTCTGCTTCAGCATTGTATTCGATCTCCTTTTGAGAAAAACCTTTGCAGACCAAGTATAAACGTAAGCGTCAAATGTCATGTACCTTTTATTGAGAGCCCCATCCCTTTATGATGGTGTGTAACTGGATACTTATACACACTTACTGGGAGGTTCTCAT
>CACZFF010000029.1 GCA_902780385.1 uncultured Lachnospiraceae bacterium
CGCAGCCAATGTCCTGACATTCTGCTACGCTCTGTCCGGTTTCATGGCAGCGATCGCAGGTATCGTCTCCGTCGGCCGTTCCGGCATCTGCAACGGCGCAAACGCCATCCAGCCCTACGACACTGACGCCATCGCATCCTGCGTCATCGGCGGCGCATCCTTCATGGGCGGCAAAGGTACAATGTTCGGCACCATCATCGGCGCTCTGGTCATCGCAACCCTGAGAAACGGCTTCACCCTTCTGTCCGTTGACTCCGCGGTCCAGAACATGGTCCTGGGTCTCGTTATCATCGGCGCTGTACTCCTCGACGTCACACGTGAGTCTATGGCAGCAAAAGCACGCCGCAAAGAAGCAGGCGCAAAGGCATAATACAAGGATTGCGAAGGAAAGAAGCAGGCGCGAAAGCGTAATATACGGACGCGCCATTTCCATAAGTCAGACGCAAAAGAAAACACATGCGGCGGGGAGATTCCCTGCCGCATGTTTTGAAAATACTGTTTGCAGACCAACCATCCTTTTCAAAAATCAATTATTACAAGGAGGTTTGTACTATGGCCGGAAACATCAACCTTGATTCAGCCGAATATAATGCATTTGGACCCTGGGCATATGAGATCAGTGAAAAACACCCTCTGCCCCGCCTGTTTGCTCCCTATTTTACAGCTGACGACAAAGCAGTTATAAAGATCAAGATCCCGAGAGAGATCGAGCGCAGAAATGCAAAACCAGGTATGGATCTTTACGACTACGTGGTCGCATTGTACGAGGACAGGCTCCTTGTCCTGAAACGCGAGGACGGCACAGTGCTGGAAAAACAGATTCCTCTGAAGGAGTTCAAGGGTGTCAGGATCTATCAGAACCTGCTCAAAGGCGGATATACGGTCTTTTCTGCCAGGGGTTCCATCTCTTTCCCTTTCAACTCGGTTTCTCTCGACCTGTTCCACAAACTGACAAATCTGACGCTTGAGAGAGTGAAGAGCCGGAGCAGGGATGTATCATCTCTTCCGGTAACAGAGACAGCGCCAGAGTCCATGCTGCTGATCAACATGCTGCACGATGCAGAGATGAGAATACCCGACATCCGCGTCGGCGCCGTGCAGAAGAGCGCGGACGTACACCGCAAGGGTGCCACCCAGAATATGATCGAGCGCATGCTCTGGAAGGAGATGAATCCGGAGGCTCTCCATCTTTACACAGATCAGTATCTGATCGTTTTTGAGAACGGGGTCTTCCCCAACCACATCGGAATGCAGGAATTCGGATACACACAGACCATCATTCCCTTAGACCGGATCGACGGAATAGAAGTTGCTCATTCCGAAGAATACTCTCTGCTGGAAGAAAGCAGACTGACATTGGGGCAGGATCGGATCGCTTACCATTTCGAAATAGACAATGAAGAAGTTTCAGCATTTTATAATGCCCTGAAATGATTCAGAGAGAGGAGGGGACGGTTCTCTGTCTCCTCATCCATAGATCCATAGACTCATAAGATATTTTTACCGGGGCTCGTTTTCTGCCGCCAAAAGCGGCAGAGAACGGGCCTCCATTTACACAAAAACAATGCATTTTTCCTGATAATACGGGAGCAGTGAATCATGTGTTATAAAAGTCATATTCTCCGCTTTTGCCTGCGAAATCAGCATCCTGTCAAAAGGATCATGGTGCGGCGGAGCACCATCGGCTCTGGTGATCGTCTCTAAAGCAAATACATGTCTGTCCCGTATCTCGACGGGCAGAAAGCCGGCATCCTGGCAGAAACCGGAAAGATCCTTTCCTGTGAACTGCACATTGTCAGGATGAATGGCATGTTTGATTGAAATCTCCAAGATGGATACAGAACTGTAGTAAACTACGTTACCCTCATCCAGGATCAGATCTCTCGCTTTTTCGGGAAGACGAGGGTCATCATTAAGAGCCCAGATCAGTATGTGCGTATCCAAAAGAATATTCACATTGTACCTCCAAACATTCCTGCAATCTCATCGTTATATTGATCCAGATCATCAGGGGACTTAAGTTTCCCTTTCGCCACACCGATTCGCTTTGATACGGGGACATCGTTATATAAGACCATCTTGACCACAGGTTTCCCGTATCTGGCGATGATTATGCGCTCTTCTTTACCTGTTTCTATCAGCCTCACAAGGTTTGACAGGTTCGTTTTGGCCTCCAGTATATTTACCTGCATACTTACACCTCCAAACACACTTGCATTTCGTAAAACAACATACCTGACAGAGAAATATACTTGTCCGTACTGTTATAAATATGGTCTGAACTGACTATGTTGGTCTTCTTGACTATATTATGGCAGGTTGAGATTAAATCTCAAGGATTACTCGCTGAATCCATATCTAATTCTTGTAATGTCCCGCTTTGCAATGTCATAATTGAATAGAACTCCGCGAAAAAAGAAGGAGACAGAGAACCGTCCCCTGTCTCCTCCTGTCTCCCCCACGTAAGGAATGACTGCTATGCATTTTGTGGACGCAAAGGGAATACTCACCGGCAAAGGCGGGTATTACGGCATGAATATATACAGGGGCTGTTCCCATGGATGCATCTATTGCGACAGCAGGAGCAGGTGTTATCAGTTTACCCATCCTTTTGAGGATATTGAGGTCAAGCAGAATGCACCGGCACTCCTGGAAGCGGCTCTCAGATCCAAAAGAAGGAAATGCATGATCGGGACCGGCTCTATGTCCGATCCATACATGCACTGCGAAGAACAGCTCGGGCTGACCAGGAAATGCCTGGAGATCATCCTGCGCTATGGGTTCGGGGCAACGGTCATCACGAAATCTGACAGGATCCTGCGGGATATTGACCTGCTTGAGGAAATCAATCGTGAGAGCAGATGTGTGGTCCAGATGACGCTCACGACCTTTGACGATGATCTGTGCAGAATCCTGGAGCCGAATGTGTGTAACACGAAGCGGAGGATCGAGGTTCTGGAAGAGATGCAGAAGAGGGGCATTCCCACGGTGGTCTGGCTGACCCCGGTTCTGCCCTTTATCAATGATACAGAGGAAAATATCAGGGCAATTCTGGATGAATGCATTCGAGTCAGCGTGAAGGGGATCATCTGCTTTGACGTGGGGCTGACACTGAGGGCCGGCGACAGAGAATACTATTATGCGGCATTGGACAGACATTTTCCGGGGCTGAAACAGAGGTATATAAGCACGTATGGAAATGCCTATGAACTGCCTTCTCCCAATGCCGGGGAATTGATGAAGCTGTTTGTAAAAACCTGCCAGGAACACGGCATACTCTGCAGATGGGAGGATTGCTTTCAATTTCTGCAGGAATTCCCTGAAAAGTATGAGCAGATGGATTTCTTTGATATACTGGAATAAATATTTTTAAAACTCACAATGCCTGTGCACAGGAGTGCTCCGGCATGCTGAAAAGATAAAAAAGTAATGGATCCTGTTTTGAAAAGAAAGGAGAGACCATATGCAGACATGGTATTACGTGGTTGTGAATATTGACGGCGATTATGCCAATCTTCGCCGCACAGATATAGAATCAGATGACCTGAAACTGGTGGCCCGCGCCCTGCTGCCGGCCGGGATCAACGAGGGAAGCAAACTGAAATACGAGATGTTTCAGTACGAATTGATCGATTAACGGCAGCCTGGAATTTTCTCTCAGCGGGGAGAGATACCGCTTCTATAAGTTTATAAGCGACGGATAAAGACCTGCAAATGAGAGATGAAGACATTAGGAAGAAGGAGAAAACCATGCTCAAACTAATATCCTGGAATATAGATTCCCTGAATGCGGCGCTGACTTCTGCGTCTCCCAGAGCGCAGCTGTCCAGAGACGTGCTGGATACCCTTAAAAATGAGGATGCCGATATCATTGCCATTCAGGAAACGAAACTTCCTGTGACGGGACCGTCCAAAAAACATCTGGAAGCTCTGACAGAGTATTTTCCCGGCTATGCGGTCGAATGGGTCAGCTCGGAGCCGCCGGCGAGAAAGGGCTATGCGGGGACCATGATCCTTTACAAGGAGGATATGAAGGCGGAAAAAATCGTCCCCAGGATCGGAGCGCCCGATACAATGGATGATGAGGGCAGACTCCTCGTCCTGGAGACGGATGATTATTATTTTGTGAATGTCTATACACCCAATGCGGGCGACGGGCTCAAGAGACTGGGCGACCGCCAGGAATGGGATAAACGATACGCGGACTATCTCGCGGAGCTGGATCAGAAAAAGCCCGTGATCGCCTGCGGCGACTTCAATGTGGCACATCAGGAGATCGATCTGGCCCATCCCGAAAGCAATCACATGTCTGCCGGCTTCACAGATGAAGAGAGGGAGGGCTTTACCAACCTGCTGGGCAGGGGCTTTGTTGATACTTTCCGCTATATCCACGGAGATGTCAAAAGCGTCTATTCCTGGTGGGCACAGAGGATCAAGACCAGCAAGATCAATAACTCCGGATGGAGGATCGATTATTTCCTGGTCAGCGACCGGATCAAGGACAGGGTTAAAAAATCCGAGATGATCAGCTCGGGTTCCCGACAGGACCACACGCCGATCCTGCTGGAAATCGATTGAGGGACGGTCCTTTTGTTTCTGTCCCCCTGTTTTTTGTGCGATAAGCCGCCAAGCGCATCTCGTACTTGCACGAAGATGCATTTGGCGGCCAACGGTCAATCAAGTAGGAGCATCCTGCTCGATTCCATTTCGGGCACAGTTTTTTACAGGGTATCCCTGATTACGCGAAACGCGTTTTCAAAGGCAATCTTATCAATTTCCGAGGCGGTGAAATCCTTTTCCAATCCCTCCAGGAGCAGCTGTGTTCCGCCGCAGTCTCCCCACTCCATAGTGCTCTCCATGCCGTCGTAGTCGGAACCCATCGCAAGAGCGTCTATGCCGGCGACATTCCGCATGTAGACAAGCTGGCGGGAAATGTCCTCGATCGACGTGTACAGATCCTGCTCGTCCTTCATGGGACGGACAAAGCGCGTGTAATAATTGACGCCCACGACACCGCCGCTCTCCGCCAGGGCGCGGAGCTGGTCGTCTGTCAGGTTGCGGGAGACATCGCACAGGCTGCGGGCGCAGGAATGGGAGGCGACAAAGGGTTTGCGGCTGTATTTTACGACATCCCAAAAACCGCCCTCACTCAGATGGGAGACGTCGACGATGATCCCGAGCTCGTTCATCCTCTCCACAGCTTCAATGCCGAAAGGTTTGAGCCCCAGAGCATGCAGTCCGGAATCAGGGCTGTTGGGAAAGCCCAGACTGTTTTCATAGTTCCAGGTGAGGGTTATCATACGGACACCCTTCCGGTAGTAGTCATCCAACATTTGAATGTTTCCGTGGAGCAGGACACCGTCCTCGACAGTGAGCATTGCGCTGATGCGGTTTTGCTTCACGTTTTCTTCCAGGTCACGGACAGTGAAGACCTGCGAGATTTCGTCTGAATTTGCCTCTGTTTCTTCCAGAAAGCGCTCATAGGCGAGGTCAAAATAGGCCTCCGGCGTAGTATAGCCTTCCAGCCTTTCCGCAGCACTGCCCGTGGGAACAAAGATGGCAAAGCATTGCAGCCCCACATTCCCGGCTTTTAATTTCGCCAGGCTGATATGGGCGTCCTGCATCTCCGACAGCTTTTTTCCCATCCAGAAATGCATGATCGTATCACAGTGTAAATCAATTATTTTCATAGTACCAGCCTTATAATCTTTTATATATTTGCGGCCATGGTCTTGTGACCGCAAAAATGTGCGACTGCAAAAATGTACGACCGCAAATAGGTGTGACCGTACAAATATGTGACCGCAAACATGTATGGTGAAATCTGAATACGGTAATAGTATACTACGCTGTCCGTGTTTATGTTCATGTTTAAGTTAATGAAACAATTTAGTTATATGTCAGGAAAGGAGCGGAGTTATGAAAAAGAACCCTCGAGAGCTATGGCTATGAGGTCTTCCTGCCTCAGCGTGACGGGTTTCTGGCTCCTGAACTGGAAGGAAAGACTGCAGAGGAAAAAACACAGATGATCTTCCAGAAGAACAGGGATGAGGTGCTCAAAGCAGATATCCTCTTCATGGTACTGGATGGCAGAATTCCCGACGAAGGCGCCTGCGTTGAACTTGGCATCGCCTATGCAAGCGGCAAAAGGTGTTACGGTATCAAGGGCGACGCCAGATCGGTTGAACTTGATATGGACATCAATCCCATGATCACCGGGTGCTTCACCAAACTCTTTTATAACCTGGACAACGAAGAACTGCTCAAGTCCCTGGAGGAGTATTTAAAAGAGAATCAATTATAAGAAAAACAGATCTTCTTGCAAGCAGATCGCGGAAGATGTATAATCCAATAAACTACGTCTGTGGACGTAGTTTTGGCGATGGCTTTTGTCTCAGGAAAGGCTGATACAGGTGAGAAAGATCTATCATGGTTCTGTGCAAATCATAGAGAAGCCACAGTACGGTGCCGGCAGGAAGGACAATGATTATGGCTTAGGGTTTTACTGCACAGAAGACATAGAACTTGCGAAAGAATGGGCGGCTTCGGATGAGCGCGGCGGTTTTGTAAATTGCTACGAAGTGGAAGAGGACGGAATGTTTTTTCTGAATCTTCAACAAATAGCAGAGAGAAATGCCGCTCTTGAGGAGAATCGGATTCTTCAGTCTGCTCCGAAAAGCAGGGAGCACTCCAATGAGGTACAGTCTTTGCAGCGTTTGAAGGAAAATGGAATATTTTCTGCTGAAGAGCTTATAGTCCTGCGATGGATGGCCCTTCTTCTGGACAACAGGGCAATCAGGCTGGGAAGTCCGGTCGAGAGAAGAGGGATGGAATACCTGCTCTCATTTTTTCTTCCGGATATCTCGAAGTATGATTTCCTGATAGGATACAGGGCGGATGATTCATATTTTTCATATGCACGCGCGTTTTTGAGCAATACATTGACGATCGGACAGCTGTCTGCAGCGATGCGCCTGGGAGATCTCGGGCTTCAATATGTGATAAGGAGTCAACGTATGTTTGACAGAATCCGCTTCCTTGAGGCGATTCCTGTAGATGGATGTGTTTATTTCCCGAGGAGGATGCAGAGAGACCAGGCTGCCAGACAAAAGTTCCGCAGGATGCTGGAGGAAGATGCAGAGAGAGGCAGGCATCTCAGTGATTTGATGAGGGGAAGATAGAAGACCGGGAGATAGCTCAATGAGGGGAACATATTCTGAGATCTATCTGGATGATGCCATAAGAAATATGGGTGAAATGATTGAATATGGGGAAGAAGCCTGCGGCGTGAATCAGGATTTCCTGCTGAGGATGTTTATTCGCAGCGGATATGCAGGCCGATGGGAGAAAGGGGATCCAAGGGTCATCTGCGGCCTTTCCGGCACTGAACTGTGCCGCCGTCTGATTGATGGCTCTTTTACAGGCAGGGAGACCAGGCCTGCTCCGATTGTCCGGTATGACACAGGGGAGGCATATTGGAGAGGATTTGTGCTGGCCTATTATCAGTGGCGGAGCGGCAGAACGTTTTCGGAAATCCTTATGTTTATTGGACGGAAGGATCTTCAACGCATGTATACCGCTTATCACACTGCTTCGGAGGAAAAGACGGCAGATGAACTCGAGGCACTGCTGCTGCGAAGAGACAGCATCTCACGACTGCAGTTGTATCGGAAAAGACTGGGTATGACGCAGCAGGAACTTGCTGTGCGATCGGGTGTCAATCTGCGGACCTTACAGGAGTATGAGGCTGGAAGGAAGAACCTGCGTCAGGCGGCTGCTGAGAAGGTTCAGTCATTGTCCGCAGCCCTCTGGTGCAGTCCATCGGATCTGATCGGCACATCGCAGGACTGAAATGATGTATTTGTTAGTGTGTATTGAAAAAAGAACCTGGTCGAGATCTGCATGATACATTTTGGGAGGAAAAATCAATGTGGGATATTTTGAAGATGCAGTGGACCAGAGAGCCGGAAAAATACAGCATTCAATCGGACCGGATTGAGATCACGACTATGCCCCATACCGATCTCTGGCAGAGAACCTATTACCATTTCCGCAACGATAATGCGCCGGTGCTTCAGATGGAAACAGAGGAAAAGTTTTTCTCTTTCATTGTGAAAACCGATTTTTCAGAAAGCGGACACCGCTTTGATCAGTGCGGAATTGTCATGTATCTGGATTCGGAGAACTGGCTCAAAGGCTCTGTCGAGTATGAAAACGAAGAGTTTCAACATCTGGGGTCCGTGGTCACCAACCACGGCTATTCCGACTGGGCGACGACGGCAATTCCTGCGGATGTGAAAACCATGTGGTATCGCTTCAGCAGGCGCGAGGATGACTATTGCATCGAATGCTCTCAGGACGGAGAGCATTTTACGCAGATGCGTGTCTGCCATATGTGGGAAGGCGCCGGCAAGATCCGCTTCGGAATCTATGCCTGCAGCCCGGAAGATTCCAGTTTTAAAGCGGTATTTACCAATCTGGAGATTACAGAGTGCGCCTGGAAGGCACACGACGGACAGCAGCCGGATTGATTATTATTCGGAATCCCCATTGTTGATGTCTGCGCACTGAGATGCTACGGCATGAGCGGAAAGATTAACATGGGAAAATCCCCGGCAAATCGAGTTATAAGCTATACAAGGAGGAACCCATGAGCGTTATCACATTCGTATGTGCAGGGCAGATGAACTCTGCCATCACATTCCCTGCCTTTGAAAACGGACACGAGGTCAGACTGGTCGGATCTCCCCTGGACAGGGATATCATCGATGGACTTCGCAGGGACAATTTTCATATCACTCTGAAAAGAACCCTGCATGACGGGATCAAATATTATCAGATTGAGGAGCTGCAGGAGGCCCTGCAGGGCGCGGATCTGATCCTGGGCGGCGTCAGCAGCTTCGGTCTCGACTGGTTCTGCGACGAGATCCTTCCGGTTCTCCCTGAGGAGGTTCCTCTTCTGACGGTCACAAAGGGCATGGTCGACCTGGAGGACGGCACCCTGGTACCCTATCCCGCTGTTTTCGAACAGCGGCAGCCTGCAGGAAAACATATCAATTTCAACGCCATCGGCGGTCCCTGCACCAGCTATGAGCTGGCGGACCACGATGACAGCCATGTCGCCTTCTGCGGCAAAGAAATGGAGACCTTAAAGAAGATCAAAGCCCTGCTTGCAACCGACTACTATCACATCAGTCTCTCAACTGATGTTGTCGGCGTAGAATGTGCCGTGGCCATGAAAAATGCCTATGCACTCGGTGTCTCTCTGGCAGTCGGCCTGGCAGAGAAGCGCGACGGAAAGATCGGCGCTGTCCACTACAATTCCCAGGCTGCCCTCTTCGGACAGGGCGTCAAGGAGATGATGCAGCTGCTGGCCCTGATCGGCGGCGGCCCCGAGAATATCATTCACGGCGCGGGGGATCTGTATGTCACGATCTTCGGCGGACGCACCCGCAGGATCGGAACCCTGCTGGGCAGGGGCCTGACCTTTGATCAGGCTATGGAAGAACTGAAGGGTGTCACTCTGGAATCTATCGTCATTGCGACCAGGACCGCAAGGGCAGTCAGAAAGCTGGCGGAACGCGGCCTGGTCAGTCTGGATGACTATCCCCTCCTCATGCATGTGGACGAGATCATCAACCGGGGTGCCGAAGTCAATATTCCCTGGGAGAAGTTTACCACGGTCGTCCAATAAACGGCAGGACTGCTGTGACAGGCGCGGCACAGCTTCAAGACTTACACGCGGTTAATGCGCGATGAAGGAAGCTCCCCTTTTTTATGCGTTTTTATGCGTATCCCATGACCAAAGTTACGGGCATTGCGTGAAGAATCCGACCAAGGAAAAAAAGTACCGGTGCAGCCTCCTGACAGAGCAGTCAGGGAGGAGGCACCGGTGTTTTTCATGATTTAAGGGCAGTAAATCGAACAGGATAATTCTTCACAATGTTTTTACCCGTTTCAGACCTGTGGGAAGAGTGATTTTGAGAGGCTTGTCCTGTGAAGAAAGCCAGGCACCGACGATCATCAGGATCAGGGCGGCGATAAAGAGCAGTCCCGGAGCAGATTCCCTTGACCATGACGATCTGCAGAGGATCCTTCGATGACAGTCTCCTGGTGCAGTTGTTTTCAATGCCCCAGCAGATGCAGGCGAGCAGAGCAAACAGGGAGCCTGAATTAAACTGAAGACTCGAGAGATCTTCAAAGGACAGGAGGGCGCAGGATGCAGTGACAAAGAGGATCCCCAGCCAGAGTCGGGGGGAAATCGCCTCACTGAAAACCAACAGGGCAATGACGGCTGTGGCGACGATCTCGAAGTTGTTGAGCAGGGATACATTGGCGGCTGTGGTCATGGTAAGTCCCAACAGCAGACAGATCGGTGCCGCAATATCCAGGATGACCATGGCGATTGTATAGGGCAGCTCCTGCCGGGTAAGGCGGGATTCTGTTCCCTGCTTTCCGGATACCTTTCTGATAAGTGAGATCAGGACCATACCAAGGCCTGCGCCGACATAAAGAAATCCTGCCATCAGGGTGGAAGGCAGAGCATCCAGCAGCAATTTGGAAAAGGGTGTACTCAGGGCATACAAGCCGGCCGCAAGGATCGCCAGAAATATGCCGTGTCTCATGTTTGATTTCATTTTTAAGATTTCTCTGAACAAAATATTTGATAACGAACAAAGTGTTTGATATTATCATAATTAAATAAAAAACGCGGGACAAGAAGCAGATATGAGCGGATGTCCGTTACTGAACAATTCCGGCTATTTGTTCGATATACGCGGCCGGATTTCTTTTATATTCTTTTATATATGTTTGCAGCCGTACAGGTTGGATTTGTTTGGAGGATCTGGACAATGGATCGGAGACAGCAGAAGACACGAAGAGCAATCTTTCAGGCCTTTAACAGGCTGCTGGAGAAAAAGCATTTCAACAATATTACTGTCCAGGAGATACTGGATGAGGCAGATGTCGGCAGAAGCACTTTTTATTCTCATTTTGAGACCAAGGACGCCCTGCTGAAGGCGATGTGTACCGATATTTTTGACCATATTTTTTCACATGAGCTTCATTCGGAGACATCCCATGATTTCTCTGCATCCGACCACAGTCTGCAGGAAAAGATCACTCACCTGCTCTACCATCTGAAAGATAATCAGAGTAATGTCCTGGGTGTTCTGTCCGGCGACAGCGGAGAACTCTTCATGCGGTATTTCAAGGAATATCTGGCTGCTATGTTTGAGCAGTATCCTGAAAGCATCCGGCAGGATGTCCCGCGGGAATTTGCCATAAATCACCTGGTGGGAAGCTTTGCGGAAGCAGTGAAGTGGTGGATCGGACAGAAAATGAAGATGCCGCCGGAAGAGGTGGCAGACTGCTATCTGAAGCTGACGGGCTACCAAAATGTCTGAAATATTGCGCACTATTTATAGGGGAGAAAGAAAGGATCCGTTATGTCCGGTTATAACAAGCATCCGTCAATACATATTGAGAACAGTGATGGAAAAGTATTCAGAGGAGATGAAGACATTCTCCGCTGTCTGCGGGCAGAGCTTTCCGGTGATCAGTGGACGTTGATCCTGGAGACCTATCCCGGTGTCAATGAGGAACGGATGTACCGGATGCTGGAGGAACTGCATCCGGATCTGATCGTATCAGCCCGGGATATTCTCAGGGAGCCGGAGACGCTGAATGCCCGGCTTGACTGTATTCTCACACAGGACCGTGTCTTCGGCCGCATGTACAGCGGCGGGCTCATGGATTTTGCCGATCCCGAAAAAGCGGACAGGCTCAGAGCGCAGATTGCAGGAAGCAGAGGAAAAACCGTCGTTTTTGGATTCGGGGCTTCCCTTCTTGCTGACCGGGGGCTCTGTGTTTTTGCGGACATAAACCGCTGGGAGATCCAGCTGCGCTATCGCGCCGGCATGTCCAATTACTTAACTGACAATCCCGGGGAAGATATTCTTACAAAGTTCAAGCAGGGGTATTTTCTGGAGTGGCGCATTGCGGATAAGCTCAAGATGTCCTTCCTGGACAAAATGCGGTATTTTATAGATGCCAACCGGGACGAGGATCCGGTCATGATCCGAAGAGACCTCTTTGAGGAGGCTCTTCAGAAGGCGGTCTCGGGACCCTTCCGTGTCGTCCCCTATTTTGATCCGGGTGTATGGGGAGGCCAGTGGATGAAAAGGGTCTGCGGGCTGGATCCGGAGAAGGACAATTATGCATGGAGCTTCGACGGAGTGCCCGAGGAGAACAGTATTTGCTTCGACTTTGGCGAAACGCGCCTGGAGATGCCGGCCATGAACCTGATCCTCCGCCATCCCAAGGAACTTCTGGGCCAAAAAGTGTATGCCCGGTTTGGTGCGGAGTTCCCGATCCGCTTCGATCTGCTGGACACCATGGGCGGGCAGAACCTGTCCCTGCAGGTGCATCCGACGACTGATTATATACGCCGGAACTTCGGAATGGCATATACCCAGGATGAGAGTTATTATATATTGGATGCGGAAGAGGGAGCCTGCGTCTATCTGGGGCTGAAGGAAGGCGTTAAGGTCGAAGATATGATCGCGGATCTTGAGGCCGCGCAGCAGGATAGCAAGCCTTTTAACGCGGAAAAATATATCAACAGAATCCCTGCGAAAAAGCACGACCATTTCCTGATCCCCGCGGGGACCATCCACTGTTCGGGCAAAGGCGCAGTGGTCCTCGAGATCAGCGCGACGCCCTATATCTTTACATTTAAACTCTGGGACTGGGGACGACTGGGACTGGACGGCAGGCCCAGGCCCATCAACATCGGCCGCGGGGCAGAGGTCATCGCGGAGCGGCGGACGGACTGGGTCATGGAGAACCTGGTGAACCCGGTTTGTACCCTGGCTGACGATGAGCATTACACGGAAGAACATACAGGACTTCATGAGCTGGAGTTCATCGAGACCAGGCGCTTTACCATTCGGGACCGGGCAGAAATCGACTGCCATGAGAGTGTCAATGTCCTGAATTTTGTCGAAGGGACAGCCTGTCTTGTCGAAAGCGCTGACGGGAGTTTCGATCCCTTTGAAGTGCACTATGCAGAGACTTTTATCGTTCCGGAATGTGTAGGAAAATACCGTCTGAGGGCAGTCGGAGGACCGGTCAAAGTCATGCAGGCCTATGTGAGAACTTAATGCAAGTCAGAGATACTCCGGGCGGAGTGTCCGGTGAAGAATCTGCCGGTCTATGCGGACCGGGCAGAATTTCAATTGCGGAATAACTCACCCGGCAGAATATAAACTGAGGAGGAAGGATGAGATGATCAGTACCATCAGGAAAACCATACAAAAACGAAGGGCAGCTGCGCTGGCCGTCCTTGTGTTGCTCTGTCTGCTGACGGCAGGATGCGGAGGCCGATCAGCGAAGCAGGCCGGGAAAGATCAGTCAGGCAGTGCGCAGGAGCAGGCCGGGGGAGACCAGTCGGGCGGTGCGCAGCAGCAGACCGGGGAAGATCAGTCGGGCGGTGCGCAGGAGCAGGCCGGGGAGGCTGAGACCCGCGGTCCTGTCCGGATCGGCGTCCTGCAGATTGCGGACAGCTTTCCTCTGTATGTGGCCGTAGAGGAGGGCCTTTTCCAAAAACACGGTCTGGATGTGGAGATCATCGAGTTTCAGAGCGCCTCCGACCAGTCTGTCGCCTATGAGGCAGGGGAACTGGACGGAATGATGACCGATATGATCGTCCAGAGCCTGATCAATAAATCCTCGGCGGAAGACGGGATGAAGACGGTGGCTATGGCGTTCGGCGGCGATGCCTCGGAGGGCAGGTTTATCGTGGCGTCCTCACCGGATTCCGGGATTTCTGCCCCGGAACAGCTTGCCGGCAGCAAGATCGGCATTTCTGAAAACACCATGATGGAATATCTGGTGGGGCGCTATCTGGAGGACCTGGGTGTGGACCTGTCCTCTGTAGAGATGGTCAATATTCCCAAGCTGACCCTGCGCCTGGATCTGCTCATGGAAGGCAGTGACATCCAGGCGGCGATCCTGCCGGATCCCCTGGCGATCGAAGCCGAGTCCCGCGGATGCGGCACCGTGATCGACGACACGAAACTCGGGAAAAACTATTCGCAGAGTGTCGTCACGCTTAGAAAAGCCCTGATCGAGGATGGGGCGGGCACTCTTGATGCCTTCCGGGATGCCTATAACGAAGCCATTGAGAAGATCAATGCAGATCCCGATGCCTGTCTGGAATTGTTCTATGAGAAGGCAAATGTAGCCGAACCTCTTCAGGGCAGATATGGAGTTCCCTCCTATACGCCGGACTGCGTGCCGACAGAGGAGGATGTCGCAAAGATTGAGGAATTTATGGTGAAGAAGGGGCTTTTAGACAGTCCTTTTTCCTACGAGGAAATGGTAGTACAATGACAAATCCGTCAGAAAATATCATTGTAGAGGCAAGGGATGTCTCCTTTTCTTATCCGGAGGAGCCGGACCGGTATGTCCTTAATAACCTGAATCTGCAGGTCAGCAGGGGCGAATGTGTCGCGATCCTGGGCGAGTCAGGTGCGGGAAAGACCACTCTTTTAAAGCTGCTGTGCGGGCTTTTGCAGCCTGCACAGGGTCAGATCCTGTTTGAGGGAAAGCCCCTGCAGGGACCCCGGAATGATATTTCGCTCATTTTTCAGAATTATGGTCTTTTTCCCTGGAAGACGGTGCGGGAGAATATTCTCCTTCCCGCGCGGCTGCGAAAAAAAAGGGTGGACGAAAACGAACTGGCAAAGCTGCTGGATTATCTGGGCCTTCGTGAGTTTGCCCGCAGGTTCCCTGCGGAGCTGTCAGGGGGACAGCTGCAGAGGACTGCTCTGGGAAGGGCGGTCATGAGCGGGGCATCCCTCCTTCTGATGGATGAACCCTTCTCTGCGCTGGATCTTCGCAACCGCACCCGCCTGCAGAGCTTTATGAAGACCTTTCTGGAGGATACGGGCATGACCTCTGTGATCGTAACCCACAGTATCGAGGAGGCACTTTGCATGGGCGACCGTGTCGCGGTTTTTGATCCGGAGAGGGGAAGGATCCGGACGATCCGGGAGGGCTGTCGGCAGGAGACTGACCCCGATCCGGCTATGCTGGATGAACGCAGCCGCAGGATCCGGGAATCCCTGTTGCAGATGCAGGAAGCGGGCTGCCAATCTGACGAGAGGAAGGTCCCGGACAACTGATAACTGATAATGGAGAACAATGATGACAAAAAGAACGATGGCAGGGACTTTCCTGAGCATTGCAGCTCTTCTGCTCCTGTGGCAGATCGCTTCAATAGGGCTTGATCGGTATTTCCTTCCGTCACCTTCTGAAACGCTGGTTACCCTTGCGGGACTGCTCAGAGAAGGGAAGACCTGGATGCATATAGCGGCCAGCTTTCGGCGCATCACTTTGGGGACACTTCTGGGACTTGCCTGTGCTGTCCCGCTGGGCATCCTCATGGGAAGGTCTCCTGCGGCAGATGCGGTGCTGGGTGCTTTTTTCAGGCTGGTCTATCCGGTGCCCAAGGTCGTCTTTATGCCGATCATTGTCGTGATGCTGGGAATCGGGGACAGTTCCAAAATCTGCCTGATCTTCCTGGCGATTTTTTTTCAGATTACGATTATTATCCGGGACAGTACTGCGGCGATTGATCCGGCTTTGTCGGACGTGATGAGAAGCATGAAGGCAGGACCGGCAGACACCCTCCGCCACCTGATCCTGCCGGGCATCACACCCGGAATCCTGACTGCCCTGAAAGCTTCCCTGGGAACTTCTGTCGCCCTGCTTATGATCACGGAACTTTTCGCCTCTACTTCGGGACTGGGCTATTTTATCATGAATTCCATGGATGCCAGAAAATACCCGGAGATGTACAGCGGAATCCTGCTGCTCATGGGCATGAGTGCCCTGATGTACGCTTTTCTGGAGATCGCCGAGAGGCTCCTGTGCAGATGGAGATACGGCAGTCCGATAAATACATGACGTAATCATGGACGAATCATGGATGAATATGTCGATGAATATGGCATTGAAGAGTTGTCATCGCATAGGGAATCCATTATAATCGACAAGTCTGTGTAAAAATAATGTCTTTTCTGAAAGGAGATTTATAAATGTACAAGGAAGAGATTACACATTACAGTGAAAACCTGAACAGAGACATGCATATTATGATTTACGGCCACGACGGAGTTCCCTTCCTGGCTTTTCCCACACAGGACTCTCTCTGCCACAACTATGAAGAGTTCGGAATGATCAATGAGCTGAGCGGTTACCTGGAAGCAGGGAAGATCCAGTATTTTGTCGTGGATACGATCGACAAGGAGAGCTGGTCGGAAGGCGACCCTGATTATGGCCGCAGAGCATGGAAGCAGGAACTGTATTTCCGCTATATCGTCTACGAAGCAATGCCGATCATCCTGGACAGGACCGGCGGAAAGCTTCCCATGACGACAGGCTGCAGCCTGGGTGCAAATCACGCTGTGCTCACCGTGCTCAGGAGACCGGATCTGTTCTCCGGGTGCCTGGCCCTGTCGGGTCTGTATGACAGCAGTGTCTTCTTCAAGGGCTGGATGAACGAGACCCTGTACGACAATTCTCCCGAGTGCTTCCTGACCAACATGTCTCCCGACCACCCTTATATTGAAGAGTACAATAAGAAGCAGATCATCATCTGTGTCGGTCAGGGCGCATGGGAAGATGACGGCATCCGCTCGCTCAGATATCTTGAGAGCATTTTCCGCGAGAAAGGCATCAACGCATGGTGTGATTTCTGGGGATATGATGTCAATCATGACTGGCCCTGGTGGTTCAAGCAGATGCACTATTTCCTTCCCTTTATTTTTGAAAAATGGGGGATTCAGTAAATAACAAACTGTCCCTGGCAGTGCTCCGGAGCACTGCTGAAGAGATCCGCTACAGCTATGATCCCGATTCTGAAGAACCGAACAGAGTGGTATTTTTTATAAAAGAAGAGTGAAAAATATTGCCGATGCAATATTTTTCACTCCGGATGTTTGTGCCGGAGCACAAACATCCCCTGATGTCAACGAGAAATCGTCTTCACGAATTTCTCGTTGACGATGCCTACGCACTGAAGACGATGCCTACGCACTGAAGTGCTCCGGCATGTTTTGGAAGAGTGAAAAAAACCGGCTTCGGCCCAATGCCTTTAAGTCACTGGCATTGGGCCGAAGCCGGTTTACGTAAAAGTTTCTTCTGCTGCGGGGCCTTAAGGGGCCGTTTTTTTTTATGGACATTTAAGCAAACACACAATATTACCCTTTGACACCGCCGCTCAGTCCATCGACGTAATATTTCTGCATGCGCAGGAACAGGATGGCGATCGGGATCGAGATCAGCACCGCCCCGGCCGCAAAGCATGTGTACCAGTTATCGATGTATTCCTTCTCCAGCATTTTCCACAGACCGATCGCGACCGTGTACTGATCCGCATTGGCGCGGCAGATGACCTTTGCGAAGATGAAGTCAACCCAGGGAGCGATGAAAGAGGTCAGGATCGTGTATATAATGATCGGCCTGGACAAAGGAAGCGTGATTTTGGTGAAGACCTGCCAGTGTGTGCAGCCATCGATCATGGCAGCCTCATCGATCGAAATGGGTATAGTGTCAAAAAAGCCCTTGGCGATCTGGAAGGAAAGCGCTGCTCCTCCGGAATAACACAGGATGAGAGCAAGCGGGATCAGCGATCCTTCCGTCAGCCCCACAGCTTTCAGGATGAAATAGACCGCGACCATGCTCATGAATCCGGGGAAGAGCCCCAGGATCATAGCCATGTTCATGTAGGGCTTGCGGAACTTAAAACGAAGCCTCGAGAGGCAGTAGGCGACACTGAGCACAAAGAAGGTGGACAAAATGCAGGAAAACACTGCGATGATCAGTGTATTTGTAAACATTCTCGGGAAATTCAGGATGGTTGTGTCCGTAAAGAGCTTTTTGTAGTTGGCCAATGTGTAAGATTTTGGAAAAAATGTCGACACATAGGATCCCTTTTCCGCGCGGAAGCTGGTGAGAATGACCCAGAAGATGGGGAACAGCCAGATTACAGCCAGGACTGCCAGGATGATATGCACGATCACATTATTGCGGGTTCGCTTTGTTTTTGCGCTGTTCATCAGAAACCTCCTTCTTCCTTGTAGGATTTAGTGTTGCGGTAAGTCAGCAGGGAGCCGACAGCAAGGATGACGAAGGTCAGGATGCCGACGACCGCGCCGATGTTATAGTACTGCTTCTCTATGGTCAGCTTGTAGAGCCAGGTGACCAGAAGATCTGTATCGCCTGCTGTGGAGGCCAGGTTGGTCACAGGGTCGCCGCCGGAAAGAAGGTAGATCACATTGAAGTTGTTCACATTCGCCGTAAAGGTGGCAATCAGGTAAGGTGTCGTCACATAGAACATATAGGGCAGGGTGATCGAGAAGAACTGCTGCACCTGGTTTGCTCCGTCCACCTCGGCTGCTTCATAAAGGTCTGCAGGAATGTTCTGCAGAACGCCCGTCAGCTGCAGGAGGGTATAGGGCACGCCCACCCAGATATTGATGACGATGACGGTGATCCTTGCCCATGTAGCATTGGTAAAGAAAGGCAGGCTTGATCCGGCGGGGATCAGACCGACATTGCGGAGCATCACATTGACGGCGCCTTCCGGCTGCAGCATGGTGCGCATGATCAGCAGGGAAACGAACATGGGCACTGCGCAGGACAGCACAAAGCAGAACCTCCAGAAGCCTTTTATTTTCGTGTCTTTCCGGTTGATCAGGATCGCCAGGATCATTCCGAAGAAGTAGTTGGTGAAGGTCGCGAAAAAGGCCCAGACCAATGTCCAGAGGAGGACTTTCCAGAATGTACCGCCCAGAACAGAACTTCTGTCAAAGAGAGTTGCAAAATTCCTAAGCCCGACCCAGTCAAACAGCACCAGATGGTTGCCTATCTTGCTGTAATTGGTAAAGGCCATGCAGATCATATAGATCAGGGGCAGGATTGTGAGCACAATAATGAAAAACATGGGCGGTGTCATGAGTGTATAAGGCAGGTTTTCATCCAGAAGGCTTTTCAGGTCCTCTGTAAAAGAAGGCACATGGCTGCCCGCCCGGTCCAGCATTTCCGCCCTGTAGACGCTCCGCATACCGGCGCGCCAGATCACGAAGAACAGGACAATGATCATGATGATCCCCAGCCCGTTGAGCAGGATCAGAATGGACTGGTCGCCTTTGGTATACAGATATACCTGAAGCTCTTCGTTCCAGACCTCTTTCTGCGGCACTGATCCGAGACCGGCCAGCATGGCGAGACTGTGGAAGCCGCTGCGGATCATGAACATCACAAAAGCGATCTCTATTGCCAGATAAAGAGCACCCTTGATGACCTGTTTGTGTAATAAACAGCCCAGTCCCATGACCAGCGCAGAGAGTCTGGTCTTAGTCCCTCCGCTTTGTAGGATTTGTGACAGGCTTGGGTTTGACCGGCCGACATAGCTTCTGTTTTTTTCTTTCATGTCGATTCCTCCCCTTTTCTACTGGATTCCGTTGCTGTTCATGGCTTTATTCATCGCTTTTGTCTGTTCTGCGGCGTTTTTGTGCGTCACAGTACCGTTGCGGATCGATTTGCCCATGTTTTCGATCGGTGCCCAGCAGTTCGCCATACGGGAGACGAAGGGCTGGAGTTTGGATGTCCTGTCAAACGTTTCGTTCTGAGCCAGGAAAACGGGATCTGAGGTGATGACGGGATCCTCCTGAAGCTCTGTTGAACATGGGATCACGGAACGAAGCTCATAGTGAAGTCTCTGCGCTTCTGCGCTGCCCAGATAGATTGCAAGCTCAACCGCGGGAACCATGTACTCGGAATGGGCATTTACACCGATCGCTTTGGAAC
The DNA here is from genome assembly GCA_902780385.1 of uncultured Lachnospiraceae bacterium. GTDB lineage: Bacteria > Bacillota > Clostridia > Lachnospirales > Lachnospiraceae > CAG-791. The sequence continues at coordinate 19,882 of CACZFF010000029.1, forward strand.
CGGAATAGGCGTACATCTGCCTGGGGGTGCCGTCCAGTGTATATTCGGGAAGAGCGGCTGCTCCCAGGTTATCACCCAGAATGTGCTTGACACTTTCGTAGTCCCAGGAACCGGAAAAAATAGCGTTGATGGATCCGTCCCGCAGGCCGGCCATTCCGGAACCGTCCGCATCCACAACAAAATGGGGATTATGGATCAGGTCGATCAGGTAATTTGTGACTTCAACCGCATTATCGCCGCCGAAGTCCACCCCTTCTTCTTCCCGGGTGCCGTCGCCGAACATGGTGCAGCCGTTTCCGAAATAAAAGGAAGGCAGATACCAGCCGTTTGTAAAGGGAAATGACACGACGCCCTTCTGCAGCATTGTCTCAAGACTCTTTATATCTTCTTCCGAGAACACGCTCTTGTCGTAATACATAAACCATGTGTTTGTCGTGAAAGGAACACCGTAGAGAAATCCGTCCAGGGTGACGGAATTCAGCAGTGCCTCACTGGCATTCTCACGGATCTGCTTCTCGTACTTGCCGCCAAACTTTGCAATCGCCTGGGAATCTGTCAGGGTAGTGATATTGTCATTGGCGTACATAAAGACATCTGCACCTGCCTCCGGGTCCTGCGCTATGGAGTTGGCAGCGGTCGCTTCATCTGCAATACCGTACACGAATGTGATGTCCCACTCGGGATGCTGCTCCGCAAAGGCTGCGCAGCATTTCTGCAGCCACTCTCCGGAACCCCTGGACTGATCTTCCGAAGGCGACCAGACCATCAGCCTGACTTTTTCGCTGTCGCCTTCTGATCCCCCTGCAGCGCTGCATCCGGCCATAACCGACATGACCGCCAGAAACAGCAGAACAGCAGCTGCAGCTGAAAGGCGTTTCCATTTCTGCCTCATTCAGATACCTCCTTCGCCCGTTCTAATCAATTTTTGCTGACTCCTGTCAATTCCTGATAGATTAGTAAACAACTTTGAGCATTCTCTCTCGATCAGAGTTATTTTTAGCGGCTTTCTTTGCTATATGATGCAAGAAAGTGTCTCAGATCTGATCGATAAGTGTTATGATAAAAAAAATATTAATCATTGTTTATGCATTTATCAAGTAGAGGTATTGACTGTAGAAGTATTAACTGAGGTATTAGATAAAGGAGGAGCGTTCTATGGAACTGTCCAAACGGACTAAGACCGGCGGCAGAAATAAGCCTATAAACAGGTTTCGATGGAGTGTTTTGCTTATTCTTCTTGTCACGATATGTATTCAGGGCCTTTCTGCCTGTTCGTTTTCACCAAAGAAGACAGCGCTTCGGGTGCTTATCATACCCAAATTTGAGATTGGTCAGATGAGCGGGGATTGCGGACTATGAATACAAATCTCTGAATTCCGACCTTTGCGAGAAGGCTTTTGAGATGATCAAAGACTGTCCGCTGCAGACCACGGAAGAAGCAAAGACAGTCATGAGGAAAAATATCGCAGCCTATGAAGAGGAAGATATTCTTCCTGCGGTCAAGAAGGGCACTGCTCTTACAGGGGATAATTACTGGAAAGGTATTTTCGGTCATGCGACGGCAGATTTTATCGCGGACTATTACGGATGCGCGGATCCCTATATGGTCACTGAGATGGAAGAGATCGCAATCGCGAATGCTGCAGATTGCTTTGATCTGCTGGACCGGATCATTTCACTGCGCGTCATCGTAAATATGGATGTGTTCCTGAATAATGAGACCCCGGAGAGTACCTGGGGCGAATACAAAAGCTTCAATGAAAAGGTGGAGAATGACAATACGGAGACCCTGGATATCTTTGAACCGGCCATGCATAACTTGTTTGATACCGCTCGCGTGGTGATTGATGCCGCAATAAAAGGGGAATTATAATATTATCGGCTGAAAAATAGTATCAGCTGATAAGGCAGGATGCAGCAGAATATACGATTTGAAAGGCGGTAGGCACATGATGAAAAAAATATCGGTCCGTTTATGTCTGATAATGTTGATGATCATCATACCCGTGCAGAGTGTAAGCGCGTACGAGGACTGGGTCAAACAATATCTGGATCCGGCAGATCATAAAATAGAGATGGGCGATGAAACCGGGTATGCGAATTGCTATGCGGCTTATCTCGATGTGGTTGAAAAATGTATTGAACAGTACGGAGATACAGATTATGCTGACGGGCCGTCCTCCGGAACACAGATAACAACAGGGCTCTCTTTTCTCAAGCTTGTTGATTTCAACGGAGACGGAACAGAGGAACTGGTGCTTGTTTTCAACTCCCGCCCTAAAGAAGACGCCGGCCGCTATACTACATGGGACTATGTTTTCAATGTCTGGAGTTTTGACGGGGAGCAGGCTGTTCTGCTTCAGGATGGAACGGGTCTGTTTGGCACAAATGGCGGAATACAGACTGTATGCTTTGTGAAAAATCAGTATGGGTCTTTCCTGCGCAGAGGCGCTGCAGACAGCTTTCAATATTATTTTTATTATGGATATAAAAAAGACAATGATTTCGGGCTCGCCAAAGTTCTTGTCTGGGAAGAACTTTATGATGAAGCGGCAGGAGATATGAGGCGGGAATACACCGTTGACGATGAACTTGTATCTGAAGAAAAGTACAATGCCGAAATGGAGACCTGGAATGGCAATTCTTCAGATTCGGAGGCCTTCCTTCTGACCCCCTGGAATACAGAAGAGAAGGAGAAGACGAAGGCTGTGATCGATGAGACGATGCGCTTTCTGCAGCAGCACTCCCGGGACAAGGAGGAACCCGAGGAGAAGGAGGAACCAAAGGAGAAAGAGGAACCAAAGGAGAAAGAGGAACCTAAGGAGAAGGAAGAACCCCGGGAAAAGGAGGAAGCCGGGGACAAGGAGAAAACGAAGGAGATTTCAGTACCTGAATGGCTGCTGCATATCGGTGAAAAGCGGTAAAGCGACAGTAAATATTGCGGCTGAGGTCATATAGGGAATCGGCTGCACTTATATAATATGCAAGGAGGCACTAAATGAAATTCTGTATTGATGATGCAAATGTAGAGAAGATCCGCCGCATTTATGAGTATTATCCGGTTGACGGTGTTTCCACCAATCCTTCGATCCTGGCAAAATCCGGAAGAGACCCCTATGAAGTACTGAAAGAGATCCGCTCTATTATCGGTGAGGACGGAGAACTGTTCGTGCAGGCCACTGCGGCGACGGCAGAGGGCATGGTGGAGGAAGCCCACAGGATCGTGGAAGTGCTGGGAAAGACCACCCTGATAAAGATCCCCTGTGTTCCAGAAGGCTTCAAAGCCATGAAAGAGCTGAAAAAAGAGGGAATCCGCTTCATCGGCACTGCGATCTACACAGCAATGCAGGGCTTCCTGGCAGCCAAATGCGGCGCGGAGTATGTGGCTCCCTATGTAAACCGTATTGACAACATGGGCTTTGACGGGGTGCAGGTCTCCAAGGACATCCATGACGCGATCACGGCAAACGGCCTGGACAGCGGCCTTCTGGCAGCAAGCTTCAAGAACAGCCAGCAGGTTCTTGAACTGACAAAGTATGGCGTGAAGGCAGTTACGGTAGCACCGGATGTCATCGACGGCCTTGTAAAGAACGCAGCGATCGACGCGGCGATCGATCAGTTCACCAGGGACTTCCAGGGGCTGGTCGGAGAAGGAAAGACAATGGCTGACTGCTGATTTACGGTCAGGGTACAGGATATTTTGGGTATAGTTCAGGAAAACAGGTGCAGATTCCTTTTGGGGCGGTTGCACCTGCTTTTTTTCGTTTTTTTTGAATGGACATTTATTTACATTAGATTTGCAAGGTGATAAATTAAAACGGTATAACGATTATAAATGAGTTATATACAGCAAATATGAATGTATCGTCACCTGACATGTTTTTTGAAAATAAGGATGTGGAAGCAACTGAGGATGCAAAAGCAGCTGAAGGTGAGACAGCGGAAAATGCTGCTGTTACGAAAGATGCAGATGCAGACGAAAATGCGGAAGCAGCGGAGAACAGTGCAGCACAGACTGAAACAACGACCAGGACAAGGGTCTACACCAAGGTGACAAAGGAAGCAGAGCCGACGACGAAGGTCAGATACATCTACAACGATGAGGACGGCCGGCTGACCGTCACCGGCATCGAAGCCAATGACGCGGACCGCGGTGAGACTGCAACATTCGTCAACAAGTACACTCCTCCCAAGACGCCCGACAAACCTGATAAACCGGACAAACCTTCAAAACCTTCAAGACCTTCAAATCCTTCAAATCCTTCGAATCCGCAGAGAAGGAACCCTCCTACGGGAGACAGCAGCAATGTAATGCTGTGGCTCATTCTTCTTGCAGGTGCAGCGGCAGCTGTCGGCACGCTGATCTATGTGCGCCGCAAAAACCGCGAAGAGGATGAGAAGGCTGCCTGAAGCACATAGAATAACGAAGGGCACGTCATCACATTGCGGACGGCACTAAGTTAAACAGGCAATGAAAAACCGCCCCGGATCATTCGTGATCCGGAGGCGGTTCTTCATTATTGGACTTATATGGACAGGTTTAAATCTTTGAGCAGCTCTGAAGATACATATCCCGAAAATCAAGAAAAAACCCGGTATGGGAAATCAACTCTTGATACATTGTCTAAAGGACAATATATTATAGTCAATAGGAATTTCTGCCTCATATATATCTTCCGGCAGGGAACGGCTGAGAGGCGGCCGGCAGGAAGATAAAAGGGATTTATATAAGGCAGAATTGTATAGAAGAGTTTAAAATAAAAAGTGATGAAAACACACCAGGTTGAAAAAGCTTATGGGGAATAAGAAAGGAGAAGAAACTAATGATACTTCATCAGATCATCACGTCACTGTTGGAAACAGATGCCTACAAGCTGTCCATGGGGCAGGCAATATACCATTATTTCAGCAGATACAAGACGACATGGTCATTTAAGTGCAGAAATAAAGACGTACATTTCACACCTGAGATGGTACATGAGATCCGTCAGCAGATACAGGTTTACTGCAATTTGCGGTTTACAGAGGACGAGCTGGCCTATATTGACAAGATCCGCTGGATCAAAGGCTCCTATGTCGATTTTCTCCGTCTCTGGAAGCCCAGGTTCGAAGATTTCGAGATTACAAGTGATGCGGAATGCGGGCTTTCCATTGAAACCAGAGGAACCTGGCTCAATACGTCCATGTATGAGATTCCGGTTCTTGCCATTGTGAATGAGGTATACTTCCGCATGGCACATGGTTACGACAGTCTGTTCGCGGGCTTCAAGGAAAGGCTCGAAGAGAAGATCGGATGGCTGCAAAGGGATGAACTGTGCATCGGGACCTTCAGTGAATTCGGGCTCCGCCGCAGGCTTTCTGCGGAAGCGCAGGACCTTGTGGTCAGGCGCCTGAAAGAGGCGGACCTCGGCAGTTCTGATTTTATCGGAACGTCCAATGTATTCCTTGCAAAGAAATACGGCCTTGTTCCGGTCGGAACGATGGCACACGAGTGGATCATGTGCGTCGGACAGGGAGACCACAGTCAAAATCCCGCCTATTCCAACCGCCATGCACTGGATGCATGGGTGAAGGAATACGGCGTCCTGAACGGAATCGCCCTTACGGACACAATCACAACGGACTGCTTCCTGCGTGATTTTGACCTTACTTTTGCCACCCTGTTCTCCGGGACACGGCACGATTCCGGCGACCCCTATGAATGGGGAGAGAAGATGATTTCCCACTATGAGTCTCTGGGAATCGACGCAAAGACCAAGACCCTGCTGTTTTCCGACAGCCTGAATTTTGAAAAAGCTGATGCTATAAACAGCTATTTCCGCGGCAGGGCCAAGGTTGCGTTCGGAATCGGAACATACCTGTCCAATGACACAGAAGTCCCGGCACTGAACATCGTCATGAAGACCACTGCCTGCAACGGACAGGCCGTTGCAAAACTGTCAGATACACCAGGAAAAGGCATGTGCAAGGATGAGAGTTACATCCAGTATCTTGAAACCTGTATCCGATGGAGGATGGAACACTTGCCGCACTCGCTGGCAAAGTGAGACGGAAGGCTCTTACAAAGACAGCATAGATCGCATTCGGCCTACAAGACACGCAAAATGATCCGGAAACTGAATGGAAGAACAATGGCTCTTCACCTTAGCGGGTGGAGGGCCTTTTTTGTTTGTGGTAAAAATAAAAGAACTATGGTAGGGTAAAAGTACACTATTCGGGACATTGCGTCACACTCAAAACGACAACAGCACAAAGAGGATTTTTACCGGGATGCAATGATCCAGTTTTGACAGAAAGGTATTTATTATGAGTGAAACCAGGACAATACGGATTACATCCGGCGACAGCTTACATACGTATGGAAGCATTGGAACTATGGATTATACGGTGAGACTAAGTGTCAGACTTGACAGCCTGATCGATGGAGAGGTGCTGAAGACTGCACTGGAAAGTACGCAGAAGCGCTATCCGTATCTGAAACTCAGAATGAAAAAACAGGGAGCTGACCTATACTACGAAGAAAATCCTCTTCCGGTCTGTCTCTTCAATACGGACCGGAGGATCAGCCTCAACTGTGAGGAGACTAATTATCATATTTGGGCTGTCTGTTATAAAGACGACTATGTCTATCTTGATTTCTACCACGGAATCTGTGACGGGACCGGAATGTACATGGTCCTGAGCACGCTTTTGTATTATTACATTGACGGTAAGTACGGGAATTGTGACAGCACAGGGATCAGGACTCTTGAAGACCCCATAGATGAAAGAGAAAGCATTGACCCGACGGATTCTATACCGCCAATGGATCCGGCTCTTCTGGCCAAAGCTGGAGTCAACATTGAACCCGCGTTTTCACTGATCAGCGATGGAGAGACGACACTATCAGATCATGTGATCGTAAGGGATGTGATGATTCCGGACAAAGAACTGCTTAAGTTCACTTCGGAAAATGACGCGAGCCCGGGAACATTTTTAGCTGTGATCATAGCAAGAGCAATTGAACAGTGCACTCCCGTAAAAGATAAAGAGCTCCGCGGATCCTATGTGATAAACGCCAGACCCATGCTGGACTTTCCTTATACGCATCATAACTGTGTAAACACTGTATTTGCCAATTTCAGTGACCGGTTCATGGCAATGCCGATCGACCGGCAATGTACCGCCATGCGGGGGATGACGATCCTTCAGAGCGATCGGGACAGGGTATCTTTTGCAATCATGAGGGGCAACCTTGTGCGCCAAATGTGTCTGCAGGCTCCGACCCTCGAGGCAAGAAAGGCGGCCTTCGGCCAGAGTCTTGCCAAAGGAACAGATCTCTTCACCTTTATGGTGAGCTATGTCGGTAAGTGGAAATATGAGGCATTGGGGAAGCATATAGTGGAATTCTGGACACATGTACCCCCGGCAAACAATTTCCTTGTAGAACTGGCTGCTGTAAAGGGCAGCATTTTCCTTTCATTCCATCAGAGATTCAAGGAGGATAAGTATTATAAGGCAGTCCTGAAACAGCTTGAGGACATTGGCATTCCCTATATCGAGAAGAGGGTAATGGAGAACGATATTTCATATTTTCCGGATGTAATGTGAAAGAGGGGAGACAGGGGACGGTTCTCTGTCTCCCTTTTGTGAAATGGAGACAGAGAACCGTCCCCTGTCTCCCTGTCTCCCCAAAACGTGATATAGCTCAGCAAGCCGGTACAGACCCTCATCGGGGTCTGTACCGGCTTGTTTATTTTCTTTATCGCCCGGGACGCGCGAGCGAGTCCTGAACATTAGTGTCTTTCAGGAGCGGAGAGAATAAGCCGATGCCTGGCCGGTAGTCCGGCGGGCAATCAGTTTGGGATCATATTCCATACGGATGATCATGTCGCTGTCAGCACCGGATCTCCTGCTGATATTTTTGCGGTAAATCATCTCGACAGCCATATGTCCCTTCTGCAGGGAGAAGTGCTCCACGGTCGTCAGCGAGATTTGCGGCATGGCGGAGTACAGATTGTTGTCAAATCCGGCGACGCTGACATCTTCCGGAACCCGGATTCCGCGGTCCGCAAGGGCAGCAAGAATACCGAAAGCTATATCGTCGCTGTTCCCGACAAAGGCTGTAGCCGGTGTAGCTGCGTCCAGGGCGCGAATCGTCATATCGTAGCCGGTGCGGTATTCCGCGCCGGTATGCGGATACTCCGCATAGGCTTTCTGCGTAGGGCAGAAGAGCTTGATGTAAGCCGGATTAAGCCTGTTCTCGCGATAATATTGCTGCATACCTGACAGTCTGCGCGTGCGGCTGAGTTCTTTTTTGACGACCGGTCCGGAGATAAAGGCGATGTGCTTGTGACCCAGCTCCAAGAGATGCTCCGCCATCAGCCTGCCGGGCTTCTGGCTGTCCAGCTCCACTGAGTTGAAACGGATTCCCTCAGGCTTATCTCCGATTGAAACCACCGGAATGCGTCCGGCGAGAGCATTGGCTTCCGTATACTTGGTCAGCGGATAGAGGGAAATCACACCCGCAAGTTCATTTTCGGCAAAAAGGTGGAAGTAGGCATCCTCCCGCTCTGCACTCCGGAAAGTCACAGCCGTCAGGGAGGTGTAGCCATATTCCCGGGCCTTCTCAATAATGGAATGAATGACAGAGCTGTAATAGCCGTTGGAAATCGTCGGGCACAGGATCATGATCGTCTGCGACAGAGACCGGTCCGGTGCCTGTTTCTTCTTTTCCGGCTTCTGATAGCCGAGCGACTTGGCTGCCTTCTTTACTTTCTGCACCGTCTCCTCTCCGAAGGAGACGTTTTTCTTTTCACTCAGAATCATGGAGACTGTCGACTGGGAAACGCCCGTGTATTCAGCGATGTCCCTTGTCGTTACTTTGTTTCTCTTGCCCATCTGTATCCTCCTCTTTTTTGAAAATACAGGCGGTTTTCCTTCAACAGCCTGTAAGCAGGACAGCAGTATTCTTCGGCGCGCAAGACCCACGTGCGAGTCCTGGATGCATGCCGCAACAGTGAAAAAAATCTTTTTTGATTTATTTTGATTAACATGGAGCGGGAGTTTTTTTATTAATCAAAACCACGCTTTGATTACTAATATTTTAACAATGATTAATGGTTCCTGCAACATATTGCACTCAAAAAGGCACTTTTGCAATCTATGACAGTGTTTTTTACTTCATCAGCCTGTAATCTGGCTGTTAATCAAATGAAAAATATTAATAAAAAATGGCCTGAAACCCTTATATTTACTGGCTTTCACAGGTTTGACATGCACCAAAGCACATGTTAATGTCTTATCAGAAAAACAAACACAAATCCGCGGCGGAACAAACAGAATGGACGGAAAGAAGCAAAGTAAACAATACATCACTTCCATAATGACCGGACTGCAGCAAGGTCATAGTAACCGGAACGAAAACAGGAAACAAGGGCGCGGACAGCAGTGTACAGAGCGCCTGACAAGGAGGAAGAGTGAAAAATAATACTGATGCATTATTTTTCACTCAAGAGGTTTGCGTCGAAGCGCCGCAAACCTCTGCCGGAGCCCATCGGAGAAATTACCTTCGTGATTTCTCCTCGGGTGTTTCAGCCCAGAAGCGCTTCGACAAGGAGGAAAAAGAATGGGAAGCAATTCAACGGTTACCAAAGCAGCTCCCCGGGAGAAGACATCCATATCTCAGAAGCTGCAAAAATTCGGGGCATTCCTCGCCGGAATGGTCATCCCCAACATCGGAGCATTTATCGGCTTCGGCCTGATCACAGCATTTTTCCTGGCGACAGGATGGACGCCGGATGAACGTCTCGCAACACTGATCTCACCGATCCTGAACAATCTGCTGCCTGTGCTGATCGCTTATACCGGTGGTAAGATGGTCGGCGACAACCGGGGCGGTGTTCTGGGTGCATTCGTCACTGTAGGTGCGATCGTAGCAGTTGAAGGAACTCCGATGTTCATGGCTGCCATGATCCTCGGACCGCTTTCCGGCCTGATCATCAGAAAGTTTGACCATGCGATAGACGGAAAGATCCCCGGCGGATTCGAGATGATCGTCAATAACTTTTCTCTCGGTATCATCGGCGCAATCCTCTGCTGCTTCGCTTATCTGGTATTCGGACCTGTCATGCATACCGTGACAGCGGTCCTTACCAACGGCGTCAACTGGATCATCGCACACAATGCGCTCCCGCTCTCTGCGATCTTCGTAGAGCCCGCCAAGGTCCTTTTCCTCAACAATGCACTGGACCATGGTATTTTCGGTCCGATTGGATATGAGCAGGTTAAGACAATGGGTCACTCGGCACTCTTTATGCTGGTTCCCAATCCCGGCCCCGGTCTTGGTCTCCTTCTTGCCTACTGGGTATTCGGTAAGGGCGAGATGAAGGAAGCAGCTCCCGGCATGATCCTGATCCACTTCTTCGGCGGCATCCATGAAGTATATTTCCCCTATGTCCTCTCCAACCCCGTTACGATCATCGGTATGATCGCCGCAGGCATCGTCGGAACCGGCACACAGACACTGCTGAATGTCGGTACAGTTGCAACCCCCTCTCCGGGAAGTATCTTCTCCGTCATCGCCCTGTCACCCCCTAACTGCATGTTCGGCGTTCTTCTCTCCGTCGTAGACTCCTGTCTGGTCTCCTTCCTGCTCAATGCGATCTTCGTACGGATGCAGTACAGAAAGAACGCGGATACTGCACTGGATACTTCCGTCATTCCGGAGGGTCTGCCCGGTGCAGGAGAAGGCACAGCAGCTTCCGGTGCTCGGACAGTGGATCAGCTTGATCTCAGCAATATTCATCTGATCGTTGTTGCGTGTGACGCAGGCATGGGTTCCTCCGCGATGAGCGCAGCAGCCCTGAAAAAGAAAGTGAAGGCTGCAGGCCTCCCGATTGAAGTCATCAACTATGCAATCTCCAAGATCCCCGCGGAAGCGGATCTGGTCATCACACATGAGAAGCTGACAGGCACGGCCCTGGCGGCGCAGCCCGACAAACAGCATCTCTCGATCAGCAATTATCTCAAGGCACCTGAATATGATGAACTTGTGGAGAGACTGCTGGATGAGCATGAAGGCCTTTGAGGAAAGGAGGGAGGTAAGTAAGTATGACCACAACTGTAATTATTGTATTGACGATCGTCATTGTAGTCGGTGTGTTTATTATGGATCATTTTGCGATCCAGAGGGAAAAGGAGCAGCAGGAAGCAGCAAGAAAGGCACGTGAAGAGCGCAGGGCTGCCAAAGCCAGAGAACAGGAGCTCGAGACAGCAAAAGCTGCGGCGGCAGATAAGGATGCGGGAAAAGAAGCCGTCAGCAACGCTAGAAAAGAGACGGCAGACGGCAGGACTGTGGATCTTCGTTCACTGAACAATATCACATTCGCCTGCGACGCAGGCATGGGAACATCTGCCATGGGCGCAGTCGTCCTGCAGAAAAAGCTGGAGGCAGCCGGACTGAACAATGTTGTGGTTTCCCACTGCTCTGTATCCAGGATCCCGGAGGATGCCAGGTACATCGTCTGCCCCAAGGAGCTTGCAGTCCAGGTCGCAGATGCACATCGGACGGCACGCATCATCCCGATCGAAGAGTTCATGGATGCGCCGGAATATGAAAAGATCGTTAAGGAATTCGTCGCTGCCAAGACAAATACGAATGTCCTTACAGATCAGAAGGATTATCACGGAGGCGTGCTTCTCAAAAAGAATATCCGTATGAATCTTCCCTCAAAAGACAAAAATTCCGTCATCCGGGATATCGGCAATGCCCTGGTTGAATGTGGCTATGTCACTCCCAAGTATGTAGACGGAATGATAGCAAAAGAGGAAGTCTTCAACACATGTATCGGAAATCACCTTGCGATCCCTCACGGCATTGAGAGTGTGATCGGCGAGATCAGAAACTCCGGCCTGGCTATCTTCGGCTACCCCGATGGCGTGGACTGGGGAGAGGGAGAGACTGCAAAGCTTGTCATCGCAGTCGCTTCTGCCGGAGATGACCACGTCGAGACACTCGGAAAGATTGCCGGTAACTGCGGCTCCGAGGAGGAAGTCGAAGAGATCCTCAAAATGAGCGTAGACCAGATCTATGACCTGTTTGCGTAACAGCTTCTAATCTCCGCGGAAAAGAAAAGGGAGAAACCGCACCGGTACTTGTATGGGACGGAGAAAAAACGGCCCGCAGAAAAAGAGAAAGAAAAAAGAAAAAGAAAAAAGAGTACAGGTGCGGACTCCGGGGGACAGGAGCATACTGTCCCCCGAAAAGGAAAAAAGAAAAAGAGTAAAAAAGAAAAAGAGCCAAAAGGAAGCAGCATTAGAAAACATAAATTCAGACATATTTTCAGAATGATCATAAGAACGATTTAAGGAGGAAAACCATGAGCGTTATTACATTCGTATGTGCAGGACAGATGAACTCGGCAATCACATTCCCCGCTTTTGAAAACGGCCACGAGGTAAGACTTGTAGGCTCCCCTCTGGACAGGGATATCATCGACGGTCTCCGCAAGGACAATTTCCATATCACCCTGAAGAGGACCCTGCATGACGGGATCAAATATTATCAGATCGAGGAACTGCAGGAGGCGCTTGAAGGCGCAGACCTGATCCTGGGCGGTGTCAGCAGCTTCGGTCTCGACTGGTTCTGTGACGAGATCCTTCCGGTCCTCCCTGAAGAGGTCCCGCTCCTGACAGTTACCAAAGGCATGGTCGACCTCGAGGATGGCACACTGGTTCCCTACCCCACTATTTTTGAGCAGCGTCAGCCCGCCGGAAAGCATATCAATTTCAATGCGATCGGCGGTCCCTGCACCAGTTATGAGCTGGCGGACCACGATGACAGCCATGTTGCCTTCTGCGGCAAAGACATGGAGACATTAAAGAAGATCAAAGCCCTGCTTGCAACTGACTATTATCACATCAGCCTTTCCACTGACGTTGTCGGTGTGGAGTGCGCAGTAGCAATGAAGAATGCCTATGCACTGGGCGTATCCCTTTCTGTCGGCCTTGCAGAAAAGCGCGACGGCAAGATCGGCGCTGTCCACTACAATTCCCAGGCTGCTCTCTTCGGACAGGGCGTCAAAGAGATGATGCGGCTGCTGGATCTGATCGGCGGCGGCCCCGAGAACATCATCCACGGCGCGGGAGACCTCTATGTCACCGTCTTCGGCGGCCGCACCCGCAAGATCGGAACCCTTCTCGGCAGAGGCCTGACCTTTGACCAGGCAATGGAAGAGCTGAAGGGCGTCACCCTCGAGTCCATCGTCATTGCGACCAGGACTGCAAGAGCTGTTAAAAAACTGGCGGCACGCGGTGTGGTAAGCCTGGATGACTATCCGCTCCTTATGCATGTGGATGAGATCATCAACAATGGCGCGGAAGTGAATATTCCCTGGGAGAAATTCACTATGGTCGTAGAGAAGTGACGGCATCCGGCCCTGGGCAAAGAAGCAGGAAAAAGGAAAGAACTGCATCAAAAGGAAAAAGAAAAAAGAAAATGATGAATAAGGAGGAATCCCTTATGACACCGGAGAAGATCAGAGAACTGAAACTGTTTGCAAACCGGGGAAGGATGAACATCATCCGCGCCACACATGCCGGCAACTCAGGCCATCCCGGCGGCAGCCTGTCATCCATCGACCTCATGACCTACCTCTACAAAGTAGAGATGCGGGTCAATCCGCAGGATCCCAAGGCTGAGGACCGCGACCGCTTCGTCCTTTCCAAAGGACACTGTGCACCCGGCCTCTACTCTGTATTGGCGCAGTGCGGGTATTTCCCGGAAGAGGACCTCGTCACGCTCAGACAGCTCGGTTCCCATCTCCAGGGTCATCCCAATATGAATATGACACCCGGGATCGACTTCTCCACCGGCTCTCTCGGGCAGGGCTTTTCCGCAGCCACGGGAATGGCCAACGCGGCCAAAAACGTCCTGCACAGAGATATCAATGTCTACGCTCTTCTGGGAGACGGAGAGCTCGCCGAGGGTCTTGTCTGGGAAGCTGCAGAATATGCGGCGCAGTACCGGCTTGACAACCTCTGCATTGCGGTGGATATCAACGGACTTCAGATCGACGGAGCCACAAAAGACGTCATGAATATGGAACCGATCGATGCCAAGTTTGAAGCGTTCGGATTTAATGTTGTCAGGATCAACGGCCATGATTTTAATGAGATCGAAAAGGCATTCACAGCTTTTCATGATGCCAGGGGTCAGGGGAAACCCACTGCGATCCTGATGAATACGACCAAAGGCAAGGGAGTCTCATTTATGGAAAACCAGGCCAGCTGGCATGGAAAGGCGCCCAATGATGAGCAGTTCGCACTGGCAATGGCAGAGCTGGAGGCAGAAGAGAAGAAGATCCTGGCAGCATAAAGCCATGGTCAGTAAACAGCTTCCTGTTGCATATCCGTAGACAATGCCCCCCGTTGGTTATGGGTATGTGTGTAAGGAACTGTATACTCATACCTCCCGAAAGCTGCACAGGCGTTTCTTTCGGATTTGAAAAGAAAAGCCATGCAGCTTTCGGAAGATCAGATAGTTACTATTCACAGTCCCTTCGGAACTGTGAAAGTAACTTGCGTTTGCCCATTCCAAATGCTCTTCGAGCATGGGCAAACGCCGTTATACTCGGGTTTTTGCATGAAAAAACACATGCAAAAACACCTCGAACGCGGAGAATGTGAATAGTAACATCAGATAACAGTTCCTTAAGACAATGACCAAGAAAGGAAAAAGGAGATTGACCATGGCAGAAATGAAAAAGATCGCAACAAGAGAAAGCTACGGAAATGCCCTGAAAGAACTGGGCGCAGTGAATGAAAAAGTCGTCGTCATCGATGCAGACCTTGCGGGATCCACAAAGACCGCGGTTTTCAGAAGTGCATATCCTGAACGTCATTTCAACTGCGGAATTGCAGAGTGTAACGTGATGGGTACGGCTGCCGGAATGGCATCCATGGGACTGGTTCCCTTTGCCTCCACGTTCGCAATGTTTGCAGCGGGCCGCGCCTTTGAGATCGTCCGCAATTCCATCGGTTATCCGCATCTGAATGTCAAGATCTGTGCAACCCACGGAGGAATCTCTGTCGGAGAGGACGGTGCCTCTCACCAGTGCTGTGAAGATATTGCACTTATGTGCACGATCCCGGGCATGACTGTCATGTCCCCCGCGGATGACGTGGAAGCCAGAAAGATGGTCCACGCCGCCGCAGAACTGGAAGGCCCCTGCTATATCCGTTTCGGACGCGCAGCAGTTCCGGTTTTCCATGAGGAGAACTATGACTTCAAGGTCGGCAAAGGCGAAGTCCTCAAAGAGGGGAACGATATTGCCATCATAGCCAACGGAGTCATGACCTATGAAGCCATCCAGGCGGCACAGCAGCTGGAAAAAGAAGGAATCAATGCCCGCGTGATCAACATCGGCACGATCAAGCCTATCGACAGGGAGATCGTCCTGGCGGCGGCGAAAGAATGCAAAAAGATCATCACCTGTGAAGAACACAGTGTGATCGGCGGTCTCGGGGCTGCTGTCTGCGAAGTCCTTGAGGAAGAATGCCCCGTCCCCGTCCGCCGCATTGGTGTCAAGGATGTATTCGGACATTCAGGCCCCATGCTGGAAGTTATGAAAGACTTCGGCCTTTGTGCGGACAATATTGTAAAGCAGACAAAGGATTTCCTGTAATACGAAAGATCAGGAGGAAAAAGAATATGTATGACGTAATCATCATCGGCGCAGGCGTCACGGGAAGTGCGGTCGCACGCGAACTTTCCCGCTATAAACTGAATGTCTGTGTCCTGGATAAAGAAGAGGATGTCTGCTGCGGCACATCCAAAGCCAACAGTGCCATTGTCCATGCCGGATTTGATGCGGCAGCCGGTTCTCTTATGGCCCGTTTCAATGTGCGGGGCAATGAGATGATGGACGATATTTCCAGAGATCTGGATGTTCCCTTTAAACGCAACGGAGCAATGGTCGTCTGCATCAATGAGTCCGAAAAGGACGGCCTGCAGGAACTGTATGACCGCGGTATCGCAAACGGTGTCAAGGGTATGCAGATCCTGACCAGGGAGGAAGCTCTGGAGAAGGAGCCCAACCTTTCCGAGAACGTAGTGGCAGCGCTCTATGCACCCACCAGCGGGATCATCTGCCCCTTCATTCTCAATATCGCAATGGCGGAAAATGCCAATGCCAACGGAGTTGAGTTTTTCTTCAACACTGAGGTGGAGGCGATCACTCCCGCAGTCTGTGGCAGATCCGGAGATCCCATCTGGAAGCTCCGCACAAACAACGGCGAATACAAGGCAAAATATGTCGTCAACGCGGCAGGTGTCTACGCGGATGTCTTCCACAACATGGTAAGCGCCGACAAGATCCATATCACTCCCAGACGCGGTGACTATTGCCTTCTGGACAAGAGCGCGGGAAATCACGTCAGCCACACTATTTTCCCTCAGCCCACAAAGTTCGGTAAGGGCGTCCTGGTCGCTCCCACCGTTCACGGAAATCTGATCGTCGGACCGACAGCAGTCGACATCGAGGACCGCGAAGGCAACAACACGACCGCGGCCGGAATCGGCGACCTGATCGCCAAGGCAGGCGACCATGTCCGCAATCTCCCGATCCGCCAGGTCATCACTTCCTTCGCAGGCCTCCGCGCCCATGAGGACGGCCATGAGTTTATCATCGGCGAAGTAAAGGATGCTCCTCACTTCATTGACTGCGCAGGTATGGAATCCCCCGGACTGGCATCCTCCCCTGCCGTAGGCGAGTATGTGGGAGCTATGCTCAGGGAAAAGATGGGACTTGAAGAGAAGGAAGAGTGGATCGGCACCCGCAAGGGCATCCTCAATCCCGCCAATCTTTCTATCGAAGAACGCAACGAACTGATCAAAAAAGAACCTGCCTACGGAAGGATCATCTGCCGCTGCGAGATGATCACTGAAGGCGAGATCATTGATGCCATCCACAGACCGCTCGGCGCCCGCTCCCTCGACGGGATCAAGCGCAGGACCAGGGCAGGCATGGGCCGCTGTCAGGCTGGCTTCTGCTCCCCCCGTTCAATGGAGATCATCAACAGGGAGCTCGGAATAGCCATGGAGAAGATCACCAAACTCGGCGGCGATTCGAAGATGGTTCTTGAGAGAACAAAAGGAGGTGCACAGTAATGGCTGCAAGGAATTCCTATGATATCGTCATTGTCGGCGGAGGCCCAGCCGGTCTTGCCGCAGCTGTTGCCGCAAAAAAAGCGGGCACGGACAGCATTCTGATCATCGAACGTGACAAAGAGCTGGGCGGCATCCTCAACCAGTGCATCCACAACGGATTCGGACTTCATACATTCAAAGAGGAGCTGACCGGTCCCGAGTACGCATACCGCTTTATCGAGCAGGTCTATGACCTGGGCATTGAATACAAGCTGGACACTATGGTCATGGATATCTCCCGCGACAAGGTCGTCACCGCCATGAACCGCACAGAGGGTATGTTCCAGATCCAGGCGAGTGCCGTCATCCTGGCCATGGGATGCCGTGAGCGTCCCAGAGGCGCCCTGAACATTCCCGGCTACCGTCCTGCAGGCATCTACAGCGCAGGCACTGCCCAGCGCCTTGTCAACATGGAGGGCTATATGCCCGGCCGCGAGGTCGTCATCCTCGGCTCCGGCGATATCGGCCTCATCATGGCGCGCCGAATGACTTTTGAGGGAGCAATCGTCAAGGTTGTCGCCGAGCTCATGCCTTTCTCCGGCGGCCTGAAACGAAATATCGTTCAGTGCCTGGACGACTATGGCATCCCGCTCAAGCTCTCCCACACGATCGTGGACATTGAGGGCAAGGAGAGAGTGACTGCGGTCACGATTGCCGAGGTCGGCCCCGACATGAAACCCATCCCCGGCACCGAGGAGCGCTACACCTGCGATACTCTGCTGCTGTCCACAGGCCTCATTCCGGAGAACGAACTGTCCAGAGGCGCCGGCGTTGAAATGAACGCTGTTACAAGCGGTCCCATCGTCAACGAGATCCTTGAAACCAGTATCCCCGGCGTATTCGCCTGCGGCAACGTCCTCCACGTGCACGACCTTGTTGACTACGTTTCCGAAGAGGCGACCCGTGCCGGAACAAACGCTGCAAACTATGTCCAGAACGGATGTGCAGATGAGAAGAGCGGTACAGATATTCAGCTTGTTGCAACAGAAGGCGCACGCTACACCGTGCCCTCTACAATCAACGTCTCCCGCATGGAAGACAACCTGACTGTCCGCTTCCGTGTCGGCGCCGTATACAAAGACAGCTATGTCAGCGTCTTCTTCGACGATGAACGCGTCCAGCACCGCAAAAAGAGAATCATGGCGCCCGGTGAGATGGAGCAGATCATCATCCAGAAGAAAAAACTGGCGGACTACCCCGACCTCAGGACAATCACCGTCAAGATCGAAGCCGAGTGAGTCAAGAGGGACGGTTCCGGCTGACTCATTGCAAGCAATAAGTCAGCCGGGACATCTCATGAACTCCGGGTGGATCAACGAGAAACATCCCTGGAGACTCAAAGTCCCCTTACAGTGGATTAGGAGAGAATAGATTATGGAAAAAAAGAATCTTACGTGCATTGGCTGCCCCATGGGCTGCCAGATCACTGTGGAATTTGAAGGCGAAGAAGTCTTCAGTGTGACAGGCAACACCTGCGCGATCGGCGATAAATATGCCCGCCAGGAGGTCACCCACCCCGAGCGGACAGTCACCTCGACTATCATTGTCACAGGCGGGGATAAGGAACGCTGCAGCGTCAAGACCAAAGGCAATATCCCCAAGGAAAAGATCTTTGCCTGCATGGACGCGATCAACCATGTAAAGGCCCCCGCACCGGTCCGCATCGGTGACATTGTGATCGAAAATGTGTGCGGCACAGGCGTAGATGTTGTTGCCACAAAAAACGTCTCCCTGTAGAATCGTTTCTGCCAGAGGTCTTCTGGCAGCCAGCTTCAAGAACAGCCGGCAGATCCTTGAGCTGACCAGATACGGCGTGAAGGCAGTGACTGTCGTGCCCGATGTTATTGACGGATTCGCCGGAAATGCGGCGATTGATACGGCAATCGCACAGTTTACTGAGGACTTCCGGGGCCTGGCCGGCGAAGGGAAGACCATGGCTGACTGCTGAGTAAGCTGACTTCCAAGATAGTGATATAGGTCAGAAAAGCCGGTGCAGGTTCCCTGGTGGGAGGGCTGTACCGGCTTTTCCGGGGGAGGAGACAGGAAGGGGACGGTTCTCTGTCTCCTGAGAACCGTCCCCTGTCTCCTCCGAACAGCAGCGGCTCTTCACCTTAGCAGGTGGAGGGCTGTTTTTTTATTTGATGTCTGAGGGGGCATTAGTTTATGCTATTATTATATGTGAGCGGGTGAACCTGGAATCTTTGATGGGCACGGAACCGTGGAATATCAAGATGATCTTGAAGGCTCGATCATAACGGTTATACGTATGGTGCTCCTATACATATACGGATTGAAGAAAAGGCAGCGTACATGAAAGAAACAATACTTGTAGTGGATGACGAAAAAGAAATTGCAGATCTCCTGGAACTGTATATCAGCGCAGAAGGTTATACTGTGGAAAAGGCATATACAGCGGCGGAGGCATTCGAGATCGTGCGCAGCAGGCAGATAAGTCTGGCACTTCTTGATGTGATGCTGCCGGATATCAATGGATTTGAACTTTGCAGAAAGATCCGGGAGGAGTATGTTTTCCCTATCATTATGCTCACAGCAAGATCTGCCGATATCGATAAAATCAACGGACTGACACTCGGCGCGGACGATTATGTGACAAAACCGTTCAATCCATTGGAAGTGGCAGCCAGAGTCAAGACGCAGCTTAGAAGGTTCACACAGTATAATAATAATGAGCAGAAGAAAGAGGAAAAGAGTTTCTATGACAGAAACGGACTGATAGTAGATCCGGAGACTCACACCTGTACATTGTACGGAAAAAAGATCCAGCTGACACCTATTGAGTTTGACATTCTCTGCTGTCTGTGCAGACGCCCGGGTAAGGTCGTCTCCTCTGAAGAACTCTTTGAAGAGGTTTGGAAAGAAGCGTACTTTGAGGGGAACAATACAGTTATGGCACACATTGCAAGGCTGCGGCAGAAACTGAACGAGCCGCCGAGAAAACCGAAGTTTATTAAAACTGTCTGGGGAGTGGGGTATAAAATTGATCCGTAAGTATTGGAAGTATTTGAGGTTTATCATTATTCCGCTGGTGCTGATGATCGTGTCGGGGCTGTTTTTTGCCTTGCTGGACCGGATTTCTAACGGCATATTGGCAGAATGGTTTGAAAGAATGTTTATGTTTGAGTATCAGGATACCGCCAGTGACGGTGCGACGATCATCATCCGTCAGATTGACTGGGAGAACCTGAAGTGGTATGTGGTTACCTTGTCGATCTTTGTGATCATGGTCATCTCCTGGGTGATGATCGTCGCGGCAGATGTACTTTGTCTGCGGGAGCGCAGAAAGCATTCCCGTACCGCGGCGGAGTATCTGCGGCGATATCTTGTCGAGGAAAACGCGGTGCCGGCAGAAACGGTGCCGGAAGACTCGGAGATCTTTGCGGGGATTAACGAGGCCAGACTGAAGATCAGTGAGCAGAAAGTGCAGCTTCTCCGGGAAGCACAACGGAAGAATGACCTGATCACCTACCTGGCACACGATTTGAAAACACCGCTCACGAGTGTGCTGGGATACCTGACGCTTTTAAACGATGAACCCGAAATGGGTGTCCGGCAGCGGGCGAGATTCACCGGGATTGCACTGAGAAAAGCACAGAGGCTGGAAGATCTGCTGGATGAAATATTTGAGATCACGCGTTTTGACATCGCAAATATCGAACTCCAGAAGGAAGAGGTCAATCTTTCGGCAATGCTTGAACAGATTATCTCTGAATTTGAACCTCTCCTGACAGAGAAAAACCTCATCATACAGTCCGAGATCGAGAAAAAGCTGTCTCTTAATTGTGATGTAGATAAAACAGAACGAATCATTGACAACATCATTCGAAACGCGGTCAGCTACAGCTTTGAAAACTCAGTCATCCACATCTCCCTTAAGGAGGAAGACACAAGCGCGGTCTTTTGTTTTGAAAACCGTGGAAAGACGATACCGCAGGAAAAACTGGAAAGAATTTTTGACCGCTTTTACCGGGCGGACCAGTCCCGGAGTTCTTCAAGCGGCGGCAGCGGACTCGGACTGGCCATTGCAAGATTGTTGGCACAGGCTCACGGGGGCAGTATTACCGCGGAGAGCTATGAGAATACTATTCTGTTTACCCTGACAATGCCGGAGTGCCGCAAAGAAAAGCCGAAGCCGGCTTCCGTGTAAATTTGTAAGAAATACAGAAGAAAAACTGAAAACACACAGCCTCCTGCCACGCTACGATAGCAGCAGAACAGGAGGTGTTTTTATGAGAAGATTTTTAACTTTGCGTTTGATCCTTATTTTTGCTGCCGGAATCGTTCTTGCTTTCGGGATCGCCCTTTCTGCCAGGATCGCCCTTTCTGCCGGGATCGTGCCGGACATGGCTTTTCCGGATATTTCATTTTACTCTGCTCCCGCTCAAGAAGCTGTCTATGAACCGGAGAAATGGAACCTGATCCTTGTGAACAGTGATCACTGCATTCCTGATAATTATTATGTGGAATTGATCAGGCTCGAGAATGGCGGCACCGAAGTGGACATGAGGATTCTTCCCGATCTTCAGAATATGTTTGACGATATGCGGCAGCAGGGACTGGATCCAGTGGTCGGCGAGGGCTACAGGACCAACAGGGAGCAGAAAAAGATGTTATGGAACAAAAGATTTGAATTACTGCGGCAGGGTTATTCCTGTCATGAGGCAGCGGCCATGGCAAAAGAATGGGTTGCAGAACCCGGGACGAGCGAACATGAACTGGGGCTTGCCGTCGATATTAATTCTATAAGCGGAGAGCAGGAATTTGATATATATCGCTGGCTGGCCGATAATGCGCACAGGTATGGTTTTATACTGCGATATCCGGAAGGAAAAGAGGCGATTACAGGAATTGCTTATGAACCGTGGCATTATCGGTATGTCGGAAAAGCGACTGCAGAAGAAATCTATGATACGGGGCTGACACTTGAAGAATATCTCGTTCCTTGAAGGATATGACCTCGCTGACATTAGACGTAAATGAAGGAATGGACAGTATTCAAAGCTTTTGGATTGATAATATAATTTTTGGTGAATTGGTTTTTTTATATATTTGTCGAAAATTATAAAGACGGAGATTGGCATGATAACATGATAATAAGTAGGGAGAAGGAACAAAAGAAGCTCAGAGATTTGTACGAAAGCGGGCGGGCAGAGTTCGTTGCCGTATACGGGCGAAGAGGAGTTGGAAAAACTTTTCTTATTGATGAAGTCAATTGTAATTGCATTGAACTCGAAAAACAGGGGACTAACGAGAAAAGAACTGTTGGACAAAACCGGTATCACGGACAGCGGTTCGCTGAGTAAACAGCTCAAAGCGCTGGAATCAGGAGCGTTTATCATTAAGTATGACTCTTTCGGGAATGGAAAAAGAGACAGTTATTACAAGTTATCTGATCCGTTTTGTATTTTTTATCTAAGATTTGTCAGTGACAGTTCTCCAAGAAAAAAGAAAGAGTGGGTAAATATTGCAGATTCACAATCTGTCGTGAGCTGGAATGGCCTGGCGTTTGAAAATCTTTGTTTTAACCATATAAAGCAGATCAAAGCCGCTCTTGGTATCAGTGGAGTCAGCACCGAAGAGTCATTGTGGTCCAAAAAGGGAACAGATGATGCTGAAGGAGCCCAGATCGACCTCATAATTGAAAGAAAAGATAATGTTGTAAATATGTGTGAAATTAAGTTCTACAATGATGAGTATACTGCTAAAAAAGAATGCCATTTTGCACTTGTACGAAGAGAACGTCTTCTTCGCGAAACTCTATCGAAGAAGATTTCGATTTACAATACATTGATTACAACATTCGGGTTGAGACATGTGGAGTATTATGGCGATTTCGTCAACACTATTACATTGGATGAATTGTTTCAATAAGTGGCAGCACAGGAATACGGGACGGTATTCGGACACTTCACTGAAAAAGTGTAGGAAATTATGAGAAGATACAAGAGGTTATAAAAAGGTGATAAAAATACTGTTTGTCTGCCACGGCAGGGTATTCCTTTTTGCCTGAACCCCTTGTATTTACTGGACTTCCGGGGAATCCGGACAGGAATTTGGGACACTTTTGGGACAATTGAAGATCGTGATATAGCTCAGAACAGCCGGTACCGGCTCCTGATGAAGGAGCTTGCACCGGCTGTTTTCTGTTCGGCTGGAAAAGAATGGTTTTAGTGATGAGTTGTATCCACGCCCTGGCTTTGAGACGGAAGAACAGGTCCGTCCGGATCAGCTGTCCTTACCCGATGCTGATTTCTCCAGGTGCGGGGTGAACATCCTTCTGCGTTGGTAAAGAGCTTGATGAACCCTTTAAAGGAAAAACCTGTTTTTTCAGCGATTTCAGTTATGGACCATTCAGTGCGGATGAGAAGATTTTTTGCATAATCAAGTTTCTTGCGGTTTGCGTATTCGACAGGGGAGTATCCCGTGTCCCTTTTGAACCTGCGCGAAAAATGAAAGCTGCTCAGAGACACAGCATCCGCAAGTTCTTCCAGCGTGATGCGCTGATCGATATGGTCATTGATATATCCTGTGATCACATCTATGTACGATGCAGCTGCTGCATCTGTTCCTGTTCCGCTGTGGAGATAGCGGAATATTTCATATACCCGGAGTGATTCGTCGAACTCCGTCTCCGTCTTTCCCTCATCGTAAAACTGCAAAGTCTTTTTTAAAAATTCTCCGAGTGCGGCTGCGCGCTGCTTTTCTACAAGCGGTCCCTGATGAGCCAGGATATGCTGGCATATTTCATGTGCATTGGATCCTTCGAAATGCAGGTAGTAAAACTCCAGGCCGTCCATGTCGGAATAATAATAGTGAGGCTCCCGGCAGTCCACAAGCATAGCGTCCCCTGCCAGAAGCCGGTAGGAGCCGCCTCTGTAGTCTACACGCAGGCAGCCTGCCCGGACACAGAGGATAAGGAACGGAGAAAAATAATCCCTTCGGATCGAATAGGCATGTGTGCAGTAGTAGTGCCCGATCTGCGTGATATAAAAGTACAGCTTTTCTGCAGTCGGACGCATGTGGACATCCGCTGTCAACGCAGGTGATATGACCTCCCAGCATATCCGCATCGTCGGCTCCAAGGCTTCCCTGGAGTGGAACGATTCCACGGCAGACAGACTGATCTTCGAGGAGAAGGGAAACCCCAGCAGGTCCTGACCAGAGGAATGGATTATCTCGATGACCTTGCAAAAGAAGATGAGCGTCTGGGCGCACTCCACTTCGAAGGTCTCCCGGAGTCCTGGGCAAACGTCTGTACCCGCTTTGCCATCGTCATGGATGCCAAAGACAGGGGAGATGAAGAGACCGTGAAGAACACGATCTATCCCGATATCGATGCGGGCATCGACGGGATCCGCTGGATCAACGCCTGTGCAGATTCGGCCGATAATGGCTCCGTCTGGACAAAGTTCTGACCCTTCAATAACAAAGATCAGACTGCTGATTCTATAAAGCAAACCGGTGCTGTCTCCATGATTGGAATGGTCTCCAGGACGGAGGTGCACCGGTTTGTTTTGCGGCGGCCCTTCACCTGCGGGTGGAGGGCTGTTTTTCTATTTGATGTCAGGGAGAGTATTGTTTTATGCTGGAGCATTCAACAGACTCTCTTAAGTGAGCAGGATATCATTGGCCGGCAAGAGTTTCCGTTATGGATTGGAAGAACTCTTTGCTCCACATATCCAACGAAGCCGGATTTCGAATAAAAGGAAGAACATCACCTTTTGCCTGTGCGTAATCTATTTGTTCAAAACGTCGGAACAGAATCTGTTTGATTTCATCCAGTGACATGTCATTTCCCGCCCCTTCAAACCCGGAATCCACCAGTCTTGCATTCAGATGTTTCAGATTTACAGGAGTCTGACGGGCAAGATAAAAAACATAATCATACAAGTCTCGCCCTTTAACACGATTCTTCCATGCTCTGCAGATAACGGCATGCATTTTACCGGCAAACAAAGATGGCATATCATACAGGTTTATTTCATATGGTATAGGAAGCAACCTGAACTGCCGCTTAAATCCCGCATATGGAGGGGGTGTTGTATCCACTTCAAATTTGACTTTGATCAGTTCAGAACCTACGATTGTCTTTGCGAGCCGTTCATCCGCATAACAGAGCAGGATATGCTCTCTTGTATTGCCTTTCACAAAAGCTGACAGTACATCGGAATCTTTGGCCTTCGCTTTGGATTCTGCTTTGAAGCGGAATCCATATGTCAGCAGTTCCTTTTCCAGAGCAGGAAGATAACCATCTAAACGAAAGTTGGAGTCCGGAGTCATGAGAGAGAAATCCAGATCCTCCGAAAACCGATCAAGACCGTAAAAGATTCGAAGCGCAGTTCCACCGTAAAAAGCCGCAGTCTGAAAAAAACCGGCGCGGGATAGTCCGCACAGAATAATCTCCTGAACCACTTCTTTGATGCTGTTCTTCTTGTCAGTCAGTGTTGCAGATTCATGCTGAGACAGCATTTGATTTATAATATTATCCATGTCGTTTGATCTCCTTTAACAAGGATATCAGCAGTTTGTGATTTGCTGTATGATATAGCCCTGCGAGTGCCATCATCTCATAAACGTCGATGTTACGGAAGGCTTCTTTGTCAATCCGAAGATCATCAAACAGGAGCTGGCGGAGCTCCTTCCTGTTTGCGCATGGGGAACAGGTATATAGATAATCGCAGACAGCCTTTTCCGCAGACGAAATGACAAAGCCATATCCATTTTCTTCGTACAGCCTGGTGCCGTAAGGAAATGCAGGTGTAGGTATATCCCGGTATGTGAATACTCCAAACGGTGTGGAATATTGCTTTTTCCTTTTCTTTCCGCAAGTTGCGGACGTGAAAGCATATACGGCTTCGGGGATCAACCCGTGCCATGCAAGCGCGAACTCAAAAGAGAGATATGACGGACCGTAAATGATTCCTGCCAGATAATGGCCGGGGATGGAACGGTCGGTTTCGTATAGACCTTTAATGATTGGAACCAGGTCACCGCTTTTGACCATCCGGGCAATCTTTGCCGCAGGATTAGCGTAAGTATTGTATTGTTGAATAAGCATTGAAGTTGTTTTTATCATATAATCACCACCAACTGCAATAATAATGCATTTTATGGTGAAAAACAATGGATAATTAATGTTTTTTAAAAACCGGTAGAGGGCGATTTCGAATCTGCGGAGTGTTATCTTTCCCGCTATGTATGGAAGAAAATTGAAGGCTTCTCAAGCGAACGCGTTGCTCAGCTTCAGGAATACCTCGAGTCAGTGGGGCATATCATAATAAGACTTGCCAGGGAAGGAGGCTTTGAGCATGCCGCGAATTTTTAAAATCGGTGGGTATCTCCTGTACTTTTGGTCTAACGAAAACTCCCCTCTTGAACCAGTGCATGTTCATGTAAGTAAAGGAATTCCTTCCGAAGGTACTGCAAAAATCTGGATAACCAGAAGCGGGAGATGTTTATTGTGTAATAATAACTCTCATATCTCGCAAGCTTGTGAACTGGCAGAAAAACTGAATGTCAGAAATCTCTTGCTCTACCATACGGAAGATAAGAATCTGGCTGAGAGAAATAGACTTTATCTTGAGGAGGGCTCACAGTACTATCACGGGAACCTGTTTGTCCAGGATGATCTGGATTCGATATCGCTGTGAATCGCGGCAAAATCGGGCAAAACAGGTCTGTTAGAAAGGACTGATTTCTTGCCTTCAGGCATTCGCTAAGCTTTGGCCAGTATTCATCCCGATGAAGGTCTGATTGCAGGAACATGAAATGTAGTAGGAACCATAGCTCGATGCACTGGTTCGACCATATGGGATGATATCTGGTTTCCTCTGTGCCTTCTGCCTCACAAAGTTCAACAGTATGGTCAAAGTTCTCTGCTGGAAAGTCATCTTTATCAAATACCAGCCAGACATGCTTATAAACATTGTTGCTGCGTGCTACGTCTTTCACAGCCCGGTTGAACAGGTTTACAGTGTTGTCGCCCTTTCCTGAGATATCCAGATGAATACGATCTCGATACTTGGCATCGATCGTTTCTTTTATTCTCTCAACATATTTTGGCTCGGTTTTTGGTCTCCGCTCCGCTTCGGTCGGCTCAGAACCGATGTCCCCCGGACATCGTGAGCCCTTCGGAAACGATCAGATGATATTCCGGAGAAATCATTTGCCGGGAATCACGACGGGGTTTCATCCAGGACTTGCCCATGTCGGATTTTTTAAGAGGTTTACGGCTCATCGTCACACCTCCCAGCTCAGCATATTCTTAAGATAAGGGTCAGCCCCATACCGTCCTTCCAGATACTGCTTATCATAAGCAGCCGTGTTGTTGATGGGATCGTTATTTTTCTTACGAAGCTCAGAGAGAGAATAGACTTCACTGCTGTTTTCTGAATCCAAAGCGGCGAACCAGATCTCATCCCTGCGGAAGATGCTGTTCTTCATTGTGGACATGTCATGCGAAGTGAAGAGCAGCTGTGCTCCCTTCTTATTGATCTCCGGATTCGTAAAGAGCCGGATTACATAACGAAGAAGTTTCGGATGCAGCTTGGCATCCAGTTCATCAACGATTACCAGACGCCCCTCCTTCAGAGCCATCAGGATGACCGGGAGCGCAGCGAACAGCTTCCTGGTTCCATCGGATTCGCTGGAAAACGGGAGTTCATAGAGCGCATCATGCAGAGTTCTCTGTAGGTAGAATTCATTGCTCTGCTGATCAAAACGGTACCCGGTGATGCCGATTCCCATGTCATTCATCATGGTAAGGAACTGCTTCTTTGATACGTCATCATCGGAGAGAAGGATCTGCTGCTCTGCCAAAGGATTTGCATAGTCGCGGATGATGCACTCTTCAAACCAACGAATGACTTCTACGATCACGGGGATGGAATAGTTGATCGCAAGGAAGGAGAGCAGAGGCATTTTGGAATTTACTTCAGTGTTGATGTTCTTGCTTCCGAGAATTGTCCCAAGGAAAATCTCTCCATGATCCCGCTCAAAGATCCTGGCAGCCCGGCTGGCACCGAGCTTGCGGCGATAGAGCGTTTCCTCCTCTATTTCGCCGTGAAGAAGTACAATAAAGTAGCGGTATTCATATTCACCGATGCGGAAAAACAGCTGGAAACGGGAAGGATCTTCCCGGGAATCCTTGTCGAACAGATACGGGACACAGGAAACCTTCTGCTGCATGATGAAGCGGGCGTGATTCTTGCCAAGCTCATAAACTGGTTCTGTGACAAGTGAGATCACGCATCCCAGAGCTGCAAGAAGGTTGGACTTGCCTCCTCCATTCGGACCGTAGATCACACCGACCGGCAAAATATCATTTCCTTTTTCAGTCTTTATAAGGCTGTCCTTGAACTCCGAAAGAGCCGCTGCCTGGAAATCGAATGTGGTTTCATCCCGATAGGAACGGAAATTGCTGAATGAAAACTGACATAGCATGATAGTCACCTCCTTCATCTGGTTTTATTCAGTGCCCATGATAGCATGAATCTATGAATAACTCAATGTTTAAAGCTGAAATATGAAAAATAATTTTATATACATGGATTAAAAATGGGGTTTGGGATATTTAGATGATGTTTAGCTGTAGCTGACTGCTATATGCTTTGGGAGAGAGTGTCGACTGCGAATCGGAAGGCTGGATTCGGCAACGACATCCACAAAGGCATTT
This sequence comes from uncultured Lachnospiraceae bacterium, assembly GCA_902780385.1. Classification (GTDB taxonomy): domain Bacteria; phylum Bacillota; class Clostridia; order Lachnospirales; family Lachnospiraceae; genus CAG-791. The sequence goes on from CACZFF010000029.1 coordinate 48,762, forward strand.
GTCAATATCGATTAGTGACTGTTGAAGCTCTTTTGCAAATATGGAAAATAACGAAGAACTGTGATAGGGTGGAAGCAGTAAAAATGGTATAGATCAACAACTATGCCTGAGCAGTGAAATCCATGAAAAAGAATCACGCGGAATTGGCAGAGTGCAGGATGGCTGTACATATGAGCTGTATCATTTCTATAAGTATAATTTGTCCCCAACTTGGGGACGATTTAAAGGATGCTTATGAGCATTTATGGCGATATGAACTATTATGGGTATTTACTCAAAATCGAAGACTCTCGTATATATTACGAATATGGATGTGGCCTGGATAATACGACAGGTATTTTGGTGATTGATAAAGAGGAAGAAACCTGGAATAATGAGAAATTCCCAGACGGCATCGAAGTCGAGACCACAATGTTCCGTGGGTTTGCAAATAAGGTTTTAGGGGAATGTATTAAAGGCGAAATCCGCGAAAAGGTTTCTCGTGAAATTGGGTGAGAAAATATCGCAATTCCGGAGTTACCATGGAGGTCAAGTAATAGGATGGATTTATGATACATCCAAAAGGCAAAATCAATGAGCAAAAGAACACAATGGGAATCGACAGAATACTCTACGGACGTAATATAGCTATCATGTAAATTATAATGCTTTACAAAAGACTCAATAGTCATGGTTATACTCCTCTTTGAGGTAAAATATGAGATGCTCTGGAACCTCGTCTACAAGGGTTACCATCTTTATCCAGGTACATATCCGAAAGCAAAAATAGTTGGTGATTAGTTGAACTAATCTCGGGGGATGATGATTGCGATTTAACTCAGAAAGCCGGGGCATGATCCATGGGTGGATGCATGCACCGGCTTTGTATGTGCATCAGAAAAGCAAGAAATATTTCCTGTGTTGGACGGGAATCCTTTAAATCCGCGGCTGTGCCTTTTCATGCCCTATTTCGGCAACTAAACACAGACCGAGTTCGCGGAAGATTTTCAGGAGTGTGCTGAGATTCGGTATGCTTTTGCCGGATTCGATCCTGGCTACGGAGGAATGCGGCAGCCCGCAAAGGGCAGCGAGGTCCCGCTGTGAAAGATTAAGATCATGGCGCCGTTCAATCATGGTGCCTACGATCTGGGAAATAGCTTCAGCCTCATCAATATCTTTTGCGATCTCAGGGTTTTCAGCCCTGACATGGTTTTTGTAATCTGTCCAGGTAGCCATATTTCTCACCCCTTTCTGGCAATCCAGTCGTCACGTTCGGCTTTTGCCTTCCTGATTTCCCGCCTGGGCGTCTTTTGTGTTGTCTTTCGGAACTGATGCAGCAGAACGTAAGTGTTGTCTTTGTGATAGAAAAACAGAACTCTGTTGTTTCCCGGCCGCAGCTCCCATATATCTTCTTCCAGATGTTTGGTAACTGGCTCACCAAGTCGTGTTCCATGGTCTTCCAGAAGCTGTATGTACTGGATGATCTGTTTGTGCTGGATCCGGGCATCCTTGTTGGTTACAGCTCTTTTCTGTAAGTCATCGAGGAAATTCCATAATTCGGAAACACCATCAGCAGTAGAGTAAAATTCGATGTTGAACATAGTGTACTCCTAAAGGCATATTTATGGTAGCAAAAATGCGTCCAAATAACAAGTCCTAAGTCGATGATATGGCGGACGCACTTTGTGCCGGAAATTAGATTATATACAGAGGTACCACTTACAATTATTCAGAGCTGCCTTCTTCAGCTTCCTGGCACAGCTGACAGTGAGATGAAAGTGATGGGCGGTTTCCTTCCAGTCGCCTGGAAGAAAGTCTGTGCTGTGTCACAGTGGCTGGCCTGTTAACGACCCTGATAAAAAGGAAGTTTGTTTCGATACTATGTTTCTTGTTATTCCTGATATAGCTGTTATTCGGCAGGAAGATATAAGATAGTGTTAAACATGGACACAGAACATACGTTCTATTATATTATTATATACAACCGTACGTTCGATTCAATAGAAAGATTGTATTTTTGCATTTTTCCTCAGAGGAATACCTTGCAGATATTTCCATACTCTTCTTATTCTTTCGAAAGATGATATGTGAAAATAAAACAGGTTATTCCATAAGAATGGTTGGTTGGATGACAGATTGAGTAATAGCAGGTGCTC
>CACZFF010000030.1 GCA_902780385.1 uncultured Lachnospiraceae bacterium
TAATACGGTTGATATTGCATTTGATGCCTGGGCTGTCCCAAACGCTCAACTCAAGTCGTTATGTAGTTTTAAGTAAAGTTATTTTTGTCGTTTACTATAGAATTTTTACTGGAAGGATTATTATAAATAATGGATATAAATTATGAATGGATCAGAAAGCTTTAGGACTTTGAGAGACTGTGATATCTTGCCAAGATAAAAATATCTTTCCAAAACATATCTTATAAAAACATACCTTATCAAAACAAAAAGCCAATAAAAGCCAAAAAATGATCCAGTCAACATAAAAAATATGTTGACCGGATCGTTTGCTTATTGCTGGAAATCAAAGAAAATCAGTAAAAATATATTGACTAATATGGTTAGTGCAAATCAATTGAGTCAACGGAATACCAAAAAAATCCATGGACATTCTGTTGATCCGTTAAAAACAAGTAGACAATCTGTTTAAAGCACTGCTTTCCGGCGATACTTTCGGCCATCTGCCAGGCGGTTCTGCAAGGATCTTTGACAAGGCCTGAATTCCGCTGAAAGCCTGTCATTCAGGTTTTCTTGTCCAGTTTTCGTTTTCTGGCAACAGAAATCAGCTCTTCTGCTTCATCGAAGGCTTTGAAAAGATAGTCTTCTTCCCATTCACGGCCCTTCTTCTCGTAGGATTTTATCTGTTTCCAGTCGATCAGAATTCCGTTGAAGCTTCTCTGAGACTCTGAATTGCCCTGCAAAGTGTCTTCCCGTATTTCTGGCTGTCCTGAATCCGGGGCCTTTTCAGGGGCTTCTGAAGGCTGCTTAAGAGTCACCAGATATTCCTCTGGCAGATATTTCAGGCTTTCTTCACCGAATACATGTGGATGGCGGCGGATCATTTTCCTGTTGATGCCGCGGATCACATCCTCCATCGTGAAGAGGCCTTCCTCTTCCGCAATCTGAGCATGCATCACTACCTGCAGGAGCAGATCTCCCAGTTCCTCCATAAGGCTCTGTGCCCTGCCGGTTTCCGAGAGGATATTGATACCGCTCACGACCTCTGCAGCCTCTTCCACGCAGGCAGCCTTGAGCGATTCATGCGTCTGGGCCCGGTCCCAGGGACAGCCATCGGGAGCTCGGAGCCTTTCTACGGTCTGCATAAGCTCTTCCATGGCCTCTGCGGTCATTTCACTGCTCTTCTTGCCTTTTTCCTTATCCATATGCTCTTCTTCATCCATATATTCTTTATGCATGTGTTTTCACCGGGTATTTTAATGGCTTATGGGCGGATATGTCCCTGCCTGATATGTTTTTGAATGACTTTGTCAATATAGTCGAACAGAATTTCGGAGCCCTGCCGGGTCCTGGTCTGCCTTCCGTAAATCTGTTTTGAGCAGACATTGTGTTCAAGCCAGTCTCCGCCTCCGTTCGAATCATTCAGAATTAGGGGCTGGAGGTTGTCCATGGCGTGTGCATATCTGGACTCCGGTGTCTGATTGTCCTCAAATTCATCAAAGAGAGCCATCAGCTCCTGCTTCTGATCCTCCGGAAGCAAGGAAAAAATTCGCTCCTTGGCGGCATCTTCTCTTTCTTTCTGTGTCGCCAGGCCCTCCTCGTCGTAGGCGTAGGTATCACCGGCATCTATTTCAACAATATCGTGAATGAGGCACATGAGCATGACACGGCCGATGTCCACTTCCTCGTTTGCGTACTCGCGCAGGAGGTAAGCCATGATGGCCATATGCCAGGCATGTTCGGCATCATTCTCGTTCCTGCCGTGACCCGACAGGTGGGTCTGACGGAAAATATTCTTCTCTTTGTCGATTTCCAGCGAAAAAGCCAGTTGTTTTGCAAGGCGTTCGTTCTCACTCATAAGCTGATATGCCTTTTTTTCTATTTCTATGGTTCTGTGGCTGTCCCAAGAGCCGGTTCAGACTTCTCGGGACAGCCACAGAAAGTGATCTTATTACAATAATCTTATGACAATATTCTTTATTTGTCCGTTTATATGTTCGATTGTTATTTGATGATAAAGGAACCGATATAGGTGTTTACAGCGGGCATGGGCACAGTACAGAAGACACCGTTGCGCTGACGTCTTGTGACGATCCGGACGTAATAACGGACATTCTTCTTGAGCTTGGAGCCCCTGTACTTGTTGATGACAGCGCTGGTTGAGTTCGCGGTTGTGGAAGTGGACTGGTTCCAGTACCAGGTTCCGTTCGGATTCGTCGTGAGGAAGACGTTGTATCCGTTGCAGCCGTAAATGATGTTCCAGCTGATGTTCATCTTCAGATTAGTCCCCGAGCTCGTGTTTTTGACTGTGAGTTTGGTCGGTGAAGGCGTGATGTATTCCACATTTGACCAGGGGCTGTATTTGCGGATGCCGTTCAATGTGTAGAAGGCTCTGACCATCATCTGGCTCACATGCTGGGGATGCACAGTGCAGTCCCTGTAGAGGACGTTGGACTTGGTAATGGTTCTGCTGGCATGGGATCCGTCTGTCCAGGACAGAAGTGTCTCATATCCCTCTGCTCCGTCCACCTTGATCCATCCGATCCGACAGCTGGTGTACTTGGCATTGTTCCACTTGACAAAGTGGCAGTTGCCGGGTTTCTTCAGGACTTTGTTGACAGTGATCTTGATTGTCTTTGACGCCGCCTTATAGTTGGCGGTTTCCGCAGACCTGACAGTGATCGTTACTGTGCCTGCCGCCTTGCCCGTCACGGTGCCTGCCGCGTCGACTGTCGCAACCTTGGCATTGGAGGAAGTGAAAGTAAATTTGGGGTTTTCCTTGGCACCGGTCGCTGCCACCTTCGTGGTCTTACCGGCATCAATACTTGTAGCGCTTGCCTTGACAGTAAAGCTCTGGGCTGCTTTCGCGATATCGAAGGTGGCTGAAGCAGTTCCCTCATACTTGGATTCATTGACCGCCGTGATGATCACGGTCGCAGTTCCGGCATTTCTGTTATTTTCGTAGGATACGGTATAGTCCGTCCCTTCTTTGAGGACAGTTCCATCCTGCAGTTTGACAACAGGTGTCTGGAACTGTTCGCTGCCGTTGTATGTCCTGTTTGTGAGGCCGCTGATCACAGCATTATCTTCAAGATTTATGGTCTGAGGTTCATTGACAGTGATCTTGACTGTCTTTGATCCTGCCTTATAGTTTGCTGTCGCTGCTGTACGGACTGTAATGGTGACTGTGCCTTCCGCCTTGCCTGTCACAGTGCCGGAGGCGTCAACTTCTGCAATACTGGTATCAGATGATGAGAAGGTATACTTGCTGGTCTCCTTTGCTCCGGTCGCTGTTACCTTTGTGGTCTTGCCGACATCAATGCTGGTAGATTCCGCTTTGACGGTAAATCTCTGGGCTGCTTTCGTGATCGTGAAGTCTGCAGAAGCAGTTCCCTCGTAATGTCCGGTACCGGTGATGATCACGGTCGCAGTTCCGGCATCGATATTGTTGCTGTAGGAGACAGTGTAATCTGTTCCTGCGGTGAGAGTGCTTCCATCCAGTTTGACGACAGGTGTCTGGGTCTGTTCACTGCCGTTGTAGGTCTTTTTTGCGAGGCCGCTCACTTCCGCATTTGCGATGGGTATAGGAACTATTTTGAAAGTACCTGCTGCTGTGCCGGTGTAGTTTCTGCTGCCTGTGATCGTCAGTTTTGCTGTGCCGGGTTCAATGTTATCTGCATAAGCAACTGTGTAGTCCGTATCGGCTGTGAGTGTTTTTCCATCCAGAGTGACCGTTACATCAGGCTCCAGGGCATCTCCGGTATAGCGTCTTGCGGATAAATTGCCCATCTGAGCGCTTTGGATCGACGCCTGTGCGATTGTGAAGGTCCTGGTGAAGGAACCGGTGTATTCCCCTTTTCCGTTGATCACTACAGTTGCTGTACCTGCGTTGATGTTGTCACTGCAGGAAACTGAAAAATCGGCGCCGGCTTTCAGAGGCTCGCCTTGATAAGTGATCGTGACTTCGGGAACCTGGGCTGTGCCGTTATAAATAAGTCCGTCTTCAATACTGACCTGGGCTGTGCCGTCTGCAACGGCCCCGGCAAGATCAGTGGGTTCGGCTGCGGGAGTCTTGACCGTGACGGTGCAGGAGGCGGTCAGGCCTCCATCCTGGGTAGTGGCTGTGATCATCGCCTCTCCGGGGGCAATGCCTGTCACAAGGCCTGAAGAAGATATTGTGGCAATGGACTCGTCTGAGGAAGACCATGTATATTTTTTGTTTAAAGCATTAGAAGGGTTTATGTCGACATAAAGCTGTGTTGTCCCGCCGACAACGACCTGTGTGCCCTGAGGGTTTACATGAATGGATTGAACGTGGACTTTGACTGTCACGGTACAGGAGGCGGTCAGGCCGAGGTGGGCAGACTGCGCTGTGATGATCGTTGTACCGTTCGTTCTTGCGGTGACCCTGCCGGTTTGGTCGACCGCGGCAACGGAAGTGTTGCTGCTCCTCCATGTGACAGATTTGTCGTGGGCGTTTTCAGGAAGAACGGTTGCAGTGAGCTGTTTTGATTCATTTCCATCAAGTTCCAGTTCCTGATAATCCAGAGTGATACTGGTTTCGGAGACCAGTTTATCAACGGGACGGGTCATTTCCTCACCGCAGACAGTGCAGGTCGCAGTCTCTGTGCCTTCGGCATCATAAGTAGGCTCTTTGATCAAGGTCCACTCTCCGGGCGTATGTTCAGCTGTCGGATAGATCTCGACATCGGTATCATACTCTCCGCAGATGGGGCACTGTCCGCCCGCGCTGTGGCCTTCCGACTGGCAGGTCGCGGCGACTTCATCGACATTGTAGTAGATATGTGTATGATCACCCGTATATTCGCCGGAAGCAGTGGTATCTGCATATACTCTTCCTTCCGCCAGGGTCAGGATCTCGTCATCAAAATATTCCCTTGTATTATATTGTTGGTCTTCACGATAGACGTAGGAGAGATCATCCAATTGTGCAAAAATATATCCGTCATCAATATTTCCCTGACAATACACTTCTGCTGCATCCGCATCACCGGTACCGACCAGGAAGAGATCGTGTCCGTCATTGTCGGAGCCGATCATTCCCGAGTCGCAGTTGGTGACATCGACCAGATAGCTCCTGCCGTCCCTGAGGTTTACAATATTCCACATGTGTCCGCCGCCGCTCAGATATCCGACTACAGAAATACACTCGCGGAAGATATCGTTCCACTCAGACAGATCACAGAGATACTGGAAAGCCTTAGAGTAGCCCTCGCAGACTACGGTTGTGCCTGGATCCTGGTCAAGAACCCAGATCAGCTGCCAGGGATTGCCGTAATTGGTGGAGTTGTCTCGGGCAGCATCGTAATTGTAGCTGGCCAGGGAACAGATCTCCGCTCTGTAGCCGTCCATTTTTTCATAATCCGTGCAGCCGGAATACTGTTCTACGATGGAATGTGCCTTGTTGTAGGCAGCCGTGACAGCAGTTCCGATCTCAGCCTTTGTCTCATAGGTGTTCAAATCTCCGCTCGCCGAATATTCGGCCGCGACCGGGAATGAGAAGGTTGCATCGTATGAATCGGAATAACAAAGATAATATTCTCCGTCCATCCATGTGGCACCATAATGGAACAGAGACGGAATCGTAGACTCTGTTTTATCATACCAGTAAAGATCATAGGGGCAGTCCAGCAGAAGGGCTCTGAGGACATGGGTAAAATCAAAATCGTATTTTGCAGACAGAGCTTGCATTGATTCTTTGGTTATACTGCCGTTTTCAACAATAGCAGATACACCCAGGTCGGAAGCAGACCAGTATTGATCGTTGATCCCAAGTTCTTTTTGGGTCACTGCAAAAACAGTATCTGTGCGCTCTCCTCTTGCGACTTTACCGATCTCGCTATAGAGCTTAGCGTAGAGAGCACGGTTGACACCGGTCAGTTTCGTGGAAGCATACGCTTTTTCGTGATTGTTGGAAGTGTCAGACAGATCGCCGGTATCGAACTGGAGATCGCCGGTCAGTTCCAGCTCCCGGTTCACATAGGCGGCAAAGACATCGTCGTTATCCGTATCCTCGCAGATCTCATCGATCGGGATAATGGGCTCTGCGACTGCCTCTGCCTCCAGGTCGGGATGGTCTTCAGGCACATCCTGCCCAGCATCGACCGCGTCAGTGGAAGTCTCTTCCGTAAGAGCAGGGGCGGTTATATCCTGGCCCGGTTCTTCAGAGCTGTCATCCGAAACAGTATTATCGTCAGAAACATCCTCTTCAGAAACTGCATCCCCGCCTGCCTCTGCAGAAATATCCTCATCGGCAGAACCATCAGCAGGGTCTTCATCTGCATTCATTTCGTCTTCAGACATCTCATCTGAAGTTATGTCATCCGAAGCATTTTCCTCATCTCCGGGAGCTGCGGACTCTGCCGGCTCAGTGATCTCCTCAGCATCTGCGGAGCTTCTGTCGGAATCTTCATCAGGACTGTTCTCCGCTTCCGCCTCCGAATCATTTTCATTTATAACTTCCTCGGCATAAGCGTTTTCAGCGGACTCAGCCGTTGATTCGACTGCTGAATCTGTGTCAGCTCCGAAAGCCGTCATCGATGTAAACGGCATAGATAAATTTGCTGCAAGGAGTACAGCCGTCAGTGAAACCGCAATCGGTTTTCCAAAAAATTTCATGAATGGATCTCCCTTCAAGTCATTGATAAATAATAACAGAATCAAACTGAGGGTTAATGGAAAACAATAATGGGTAACCGAATAATCATATTCGGAAAGATAAAAAACATAACACGATCATTTAAATACAAAGTATCCTATGTTAGTATTGCTTGCCGGCATGGGCACGGTGCAGAAGACGCCGTTGCGTTTACGCCTGGTGACAATGCGGACGTAATAATTCGTGTGTTTTTTCATTTTTGATCCGCGGTATTTGGTGATGACCGCGCTCGTAGCGGTGGCATTTACCGGCGTCGACTGATTCCAGTACCAGGTGCCCTTGGGATTGGTGGTAATGAATACATTGTAGCCATTGCAGCCATAGATAATGTTCCAGCCGATCTTCATCTTCAGATCCTTTGATGAAGAACTGACATCTTTCTTAGTGAGCTTTGTAGGCGAAGGCGTAATGTACTCAACGTTTGACCAGGGGCCGAACTGGCGCCCTGTATTTGTGGTGAAATAGGCCCGCACTTTGATCTGGCTGACGTGGTTTACGGCAACGGAGCAGTCCTGATAAAGAGGACTTGCACCCGTCGACTTCCATACAGCATGACTTCCGTCAGTCCAGGAAAGCAGGGTCTGGTAGCCCTGTGCGCCCTCGGCCTTGTTCCAGCCGATCCGGCAGCTGTTGTATTTTGAATTGTTCCATTTGACAAAATGGCAGTTGCCGGGTTTTTTCAGTGCATCGATGACTTTGAGCTTGACAGTCGCCTTTCCAGCATAATAATTTTTGGTGGCCGGTGTGGTGACAGTGAACGTGACTGTTCCGACCTTCTTGCCGGTCACATTTCCCTTGGAAGTGATCGGGGCGACAGAGGTATCCGAAGAGACAAAGGTTATATCTGATGTCTCAAATACATTGGAGACAATGACTTTGGTCGTCATCTTTACGGGAATGGCTTTTTCGACATTCAGAGTGATCCGCTGGTAATTCTTTGTATTCTTGTCGACCCTGCCCGCGGCGAGCGTCAGGATCGGTTTGCCGAAGACATCAAACATATAATCGTCATATACATAGCCGAGATCACCATAATAAGCAATATAATAACCTCCATAGACATCTCCCTGGGCATATACTTCTGATGCGGATGCGCTGCCTGTGCCAACCAGGAAAAGATCCCGGTTGTCAGAAGGTCCATAATCATCGCAATTAGTAATGTCTGCCAGAAAACTCCTGCCGTCTTTTAAGGAGACGATATTCCACATATGTCCGCCCCGCTCATCAGATGTGATCAGGTCACCTGTTACGGAAATGCACTCTTTGAAAATACCAGTCCAGGAGCTCAGGTCACAGAGGTACTGGAAGCTCTTGGAATAACCCTCGCATACGACATTTGTGCTGCTGTCCCCGTCAAAGGTCCAGATCAGCTGCCAGGGATTTCCATAATCCAGGTAATTGCTGTATTCGGCAGCAAAATCATTGTAGTCTACAAGACTGCAGATTTCTTTTCTGTAGCCATCCATCTTTTCATAGTCGGTCTTTCCGGCATACTTGCTGACAATGGACCGGGCCATGTTCCTTGATGCACTGACCGCACTACCGATTCCGGGATCGGCCTTATAGGTATGTGCTTCTCCCGATGCGGAATATTCCGAGCAGACCGGAAGCAGACAATCAATATAGTCCTCTTCTTCAGAAAGCTTCAGAACCCATTGATTATTGACCAAGTCGACATAATATCCAAATGCGGAATATTTGTTTTTTTCTCCGGATGTTTTATCATACCAATACAGATCATAGGGAAAATCCGCCACTAGACAGGGGAGTATTTCATCGAAGTAATTATCAGCGGAAAGGCCAAGCTTCTTTTCCAGAGCAGCTATGGCATCTTCAGAAATAGAATCATAACCGAAGAGAGAGGGGACACCCAACTGGGAAGCAGTCCACATTTTTCCTTTGAGGCCCAGCTGAGATGCAGTAATTTTAAAATGAGTATTTGTAAGATCCCCCGCGGCAACTTTGCGAACCTGTGCAGCTAAAATGTCATAGAGTTTTCGTTTATAGCCTGTGAGCCTCGAGGAAGCAAAGTTTTTCTGGAGTTTATCTGACCTCTCGGCAATATCACCCTCGTCAGTCCGCAGGTCGCTCGTCAGCTCCAGCTCACGGTTCACGTACCCGGCGAAAGCCTGGTCATTATCTGTCTCAGGGGCATCTGCAAAAGGATTGTCATCCGGATCAAGGTCTTTGAAATCAGGTTTCTTCCGGACAAAGATCTGATTTTCATCATTTGCCGGCTCTGTTCCGGGAGCCGGAGCTGTGCTTTCCCCTGTCTGGGCAGCGTCATCTGTTCCGATCTCAGGAGTCTCTATATCGCCTGCATTCTGAGCCTCGGTCGAAACGCCGTCATTGGACTGCTGGTCCTCATCCTCTAAATGCTGATCCTCAGCGTCCTCTTCCTCAGGGGCAGAGCTGTTCTTGTCTGCATCATCTGCATCAGATTCCTCCCCGGAATCGGATTCAGCGTTCTCTAAATCTCCATTACTTATCTCTTCGTTATCCGAACCTGCTTCTTCAGTCTCTTCAGCTTCTTCATCACTCAGGGAAGATCCTCCGGGTGCAGCAGAATCATCGTCTCCTGTAACTCCGGAAGGCATGGACAAATCCTGATCTTCATCCGTCTGTTCAGATGTCTCTCCATCTGCATTCTGCTCTTCCGGAACATCCTCTTCCACTGTCTGCGTTTCAGCAGCCAATGCGCCGACAGCAGAATAAGGTAATGTCAGATTAGCTGCTGTCATAGCCGTCGTAAGTAACAATGCCAACCATTGTTTTCGGAATCTCATTGGATACCTCCCTTTCATTAAGAAACCATAAAGTTATATTGAGTAAAGATATATGTAATGGCTTACTTTAGATTTACTGTTTTTCGAACCATCCATGAGCCTGGCAGACTTTGTAAATGCCGTCATCGATATTGGCGGGAGCAACCTCATCCGCCATGGCTTTGAGGTCCGGATGGCCGTTCCCAACTGCGATCTTGTAGAATTCCGGTGCGAACATATCCTCATCATTGGTGTCATCTCCGAAGACGACCACATCCTCCGGCGCACCCCCGATAAGTTCCAGCATGCGGTAGATGCCCGCCCTCTTGTCATCATGCTGGACGATTGTGTAGTCCGGCTCGAAATTGACATAACCGAGCTCCTCCGGGAAAGGAAGACTCTTCCTTTTCTCCTCCGTAGTCGCCGTGTAGAGCTTATAGATCACGCCGAAATCAGCGGGATCAAAATCCGGATCGATGATATAAGTCGTAGGCTCACGGCGGGGACCGATCTGATCATAGAATGTGAAATCCTTAGCGTAGACCTTCTGAGAATCGTCACAGGCAGCCAGAACGCCGATCCCGTTGTCAATACAGTAATGATAGACCCAGAGTGCCTTTTCAAAATCCAATGCCCGGTTTTCAACAAGCTCCTTGTTGATCACAATGCCCATACCGCCGTTGCAGACCATGTTGTCGAAGCCGTGCTGGTCAAAAAACTTGCGCGCCTTGTAGTGGGCACGCCCCGTATTAATGGCAACAAAATGACCCGCCGCCCTGAGCTTTTCCAATGCCTCCAGGGCAGAGGGCACGATCAGACCTGTAGCCCGATCCGTAAGCGTTCCATCAATATCAAAGAAGAAATACTTTTTTCCCATTTTTCAATTCCTTTTATCAGTGGTTTTTATATAAGTTCTGTTTCTTTGTTGATATATGATTATAACTTAAAAAGACGCGGGTGTCACGGGGGTGGTGTCTGGACGGTGGTGTCAGGGGGACGGTTCCTTTGGTGTCAGGGGGACGGTTCCTTTGACACTCACTAGAGTGTCAAAGGAACCGTCCCCCTGACACCACCCCTGACACCTCTGAAACTCGAAAGGCTCAAATGAGCTTTGCAGAGAAAGCATCATTTGAGCCTTGTGTTCATTGCTTATTGATAATCACTTCGCATCGGGGAACATTTTTGCGTAATAAGGTGTCTGGTCGAAGGTCGCGAAGTAGTCTTTGGGCTGCTGGGCACGGCGGATCTGCTGGACGGAGCCGTCCTGCTTGAGCAGGAGCTCAGCGCTCCACAGGCGGCCGTTGTAGTTGTAGCCCATGGCGAATCCGTGAGCGCCGGCGTCGTGGATAAAGAGCAGGTCGCCCTGGTCGATCTGGGGAAGCTCGCGGTCTACAGCGAACTTGTCATTGTTCTCGCAGAGGGAGCCGACCACGTCATAGGTGTGATCGCAGATAGCATCCTCTTTGCCCAGAACGGTAATGTGATGGTAGGCGCCGTACATAGCGGGGCGCATAAGGTTAGCTGCGCACGCATCGACACCGATATACTCCTTGTAGATATGCTTGGCATGGATAGCCCTGGTCACCAGCGCACCGTAAGGAGCCAGCATAAAACGGCCCATCTCGGTGTAAATTGCGACATCTCCCATACCGGCGGGTACAAGGAAATGCTCATATTTCTCGCGGACGCCCTGGCCGATCACGCGGATATCATTGGGAGTCTCGCCCTTGCGGTAAGGGATGCCTACGCCGCCGGAGAGGTTGATGAAAGCAAAGTGGATACCCAGCTCGCGTTTTGCCTCTGCGGCCAGTGCAAACAGACGTCCCGCCAGCTCCGGATAATATTCATTGGAGACAGTATTGGATGCCAGGAAGGCGTGCAGGCCGAAGTGCTTGACGCCCTTGTCACGCAGGATCCTGTAACCCTCGAAGAGCTGAGCCTTGGTGAAACCGTATTTTGAATCGCCGGGGTTGTCCATGATGCCGTTGGCCATCTGGAAGACACCGCCCGGATTGTAACGCAGGGACATGGTCTCGGGGAACTTGCCGTCCAGGATCTTCTCCAGGAAAGGAATATGCGTGATGTCATCGAGATTGATGACTGCGCCGAGCTTGGCGGCATAAGCGTACTCTTCCGCCGGTGTGTCGTTGGAGGAGAACATTATCTCATGCCCGCTGGCACCGACTGCGTTGGACAGCATCAGCTCTGTCATCGATGAGCAGTCAAAACCGAAACCGTAGTCGCGGAAAATATCCATGATATACGGATTGGGAGTCGCCTTGACAGCAAAATATTCACGGAATCCGGGGTTCCAGGCAAAAGCCTCCTTGACAGCCTCTGCATTGTCGCGGATGCCCTTTTCATCATACAGATAAAAGGGTGTGGGGTACTGCTGCGCAATCTCCTCAGCCTTCTCTTTTGTTACATAAGGTACTTTCTTCATGGATCTTCCTCGCTTTATTACTGATTAATGATCTTCGGTCCTTTGGCCCGTGATCACCTTGTCCTGGTTTGGGTTGATGTTCTCAGTATTCCTGGTATTATCCTTGGTATTTTTGTGTTCTTAATGATTTTAAGCTATTGAAAATAAGCTATTGAAAATAAATGGTTTCTTGAAAACAAAATATAATGAAATATTGTATACACGGATACCAATTTCGTCAATAAATTTCGCATGAAAATAAGAAAATAACAAAACAGGACACCAGGGACGGTTCCGGCTGTCTCATTTGACGCATTGATATGCCGGATCCATCCCCTGTGTCCCTTTTTCTTTCTATTCTGCCTGAGGCCATTCTGAGACCTGCCTGAGACCTGCCTGAGACCAACCTGAAATCAGCCTGATATCAGCCTGGTATCAGCCTCAGGCCTGTCCGATGTCAGTCAAAGACCAGTCTGTAATGAGCCTTAAATCTGATTGAATATCAGCCTCAGGGCTGTCCGATATTCTCGATCTGCCAGTCAATGGGCTGAGCCCCGTTTCTCTCCAGGAACGCATTGCATTTGCTGAAATGCCTGCATCCGAAGAAGCCGCGATAGGCTGAAAGCGGGCTGGGATGCGGGGCTTTCAGAATCAGGTGGCGCGAATTGTGGAGCATGGAGGCCTTGGTCTGGGCCGGTGTCCCCCAGAGCATGTATACGATCGGGCGGTTCTGGGCGTCCACAGCCTGCAGGATCGCGTCGGTGAACTGCTCCCAGCCGTGACCCCGGTGGGAATTGGCCTGGTGGGCACGGACTGTCAAAACGGTATTTAAGAGCAATACGCCCTGGCGGGCCCATTTGACAAGGTATCCGTTGTCCGGTACATAGCAGCCCACATCATCGTGGAGTTCCTTGTAAATATTGATGAGAGACGGCGGCGCCGGGCAGCCCGGGCGGACGGAAAAACACATTCCGTGGGCCTGGCCTTCCCCGTGGTAAGGATCCTGTCCCAGTATGACGACACGCACATTTCCGAGCGGCGTTTCATGCAGCGCATTGAACAGATCCTGCGCCGGCGGGTAAACCGTATAGGTCCTGTACTCGTCCTGAACAAAGGAAAACAGGTCTTTATAATATGGTTTTGAAAATTCCGGCCGGAGAGCCTCCAGCCAGTCGCCGCTGATCGCTGCCATCTTCCGATGTCCTTTCAAATATCAACATTCTATCTACATAAATATCTATATAGATATCTATATAAATAATATATCAGGCTTATACATTATTTTTCAGGCTTTGACGCAGGCTTCGAGGAGCGCTTTGACATAGTCATAGATGCGCCTGGTCGAAGGAATGTTGAGCCTTTCTGCAGGTGTATGGATCTCCTCCATGTCCGGACCGACGGAAATGCAGTCGATGCCGGGTACCTTTGACGAGATCAGTCCGCATTCAAGACCGCCGTGAATAACGCAGACAGTGGGTTCCCTTCCGGTGGTCTTTTTGAAAATCTCAGCTGCAAGATCACGGAAATCAGACTTTGCGATGAGTTCCCAGGCGGGATAGGCTCCTTCTGTCGTAACCGATGCGCCGAATTCCTCCGCGATGCACTCGATCTTGTCCATGACCATCTGCTTCTGGGAGTTGACGCTGCTGCGGACAAGGGAGTGAGTACGTATGCCGTCAGCTACCGTATTGACGATTCCCAGGCTGAGAGAAGTCTGGGGGACATCCCTGTACATAGGTGTAAACTCCAGGACACCATTGGGCAGGGCCAGGAGGAAACGGATCATCCTGAGGCTGTCCTTTCTGGTAAAGGCTGAACGAGTCATCATTTTGCCCTTATTTTCCAGTGTCGCATGGATCTTAATATCCGGATCGGTGATACTGTATTCCTTTGCGATATCCTTTGCAAATGCCGCGATCACATCTTTGACCTTGCCGCGCTGGAATTTTCCTGTAAAAATGATCCATGCCTTGGCTTCTCGGGGAATCGCGTTGTCACGGGTCCCTCCGTGGAAGTCGATCAGGCAGATTTTACTTGTCTGCTCAAGACGGTAGAGAAGACGGGCCAGCAGTATACTTGCGTTTGCTCTGCCGATGCCGATACACTCGCCGGAGTGGCCGCCGCGAAGTCCTTCGATGGAGAGTTCAAGGACTTCACCGGTTTTTTCACGCCTTCTGCCGGGCAGTGTGCAGATCTCTTCTGCGCCGCCTGCACATGCAGCAGTAATGATCCCTTCTTGTTCGGAATCCAGATTGAGCAGCCTGCGGCTCTTGACGGAGGACAGATCCATGGCAAAAGCACCGCGCATACCGACTTCCTCATCGACTGTGAAAATACACTCCAGAGGGGGGCATGTGATGGTATCGTCCGCAAGAAGAGCCAGCATGATGGCGACCGCTATGCCGTCATCGCCGCCCAGAGTAGTGCGGTCCGCCCACAGCCACTCGCCGTCCGTCCTAAGGGAAATAGCCTCAGTGTCCATATCGATCGGGTTGGAGGATTCTTTCTCGCAAACCATGTCGACATGCCCCTGCAGGGCAATGGGATCCGCATTTTCATATCCGGCGGAACCGGGTCTGCAGATGATGAGATTGCCCATCTCGTCACGAGTATAGGGAAGCTCATAGTTCCTGGCAAAGTTTTCCAGATAATCACTGATTGCGGTTGTGTGGAAAGAACCGTGAGGGATACCACTGATTTCCCTGAAATATTTGAAAACATCTGCGGGCTCGAGAGTATCCAGAAGATTTTCCTCAGTTACGTCAGATCCATCAGAAGAATCTGAAGCAGCAGTTTCTTCAGCTATATCAGAGGTTTCTGCAGCAGGCTCAGCAGCTGTCTCTTCAACCGGTGCAGCCTCAGCGGAAATACCTGCAGATGCCTCTTCAGCTTCAGCGGCCTCAGAAGCTGCTTCAGCGGCTTCAGAAACTGCTTCAGCGGCCTTATAAGTTGTTTCAGTCGTTTCAGAAGCTGTTTCAGTCGTCTCAGGAGCTGTTTCAGTCGTCTCAGGAGCTGTTTCAGTCGTTTCAGAAGCTGTTTCAGTAGTTTCAGGAGCTGCATCAGCAATTTCAGAAGGCTTTTCTGCCTCAGGAGCCGGTACAGGATCCTGTTCCTGTGTACTTTCGGGCGATAAATCTGTCAGGTTCTCTTCGGTTTTATAATCTTTCCTACGTGATTTCCACCATTTGTCAATCAGCGGCATGATCTTGTCCTTTCTTTGATCGGTGCGTGTAAAAAACAACAGTATCAATGTAAGTATACAACATGTGTGTTTAAACAAGTAAACAAATATAAATATCTTTTATTTCCGTCAGAGGCGTACCGGAATGCCGCACTCATGGAGATATTCCTTGACTTCGCGGATCTCCAGTTCCTTGAAATGGAAAAGAGAAGCCGCCAGGGCTGCATCGGCCCCGCCCTCGGTCAGAGCTTCGCGGAAGTGCTCCAGGGTTCCTGCACCGCCGGAAGCGATGACAGGGATGCGCACTGCATCGGAGATTGCCCGCGTCAGTTCAAGATCGTAGCCGTTCTTTGTACCGTCGCCGTCCATACTTGTCAGAAGGATCTCACCTGCTCCCAGTTTTTCAGCCCGGATGGCCCACTCGACTGCATCAATTCCTGTATCAATGCGGCCGCCGCTGCGGTAGATCGTCCAGCCCTGGCCGGAAGGCCTGCGGCGGGCGTCAATGGCGACAACGATACACTGACTGCCGAAGCGCTCAGCGCCCTCCGAAATAAGTTCGGGACGGTTGATTGCCGCGGAATTAATGGAGATCTTGTCCGCTCCCTCACGCAAAATAGCGCGCATATCCTCGGTTGTGCGGATACCGCCGCCCACAGTAAAAGGGATAAAGACCCGCTCTGCCACTCTGCGGACCATGTCCGCGACTGTAGCCCGCGCGTCGCTTGTGGCGGTGATATCCAGAAAGACCAGTTCATCAGCGTCTGCCCTGGAATAGGCCTCACCAGTCTCAACAGGATCGCCGGCATCACGCAGGGAGACAAAATTGATCCCTTTGACGACTCTGCCCCTGTTTACATCCAGACAGGGAATAATTCTTTTTGTCAGCATACGTTATTCTCCATTTATTTTAAAACCCACTATTTTAAAATGAGTTTATATGTTTTATTCGACGCATGTCCGATTATCGGTCATGTAGATAATAGCTATTAGATAATAGATATTAAAAAGGATATCGGAAGATAAATTTATGATATATTCAGGAAATTCTGCAGGATCTGCATTCCTATGCGCTCACTCTTTTCCGGATGGAACTGGCAGGCAAAGAGTCTGCCGTGTTCGACTGCCGCGTCGATGCTCACGCCGTATTCGGTGCGGGCTGCAACGTCCTCGGGACAGCCGGCTTCCAGATAATAGGAATGGACAAAATAGACGTAACTGCCCTCAGGAATGCCTGCAAAAAGAAGGCTCTGACGAGGGAAGGAAAGGTCATTCCAGCCAATCTGAGGAACCTTCCGGCCCTCACCCTCGGGGATACGTTTGATCTTTCCGGGAAGAAGGGCAAGTCCCTTGACCCCGGGGCTCTCTTCGCTCTCTTCAAAAATCAGCTGCAGGCCCAGGCATATTCCCAGAAAAGGAATTTCAGAGCTGACAGCCTGACGTATGGTATCCTCAAGACCGGCAGCGCGCAGACGCTTCATAGCATCGCCGAAGGCGCCAACGCCGGGAAGAATGATATGATCCGCAGCGAGAATTTCGGAGGAATCCGATGTCACCTTTACATCGTGCCCGAGAAAACGGACAGCATTCTCAACACTCTTTATATTTCCCGCATCATAATCAATAATTGCTACCATATATGATTTGCTCCTTGGATTTCTACTGTTATCTTTTTCCTGAAACATCCTGAAATATTCTAAACTGTCAGTCAGTCTTCTCCTCTTCCTTCATTACCGTATCCAGCTCAAACCAGAAGGCAACGCCGTTTTCGTAATTTTCGGCTCCGTAGGCGCAGTGGTGGAGATCCATGATGGCCTTGACGATGGAAAGACCCACGCCGGAACCGCCGTAGGCACGGGTCCTTGCCTTGTCGACTTTATAGAATTTCTCCCAGATATGAGGGAGGGATTCGGCAGGGATCGGTTTTCCGGTGTTGAAGACCGTCACACGGGCTTTATCGCCCGAGATCTGGCAGCGGATATCGATGACCTTCTCGCCGCTTACGCTGTAACCGCTATTATCACTGTAACCGCTGTTTTGGCTGTAACTACTGTTTTGGCGGTCACTGCCGGATTTGCTGCGGGCTTCTACATGGTGGAGGGCGTTGCTGTAGTAGTTCTGGAAGACCTCCTGGATCATGAAGGGGTCGCCCCAGACGTAGACGGGATCCTTCTGATCAAACTGGATCTTCACACCGTCCTGGGTGGCAAGGAGTGATGCGCTCTCCAGATAGTTGCCGATCATGGCAATGACATCAAAGCGCTCCATGGACACGCTGTTGCTGCCAAATTCCAGCTGGTTCAGCTGCAGGACCTTCTGGACGATGGTATTCATCTTGTCGGATTCATCGACGATCGTGTCCAGATAGAAGGAACGGCTCTCAGGGTCATCCGCGATGCCGTCCTGCAGGCCTTCCGCATATCCCCGGATCAGGGCTATGGGCGTCTTGAGTTCATGGGTGACATTGGAGAGGAAATCCTGCCTCATCTCTTCCTGGCGGTTTCGGCGGTCCAGATCGCGCTGCAGATCATTATTGGCTGTCCGCAGGGCAGAGATCGTCTCCTCCAGCTTCTGTGAGAGCTCATTCATATTGCGGCCCAGGATATCCAGCTCAGTCCGGTTCCCGCCCCCATATTTTGCGCTGAAATCCAGCTGCTTCATCCTGACGGAAATATCCGTCAGCTGTCGGATGGGTTCTGTGATCCTGCGGGACAGCCACCAGGCGATGAAGGTTCCTCCGATGGCAAGGAGCAGGCCTACAAAAGCCAGGAAACGGTTGGTCGCAGCCGCGCTGCTGCGGATATCCGCCAGAGGAGTGCGCAACAAAAAGAAGCTGCTCTCACCGAGCGGCCCCCACATTTCTATGCTCTTCGACCGGGCACGCCTGTCCAGAACGACATTGATCGTATAAGGCTGTCCTTCCTCCAGAATCTGAGTGATCACAAATTCAGCATCCTGCAGCGGATCAGACTCATATTCTTCGTCCGGGAAATCATTCGGATCTCCCACGCCCTCTTCATATTGGTATACGCCGCCCTCTCCAACCGTTTCCTTCTTGTTGGAATACAGATCGTTTTCCGTCTTATTCTCGGGAAGGATGGGCGTCATACCGAAAATATTCGCATACAGGCGGTCTTCCATGAGATATTCATCCGCCGACCAGACCTTGATCGTCCTCGTGCTGGAATCCATGATCAGAAGGCTCATATTGCCCTGACGCAGAGATTCCCGCATGGAAACGTCAAAATCATCGGTTGTCAGCAGTTCATGAACCGACGCATCCTGCAGCTCGTGATAGACCTTGATCAGCGCATGCTTTCTGCCCGATATATAATATCTCTCCAGAAAAATCGTGTTGATCAGGAAACTGAGGAGGATCGTACCGATCATCAAAAGGAAAAAAAGAACGCCGAATGCCGTTCGCAAAGAGATCAGCGGACGAGGCTGCCTTGCATTTTCACTATTCTTTTCCAAATTGTCCAAAGATGCTCCTAAAGATACTTTCTATTTATGCCTCTTATGCCTCGAACTTATAGCCGATGCCCCAGACTGTTTTGATCAGGGCGGCTTTGTCGCCGAGCTTGGAGCGCAGCTTCTTGACATGGGTGTCGATGGTGCGGGCGTCTCCGTAGTAGTCATAGTTCCAGACACTGTTCAGAATGCGCTCGCGCGAAAGGGCGACGCCGTTATTTTCCATGAAATACTGCAGGAGCTCGAATTCCTTGAAGCTGAGGTCGACAGGGCTGCCGTCGATGGTGACGATATGAGCCGTCTTGTCCATCTCGATGCCGCCGGCGGTCAGATGCTTCTCCACCGCCGAACCCATGGTGCGGCGCAGGATCGCGTTGACGCGCGCTGAGAGGGTGCGGGGGCTGAAAGGCTTGGTCACATATTCATCGACGCCAAGGTCAAAGCCCTTAAGCTCATCGCGCTCGTCGCTCTTGGCTGTGAGCATGATGATCGGAACCCTGGAAGTCTTGCGGATCTCGGCACAGACCTGCCAGCCATCCATCTCGGGCATCATGACATCCAGAATGATCAGAGAAATATTGGTATCGGAATTGAAGATCTCCAGCGCCTGCCTGCCGTTTGACGCCTCGAGGACAATATAACCCTCGCGGATCATATAATCGCGGACCAGTTTGCGCATGCGCTGTTCATCATCTACGATCAGAATTGTGGTACTGCTCATTGCTTTCTCCCGCTGTTTTTTTATTATCGGCGGAGCCGTTTATAATTGACACAGTCGTTTTTACTGCCGGCGGAGCCGTTTATTATTGACACAGTCGTTTTTACTGCTGAAAATGTTTCATTTTACTGGTGGAACAGTGTGAATACGGCGACACTCCGCTCTTTGAGCATAAACAGGGGACTCTTCAGAAAGACCGCCTGTTTGTGGAAAAAGACGTTGTCGTCAGCATCTGTATAAATATTGATGCCCCAGGAAAGACCTGCGCGCAGGGCCGGAAGCCGGATCTCGACGGGCTCCCAGTAGGCGTTGATGGCCATATAGACGACATCGTCTCCCGCCGCTCCCTCTGCGCGTCCTGCATAGAGGATACCCAGGACTTTGTTGGAACGGCCGATGACATGGTCATCGGGGTTGGCGCCGCAGGCAATGACATCGGGCAGGCCGCAGGCGGCAGGTCCCAGAGGTCTGGAAATGACCGGATGCTTTTTGCGGAATGCGATGACATTTTTATAAAAACGATAGAAGTCCCTGTTTATACGCAGGTATTCCCAGTTGAGCCAGGAGACTTCATTGTCCTGACAGTAACTGTTGTTGTTGCCGTGCTGGGTGTTGCCGAACTCGTCTCCCGCCAGGATCATAGGCGTGCCGCGGCTGCACATGAGGACCGTGATGGCATTGCGCATCATCTTGTAGCGGAGCTGCTGGATGACCGGATCGTCCGTGGGGCCTTCCACGCCGCAGTTCCAGCTGCGGTTGTCGTTGGCGCCGTCCGCATTGTTCCAGCCGTTTGCCTCGTTGTGCTTGTGGTTGTAGGAAAAAAGATCGTAAAGAGTGAAACCGTCGTGACAGGTGATGAAATTGACAGAGGACCGGAAGCCATTATAGCCTCCCCCGTAAATATCAGGGGAACCCATGATTCTGTCTGCTGTCTCGGCCGCGTTCCAGTAGTTGCCCTTTAGAAAGTCGCGCAGGGAATCGCGGTAGCGGCCGTTCCACTCCGCCCACCTGTTGTAAGCCGGGAAGCTGCCCACCTGATACATGCCGCCTGCATCCCAGGGCTCCGCGATCATCTTGGTCTCCGCCAGGATCGGGTCCTCGGAGATGGCGCGCAGGAGCGGCGGATCCCCCATGGGGACACCCTTCTGGTTCCTGCCCAGGATACTGGCAAGGTCGAAGCGGAAGCCGTCCACATGATACTGGGTCACCCAGTGTCTGAGACAGTCGACGATATAGCGGACGACGGCGGGGTGATTGCAGTTGAAGGTATTGCCGCAGCCGCTGAAATTGTAATACTCTCCGCCCGGAGTCAGCATGTAGTAGACACTGTTGTCGACACCCTTGAAACACATGAAGGGACCGGTGCTGTCGCCCTCTGCGGTATGGTTGAAAACTACATCCAGATAGACCTCGATCTTGTTTTCTTTCAGAAGCCGGATCAGAGTCTTGAGCTCGGATCCCTCCTCGTTGTACTCAATGGAGGCCGAGTACGCTGTATTAGGCGCAAAAAAGGCAACTGTATTGTATCCCCAGTATTCAAGGAGACGTTTCCCGTTTACAGTGCGGGCATTGATCGTCTCATCAAACTCGAAGACGGGCATCAGCTCTACAGCCGTGATCCCAAGGCTCTTCAGATGGGGGATCTTCTCGATAATGCCGGCGAAGGTGCCGGGATAGCGCACGCCGGAGGACCTGTGGCGGGTAAATCCGCGCACATGCATTTCATAGATGATGGTATCCTCCATCTTTGTGCGGGGGAAATCAGCTTTCTTCCAGACAAAGTTGTCCTTGACGACACGGGCGTGATAGGCACCCGACTGCTTGGCTGCGCCCCAGGCCCTCTGTCCTGCGACAGCCTTTGCGTAGGGGTCAAGGATCAGTTTTTTGCGGTCAAAAAGAAGGCCCTGAGACGGATCATTGGGGCCGTTGAAACGATAACAGTATTCAAACTCTTCAATGTTGAGCTGATAGACAAAAATGGAATAGATCCCGCCTGTACGATAGCGCTCGGGGATGCGGATGATGGCATAGGGAACTTCTGCTTTACGCCGGAACAAAAGGAGCTCACAGGAAGTCGCGTGCTGGGAGTAGATCGTGAAATTAACGCCGCCTGTAAGTCTGGTCGCTCCATTGAGCATACAATTGCCCGGTCTGACCCGGAATCCCGATATCTCGTCAAACGATTGCTCGGTAACGACAAGCGTATCAACAACATTTAATCGCTTCATCTTTTATTAACCACCTCTGGTGACTGACCTGCGATGATTTAAAAACTACATTTCCTCTTATTAAAAAACACTATTCTATGATAACAGATAAAGGGTCAAATGAATAGGCAAAAAATCTATTTATTTTGTGCAAAACCAATAAAAATATTATACTCGCAGAAAGATTTTTTTCAGTTTGTTTGCACAAAATGTACATATTTGAAATAGGCATGGAATTGACATGGAACAGGCAGGAAACAGGCACGGCATAGTCATTGAATAGTCAGGGAATATTGATGGAATAGCCAGGGGCAAGGCCCATGTCCAATGTCCGGGACCGGCATTTTGCGGCAATAGACAAAGCAGACCTGCCTGACTGCCGCAATAAACAAAGCAGACCTGCCGCAAAAAGCGGCAGATCTGCTGCTGGCAATCATATTTTCGGCCATGGGCGGGCGCCCGCAATATACGGTAAAGCGCCGCGCTTTATATCAGCCCCGGCTTCTTATGCGGGATAAGCACCGTTCTTTGTATCAGCCTTGGTGACGTCGACACCGGTCTGCTGAGCCTGGCGATATTTGAAGAAATCAACTGCTACCTGAGGGAACAGAGCGTAGGACAGAACGTCCTCATCCTGCTGCTTCCATTGGGCAACTTCCTTCTCAAACTTGGCCAGCTGGGGCTCGATCAGATCTGCAGGACGGCAGGTGATAGGCTCCTGGTCGCCGATGATCTTCTTGCGGACCTCTTCCTTGATGGGAAGGGTTGTGCGTCCATAGTGGCCGCTGACCAGATCCTTGGTCTGACCGGAGGAGACTTTGTAGCGCTCTCCCATCAGGACGTTCATGACGGCCTGAGTACCGACGATCTGGGAAGAAGGAGTGACAAGAGGCGGCTGGCCGAGGTCTTCACGCACACGCGGAACTTCCTCGAGAACCTCTGTCAGGCGGTCGCTTGCGCCCTGCTCTGCCAGCTGGCTGACCATGTTGGAAAGCATGCCGCCGGGAACCTGGTACAGCAGAGTACGGATGTTGACGCCCAGGACCTTGGTGCTGAGCAGTCCGCTCTCCAGGCACTCTTCACGATAAGGTGTGAAGTGGTCTGCGATCTCCTTGAGGGCAGCCTGGGAAAGGCCTGTGTCATAAGGTGTACCCTCGAATGCACCGACCATAACCTCGGTAGCGGGCTGGGAAGTACCCAGAGCGAAGGGGCTGATCGCGCAGTCGATGATATCTACGCCTGCCTCTGCAGCCTTCATGTAAGTCATGGAACCGCAGCCGGAGGTATAGTGGGTGTGAAGCTCGATAGGAAGTTCTGTCGCGGACTTGAGGGCGCGGATCAGCTTCTCGGCTTCATAGGGAACAAGCAGGCCGGCCATATCCTTGATGCAGATGGAGTCGGCGCCCATGTTCTCGATATCTTTTGCGATGTTCATCCAGTACTCTTCGTTATAGGCGGAGCCGATGGTATAGGAAAGAGCGATCTGGGAGTGGCCGCCCTCTTTCTTGCAGGCCTTGACAGAAGTCTCAAGGTTGCGCAGGTCGTTCAGGCAGTCAAAAATACGGATGATGTCGATGCCGTTGGCGATGGACTTCTGTACGAAATACTCGACAACATCGTCTGCATAGTGGCTGTAACCAAGAAGGTTCTGGCCGCGGAGCAGCATCTGGAGTTTGGTCTTCTTGAAGCCGGCTTTGAGCTTGCGAAGTCTCTCCCACGGATCTTCCTTGAGGAAACGAAGACAGGCATCGAAAGTCGCGCCGCCCCAGCACTCTACGGCGTTGTAACCGATATTGTCCATCTTGTCGATGATGGGCAGCATAACCTCGGTAGGCATACGGGTCGCGATCAGGGACTGGTGCGCGTCACGCAGGATCGTCTCTGTGATCTTGACCGGCTTGGGTGTGATAACTTTATTTTCAGACATATTCTTTTCTCCTAGTATAGGTATGGCAGTCGGTAATGTTCATTCAAAGATCAAAAATAAAATTAGCGTAATCAGAATTACTATTGTTACTTATTGATGATCAGATACATATTGAAAATCAGACAATACCGAACACTGCCATGAACACGCCGGCGACGACCGCAGTACCGATAACGCCTGCGACGTTCGGACCCATTGCATGCATGAGCAGGAAGTTTGAAGGATCATATTCCGCACCGACCTTCTGCGAGACACGTGCCGCCATGGGAACGGCGGAGACGCCTGCGGAGCCGATCAGCGGATTGACCTTTCCGCCGGTGATGATGCACATCAGTTTGCCGAACAGGCAGCCTGCAGCAGTACCGAAGGAGAATGCGATCAGACCGAGCGCGACGATCTTGAGTGTTGCGGCATTCAGGAAAGCCTCAGCGCTGGTGGTTGCACCGACGGAAGTACCCAGCAGGATAACAACGATATACATCAGAGCGTTGGAAGCTGTCTCAGTCAGCTGACGGACAACACCGCACTCACGGAAGAGGTTGCCCAGCATCAGCATACCGATCAGGGGAGCTGTGGTGGGAAGGATCATACAGACGACGACTGTAACAACGATCGGGAAAAGGATCCTCTCGAGCTTGGAAACAGGACGAAGCTGTGACATTCTGATCTTGCGCTCTTTTTCCGTGGTCAGCGCGCGCATGATGGGCGGCTGAATGATCGGAACCAGAGACATGTAGGAATAAGCTGCAACGGCGATGGGTCCAAGGAGCTCTGTCTGTCCCAGCTTGGAGCAGAGGAAGATGGAGGTCGGGCCGTCAGCGCCGCCGATGATGGAGATGGCGGCAGCGGCTTTGCCGTTGAAACCAAGTGCGATCGCGCCGAAGTAAGCACTGAAAATACCGAACTGAGCGGCAGCGCCCAGAAGGAAACTCATAGGGTTCGCGATCAGGGGACCGAAGTCCGTCATCGCGCCGACGCCCATGAAGATCAGGGACGGCAGGATCGCCCACTCATCGAGAGTGAAGAAATAGTAGAGAAGTCCGCCCGGGGAACCGTTGGCCGGCTTCGCCATGATATCGGGATAGATATTGACGAGCAGCATACCGAACGCGATCGGAACGAGCAGAAGGGGCTCAAATCCCTTCGCGATTGCAAGATAAAGGAATACAAACGCGATGAGGATCATCAGGTAGTTGCCCCATGTCAGATTAAGAAACGCTGTCTGCTGTAAAAGATTGCTCAGCGTATTTGTAATATATGTCATATATAGGCCTCCTGGTGATAAAACCGGATACTACCGGGGTCACGGAATGCTCTGTGCGTATTTGAGAGAAAATACCTCACAAAACGTGTTCCCGTTCTTTAGTCTACGGTCGCCAGAAGAGAACCTGCCTCGACAGCATCGCCGACTGCGCAGTCGATGGACGCGATCGTGCCGTCCACGGGAGAAACCATGGGGATCTCCATCTTCATAGCTTCAAGGATGATAACGGTATCGCCTTTCTTGACAGCCTGGCCGGTCTTGACTTCGATCTTGAAGACCTTGCCTGCTGCGCCTGCTTCGATCTTGTTGGCGCCTGCGCCCGCGGAAGCTGCCTTGGGAGCGGGAGCTGCGGGCATGGGAGCGGTCTGAGCGGGAGCCTTGGGCATTGCGGGCATAGCTGCTGCGGGAGCTGCGCCGCCGGCGGTCTCCTCGACGGTTACTTCATATGCAACTCCATTCACGGTAATGGTATAGCTCTTCATTATGTACCTCCTGTGTGTACGAATAAAAGAAGTATGATCTCAAAACAGTTCATAAATCACGGATACAGGATCCGTATCATTTATTTACTTTTTTCTTTTCTTCCGATCCTGCGGAATTATTTCTTCAAATCCTTCGGAATTATTTTCTCCTTCGGAATTATTTTCTTCCGATCCTGCGGATCTTGCGGACTACGAAGTCGCCGGGCGCCGCAGCGGGTTCAGCCTGCTCGCGATAAGCGGAAACGGCTGCTGCAATGACTGCGATCAGAGCGCCGTCATCTTCCTGAGGTGCCAGAGATCCCTGTTTAACTGCAGGTACTGCATCAACAAAGGAATCAGAATTCTTTTTGGCTTCTTCGTCCTTCTTCCTGGCATCTTCAATTCTCTTCTTCTCAAGAGAGGTGAAGATACGGCCGAAAGCTGCAATGATCAGGCTCAGGAGGATCAGAACAAAGAAGGTTGTTCCCATACCCAGGAGGGTATTCAGTCCAGCCTGCTGCATCAGCTCCTTGAAGGAATAATTGACATTAGCAACAATACCGGCATAATCCTCAAGGGACTTGACATAGGTCACGACGAAATCGGCGGATTTCTGATCACCGGCGACTTCTACAGTGACGATGTAATTGCCCTCGTCATCAATTGTGATGGATTTGTCCGTAAAGCAGTCTGCGGAACCGTTTCCGTCGGCATCAGTTGTAAAATCAATATTGCCGATTTCTTTCTTTGCGGACTCCCAGCTCTGAATTCCGGAATAAACCGTTGCGTAATCTTTATAGTCTTCTGCCGAGCCGTTAGTGACGACCTGGTCCATCTGCTGGGCGGTCATCTCTGTATTGCTGTAGAGAAGACTCTGCGTTTCCTGCGGAATCTCCTGTACTTCGTCATTCTGCGCGCTGCTTCCGCATGCAGTCAGGAAGACGAAACAGGTCAAAACCGCGAGAAAACCGATCAGTTTTTTTCTCATTTTTTGTCCTCATTCAGAAATCAAATCAGTTCGAACATCGGTCAGGGGACCGGTGGACGAAAAACAGTGCTGTTCTTTCAGGTCATCTGAACAATTTCCAGATCAGATGGATGCGTGCTTCCTGGAAGGAAGAGCCTCACGTTTGGAATAAAGCACTTCGACCGCGCCGATGAGGTACTTGCGGATCTGAGAAGGCTCAACGATCTGGTCTACATAGCCGTGTGCCGCAGCAGCATCGATGCTGTTCTGCAGTGCGTCATAAGCCTTTGCAACCTCAGCGACCTCTTCTGCAGAACCATCGCAGAGTACAGATGCCGCGAATTTTCCTTCGAGGATGCCGACGGATGCGTCTGTGTACGCAAAGGTCAGATCTGCCCCGAGCGCCTTGCTGTTCATGACACAGTAAGCGCTGCCTGCAGCACGGTTTGTGATGACGTTGATCTTCGGAACAGTTGCGCCTGCAAATGCTGCCGCAAGACCGGCTGCAGCCGCTGCAACTGTATTTTCCTCAGCCTCTGTAGCCGCGAAGCCGGCTGCATTGGTAAGAGTGATCACAGGAATCTCGAAAGCGTCGCAGAAACGGACCAGTGCGGAAGCCTTGGCGCAGCCCGCTGTTGTGAGGGCGCTGCCGAAATCCTCTGCCTTCTTGCCTGTCTCGTCGAAGGAAGCGCTGCGGTTTGCAATGATACCGACTGTTGTTCCGCCGATGCGGGCGATGCCGGTGACCATCTCTTTCGCGAAATCCTTCTTGGTCTCGAAGAACTGACCGCCGTCGGTGATCTCAAAGAGAGCCGCGCGGGGATCTTCGACAAATGCTGCTGCGGAAGGGCAGTCGCGGTTCAGATCATCCGCGCAGTCCTGTGCAGCATCATCTTCGTTGTTGGAAGGGAGCATGCTGACCAGATCTCTGACCTGTGCGATGATCTCCTCTTCGCTTCCCACGAAATCAACATCGCCTGCAGCTGCCTTCTTGGATGCAGCAGCGGTGTTGTTCTTGTCCTCGCGGTTGCCAGCCAGGGCATTGGGGGAATTGACGAAAAGCTTGGCGTCCTTTTCCATAAAAGTAAAATCCGTCATGGCAGGGAACAGGGCGAGACCGCCGCCGCAGTTGCCGAAGACAACTGAGATCTGGGGAATAACGCCGGAAGCCTTAGCCTGCTGCGCATAAATCGCACCGAATGCCTCGAGAGCGTCCATACCTTCCTGCAGACGCAGGCCGGCAGAATCGATCAGGCCAACGACGGGGGCGCCGGTACGCATCGCAAGACGATACAGTCCGACAATCTTTTTTGCATGCATTTCACCGATGCTGCCGCCGAGAATGTCCGCGTTCTGACCGTAGACATAGACGAGCCTTCCGTCGATCAAACCATAACCGGTAATCACGCCATCAGAAGCCTCCCCGGCAGGTGCAGTGTTAAAATCTGTAGCTCTGGCCTTTACCATTGCACCGATCTCAACAAAGCTGTTTGCGTCGAGCAGAGATAGGATCCGCTGTCTCGCTTTTGAAGTACTGCTCATGTTTTGGACCTCCAAATCATTAATAAATTATTAAAATGCACTTTTTCACATGCAGTTATCAGTATACCACAGTCGGGCAAAAACAAAAACAGTCAATATGATAAAAATATTAGCATAATAATGATTTGTTTGTATATATTTTGCACGCAAACTATGTGTGTGTCGACACGTTCTTCAATTCAACAGGTTGATCAGAGAGAAATTTTCATAAGGTATTGATTGATTTACAGTCAACTTTACCATATATACAACTGTTTTATCTATAAAATAACTTTATTACTCTATAAAATAACTTTATTACATTAACATTTGCACGTCATATAAAAACACATAAAAATGCAGAGACAGGTATCATCCCGCCTCTGCCCCAGGATCATTTTGTCATTTTTACCCTTGTCAGTATATTTTCGTCATTTTTCACAAACCGTTTTCACTAACTGGATTTTTAAAAAACAAATGTAAAAAAGAAAAAAATATCTCAACATAAAGAAATGAACCTCAACCCCTATGCGGTGCAACAGCCCCTATGGATGCGGTACCCTGCTGCTTCGCTTTATAGATCAATATATAAAGAAACAGGTCAATCTATAAAGAAACAGGTCAATATAAAGTAACAGGTTAATATAAAGAAACAGGTTAATATAAAGAAACAGGTCAATCTGAAGAAACAATTCAATAAAGATCAAAAAAGGATTAAATATCCAGTTTGGACGATACTTCCTCTTCCGCTTCTTCACGGAATGCTTCCATATGAGATGTATCAGGCTCGGGAAGTTCCTCCACAGAACGGATCCCGAAAGAACGCAGGAACTGCTGAGTCGTTCCGAACAGAAGCGGCCTTCCCGGCACCTCTTTCCTACCTACCTCCTCGACGAGGTCAAAGGAAATCAGACGGTTGATTGCAAAGTCGCTGTTGACTCCGCGGATATTCTCCACTTCCATTCTGGTCACCGGCTGTCGGAAAGCGATTATGGACAGGGTCTCCAAAAGTGTGGGCGTGAGCTTGGGCTTTTTAGGCTCTGCAGCGATCCTGATCAGATACTCGTACAGCTCCGGCTTGGTGGACAGCTGCACAGATTCCTCGTACCAGTTCAGAGAGACGCCGCTGCTCTCGCTCCTGTACCTGTCTGCCAGCACATCAGCCATCTCCAGGGCCTTGGACTTGGGCACGCACAGGGCCTGCGCGATCGACTCGATCGGCACAGCCTCTCCCATGGCGAAAAGGATGGATTCCATGGCCGCGATCAGCGTGTCGTCGGAAACCGAAGAAACTGTTTCCTCAGCAGCAGGCGGAGTTTCAGCAGCTCCCTCAGCAAGTGCCTCGGTACTATCCGCTGTAACAGCCTCGGAACTATCCTCCGGAAGTTCAACGGAAAGCTCCGGAACTACAAAGGAGTTCTCTTCAAAAGACCCATTGTTGGATTCATCATTAGAACTATCTTTAGATCCATTATTCATTTGCTGAAGTCTGATCTGAACATCTCCCACAGGCAGGTCCTCCGCTTTATGGATGTTTTATGGCTTTATCGAAAGAAGAACCCCGGCTCAGAGCCGGGGTTCCTGCATTTACACATTTCTTATGACAGCCAGGTAAATCCAGTTCCAGACTGTCTGCTGCTCATAAGCCTGCGCAGCATAAATCTAACCAAAAGGATTAGTTGTATTTGCGCTTTCTGGCAGCTTCGGACTTTTTCTTACGCTTTACGCTGGGCTTCTCGTAATGCTCTCTCTTACGAATTTCCTGCTGGATGCCAGCCTTAGCACAGCTTCTCTTGAAGCGGCGCAGTGCGCTGTCCAATGTCTCATTCTCTTTGACAATTACGCTTGACATATTCTCTACCCTCCCTTCAGTCCCCTCAGTTCGACACCGAATGTCCAGACTGAACAGGTTATTTATTCATATTTTAGAAGCAGAGGATTGTTGTTTTCCCGAATATTTTTTATCCCCTGCAAAAACATGCATTACAATTATAGCACAGAAATCTTTTGAGTCAACACTTTATTTGATGAATGATCCCAAAATGAGTCAATGAGTCACGAGGGACGGTTCTGAAAAACTCATTGTGTGCAATGAGTTTTTCAGAACCGTCCCCTTCGACTCATTACTTTCTCCTGTGCTCGGATTTTATTATGAAATAGATATTATTTGATCATTCCCTTGAGGACTTCGGGAGCCTTGTCCAGGGCTGCGGGGATACCGGCAGGGTTCTTGCCGCCGGCCTGAGCCATGTTGGGACGGCCGCCGCCGCCACCGCCGACTTCCTTGGCGATCGCTTTGATCAGGTTGCCTGCATGAGCGCCCTTCTTGATCGCGTCCTCGGTCGCCATGGTCATGAGGCTGACCTTGCCGTCCTTCTCGGAGATGAGGAGGACTACACCGCCGCCCATCTTCTCCTTGAGCTGGTCGCCCAGGTCGCGCAGGCCGTTCATGTCGACGCCGGGAACAGCGGAAGCAAGGAACTTGACGCCGCCGATCTCCTGGACCTTGTCCATGACATCGCCCAGAGCGGACTGGGCCTCTTTGGCCTTGAGGGACTCAACTTCGCTGCGGGCTGCCTTGAGCTCTTCCTGCAGCTTCTTGATATGGTCAGCGAGAGTTGCGGGAGTCGCCTTCACCAGGGAAGCAGCCTCGTTCATCTCGCGCTCCATCTCTTCATAATAAGAACGGACATTGTCGCCGGTCAGGGCTTCGATCCTGCGGACGCCGGCTGCGACGCCGTTTTCAGACAGGATCTTGAACTGGCCGATGCGGCTGGTGTTGTCGACGTGGGTTCCGCCGCAGAGCTCTGTGGAGAAATCACCCATCTTGACAACGCGGACTTCGTCGCCGTACTTCTCGCCGAACAGAGCCATGGCGCCGCTCTTCTTGGCATCGTCGATGCTCATGACGGCGGTATTGACATCGAGGCCCTCTCCGATCTTCTCATTGACCAGATCCTCGACCTTTTTCAGCTCCTCAGCGGTCATTGCCTGATAGTGGCTGAAGTCGAAACGGGTCCTGCCGGAATCCTGATAGGAACCCTTCTGCTCGACATGGGTGCCGAGGACTACACGCAGGGCTTTCTGCATCAGGTGAGTCGCACTGTGGTTGCGGCAGGTGTCGAGGCGCTCTTTTTCATCGACTGAAAGAGTCACTTCGTCGCCCATCTTGAACATACCGGAAGTGACGACACCGATGTGCGCGACCTTCTGTCCGGAAACGGGCTCGGTCTTCTCGACCTTGAAAGAAGCATTGCCGCAGGTGATGACGCCGATGTCACCGACCTGGCCGCCCTTGGTTGCATAGAAGGGAGTCTTCTCGGTGATGATGGCTGCGTGCTGACCGTCTGTGACAGCGTCCGCGACCTCATCGGGACCGGTCTTCTCGCCCTTTTCATCCGTATCTGCAAGATGTGCCAGAGCGACGATTTTGGAAGTATCTGTAAGGCGGTCGTAGCCGGTAAACTCGGTTACGAGCGCAGCATCCATCTGGTCATAGACAGTCGCTGCGGCGCCGCTCATGCTGGTCTTGATCCAGGAACCCTTGGACTTCTGTCTTGCCTCCTCGCGGGCAGCCTCAAAGCCTGCCTGGTCGACGGTGCAGCCGTTCTCAGCAGCCACGTCCTCAGTGGAGTCGATGGGGAATCCATAAGTATCATAAAGAAGGAAAGCATCCTTGCCGGAGATCTCGGTCTTGCCTTCTGCTTTGAGCTTTTCGAGCATGCCACCCAGGATTTCGAGACCCTGGTCGATGGTCTTCTCAAAGCGCTCTTCCTCGAGACGGATGTTGTTGAGGATGAACTCCTGCTTCTCTTCCAGCTCGGGATAACCGCCCTTGGAACCTTCGATGACAGCCTTGGCAAGAGTTGTCATAAATGCCTCGCGGATCCCAAGCTTGCGGCCCTGGCGGATGGCGCGGCGGATCAGACGGCGAAGGACATAGCCCCTGCCCTCGTTGGTGGGCATAATGCCGTCGGAGATCATGAAGGTCGTGGAACGGATGTGGTCGGTGATGATACGGACAGAGACATCGGTCTCATGGTCTTTGCCGTACTCGCAGTGAGCCAGCTCGCAGACCTTGTCGCGAAGGGCGCGGACTGTGTCGACATCAAAGAGAGACTCAACATCCTGCACTGCAACTGCAAGACGCTCCAGGCCCATGCCGGTATCGATATTTTTCTGAACGAGGTCGGTATAATTGCCGTGTCCGTCGTTGTTGAACTGGGAGAAAACGACGTTCCATACTTCCATGTAGCGGTCGCCTTCGCCGCCCATGACGTCCTCGGGACCATTGCCCCACTTCTCGCCGCGGTCATAATAAATCTCGGTGCAGGGGCCGCAGGGGCCTGAGCCGTGCTCCCAGAAGTTGTCCTCTTTACCGAACTTATAAATACGGTCTGCCGGAATATGCATGGTGTTCAGCCAGATATCATAGGCCTCGTCGTCATGCTCATAGACAGACGGATACAGACGGTCGGGATCCAGGCCGACCCATTCGGTCAAAAATTCCCATGCCCACGGAATGGACTCTTTTTTGAAATAATCGCCGAAGGAGAAGTTGCCCAGCATTTCGAAGAAAGTGCCGTGGCGGGCAGTCTTGCCGACGTTCTCCAGATCGCCTGTGCGGATGCACTTCTGGCAGGTGGTCACGCGCGTGCGGGGCGGGATCTCCTGGCCTGTGAAATAAGGCTTCAGGGGCGCCATACCGGAGTTGATGATCAGAAGGCTCTTGTCATTGTGGGGAACAAGGGAGAAGCTGTTCATGCGCAGATGTCCCTTGCTCTCAAAAAACTTCAAAAACATCTCACGCAGCTCATTTACACCGTATTTTTTCATTGCCAACCTCTACATTATGATTATTTACATGAGTCACGAGGGACGGTTCTGAATGACTCATTTTGTAAGAAACGGGACAGCAGAAGCAATCCATTGCGATTCGTCCGGAATCATTTGCAATAATTCTGCCAGAACCGGCCTCGATGACGAAAATATCAAAAAAATCAGAAATCAAACTTGTCAAGGAACCATGCATCCAGCTGGTCGATCGGTACGCGGACCTGCTCCATGCTGTCGCGCATGCGGATAGTGACGGCCTTGTCTTCTGCAGACTCGAAATCATAGGTCAGGCAGAAAGGTGTGCCGATCTCGTCCTGTCTGCGATAGCGCTTGCCGATGTTGCCGCGGTCGTCGAACTCGCAGTTGTAACGCTTGCTGAGCTTTTTGTAGATCTCGAAAGCATCATCGGAGAGCTTCTTGGAAAGGGGAAGGACACCGATCTTGACGGGTGCCAGCGCGGGATGGAAGCGCATAACGGTACGCTTGTCGCCGCCCTCAAGCTCCTCTTCGTCATAAGCTGCGCACAGGAAGGCCAGAGTAACACGGTCTGCGCCCAGTGAAGGCTCGACAACGTAGGGGATGTAACGGGTCTTCTTCTGGTCGTCGAAGTAGGTCAGATCCTCACCGGAGGTGTTCTGGTGCTGGGTCAGGTCATAGTCGGTCCTGTCCGCGATGCCCCACAGCTCGCCCCAGCCGAAGGGGAACAGGAACTCGATGTCCGTGGTCGCCTTGGAATAGAAGGAAAGCTCCTCGGGATCGTGGTCACGCATGCGGGTCTCTTCGGGCTTGAGGCCAAGGGTCATCAGCCAGTTCCAGCAGAAATCCTTCCAATATTTGAACCACTCGAGGTCTGTATCGGGCTCGCAGAAGAACTCCAGCTCCATCTGCTCGAAC
>CACZFF010000031.1 GCA_902780385.1 uncultured Lachnospiraceae bacterium
ATTTGTAAGACTAAACTCCACCCCCTTATTTGGAAAAAGTAAATTCCACGGAACGGATGTTCCGGGTGGAATTTAATTTTGCAATTGAAGTGATTTATACTCCCCGGTAATTTTCAGAAAAATTGCTTTACACAAGTATCACTTTGTGCTATTATATACAAGCTGTGCGTAAAAAATGCGAAAAGCACCTCAGCATATCAGCAGAGGGGCATAATTGCAGAAGTGCACAGCTTGTATCTTTGTACCGATGCTCTGCGGACGGACACTCCGACCCCCGCGCGGCATACGGTGAATTAATCACACAGGAGGAAAATATAAATGATTTCCAAAGAAAAGAAAACCGCGATCATGCAGGAATATGGCCGCAAAGAAGGCGACACTGGTTCACCCGAAGTCCAGATCGCTGTTCTGACCGAGCGTATCCGCGAGCTCACCGAGCACATCAAGAAGCACCCCAAGGATCATCATTCAGGCCGCGGCCTTCAGAAGATGGTCGGTAAGCGCAGAGGCCTTCTCGATTATGTCAAGAAGAACGACATCGAGGAGTATCGTGCATTGATCAAGAGGCTCGGCATCAGAAAGTAATCCGATGTTTGCTTGCATCCGGATGCTGAAATACAAGCCTTGAGTACGTAAAGGGCGGCAGGAGCCGGCATTCCGGTTCCTGCCGTTTTTACACACTCTGATAAATAATGCAAAATAATATTTGCAGGATTAAACGTATCTACAGCAGCCGGCCGGATTACCAAAGATATAAGCCCATAGAAGGTTTTCGACGTAAGAGAAGAGAAGAAGCGTAAGGAGAAATTTCACATGTTTAAGACCTATTCACTGGAAGTCGGCGGACGTACACTGAGCGTCGACATCGACCGCATCGGCAAGCAGGCCGGCGGCTGCGCGTTCATGCACTATGGTGATACGACCGTTTCCTGTTTTGCAACGGCTTCCGAGAAGCCCCGCGACGGGATCGACTTTTTCCCGCTCAGCGTGGAATACACTGAGAAATTCTATGCAGTAGGCAAGTTCCCCGGCGGCTTTAACAAGCGCGAGGGAAGACCCAGCGAGAACGCGATCCTGACCAGCCGTGTCATCGACCGTCCCATGCGCCCCCTGTTCCCCAAGGACATGCGCAATGACGTTACACTCGAGTGCCTGGTCATGAGTGTCGAGCCCGCCTGCAGGCCTGAGCTCGTCGCCATGAACGGCGCCGCTCTGGCCACCGAGATTTCCGATATCCCCTTTGACGGCCCCGTCGCCATGACCCAGATCGGCATGGTAAACGGCGAAGTCATCATCAATCCTTCCCAGGAGCAGTGGGACAAGGGCGACCTTCAGCTGACCGTTGCTTCCAGAGAAGACAAGATCATGATGATCGAGGCAGGCGCCAACGAGATCCCCGATGAAGAAATGATCCGCTGCATCTATATCGCAGATGAGCAGAACAAGAAGATCATCGAGTGGGTCAAGGGCATTGTCGCCGACTGCGGCAAGACAAAGCGCGAGTACGAGAGCTGCGCGATCCCCGAAGAGTTCTTCGCAGCCATCAAAGAGATCGTTCCTCCCGCACAGATGGAAGAAGCAGTCTTTACAGACGACAAACAGACCCGCGAAGCCAACGTCTCTGCATTCAAGGAAAAGCTCCGCGAAGCATTTGCCGACAACGAAGAGTGGCTTGCCATCCTCGACGAGGCAGTCTATCAGTATGAAAAAAAGACCGTCCGCAAGATGATCCTCAAGGACAACAAGCGCCCCGACGGCCGCGCTCTGGATCAGATCCGTCCTCTGGCAGCAGAAGTCGACATCATCCCCCGCGTCCACGGCAGTGCTATGTTCACCCGCGGACAGACCCAGATCTGTGACATCGTCACACTGGCACCCCTTTCCGAGGCACAGCGCGTTGAGGGCCTCGACCCCAACATCACTGAGAAGCGCTATGTCCACCACTACAATTTCCCGTCCTATTCCGTAGGCGAGACCAGAGTCTCCAGAGGCCCCGGCCGCCGCGAGATCGGACACGGCGCTCTGGCTGAGCGTGCGCTCATGCCCGTCCTGCCTTCCATCGATGAGTTCCCCTATGCGATCCGTGCGGTCTCCGAGACCTTCGAATCCAACGGTTCCACATCCATGGCTTCCACCTGCGCGTCCTGCATGGCCCTTATGGCTGCAGGCGTCCCGATCAAGAAACCCGTCGCAGGCATCAGCTGCGGTCTGGTCACAGGCGAGACCGACGATGATTTCGTCCTCCTCACCGACATCCAGGGTCTCGAAGACTTCTTCGGCGACATGGACTTCAAGGTGACCGGCACAAAGGACGGCATCACTGCCATCCAGATGGACATCAAGATCCACGGCCTGACAAAGGACATCGTCACAGGCGCCATCGCACGCTGCCGTGAAGCAAGAATGTTCATCATGAACGGCGTTATGCACGACGCCATTGCCGAGCCCCGTCCCACAGTCAACGAGTACGCTCCCAAGATCGACTTCATGCAGATCGATCCCGAGAAGATCGGTGATGTTGTCGGCCAGCGCGGCAAGACCATCAACGAGATCATCAAGCGCACAGGCGTCCAGATCGACATCAACGATGACGGCAGCGTCTCCATCTGCGGCAGCGAGCAGAAGGGCATGGACGAAGCAAAGCGCATGATCCAGATCATCACCACCGAGTTCGAAGAAGGCCAGGTCCTCGACGGCGTAGTCGTCAGCATCAAGGAATTCGGCGCTTTCATCGAGTTCGCACCCGGCAAAGAGGGCATGGTCCACATATC
Source organism: uncultured Lachnospiraceae bacterium (assembly GCA_902780385.1). Taxonomy (GTDB): domain Bacteria; phylum Bacillota; class Clostridia; order Lachnospirales; family Lachnospiraceae; genus CAG-791. The sequence goes on from CACZFF010000031.1 coordinate 2,772, forward strand.
CAAGATCGCCCCTCACCGCATCGAGCATGTTGAGGACGTCCTCACACTCGGCGACAAAGTCCGCGTAGTCTGCCTGGGCAAGGACCGCATGGGAAGACTTTCCTTCTCCATCAAGGACGCCGCAAAAAACGGCGGCCGTGACCGTTCCGACCGCGGCGACAGAAGACGCAGATAATCAATTTTGCGTCAGGGATTACACCTGTAATACAGACTCAGTCTTTTATCGCCTGAAATAGCGAAATTAAAAAGGATCAATCCCTGAAACCACCTGAACATAATACAGTCAAAGAGGCAGCTCTCCGGAACTGCCTCTTTGTGACGTACAGACCATATATTATGATATTAAGGTCAAAAGGTGGTTGAAGTTACGCCGTCTCGTCAAGTTGCCCAAACGCCTTGGGCACGCTCTCGCTCTACCCTCGCTGGCAGCGGTACTAAGGCCGCTAAAAAACAGCGGCCAAGTACCTGGCACGCAACATCTCCTTCGGAGCTGCGCAAGGCCCTTCGGCTGTTTGTGCAGCTTGACGAGACTCAGAGCCATTGGATACCTTTAGACCTTTACAGCATATCATTTTGATTTAATCAATTACGTTATTTAATAGAAAAACGTTATTTATAGAAAATCTAAGCAATATAGAAAAATAACTAAGAGAGGAATTTATGGCATCGATCAAAGAGGAAGTGGCGCGCCGCCGCACATTTGCCATCATATCGCACCCCGACGCAGGTAAGACGACCCTGACAGAGAAGTTCCTGCTCTACGGCGGAGCCATCAACCTGGCGGGCAGCGTCAAGGGCAAGGCGACCGCCAGGCACGCGGTTTCCGACTGGATGGAAATCGAAAAACAGAGAGGTATCTCGGTCACCAGCAGTGTCCTGCAGTTCGAATACGACGGCTGTTGCGTCAACCTTCTGGATACACCCGGACACCAGGACTTCTCTGAGGACACCTACCGCACACTGATGGCGGCCGACTCCGCAGTCATGGTCATCGACGCGTCCAAGGGCGTTGAGGCGCAGACAAGAAAGCTTTTCCAGGTCTGTACCATGCGCCATATCCCGATCTTTACATTTATCAACAAGATGGACCGCGACGCACTCGATACCTTTGACCTTCTCGACGATATCGAAAAGAATCTCGGGATCGATACCTGCCCCATGAACTGGCCCATCGGGTCCGGCAAAGCCTTCCGCGGCGTCTACGAACGCAAGACCAGCGAAGTCATACTTTATTCCGATACCGAAAAAGGCACAAAAGAGGGTAAACAGGAGCGTATTTCCACGGATGACGAGGCACATCTGATTGAAAAAATCGGCGAAGATCCCTATGAAAACCTCATGGGAGAAATCGAGCTCCTCGACGGCGCCAGCGCAGACTTCGACCTCGACGCTGTGCGTTCCGGAATGCTGACCCCCGTATTTTTCGGCTCCGCCCTCAACAACTTCGGCGTGGAGATCTTCCTGCAGAACTTCCTGGACATGGCCCTTCCGCCCTCTGCCAGAAATTCCGACAATGGCCCCATCGACCCCGTAGAAGAGGGCTTCTCCGCCTTTATCTTCAAGATCCAGGCCAACATGAACAAGGCTCACAGAGACCGCATCGCATTCATGCGCATCTGCTCCGGCCGCTACGAGATCGGCATGGACGTCCGCCACGTACAGTCCGGACGCGTCCAGCGCCTCTCCCAGCCCCAGCAGCTCATGGCAAGCGACCGCAAAATCCTCGACGAAGCCTATGCAGGTGACATCATCGGCGTATTTGATCCAGGCCTCTACTCCATCGGCGACACCTTCTGCCTGCCCAAAAAGAACTTCCGCTACGAAGGCATCCCGACCTTCGCTCCCGAGCACTTTGCCCGCGTCCGCCAGGTCGATACCATGAAACGCGACCAGTTCGTCAAGGGCATCAGCCAGATTGCCCAGGAAGGCGCCATCCAGATCTTCCAGGAATACAACACCGGCATGGAAGAGATCATCTGCGGCGTCGTCGGCATGCTCCAGTTTGACGTCCTCAAATTCCGCCTCAAGAGCGAATACAACGTCGACATCATCCTCGAGACCCTGCCTTACGAACACATCCGCTGGATCGTCAACCGCGACATCGACCCCATGAAGATCACCGGCACCACCGACATGAAGCGCATCCGCGACCTCAAGGGCAACCCCCTCCTGCTCTTCATCAACCCCTGGTCCGTCGGCATGGTCCTCGACCGCAACGAAGGCCTCGAACTCGAGAACTTCTCCCGCAACTAATGGAACAGAGGGACGGTCCTTTTGTTTCCTTTTGACACGAGGGACCTGACCGTGAGTCACGAGGGACGGTTCTGATTGACTCATTTTATAAGTGAAGCCGTGAGACATGATCCGGGACACGTGCGGGACACGCGACACCTCACCGGAATTGATTTGTCGCTATGCAAATTACAGGAATTCTGATAAAATAAATCCTGATGAATTTGTAATCGTTCCCTCATTAATGATATGGAGGTTTAATATGGCACAGGAGAAAAAGGTTAGCACAGTAGCGGATATCGGGACTGTCAAGATCGCGGACGATGTAGTAGCAATGATCGCAGCATTTGCGGCTCTGGATGTCGAGGGCGTAGCATCTCTTCCCGGCGATGTGACCCGCGAGCAGATCAGCAAGGGCGGCATGAAGAAGATTGCCAAGAGTGTCCATGTCGATGTCACACGTGAAGGCGTCAAGGCAGAGCTTTCCATCATCGTGGAGTACGGATTCAACATCCCTACCACAAGCAGCCGCGTGCAGAAACGTGTCAAAAATGCCATCGAAGAGATGACAGGCCTGGCCGTGATCGATGTCGACATCCACATTGCCGGCATCTCCATTCCCGACTGATCCGGGGAAAAACATTAAAAAACACCGGATCGGGAAGCGATTCCATCCATATTTCCGGCATTCCATTCCTGACTGATCCGGAGAAAAATACTGAAAAAACTCCGGAACAGGCAGTGAATCGATAATCTACAATCACTGGAAAACATTCACCGGATACTATTCGCAGACTATTATTCGCAGAATATTATTCACAGACCAATATCACTGAAAACAAAAACACGAGGAATTAACCACAGGCATGAAACAAAGGGCGTTTAAAGAACAGGTTTTCAAGCTTTTATTCAGAGCGGAATTCTATAATGAAAATACCAAGGAAGAACTGCTGGAACAGCTTCCTTTCTATTTTGAGTCAGGAGATCTGACCGTGTCGGAAGAGGACCGCGCGAAGATCCAGGAGAGGCTGGTCGGCATTCTCGATCATCTCCCCGAGATTGATGCACAGATCGCGTCCAAGCTCCAGAACTGGGCTCCGGAACGCATCGGCAAGGTAGAACTGGCCGTCATCCGGATGACAGCTTACGAGCTGCAGAATGATACTGAAACACCTGTCGGCGTCATCATCAACGATGCCGTGGAGATCGCGAAGAAATTCGGACAGGATGGCGCCGGAAAGTTTGTTAACGGCGTTCTCGCCTCTTTTGTCAAGGACAGAGAATCCTGATGGATGTCAGAGACGGAAAATCCTGATGGATGTCAAAGACAGAGAATTCTGATGGATGTCAAGGACAGAGAATCCTGACGGATGATGGATTGATCATATGCGAAATATATATTCCGTCTCCCAGATCAACGCGTATATCCGCCGCATGTTTACGGAGGATTATCTGCTGAACAACGTGCTGGTCCGCGGAGAAGTGAGCAACTGCAAATACCATGCTTCCGGTCATATTTATTTCACACTAAAAGATGCCTCCGGGACGTTGTCCTGCGTCATGTTCGCAGGCCGTCGAAGGGGGCTTTCTTTTCACATGCAGAACGGCGACCAGGTCATTGCCGCCGGCGCAGTGGATGTATATGCCAAAAACGGAAGCTACCAGCTATACGCAAACCAGATCATTCGGGACGGCGTGGGAGCCCTTGCCGAACGCTTCGAACAGCTCAAAAAAAAGCTGCTGGAGCAGGGTATGTTTGACGAATCCTACAAACAGCCCATCCCGCATTATGTCCGGCGCCTGGGCGTCGTGACCGCTGCCACCGGGGCGGCTGTACGCGACATCATTCAGATCGCCAAACGCCGGAACCCATATATCGAGATCATTTTATATCCTGCGATCGTACAGGGAGAAGCAGCCCAGGACAGCATCATACGCGGTATCCGTACCCTGGATGAACTTGGCGTTGACGTCATTATCATAGGACGCGGCGGAGGATCCCTTGAAGACCTGTGGGCCTTCAATGAAGAACGCGTCGCGGAAGCAGTTTTTGACTGCTCCACACCCATCATTTCCGCCGTGGGGCATGAGACCGACACAGTCATCACAGACTTTGTCGCAGACCTCCGCGCCCCCACACCCTCGGCGGCTGCGGAACTAGCCGTCTTTGACCTGCGCCGCTACGACGCCGATGTGGACCGCTTCCGCGGCAGATTCGACGACGCTATGCACAAGAAGATCCAACACCAGCGCACAGACCTTTTGCGCCTGCAGAGAGAGATCCACCATCTTTCTCCCGACGCAAGGATCCGTGACCAGCGCCAGACCGTCGACCGCGCCTGGGAACGCCTGGAACAGCTCATGACCCGGCGCATCGAAAATGCCCGCATGAATGCCGACCGCACTGAACGCCTCGACACCCTCATGAACCGCAGAGTTACGGCTTCCCGCCACCGCATGGAACTTCTTGCCGGATCCCTCGCCCACCTCTCGCCCCTGGCCAGACTCTCCGGAGGATACGGCTTTGTCTCCACACCGGACGGACACCCCATCCGCTCAACAGCGGACATCCGCCCCGCCGATACCTTCCGCGTACACCTCCGCGACGGCCTCATCGAAGCCACCGCAGACAAAGTGTCAGAAGTGTCAGGGGGACGGTTCCTTTGACAACCAGTGTCAGGGAGCGGTTCTTTTGAGCAGTGTCCAGGGGTAGATTCTAACAACCGGGGACTCTGGGTCTACCGGGACAGTTCTTATGGATTCCCGGGACGTTTCTATATGTCCCAAATTTACGACTGTAAATTCATTCATGATTGGAGAATAGATTATGGATTTTATGGATGAGCAGATTTATTCGGATAAACAGTCCATGGATACAGATATGGCGCAGCCGGAAGAATCCAGTGCAGCATTGAATGCTGCTTTTGCGGATATTTTGGCCCGTGCCGAAAAAGAAGAGCTTTCTGTCGAGGAAGCCTTTGCAGCGCTCGAACAGATCGTCCGGAATATGGAAGATGAGGGAATATCTCTGGAAGATTCCTTCTCCTGTTACGAAGCAGGTATCCGCCTCGTTCGTTACTGCAGCGAGCGGATCGACCGCGTCGAAAAAAAGGTCCAGATGCTTCGCGGCGAAGGCGCAGCACCCATGGGAGACGAATAAAAAAAGCTCTATACCGAAGGCGCAGCGCCCACAGGAGACGAATAAAAGAAGCTCCATAACGAAGGCGCAGCGCCCATGGGAGACAAATAAAAGAAGCTCCATAACGAAGGTGCGGCACCCATGGGAGGCGAATAGCGGCTATTATACAAAGAAGGCGAAGCGCCCACAGGAGACGAATGCCAGACACTCAAAATAATCCTGCACATAATGAGTGCACATACATGGAGGAAGAGTTTTGAAAGAGAACAAAACGAATTCTGAAATCATGGAACAATTGGTGAAGGAATGCGAGGAGGTGCTCCTCCGTTTCCTGCCTGACCCCGACAATATGCCCGAGGGAGAGGCTCCCACAGCGACCATAGCCTCCGCCATGCGCTACAGCGCCATGGCCGGCGGAAAGCGCCTGCGCCCCCTTCTTATTGCACGCATCTGCGATATGTACGGCGGACGCAGGGAACTGGCAGAGCCCTTTATGGCCGGCCTTGAGATGATCCATACCTATTCCCTTGTCCACGATGACCTCCCGGCAATGGACAATGACGAATACCGCCGCGGCCGCAAGACCACCCACATCGTCTACGGCGAGGGAATGGCCGTTCTTGCGGGCGATTCTCTGCTGAATTTTGCATATGAGACTGCTATTTCCGCATTCAATGCGGCAAAAACACCCGAGGAGACCGCAGCTGTCATCCGCGCCCTCCGCATCCTGACCCGCAACGCCGGCATCTTCGGTATGGTCGGCGGCCAGTGTGCGGACCTGGAAGCTGAGAACCGCCAGGCACAGCCGGATGCAGCGCCCATTTCCGCTGAGCTCCTCGAGTACATCCACAGCCACAAAACCGCCTGCCTCATCGACAGCGGCTTTACCATCGGCGCCGTGCTTGCCGGTGCGCCTGAAGAGGACATCCAGAGACTGCACAAGATCGCCTACAACATAGGCATTGCCTTCCAGATTCAGGACGACATCCTCGACGTCATCGGTGACAGCAAGGAACTCGGAAAATCGACAGGAAGTGATGAAAAAGACGGTAAATCCACCTACGTTTCCATCCACGGCCTTGACCAGGCATCCCGCGACGTGCGCAGTCTCACTGACGAGGCAATTGTGGAATTCGACGCTCTCTCTGCCAAAGATGACTTCCTGCGCGACCTTATTCTGCAGCTTGTTTCCAGAACAAAATGATTCTTTTTCTGAAAAAAATAATTCTATTTCCGGAAAATTATTATTAAATCATCGGAAAAATATTTACCGTCAAAAGCAGCTGATCAGCCGGAACCATTTACCGTCAAAAGCAGCTGATCAGCCGGAACCATTTATAGCCAAAAGCAGCTGATTGACCGGAACCATTTACCGTCAAAAGCAATTGATCAGCCAGAACCATCCACTGGCGAAAAGGAGAGAAGGAACAGATTCACCATGAAGAAAAGACTTGATGTGCTTCTTACAGAGCGGGGACTTGCGCCTTCCCGGGAGAAAGCAAAGGCCCTGATCATGGCGGGCATCGTCTATGTCAACAACCAGAAAGAAGATAAGGCCGGCACATCCTTTCCAGAGGATGCTGTCGTGGAAGTGCGCGGACAGGGACTCCGCTATGTCAGCCGCGGCGGCCTCAAGCTCGAAAAAGCCATGCAGTGCTTTCCGATTGACCTGAAGGGACGCTTCTGCATGGATATCGGCGCATCCACAGGCGGATTTACCGACTGCATGCTGCAGAACGGAGCCGCTGGCGTCTATTCCATCGATGTGGGCTACGGCCAGCTCGACTGGAAGCTCCGCGAGGATCCCCGCGTTATCTGCATGGAAAAGACCAATTTCCGCTATGTCAAGCCGGAAGATCTCGATCCCGACCGCATGCCGGACTTTGCCAGCGTCGACGTCTCCTTTATTTCTCTTTCCAAAATCCTTCCCCCCGCCCATGCGATCCTTCCTGCGGGCGGAGAGATGGTCTGCCTCATCAAACCCCAGTTTGAAGCCGGCAGGGAAAAAGTCGGAAAAAAAGGCGTTGTCCGCGATCCCCAGGTACACATAGAAGTCATAGAAAATGTCCTGAAAATGGCACAGGACGCAGGCTTTGCAGTTCTCGGCCTCTCCTGGTCGCCGATCCGCGGCCCCGAAGGGAATATTGAATATCTCATGTATCTGCGCCGGCTGCCGGACGGATTCGTGATTTCGAATACAGAAACGGAAAAAACAGATCCGCTTATTGAAAATATTCCTCCGCTTCCAACAGCAGAAGAAATCCGCGACCTGGTCGGAAAATCCCACGAGGCATTGTAAAAAATTTAGAAAGAAATTGCGGCGCAAGCGCGTGACGCAGCCCGGATTAATCTATGAGCATTGAACGTTTTTTTATCATCGCAAATAGAGACAAAGACAGTAAACAGGAACTTTCCCGGCAGATTTATGACTTCCTCATATCCAAGGGAAAAACCTGCCAGATTGCCTATACAGATGAGGAACGCCAGGATCTTCGCGGCAGACTGCGGGGGAACCTGGACTGCCTGCTGGTGCTCGGAGGAGACGGAACCGTGCTGGAGGGCGCCCGGCTTGCAGCAGGCACAGGAACACCCATCCTCGGCATCAACATAGGAAATGTAGGATATCTCGCCGAAGTAGAGGTTCAGAACTGGGAGCAGGCCCTGCGCCGCGTCCTGGGCGGCGGCTATGAGATCGAGACCCGCATGATGCTGGATGGATTTGTTACCGATTCCAACCGCTATCCATATCCGGGAGCTCATAGCCATGCTTTGAATGATATCGTTATCACAAGAAGCCGCGGACTGCAGATCCTGAATTTTAATGTTTCCGTTGACGGCCAATTCCTCAACCGCTTCAACGCGGATGGTATGATCATCTCAACGGCCACAGGCTCTACCGCTTACAATATGTCGGCGGGCGGTCCCATTGTTGAGCCCAAAGCGAGACTGATCCTGCTCACCCCCATCAGCCCGCACACACTCAACAACCGCAGCATAGTTTTGTCAGCAGATGACAAGATCAGCATTGAATTGATGCCTCCGCGCAACGAAAAAAAACTGTATGCGGAGTGTGTGTTTGACGGCACCGGCAATATCGAGCTGCACAGCGGAGACAAGATCAACATATCTACCTCCTGCTGCACTACCCGCCTGATCCGTCTCAGCCGCAGAAGTTTCCTCGAAACCCTGCATAAGAAGATCACATCATGATGCCGCAAACAGCATCTTAGATGCCCCAGACCACATCATCGATACGGTCTGTCCAGAAGAATCTGCAGGAGATTGATGAGCTGCAGGAGATGCGCGCCCTGTATAGCATGACCTGAATACGCGCGCATGTGCACACCTTGTCCGGGGAAAGGCAAATATTTATTCCCTTTACATTTATTCATTTAAATGATATTATCAATGAACGGATAAACAAATGTGAATCTAGCAAAATGCTGCAATACTTCAACACTGAGGTCAGTATGAAAAACAAACGTCATGATGCAATACTGGAGATTATCAGACTAAAAGATATTGCGACACAGGAAGAGCTTCAGAGAGAGCTCCGTGAAAAAGGCTATGAAGTCACACAGGCCACTGTTTCGCGCGATATACGACGCCTGAATCTCGCAAAACGGCAGATTCCCGGGGGCAAGAGCATTTACGTGATCCCTTCCGGCAGCAGTTCAGACAACTCGCAGGATAAAGACCGGTTTTTGCGCGTTCTGCGGGACTCTGTAATCAGTGTGGTCAATGCACAGAATTTGATCGTCATCAAGACCGGATCCGGCATGGCCATGGCAGCCGCGGCAGTCATCGACAGCGCCCCGGATGAAAGAGTCCTCGGCTGCATTGCTGGCGACGATACGATCATTGTTGTACTCAAAAATATGGAAGACGCAATGGATGTATGCCTGAAGCTCAGACATGACCTGCGCCTGTAAATCTTTTTAATAACATTTTTAATATATTTCGGAGGTAGAAATGCTTCTGAGCCTTCATGTAAAAAACCTGGCTCTTATCGAAGAGGAGGAAGTCAATTTCACGGACGGCCTCAACATCCTGACCGGCGAGACCGGAGCAGGTAAGTCCATCATCATCGGCTCCATCAACATGGCCCTGGGGGCCAGGGCGGACCGCAGTGTCATCCGCACCGGCGCGGAATACGCCCTGATCGAGCTCACCTTCAGCGTCGACCACGAGCGCCAGCTGGACAAGCTCCGCGAGCTGGATATCACACCCGATGAAGAAAATATCATTCTCATCAAGCGCAAGATCCTGCCCACCCGCAGCATCTGCTCCATATGCGGTGAGACCGTGCCCTTAAAGCAGCTCCGCGAGGTCGGGGAGCTGCTTATTGATATTTACGGACAGCGCGAAAACCAGCGCCTGCTGCAAAAAGATGCCCAGCGCAGGACCGTGGATTCCTACGGCGAAGCTGCAACGGCTCCTCTGCTTGCACAGACCGCGGCCGCCTATAAAACATGGAAAAAACTCTCCGACGAGTGGGAGCAGGATGACATGGACGAATCCGCCCGCCTGCGGGAGATGGATCTTCTTACCTACGAGGCCGATGAGATCGAAGCTGCCGCCCTGCGCGAGGGTGAGGAAGAAGAGCTCGCCAAAGAACAGAGGATCCTTGGGAGCTTCCGCAAGATCAGCGAAGCCGCCGGCAATGCCTGCCGCATGACCTCCGAGGGAGGCGCAGCAGACATGATCGGCCGCGCCTGCCGCGAACTTTCCTCCGCCTCCGGCGTGGACGATCAGCTCGATGCCCTGGTGGACCAGCTATCCGAGATAGACAGCCTCCTGTCCGACTTCAACCGCAGCCTTACCGATTACGTGGAAGGTCTTTCCTTTGATCCCGGCCGCCTGCAGGAGATCGAGGACCGCCTCGATGTCATCCGTCGCTGCGAGGACAAATATGGCGCTACCGTCCCGGATATTATGCAGGCCCTAGAAAAGCGCCTCGAACGTATAGAATTCCTGCGCGCCTACGAGACCCGCAGAAAGCAGCTTTCCGCGCAGATCGACAAGTCCCGGCAGACACTCGAAAAAGCCTGTACAGAGCTCTCTGAGGCCCGTAAAAAGGCCGCTGCGGAGTTCGCCGCCGGTATGAAGGAAGCCCTCCTGGACCTCAACTTCCTCCGCGTGGAATTTGCCATCGAGGTCGAGCCCGACCGCGCCCACCCCGGTCCCGAAGGCTGGGACCACGTTTCCATGCATATTTCCATGAACCCCGGAGAGCCCCTGCGCCCCCTCGAACAGATCGCCAGCGGAGGAGAACTCTCCAGAATCATGCTCGCCCTCAAGACCGTATTTGCCGGCAAGGACGATATCTACAGCTTTATTTTTGACGAGATCGACACAGGAATCAGCGGCCAGACCGCCTGGAAAGTCTCCGGCAAAATGGGCCGCCTTGCCAGGGATCACCAGATCCTCTGCATCACCCACCTCCCCCAGATCGCTGCCATGCAGGACAGTCACTACCTGATCGAAAAAGAGGCGGGAGACGACAGGACAGCGACCCATATTTACAGACTTTCGCCCCAGGACAGCGACCGCGAACTCGCCCGACTCCTGGGCGCCGGCGAGATTACACCTGCCGCCCTCGAAAATGCCCGCGAGATGAAACAAAACGCCGCACAGGAAAAAGGGGCAGCAGGTATTACCTCATAAACCTCAAAAGAACCGGCAGCACAGCCCACAGACTCATCCCGGAAACCGGATACCGCAAGGAGAGATCGCAAGGAGAGATCGCAAGGAGAAACCGCAAGGAGAGAAGAGACATGAACCAGCACTCCGAAGAAATGCGCAGGGAACTGGACAAGATATTTGATTCCTTTCCGCACATACATACGACAGACATACCCGGGATCGACCTGTACATGGACCAGGTGACGACTTTTTTACAGGAAAACCTGCGGGGACTCTCCCGCGACCCGGAGGATGACAAGTTCCTGACCAAGACCATGATCAACAACTATGTCAAGAACAAAGTCCTCATCCCCCCTGTCAAAAAGAAATACAGCCGCGAACATATGATGCTCCTCATTATGATCTATTACATGAAGAGCTTCTTATCGATCGGGGACATCCGCACCATCATCACACCCATCATGGAACGCTACGCGGACATTCCGCTCGACCCCAAAAAGGACGCGGCCGAGCGCAAACGCGAACAGGCTGAGCGCCGCCGCGAACAGGAAAAGGGAAAAGATGCGGACAGAAAAAAGAAGGCACAGATAACGGAGAAAGAACCCTCTGCGGAAAGCTCTGAATCCGGCGATCTCCGCATCTACGATATCTACGAAGAAATTTTCAACGAGATAGAGAAACAGCTCCCCGAGATCCAGGCTGACATAGAAAGATCTATCGATTTTTCCGAAGACGCATTCATGGATGCACCCGAAGAGGACAGACCCGTGCTCCAGCGCTTTGCACTCATCTGCAGGCTCAGCGCAGAAGTCTACATGCGCAAACTCTTTATCGAAAAACTCCTCGACGAGTTGTCACGGGGACGGTTCCTTTGACAGTTGTCAGGGGGACGGTTCCTCTGACACCAAACGTATTTTCCGTCATCGGAACGAAAAGGAATATTAAATAAATGTCAATCTACGAAACTCTTAACCGCGAGCAGCAAAAGGCCTGCTTTCATACAGAGGGTCCCGTCCTCATCCTGGCGGGCGCCGGCAGCGGCAAGACCCGCGTCATCACCCACCGCATCGCATATCTGATCGATGAGTGCGAAGTGAATCCCTGGAATATCCTCGCCATCACCTTCACCAACAAGGCGGCCGGGGAGATGAGGGAGCGCGTGGACAAGATCCTGGGCGGCACAGCCCAGGGCGTCTGGATTTCCACTTTCCACTCCATGTGCGTCCGGATCCTGCGCCGCCACATCGACCTGATGGGATACGAGCCCGCTTTTGCCATTTACGACACGGACGATCAGAAGACCCTGATGAAAGAGGTCTGCAAGACCCTCAAAATCAATACCAAAGACCTCAGGGAGCGGGAGATCCTTTCCAATATTTCCGCTGCAAAAAACGAGCTGATCACTCCCCTGCAGTATCGCGAGGAGAACGACGGCATCAGCTTCCGCAAAAAACAGATCGGCATGGCCTACGAGGAGTATCAGCGACTTCTCAGAAAAAACAATGCACTGGATTTCGACGATCTGCTGATGCTGACCGTGGAGCTTTTCCATTCCCACGATGAAGTGCTGGAGATGTATCAGAGACGTTTCCGCTACATCATGGTAGACGAATATCAGGATACCAACGGTGCCCAGTTCGAACTGGTCCGCCTGCTGGCCGGCGCCTACAAAAACCTCTGCGTGGTGGGCGACGACGACCAGTCCATCTACAAATTCCGAGGCGCCGATATCCGAAATATCCTGGATTTTGAAAAAGTCTATCCCGACGCCCTGGTGGTCCGTCTGGAGCAGAACTATCGCTCCACGCAGAACATCCTGGACGCCGCCAACGCCGTGATTAAAAACAACCGCACCCGCAAGGACAAGTCCCTCTGGACCGACCACGGCGAGGGCGCCCGCATCCACGTCCGCAGTTTTTCCTCCGCCATGGAGGAGGCCTCCTTTGTGGCGCAGGACATCCAGGACAAGGTCAGGAGCGGCAAATACGAGGGCTATAACAGCTTTGCCGTCCTCTATCGCACCAATGCCCAGTCCCGCCTTCTCGAGGAACGCTTCGTCCTGGGATCCATCCCCTACAACGTGGTCGGCGGCACCAATTTCTATGCCCGCCGCGAGGTCAAGGACGTCCTGGCCTATCTCAAGACCATTGACAACGGCAGTGATGACATCGCCGTCCGCCGCATCATCAACGTCCCCAAGCGGGGCATCGGCGCCACCACCCTGGGCCGTGCCGCAGAATATGCCGCGCAGGAGGACGCAAGCCTTTTTTCCGTTATGGAAAAAGGCGACAAGATCCCCGGTGTAAAAAAAGCCGGCCTCAAGCTCCGTGCTTTTACGGACATGATCCTAAACTACCGTGACTATGCCCTGACGCATACACTGGTAGAGCTTGCCCGCCATGTGCTCGACGACACCGGCTATATCGATGCCCTCAGGACTTCCGGCGAAGAGGATGCGGAAGACCGCGAAAATAATATCGAAGAGCTGATCAGCAAGCTGGCAGATTATGAACAGAGGATGGATGACGAGGACGCTGAGGCGACCCTGTCCGGCTTCCTCGAAGATGTCGCCCTCGTCGCGGATATTGACGATGTTGAGGACAACGACAACCGCGTCCTTCTGATGACCCTCCACAGTGCCAAGGGCCTTGAATTTCCCTGCGTCTATATCACCGGCATGGAGGACAATGTCTTCCCCAGCTACCAGTCCATCCAGGACTATACCGGCGAAGCAATAGAAGAGGAGCGCCGCCTGGCCTATGTGGGCATCACACGCGCCATGGACGAGCTCACCCTGACCAGTGCCCGAACTCGTATACTCCGCGGGGAACTTCAGTACAATCCCATAAGCCGTTTCCTGGCCGAGATACCGTATGACCTCATTGAGAGCGACACCAAGGACCGTACAAAGAACTATCGCTTCTCCGATTACGATGATTATGATGATGACGGCCTCATTCCTTTCGACTATGACGGCGTGACCAGCGGCAGCGCCTATGGCGGCCTTTTCAGCAGCAGTCTCCGGGGCAGGGGCGCAGGCACAACCGGCAGCAACTACGGCAGCGGAAGATCAGGGTCAGGGACATCCAGCAACAGCTACAAAGACAAAACTCCCGGCACCGGCACCAGATCAGGTTCTGCCCAGACATCCGGCTTCGGCAAAAATCCCGGTTTCGGTAGGGACATCTCCGAGCTCCTGGGCGGAAAGAATCTTTCCGGCGGACGCAATAATCTATCCGGCGGTGGGAAGAATCCATCCGGACTAGATCAAACATTGTCCGGAGGCCTGAAAAAACCTAAGGCCAGACTGTCATCTGCAAGTGGCAGCAACCAAGGAACAGGCACCGGGACAGGCACCGGGACAGGACTATCCGGCAGCAGTTCCAGGCCAGGGACCGGCACGGGAGCGCCCGGCAGTCCTGCTAAAAAGAAGCCCAAAGCGGTCTATGTGAAGCCCCACACAGACGAATCCAAAAAGCCTTTTATAGCCAGAACCTCCGCAGGTTCATCCAGAACGCCCGGTACCCCCAAGAAGAGTATACCTGCAGCGACGGCACCTGAATATAAGACCGGCGACCGCGTCCTTCATATCCGTTACGGCGAAGGCACCGTAACTGCTCTGGAAAAAGATCCCCGGGACTACAAAGTTACCGTGCTATTTGATGACTACGGCCAGAAGATCATGTACGCAGGCTTTGCCAAGCTTAGGAAACTGTAAATCAGGATCAAAGAAGTGAGTCACGAGGGACGGTTCTGCCCGACTCATTGCATGCAATGAGTCGGGCAGAACCGTCCCTCGTGACTCATTTATCTGTGACACGCAAGTGTCACCGGAACCGTCCCCCTGACAACCAGCGTCCTCCTGACAGCCTTGACAATGTTCTGACAATTGCACAAAGGGAACCGCCTTTCAGCACTTATATTTATATAAATTCACCTAATTTTTAGTGGAAATAGACTTGCACAAGTGTTATAGTAATAGTGATTAGTCAGTGCTGAACGTAAAGGTTTATGAAAGCTTTTACAACAACAATTAGAAACAGGAGGAGCAAACGATGTATATTGATGTGACCAAGGCAAAGTTTCAGGAGTTGATCGATGCAGTCAAGGCCAAAAACGAGGAGACTGAGAACAAGCTGATATGGTGTCTTGCGCTGATCGGCGGAGTTGTCATCGTGGCAATCATAGCCTATGCCGTCTACCGTTTCCTCACCCCTGACTATTATGATGACTATGACGATGATGATTTTGATGATGATTTCGATGATTTCGATGACGACGATGACGATTTCGAGGATGTAGAGGAAGAGCCTGCGGCTGAGGAAGAAGAGCCCGCAGCTGAAGAAGAAGCCGAAGAAGCTCCTGCAGAGGAAGCTGAGGAAGATTAAGCTAGATTATAGGAACTGGAAAGAGTAGTTGCAGGAAATTGAAGTAAAGTCTGTTTGTTCTTCATAAATTCCTGATTTCTTGCTACTATAAGAAAGAATTTTTTCTACATGACGTATTCTGAAGCGGTCAGCCGAATCTATCGGCTGACCGTTTTATACCATTGCCAAGTAGTACTTGGGTTGTATGAGAAAAGACTGTATAATGTATTGAAATAGTACTATTACATAACAAATATATATTATGGGAAATCAATATGAGAATTAAAAGAATTGAAATCAATAATTATAAAGTCTTTCATAACTTAAAGTTGGAATTTAATAATAAGAATGCTGTTCTTTTTGGTATTAATGGTGTTGGTAAATCAACAGTTCTCTCAGCTATCAACTATATATTCAGAGTATTTTTAAATCAGATGAATCCTGCTCAGTCCAAAGCATATGAAAGTTTTAAAGATGAGATGGTGAGTATTGGGTTTAACCGTTTGGAAATCAATGCATCTGTTAGATTAAAAGACACTCATTTATTATCTCGTACATATAACGTTTCTGTAAAAAATCAACGAAAAGTAGAACAAACTTATCCAAAATTTAATTATATTGAATTTCGTGAGCAATTTAGAAAGCTGTATCTTATGTCAGATGATGTGGGGATGCCTATTTTTGTTCATTATGGTACAAACAGGGCGGTTTTGGATATTCCGGACAGAATACGTGGCAAACATAATTTTGATAAACTTTCTGCAATAGAACGGGCAATTGATCAACAGCTGGATTTTCGTACATTTTTTGAATGGTATAGGAACAAAGAGGTAGATGAAATTTACCATGCACGAGAATTGGATGAACTCGAATATGTTGATCCAGCATTAAAATATGTGCGGAAGGCTATTGAAACGATGATCGGGGATGTAAGTAATCTTCGAATTAAAAGAAATCCTGTCAGGATGGTTGTTGACAAATCCGGCAAGGAAATACGTGTTGATATGCTTTCAGATGGTGAAAAATGTACGCTTGCACTGTTAGGAGATTTAGCCAGGAGACTTATATTAGCTAATCCTTCTGCAGAGAACCCGCTGGAAGGAGAGGGTATAGTTTTGATCGATGAGATTGAACTTCACATGCACCCTACCTGGCAAAGACGTATTCTTCATGTGTTAAATGAGGTGTTTCCAAATATACAATTTATTGTTACAACTCATTCTCCACAGGTCCTTGGAGAGGTGAATAATGATTATGATATTATTCCCCTGATGTTAGATAAAGATAGTAATGGAATTGCGTTAACAAAAATACCCAGAATGGATGGTTATGACAGCAATATGATTCTTGAAGAATACATGGAAACCTCTTCTGAAAGTGAAGTAAAAAAGAAGTTGGTAAAAATTCTTAATGAAGCCATAAGAAAAAAAGATTTTGATCTTGCGGCTCAAAAACTTGAAGAACTCAAAAATTTGGCTGGAGAAACCGATGAAGATTATATTTTGTCGAAAGGATATATGTTAAGGAGTAGATTAAAGTGATATTTATTTCAAGAACGGAAGAACCAGACTTTTGGAAGGAGTATAAAAGAAAACATCCGGGCATTCATTATGATGATCTTCAAAATACTGAAGCGGGACGTTTAATAAGACAGGAAATAAGGAAGTACAATATTAGTCAGCAACATGGATTATGTGCTTATTGCTGTAAAAGAATTGACTTGGATAAATCACTTAATGAACATATAAAGCCAAGAGGACTTGGAAAGTATTCAAATCAGTCCATGGATTATAACAATATTATTGCTTGTTGCAGAGCTGAGGGAACAGATGCTACATGCAGTGCCGCAAAAGGAAACGACTACTCTAATCAGTTTATTTCACCATTAGATGAAGATTGTGAATCTTATTTTGAATACTATAAAAACGGAGAAGTTGTTTCTGATTCTCCAGATGGACAATATACTATTGATCTTCTTAATCTAAATTCTTACAGACTTCGAACAGCCAGGGCTGCTCAGCTTAAGAATTGTGAAAATATAAATGATTTAGAGTTGATAAAACTATACTATCTTGAACCGGATTCACAAAACTGTCTTGAACCATTTGTTGATATAATAAAGTTTTATTATTCATAATGCGGTTTACTTTGTGTAAATAACAATAATTGAGGGCTGTTGATTAACTGAGAAATTATGAACCGCACCCCGTCAAGTAGACAATCAAAAAAATAAAAGCATTCTGAGACTGTGAAATAACAGCTTAATTCAAAAGGCTATCTGGGTATAAAACCTCAGATGGCCTTTTTTGGTAAAATATAAATGCTTATGACGAATATAACAATACCTAATTCTGATATCAAACAAGGATATTTACCACTGTTTCTTTTGGATTGTCTGGATCTTCTATATCCTGTTTTCACATTCGACCGATTCATGGAGGGAATCGATTTAGAGTAATATCTGAAAAATGTCCCGTAACACAAGACTGGGAGGATTAGATATAATCCGGACGATAAGCTGAAACCAGTGCTTTTTGGATTTATGACATCCGGGTATGTTCTCTCTTACGTTTTTTCAACAAACAATACGGAGATCCTTCGAGGTATAAAAAGATTATGCGCGTTGATTTCCTGAATGAATGTCCGTAGGCCTCCTGAATCAATCAACATCATTCGTGCTCTATATGCCCACTCCGCCATATGGATATAGGTCTGCTCCAGTTAGAATAATATTTTTTGTTTCCGACTTTTTTATAAGTCCTGATCCAAAGTTTATACCTCAGGTTTTCTGCGTATATTGCAATGGTTTTCGAAAGAGTATTCTTGTTTGGAACGTCAATTTTCTGAGCGTGACTTAATTTTGCTTTCCATAATCTGGCACCGCTGCATGCGATCTGATAGCCGGAAACCTGGTCAGAAACCTTCTTCCATTTGACAGTCATGCGGTTACCTTTGCGTTTAAGGACTGTTATGGTTGTGCCCCTGGGTTTAATGTAAAAGGACTTAGTCACCGTACCGGTATATTTGCCCTTGCCCTTTATGACCACCTTTGAGGTTCCGACATTTTTATTGTTGAAATAGGCGACTGTGTAATCTGTCCCTCTTTTCAGAGTACGTCCTTTGACCCGCACCACGGGGATCTGCTTGATGGCTTTCCCTGTCCAGTTCTTATCCGTGACCCCGGTAACTGATGCGTTC
Source organism: uncultured Lachnospiraceae bacterium (assembly GCA_902780385.1). GTDB lineage: Bacteria > Bacillota > Clostridia > Lachnospirales > Lachnospiraceae > CAG-791. The sequence continues at coordinate 21,354 of CACZFF010000031.1, forward strand.
TTGATATTGATTTTTGCAGATGCCACAGTGATTGTATTTTGGTCGGCAGCAAGAGATGATCCTGCAGCAGTACTGGAAATCTTTGCATGAGAGGACGCCTTGATCTCGTCAGCAAATACAAGGCTTGTCATCATTGTGGACATCAGAACCAGAGATAAAATAAATGACAATATCCTTACAGTTTTTCGTGTTTTCATGAATCCCTTCCCCTTTCTTTATTGAATCGCTTTTCTTAAATAAATCTATTTCAGATGAGTACAATATACCAAACTGCGTCAGAAGTTATATCAAATACTGATAAAGAACACATTTTCCTGACGGACAGCATGGATTGCTTCCTTTGCTACCCGGATTGGATTTACAGGGATACGCAACTTAGCAGACATTTATAGATGAATTACTATAATGTCCTGTCATGAAGCGATATTACAGTGACATTTAGGATTATAAAGTATGGAGTCACCCATGCTATGAAAAATAGAGCGATATTTCGGTCGAAATCGCAAGGTCACGCATGCCGCGAAAAAACAAAGCGACAGAGGTGCACTAAGAGTAAAAGATCACTACTGCAGGACTTGGAGCAAAGCGACCGGAGGCCGTGGCGAACAAAAGGTCACGCATGTCTCAAAAAAACGAAGCGACAGAGGCGCACTAAGAGTAAAAGATCACTACTGCAGGACTGGTAGCAAAGCGACCGTAGGTCGTATCGAGCAAAAGGTCACGCATGCCGTGAAAAAGCCAAGCGACAGAGGCGAACTAAGAGTAAAAGATCACTACTGCAGGACTGGTAGCAAAGCGACCGGAGGTCGTGTCGGGCAAAAGGTCACGCATGCCGTGAAAAAGCCAAGCGACGGAGGCGAACTAAGAGTAAAAGATCACTACTGTCGCAGAGGGAGCAAAGCGACCGGAGGTCGTGTTGGGCAAAAGGTCACGCATGCCGTGAAAAAGCCAAGCGACAGAGGCGAACTAAGAGTAAAAGATCACTACTGCAGGACTGGTAGCAAAGCGACCGGAGGCCGTGTCGGGCAAAAGGTCACGCATGCCGCGAAAAAACAAAGCGACAGAGAAGCCTAAAAAATGAAAGGTCACCCATATCGCAAAAAAACAAAGCGACATAAAAATCAAAAAAGTGAAAGGTCACCCATTTGGCAACCAGGACCTACAATTATTAAAAAAATAATCCGGCCGAGGCCGGATTATTTGTATTACATATTTACGTAAATTAAGTATCCCTCTATAGCACCAAAGCAGCGGCATCAAAGCAGCAGCATCAAAGCAGCAGCATCAAAGCAGCGGCATCAAAACAGCGGCATCAAAGCAGCGGCATCAAAGCAGCAGCATCAAAGCAGCGGCATCAAAGCAGCGGCATCAAAGCAGTGGCATCAAAGCAGCAGCATCATAGCGGCATCAAAGCAGTATCATACCACTATCATAGCTGCATCATAGCATCCCGCTCTCCGCATCATAGCAGTACATACTTTAGCACGAATGCTATAGCCAGCACATACATGAGGGGGGACATGCCCTTGGTCTTCTTGGAGAAGACATGAAGGAGCACGTAGGAGATAATGCCCATGGAGATTCCCTCGGAGATGGAATACATGAAGGGCATGGCGAAGATGGCGATGTAGGCCGGGATGGCTTCTAGCGGATCTTCCCAGGAGATCTTAGTGACCTGCTGCATCATCAGATAACCGACGACGATGAGAGCAGGAGCCGTCGCAAAGGACGGGATCGCCAGGAACAGGGGGGAGAAGAAGAGGGCCAGTAAGAAGAAGAAGCCTGTGGTGATGGCTGTCAGGCCGGTGCGTCCGCCCTCAGCGATACCGGCGGAGGACTCGACGAAGGTCGTGACAGTGGAAGTACCAAGGCAGGCGCCTACGGTCGTGCCGACTGCGTCCGCGAGCAGGGCGCCGCGGATGTTGGGAAGCTTACCGTCCTTGTCCAGCATATCTGCTTTGGCGGCGCATCCGATCAGGGTTCCCAGTGTGTCGAAGAGGTCAACAAAGAGGAAGGCCGCGATGACAGAGAAGAAGTTCAGACTTATGAGATCGGAAAAGTCCAGCTTCATGAAAGTCGGTGCCAGGGATGCCGGCGCCGAGAAAATGCCGGTGGGGATCAGGCTGTAGTATCCGGCCTCGGGATTGGGAACATAAATGCCCGCCAGCTGGCAGATTATGCCCAGAAGCCATGTGAGCACGATACCGATCAGGATGTTGCCGGGGACTTCCTTGATGATCAGGTAAGCACTGATGACCATGCCAATCAGGGCCAGCAGAACCGTGATGCCTTCATAATTGAAGGTACCGCTCTTGATGGAATTGCTGAAAGAAAATACCGTGACCAGAGTGGAGCCGTCGACAACGATATGGGCGTTCTGAAGACCGATGAAGCAGATGAAAAGGCCGATACCGACTGATACACCCAGCTTCAGGGTCGTCGGGATGGCATTAAAGATCGCCTCCCGGACATTGGTCAGAGACAGGACAATGAAAATGATACCCTCTGCGAAAACGGCGGTCAGGGCGACCTCCCAGGAATACCCCATGCCCATGACGACCGTGTAGGCCAGATAGGCGTTCAGGCCCATACCTGCGGACAGAGCGAAGGGCAGATTTGCCAGGAGCGCCATCAGAACACAGGCGATCGTGGATGCCAGCGCCGTCGCCGTAAAGACAGCACCCTTATCCATGCCGGCATCTCCCAGAATGCTGGGATTGACAGCCAGGATATAGGCCATTGTCATGAAGGTCGTGATGCCGGCCATGATCTCTGTTTTGACATTCGTCCCGTTTTCCTTCAGTTTAAAAAACCGTTCCAAAATAATTTCCTCCTTTATGCATTTGATGATGCTTAAGTGAATTGCCGATGTTCAAGCAACCTGGCAGCATAAAACAGTTTTATTGTATCACTAATAAATATGAAAACAAGGGAATGATATTCAAAATTCTCTGAAAAAAGAGACCCTGAAAAAAGAGACCGGAAGCCGGTTCGGGGATCTCAGATAGAAAACATGCCGATAGTTTCCGCCAGATTGTATATAACAAAAACATAGGCAAAAAAATGTATAAAGAATCTTGAAAAATGTTAATATGTATGCGGGACTAAATATTCGTCAGCAGGCAGTATGCCGCTTTGATGTCCCCGATGATTTGTTGAAATGCAGTTTTAGCCGGTGCGGCATGGAGCTGAAGATATGATAATCCAGGGAACATCCATCCCCAATCTGATGATCGAAGTGGCCGGAATCATGATCTGTATCTTTGCACTGATCCTGATCAGGTTCGGCATGACCCAGCCGTGGACCAACAGAAGAATCCTGGCCACTGCCTTCAGTATGATGCTGGCCTACAACCTGTGCCTTCTCCTTCTGGAGTTCACCCAGATCGAAGCAGTGCATTCCCCGAGGATATATGTGCTTTTGTCCGCCTTCGGGACCTATCTCTTTCCTGTTTTCACAGCCCATCTGGTCTCCCTGTACGTCATCCATCTTATCAGCAGGACTGACGGACAATACCGGAAAGCCCTTACAGCACTGAGTGTCTTCACCAGTGCCGAGATCATCCTGCTGCTGATCCTTCAGTTTACAGGCAACCTGGTCCTGGCGGATCAGGAAGGCGTCTTCTATTACGGGGCTGCCAATATGCTGGGATACATCATGGTAAATATCTATATGGTCCTGGATGTGACCCTGCTGATCATCTACGGCAATATCCTGACCCGGAGCCAGTGGAACGCCATCATGACCTACCTGACCCTGCCCATCCTGAGCCTTTTCTTCAGGAGAATGGTGCCCGGCGTCTATCTGATGGCCTTTGCCTCCTGTATCTCCATGATGATCATGCTGATCCTCATTGTATATGAGCAGACTGAGATCCTGCGGAAAAAGGAAAGGGACAACGAGCAGCTCAAGGTGGATCTGATGCTCAGCCAGATCCAGCCCCATTTCCTCTTCAATGTTCTCTACGTGATCCAGGAGATCTGTCTGATCGATGCAGAGACAGCCTCTCAGGCCATCTCCGATTTTTCCCGCTACCTCCGCCACAACATGGATTCCATCTCCATCAACAAGCCGATCCCCTTCAAAGACGAACTGAATCATGTCAGGCACTATGTCTCCCTGCAACAGCTGCGCTTCGGCGATGCCCTCCAGGTGGAGTATGAAATCGGGCCTTCTGATTTCAGGATGCCGACCCTGACCCTGCAGCCCCTGGTGGAGAATGCCATCCGCTACGGTGTCCGCAAGAGCGAGGAAGGCGCAGGCACCGTGACCATCCGCACCCTGGAAGACCAGGAGAATTATATCATCCATGTAATTGACGACGGCCCGGGCTTTGTGCCGGACAAAAAGCTGGATGACGGAGTGTCTCACCTGGGCATCAAAAATGTGCGGGACCGCCTGCAGAGAGTCTGCGGAGGGCAGCTGGTCATCGATTCCGGCCCCGGAAAAGGAACGGATGCCATAATCCTTGTACCGAAAAATGACAGCACCCTGTCCCAGTGACAGAAGATATATACGGAGGGAAAGCTTATGAGAATCTATGTGCTTGATGACGAGCCCATTGCCCTTCGGGGTTCCGTGAAGATCATACAGGAAACAGCACCCCAGGCACAGATCAGAGGGTTTGGCCGCGCCAAAGCCGCCTTCAAACACATCAAGGAAAGCGGGGAATATCCGGATGTGGTGTTCAGCGACATCGAGATGCCCGGCATGAGCGGCCTGGATTTTGCCGTCCGCCTGAAAAAGCAGTGTCCGGATACCATCCTGATCTTTGTCACCGCCTATTCCCAGTATGCCCTGGAAGCCTTCCGCCTCCATGTGCACGGCTACATCCTCAAGCCCCTGACGGAAGCCCGTGTCAGGGAGGAACTGGAATATGCCCTGAAAAGGATCGAAAAACGCCGTTCAGCAAAACTGCCGCAAGGACAGGACCAGACCAGGGGAGCCGGGGCCGGTGCAGGTGCCGCAAGTGACAAGGGTGATCAGAGCATCGGAGGATACAAGAGCGGAAAGAGCTCCGAAAGCAAAAAGATCCGCGAAAGCGGCGGGAATGATAATGCGGACGAAGTGCAGGATGTGAAGGCCAATGACCGGCGCAATGCAAACAGGGAGGACAAGCTGCAGGTGCAGTGCTTCGGCAAGTTCGAGGTCTATTGGAAGGGCATGCCTCTGATGTTCAGCCGCGCGCAGACCATGGAGCTCTTCGCCTATCTCATCGACCGCAAGGGAACTGAATGCACGGAAGAGGAGATCGCAGGCGTCCTCTGGCCTGAAGAGGCCGTTAAGGAAGAGGCCGATAAGGATGAACTCAGATCCAGGGTCCGCATCCTGACCGGCGACCTGAGAAGGATCTTCGGCTCCATAGGCAGGGAGGATTTCATCATCCGCCAGGGCGGCCGGATCGCCGTTCGCAGGGAGGCAATTGACTGCGACTACTACCGCATGTTGGCAGGAGACATGGATGCAGTCAATGATTTCCAGGGGGAATACATGACCCAGTACAGCTGGGCGGAGATTACAGTCGGGCTGCAGAAATTCGAGGAATAATACGGCGATAATACTCTGGTTATTGGTTTACATTGGAATGATTGTAATGTATCTCAACTATTTTGTTATAAAATTGTTTTTATTTTCCGGAAAATTATGTTAGAATAACTCGTTGCACTAATGCAGGGTACCTGATTCATTATCAAGTGTTAAATAAATGAATGCAGGTACTATTACCTAGACTACGGCCACACTGATGGGTTCAAAGATAGTTAAGAAAATATGTATGCAATATAATCAGGATAACAAAAGGGAGAACTTTAGACATCTATGGTATTTGCAGAAAAGATCAGCGTTATTATGCCAACTTATAATACACAGATTTCTATTCTGAAAGAAGCCGTTGACAGTATTCTGAATCAGACCTTTTGTGATTTCGAGTTTATAATTATTGATGATGGATCGACAAATGATACCTATGAATATTTGAAGAGTATTCCCGATGAGCGTATTAAGATTATTAAGAACGATACTAATATTGGTATAACAAAATCTTTGAATATAGGCTTCAGAGCCGCTAAGGGAAAATATATAGCCCGGATGGACAGTGACGATATCGCCTTTCCTGATCGTTTTGAAAAGCAGTATGCATTTATGGAAAGTCATCCGGATGTATTCGTATGCGGGACTCAAGTCAGTTACTTTAATGACAAGACTTTACCCGTTTTAAAAACAGACGATCAAACAAAAAAACAGTCTGCCTTTATCAAAAGGAAAGCTTGTCGGAAAAAAGAAAACACAGAAATTGTAAATAGTAAAGTGGAAGATATGGAAAGCTATCGGGTCAGGATGCTTTTCACCAATCCGGGACCTGTACATCCAACTGCTTTCTTTAATCATGAAAAACTGATACAATACCAAATAGATTATAACGAAGGGCTTGAATATGCCCAGGATTATGACCTTTGGATGAGGATCAGCCCGGTCGGACAAATCTGTACTCTGCCGGAGGTTCTGTTATATTATCGTCTACATTCCGGACAGATTTCCAAGGCACACCGGGAAAAGCAGATTGAATGTGACCAGATGACGCAGAGAAAGCTGCTCGAGCAATTACTGGATAAAGTTTCAGAAGAGGATCTTTCTTTTCATTATCAACACTCTTCTGGATATTACAATAATGCGAAGATTTCTCCTCGGGCTGTACACTGGTACAAAAGGATCCTTTCTGCAAATAAAGAACGGAAGATCTATGATCAAAAAAAGCTTGTTCTATATATCGATTGTATTAAAACGCGTTTAATAGGTCAGACATTCACACAAGATATGTCGAAAAGTATGAAGGGGCTCTTATTATTTCAATATCTGCCTTTTTCAACTGCCTCCAAAACAATAATAAGAATTATTAAAACAAAAGCCTGCCGGCTTTTATTACGACATCATTGAAAATACTGAAACGAATGATTGAAAGGTACTTTACTTGATTCCCAAAATAATTCATTATTGCTGGTTCGGGCGGGAAGAAAAAACAAAGCTGGTAAAAAAGTGTATTAGAAGTTGGAAAAAATACTGCCCTGACTATAAGATCATAGAATGGAACGAGGATAATTATGATATTGCAGCTGCCCCCTTGTTTGTCCGCCAGGCATATGATAAAAGAAAGTGGGCGTTTGTATCAGATTATGTTCGCTATTATGTTGTATTTGAATACGGCGGTATCTATATGGATACAGATGTGCAAATCATAAAAAACATTGACTTTCTACTTGCTGATACAGTATTTTTTGGAATTCAGCATCTTGATCTTCATCCTGCTTCAGGGTTAGGATTCGGGGCTGTTAAAGGGCATGGATTCATAAAAGAATTGATGGGTGCCTATGAAGGAGTATCCTTTATACTATCGGAAGGCAAATACAATCAAATACCTTGTCCTGATCGAGATTATGCTTTATTTTGCAGATATGGGTTTAAATTGAGTGATGAAGAGCAAATCTTGACAAATGGAGTCCATATTTATCCCACCGAATTCTTTTGCCCCTGGATAAAGGGAAATCCCTTTTTAAAAAAGACTAAAAACACTGTAATGATACATTGGTTTGCCGCAAGCTGGCTGGGTGATGAACACAGAATAAATAGACGTAAGCAACAATACTTTGATTATTTTATATACGTTCCTAACCGTTTTGGCATGAGGGTGTTGGGAATGAAGAGGTATAATCGTTTGAAAAGAATATTTGGACGGAGATAAGGCTGGACATATTGTTTTTGAAGTACCCGGCAAGGATCTGAAATATCCTATGCATAAGGTTCTTATCGTCAGTATGGAACCGGAATTCAGCTGGATCATTTAATTGATAATTATCACGGATGACTTTTTCAAAACCGACGTGATGCGTAAACTGCTTCAAGAGAAACAGGCCTCTATCATAAGAGAGTTCGTTGCTATTGAAGTTAAACAACGAATATCATGATAGATACATTCAGTAATTTTTCCAGCTGATAGAAAGGAATGTCTCTATACATATATGATATTTGAAGAAAAGATAAGTGTGGTTATGCCGACCTATAATACTGAGGTCTCGATTCTCAAAGAAGCCGTTGACAGTATTCTGAATCAGACATTTGGTGATTTCGAGTTTATCATCATTGATGATGGGTCTACAAACAATTCTGTTGAATATCTAAAGAGTCTTCAGGATCAACGTGTAAAGATAATCCGGAATGATACCAACATAGGAATAACAAAGTCTCTGAATATAGGCCTCAGGGCAGCTAAGGGGAAATATATTGCCAGAATGGACAGTGATGATATTGCATTTCCAGATCGCTTTGAGAAACAATATGCTTTTATGGAGAGCCATCCGGATGTGTTTGTGTGTGGGGCTAAAGTTAGACAAATTAAGGACAAGCTTCTGCCTGCCACTCAACAGGCCGATCAACCAAAAAAAGAATCTGTATTTTTTAAAGATAAAAACTTACGGAGAAAAAAGAATACCGGTATTACAGATATAAAAAAAGTGGAAGATATGGAAAGCTATCGTGTCAGGATGCTTTTTGGAAATCCAGGACCTATGCATCCTACTGCTTTTCTTAATCATGAAAAACTGATTAAAAGCCATATCGAATATGATGAAGAATTTGTTTATGCTCAGGATTATAATTTATGGATGAGGATCAGTTCAATTGGGCAAATCTGTATTCTGCCGGAGGAGTTACTTTATTATCGAACCCATTCCGGTCAAATTTCCAAAGTACACCTTAAAATGCAGAAAAAATGTGCGCAGATGACGCAGAGAAAGCTGCTTGAGCAATTGTTTGGATATGTGACAGACGATGATCTATATTTTCATAATACTCATTCTATGAGATATAGATATGATGAAAATACGAAGATTTCTTCCAGAGCAATCCAATGGTATGAAAAGATTATTGCCGCGAATAAAATCAAGAAGATTTATAATCAAAAGAAACTAGTAAAGTATATTGAGCAAGTCAAATTTAATTTAATAGCACATTCTATCACGAATGAAATGTCATCATATGAAAAGGGACTTTTATTATTTCAGTATTTGCCTTTTTCCACTGCCTCGAAATTCCTATTATATATCCTGAATTATTCACGAGTTAACTTGTTGAATGCCCCCCTCCCCGTAAACAGTCGGGGCACACCTTTGCCTCGAAACAGCCGGTAAGGAATTCTAAA
>CACZFF010000032.1 GCA_902780385.1 uncultured Lachnospiraceae bacterium
ATTTTTAGAATTCCTTACCGGCTGTTTCGAGGCAAAGGTGTGCCCCGACTGTTTACGGGGAGGGGGGCATTCAACAAGTTAACTCGTGAATAATTCAGGGTTAATCATTTTGTACTCCCTTTCTGTAAATAGTTTTCAAGTCCCTTTATGAAATTCATAGATTCATTACCTGGCTGTGAGGACCTCAACCGCTTCGCGCAGTGTCGTATTCTCGCCTACGTTGCCGGGGAAAATGACGTAAGGAGTCTGAGGGAACTTGCTCTCCTCACCGGTCTGCCACACAGGAATACCGGGACGGATCTGTCCCAGGACATTGGCGCGCTTGACAGCCAGTGCCTTTGTGCCGACATCACTGGAAGTGATTCCGCCCTTGGCGATGACAAAAGCGGGCGTGACAGTCAGTCTTCCGACGAGAGACTGAACAGCGTCAGAGATACGGACAGACAGACGAAGCTCATCTTCCTTGTCGCCTGTATCCGCGGTGATCAGCGCTCTGGTCGTGTAGCAGCAGACTGTCTTGCCGGAGCGGATGCACTCCTCTTCCTTTGCCAGGCAGCGCCTGACTTCGTTCTCGAAAGCCTCCTCGTCGCGGACCAGGGTCGCGTCGAGCTCGATGAACTCGATGTCGGTGAGCTTTTTGAGCTCCTCGACCTGGGCTGTCGTCTTGTTGGTGTGGGAACCGACGACGATGATGCCGCCGTTGTCTGTCTCCTTGACGACCATCTGTGCTCTGGTGAGCAGGGGCTGATCCGAGACGCCGCCCATGACCTTGACGATCGCGGCTGCGGTGCGGAACATAAATACCTTGCCCTTGGCCATAGCGCGGTAGAGAGCTACGCAGAAAACCTTGAGATCAGCGTAATCGACTGCGTTGACAACGATCTTGTTGAAGTCCTTGACTGCCATGAGCTGGGCCTCGATCTTGTCATAGGCCATATCATGGATGTCCTCGAGAGAGATGCAGGTGACATTCTCTGCCTTGTAGGCGCCGCCGGTCTTCTCTTCCACATAAGCGGGCATGGAAGCAGCCTTGTATCCGAAGGTCTTGTCCTTAGCGAACTCTGTCTCACAGGCATTGACCAGCTCATCGCCGTATTTTACATAATGAACGTTTCCGATGGTGAAGCGTCCGCCTTCTTTGAAGAAGGGGCACATGATCTCGCCGTCAATCTGCTTGCCGGTATATTTTTCATAATCGGCCTTGAGAAGCTCTGTCTCCAGCGGATAATGTCCGCGCAGAGTGGAATCGCTGCGGCTGATAAAGATGTACTCTCTGCCGGTCTCTTTTGCGACCTGATCCACAACTGCCGCGATCTCGTGATGGGCCTTTGTGGTCTGCTCTGCCGTGAAGCCGCGGGAATTGGTCATCACATAGAAGAGGTTGTTCTCTTCTTCGAAGCCGGCCTTGATGCTGTCGTGATCCCAGTTGGTGTAGACATGAATATCATGTACGGTCTGGACGCCGGTGGGGTCGTCATCCAGAACGACGATCTTCTTGTTGTTGGCGGCGATCTCTTTTGCCAGGAGGGCGTCAGCCGCTGCCTCATCAATTTTCTTATAGGAAGTTAAAACATCCGCACTGATCGACATATCGCTATTTCTCCTTTTTGAATACTTGCGGCCATGAACTATGAATGCTTATGACCATAGACGCAGACCGCGGACACTTATGAATCAAACTGCAGGCTCAGGGCCTGCCGGCTTGATATCATTCGGGTCTCTTTACTTCACAGTCAGCCAGCTTCTCGAAATACTGGACGATTCCGCCGTGGTCGTCATTCATGTGACCATGGATCTTGAGATACTGCATGATCTCATAGAGCTGTGCGGTGTAGGGAATCGGAACGTCGATCGCATGAGCGGAGTTGACGCAGTTCTTGATGTCCTTGTGGTTGATGCGGATGGGGCCGCCGGGCTTGAAGTTGCGGTCGATAATCATGGGGATCTTGGCGTCCATGACTGCGCTGCCTGCCAGTCCGCCGCGGATGGCCTGATAGACCTTCTCGGGATCTGCGCCTGCCTTTGCGGCAAACACAAATGCCTCGGAGACGACTGCGATGGTGTTGTTGACGATCATCTGGTTGGCAAGTTTTGCTGTGGAGCCGCTGCCGCTGGGACCGATCAGAAGTGCGGAATTACCGAGAATATCGAAGAAGGGCTTCATGGCATCGAAATCCTTCTGGTCGCCGCCGCACATGATGGCAAGGCTTCCTGCGACTGCACCGGGCTCTCCGCCGGAAACAGGTGCATCGACAAAGCCGACACCTTTTTCTTTCAGCTTTTCATAGCAGTACTGAGACTCTACAGGAGTGACAGAGCTCATATCGCAGACCAGGGTGCCTTCCTTGATGGTGGATGCAACACCGCCCTCGCCGAAGAGGATGGACTTTACGATGTCACCGCTGGGAACCATAGTGATGATGACCGGGCACTCCGCTCCGATTTCCGCGTAAGATGCCTCTTTGCCGCCGTTTGCAACAACATCCGCAACTGCCTCTTTGTTAAGATCTGCGCAGACAACTTCCACGCCTGCCTTGAGAAGGTTCTTCGCCATGGGCCTGCCCATAATTCCAAGACCGATAAATCCTGCTTTCATTTCGTTCCCCTTTCTTTCCCCTAATCGGGATAACCTTTACCATGACTCTTCCACTCTGTCCTTCCCTGTTGTCATGAGTCATGTCCTTTGCATCTTCCGACAGGCTCTCCTCTGCAGCAGAAAGCCGTCTGTCAAATTCGGAATACCGGTATACCGTTTTGATGATTCTATTTTACAGCATACCGGTATACCGGTCAAGAATATTTTGACCCGCAGATTTCACAAAATAATATCTGACAATTTGTGAAACTCTTACAATCTCGTTATTTAATTAACAGAATTCTCTAAAAAAAGAAGGCTTATGAGACATGTGTGTAGTTGTGGCTGTCCTATTTGTTTTAAACGGAAAGCTGCAACCACCCACATGTTCCAACTACTGTTGACACGGCCCCAATGAATAAATACAATAACATCAATGCGAAATCTCGAATAATGGATAGCTTTACTGCATCAGATAGGAGTTTTTATGGCAAAGTACAAGCCTCTTCAGGAAAAGGCATATGAGTTTCTGAAGGACAAGATCACAAAGGGTGAACTGGAATACGGAAAATTCTATTCCGAGACGAAAATGGCTGCAGAGATCGGGATTTCCAGAACTCCTTTCAAAGATGCACTGGTGCGCCTCTCCCAGGATCGCTACATCGATATCGTTCCAAGCCGGGGCTTCTGTCTTCATACGCTCTCCCTGCAGGACATTACCAATACCTATCAGTCCCGCACTGCCGTGGAAGGCTTCTGTGCCCTCTCCCTTCACACAAGGCGCAAGGAAAAGGAAGCGGCCGCGGTGATCGAGGCTCTGTTTAAAGACAACGAAAATATGGCCAAGGCGATTGCGGACCATGCCTCTTTTTCCGAGATTCTCAGCCATGATCTCGCCTTTCACAGGCGCATCGTGGAATTCAGCAGAAATGAGGAGCTGATTAATCTCTATGAATCCCACAATCACCAGCTCTACGATATTGCCATGAAGACCTTTGAACTGGAGGGAAGACCCGCCATAGCTGTCTCAGAGCATCAGGCAATTCTGGATAATATCGTTTCCGATGAAGAGGGTGCGACCGCAGGAACCTATCTCAGTGTCATGAAACATATGGACAACACAAAGGACATCGTCATTGATCTGATGGGCTGACATTCTGATCTTTCCGCATGAGAAGCATTGAAAGCAGACCGTTTCCATGTGCGGGGAGCACCCGTCCATGACCGCAAACGGGGACAAGACGATTTCCACAAAAAAAAAACAGCCTCCGGGCTGTTTTTTTTGCTTTGCTTATCTGCAGGTCTTTTTTCTTTTAATTACTGTCCTTTTTCAGATTCTTTCCATTTCTTTCCATCAAATACTTTCAAATACTTTCCGGATGATAAATTATAAAGCTATGATCAGGCCTATTCGGAATCAGAGAAGGGGGTCATCACCTGGTCCCGGACGATCAGGGTCTCCGGTGTGAGCAGGCTCCCGTCCTCACAGCGCCAGCCGTCGACACTTCCGTATTTCTTTCTGAAACTGCTGTACAGATGCTCTCCATATTCCTCCGTCGGGACAAATCCGATCACCTCGCCGCGGGGCAGGTAGATGTCCATGTCGCTGAAGCCATACTTCAGCGTCACTTTGCAGTAGCCGGAGGGATTCTCCCTGTAACCCAGCCAGAAGTCCGCTCTGTCCCTGAGCCAGGAAAGGAGCTTTGACGACTCCCGGGCAAACTGATCCTCTTCTCCCCAGCGGATCGCATCCATTTTGACAGAAGCTCCGAGGGTATTCATATAATCCTGCATTCCCTGTACGGACAGGGCACTGTCCTCACTCAGATACTCTTCCAGAAGAGGGAAAAAGCGCTCCTCCGCAAAGGTCTGCAGGGTGTCGGAAAAGACAGGGAATTTCTCCAGTTCTGTCAGCCACCCCTCCCTGTGATCTCTGAGCCAGGCACTCTGCCGCATGACATTGGGCAGCTTGCCGATGCCTGTTGCCCCCATGGAGAGATCAAAGTCCCAGACAGGTCCGCAGTAGATAAGCGGATCGTCCGCGTCCTTATAGACAAAAAAGCTGAAGCTCTCAACATCCCACTGGGCCATAAAGTCCTGCATCAGATACATGGCCGCCCAGGAGTCTGTGTCAAAATACTCATCCCATGATTTTCCGGTATCGGCGTTGATGCCGTCTTCGCTGTAGAGAGCCGCTTCCGCCTCCCGCAGGTAACCGGCAATATATTGGCATTCTTTGAGCGGGACCGCCTCGGGATACTTGACAACAAAGTGGTGTCTCTGCGTGGAAAACCAGTAATCCTCCTCCTCGTAACGGGCATCCATCTCCAGAAGATACCCCCCGGAAATATTATCAGGAATCTTTTCCTGCGGGGAGGCATGTATTTCCAGCCCTTGATCATCGACCACAGTGACCGTCCGGCTGTCTGCCGCTGCCTCCTGTCTGTCGGAAGACAGTCCCGCGGCCGCCCGGTTCTTCTTCTCCAGCTTTGCGATGCGGACAGATCCGTCCTTTGCGTTGGGCCGCTGGGCCATCAGATACAGACCGTGATACTGGCCGTTGAAATAGACATTGACAAAGGCAGACTGTGGGGATGCCGGCATCCGGCACAGTGCTGCCAGATCAAAGGTGATCTTGTTGCGCAGAAAAGACGAGTCCGATGTGTTCGCGATCAGGGCAAACTTTCTCGAAGATTCCATTCCAAGGACCGACCGCTCCGAGGAAAGATTGATGCTGTATTGTTTCTTATCTTCTTTCCAGCTGCTGTTGCCCCGTCCGTGGATTTCACACCTGCCCGAGCAGTCTCTGCTTCCGTCCGGAAGACAGACAAGATAGCTGCATTGCTCGCGGACAGACTGATCCGAATTCAAGGCATCCAGGCTGCCGGACTGAGTATTGATAAACAGAGTCGGTATCTGGCCGGCGCAATAAACGGTTAAATCCGCCTGCTCCTGGATTTCTCCTTTTCTTCCGGGAATCTCTGCGTGCCAGACAGATCCGTCCTCCAGGCAGTTCTCAGGGATGATATCTCCGCTGTGCAGAGTAAATGTACTGCCCTCCCCGCTTGAAAGATTGCCGTCCTCTTCTTGTAAACGGGTCAGTTTCAATGTCTGAAATTTCGTGAAATAGATATATGCCCGGCCTGAAAAATCCCCGGCTGCGTAGAGCTCCCATTTTCCCTCTTCGTCCCGGCGCAGAAAAGTCTCCTGCATCAGTCTCCCTCCGACCACAATATCCTCAAAGAGACTGTGGTCTTCCCGGTACCTCTGATTCTCCAGCTCTGTTTCGCGTGCGCCCCGCCAATGAGCCAAAATGATACAGATTATCATCGCGGCGCTGATTATAAGCATGACAGACAACGATCTTAGTCTCATGCCCTGCGTCCATGTAGCTCTCATGTATTTCCTTTATCACCAATCATGTGTGTTTCTGCCAAAAGTTGTGTTCATAGATCAAAAAGCTTCCTGTCAGCTTCACTTATTTTATCAGATTATCTGCGGATTTACAGCATGGTCTATACCGCAGGCGCATAAAAAGAACCCGGAAGCGGTAAAACCGGCTTCCGGGCTCCAGAGTTCATATGTGTTTTATGCTTGCGGTCCCGAGACCGCAAGAGCAAGGCAGGGTGATCAGCAAAGAGCTGCAGTCTCACGTGCGATGGCAAGCTCCTCATTGGTGGGGATGACATAAGCCTGGACAGTGCTGTCGTCGGTGGAGATCTTGATCACTTCGCCGCGGCCCTTGTTTGCTTCCTCGTCAAGCTTAACGCCGAGATAGCCAAGGTACTGCATAACCTTTGCACGGACAAATCCGCTGTTCTCGCCGATGCCTGCGGTGAAAGCGATGTAGTCAACGCCGTTCATGGATGCTGCATAAGCGCCGACATATTTTGCCACGCGATAGCAGAAAGCGTCGATTGCCAGCTGGCAGAACTTATCGCCTGCAAGATAACCTTCTTCCAGGTCACGGAAGTCAGAGGACTTGCCGTTGGACAAAGCAAAGACACCGGACTTCTTGTTGAGGACGGATACGACCTCAGCAGCTGTCATGTTTTCTTTGCCTGCGATGAACTCGATGATGGCGGGATCAAGATCACCGCTGCGGGTGCCCATGATCAGGCCTTCAAGCGGGGTAAGACCCATGGAGGTGTCAACGCACTTGCCGTTGCAGACAGCGGAAATGGAAGCACCGTTGCCCAGGTGGCAGACGATGGTCTTGATGCTGTCATAAGGCTTGCCGGCGACATTTGCCATCTCCTTGGAGACGAAAGCATGGCTGGTGCCGTGGAAGCCGTAACGGCGTACTTTGTACTTATTGTAATAATCCATCGGAAGAGCATACATATATGCCTTCTCAGGCATGGTCTGATGGAAAGCGGTATCGAAAACAGCGACCATGGGAGTGTTGGGCATCAGGGCCTTGCAGGCATCAACACCGATCAGGTTTGCGGGGTTGTGCAGAGGAGCCAGGTCGGAAACCTCCTTGATCGCCTCGATGACTTCGTCGTTGATCACAACAGAGGTCGTGAACTTCTCGCCGCCATGGACGATACGGTGGCCGACTGCGCCGATCTCGTCGAGAGACTTCAGAACGCCGGTCTTCTCGTTTGTCAGCGCATCAAGCACCAGGCTGACTGCCTTGTTGTGGTCGGGCATAGGTGTCACATTGACTTCCTTGCCTGTATCTTTCACCTTGTTCTCATATGTGATCACAGAACCGTCAATGCCGATTCTCTCACACAGGCCCTTTGCAAGGAGAGCCTCGGTATCGGAATCAATTACCTGGAATTTCAGAGAAGAACTGCCGCAGTTGATAACCAGAATATTCATGTTTTTCTGTCCTTTCGATAGATACTGATTGATAAGCATTGATTGCAACATTTTACAGACTCCTGCAAATGGTCAGGACATCTGCCAAAAGTCCCCTGCTCTGCAAAAAAGAACACAAGACTATTTGAAATATTACCCTATGTTATTATATCATTTAAATAGATTCATTCAAGAATGAAAAGGTACAAATCATTATGCAATAAAGTAATTAAGCTACTGTACAGACCCACCTGAAACGCGAGGTGTTTTTCGCGCGCTTTTCGCGAAAAACCCGAGTTAAACGGCGAAAATCGCGCGCACAGCGCATTGCGCGCACAGCGCATTGGAATGCGATTTTCGCAACGTTACTTGTACACGCCCTCGATAGGGCGTGTACAGTAACGTAATTAATCGCCGAAACTGTAACCATGCAAATGTTTCCTGACAGAAGCAAGGTATTATAAATAACACGGCAGAAGGCCCCTCCCACCGCCTGAAGGCAGTGGGTTTTCGTCTGCAGTAAACGAAAGGTTGGAATCTATGAAAGTTACAGGCATCATTATGGAATGCAACCCTTTTCACGAAGGTCATGCATTCATTCTGCGCGAGGCGCGCAGGATCACACAGGCAGACTATATCATCGCCGCCATGAGCGGTGACTTCGTACAGCGCGGCGAACCCGCCGTTTTCGACAAATATATCCGCGCGGAGCAGATTCTGCAGGCCGGGGCAGACCTGGTCCTGGAGATCCCCCTCTATGCGGCATGCGGGAGCGCGGAATATTTTGCACGCGGCGGCATCAATCTTCTGGAGAAGCTGGGTGTTGTCACCGATCTGTGCTTCGGCTCAGAGAGCGGCGATTTTGACAACCTCATGCGCTGTGCACAGACCATTGCAGCCGCTGAGAGAAAAGGCTCCCCCGAGAGTACTGCAATATACAGGGAAAAGCTGCAGGCAGGGCTCAAGGGCGGAATGCCCTTTCCCGCTGCCCGGGCTGCGGCACTGGAGCATTTTTTCAGGGAAGAACTCGGCAAAAACAAGGAGGGCCTTGTCCTCCGCTACCCCTCTGCGCCCAATGATATTCTGGGTGTGGAATACTGCCGCGCGCTCATTCATTCAGGCAGCAGTATACAGCCTCACGCCATCTCCAGGATCGATGTACCTACTGCGACACAGTACAGACAGGACATCCTTGCAGACCGCAGCATTCCGATTGCTGATGCAAAGATCATTCCCCGGACTTCTGTCACCCAGGTTCCCCTCTTCCCCGTCCATCCGGATGATTTTTCCGACCAGTTGATGTATGCCCTGCTCATGCAGGAAGAGGAACTGGACTCCTTCGTGGACGTCACCCCGGAACTCGCCATCAGGATCAGGAAGCTGCTCGGCAGCTATTCCGGTTTTACCGCTTTCTGCGATCTCATCAACACCAAGAGCCTGGCCCGCACCCGCGTCAGCCGCTGCCTTCTCCACATTCTGCTGCAGATCAGACAGTACCGCCTGGATACACTGCTGTCCTCAGGAATGGTCTTTTACGCCAGACCTCTCGCGATCAACCGCGCCGCGGCTCCTCTCCTGTCCATGATCAGTCAGAACGCCTATATCCCCTTCCTGTCCAAGATGTCGGATGCCAGGAGTCATTTGTCTGAGAAAGCCTACTCCTTCCTGGAAGAGGAAATACGTGCGGAAGATCTCTACTGCCTGACACTGAGCAGGGCCGCAGGAAACTCCATGCCGAAAGAAACGCTCCCCTCCTCTGTCCCCGGAGCCCTGCAGAGGAAAATCCCTGTCAAAGAATCCTGACAGAGTGGCCTGACAGAGTGGCCTGACAAGGGGACGATCCAATTGTTTTCATTCAGGACCATCCCCGGCAGCTCATTCCATTGTTTTTTTTGATCAGACATTGACAAAAGCATCCGATTTGAATAAACTAACTTTGTTAGAATAATCTAACTTCTATGCAATGGATACTATGATGTCAAGATCAAAAGGAGCGCGATCAGCAGATGGAAAAATATAAGGACTACGAGACGCTGGCAGAAAACCTCTGTGATATCCATTTCCTGTATTCCAAAGATCTGTCAAATGTGTTTGAACAGCACAGCACACGCGGTGAAGAGGCTGCACTCTTCTGGCTGTCCAGGCTTGAAAGCCCTGTGTCCGCCGGAGAGCTTGCGGCGAGGCTCGGGATCACTTCAGGAAGGATCGCAAACATTCTCAGCAGTCTGGACCGGAAAAAATATATCGAGCGCCATCGCTCCTCGCGCGACCGCCGCCAGATCAATGTGGCACTGACAGATGCCGGCGCCGATCACATCCGTTCCATCTATAAGAACGCAAAGGAAAACCATATCAGCCTCCTGAAAAAAATGGGGGATGAAAACGCAAACGAGTTCATTCGTCTAATGAACCTTGCCATTCAGACCGCCTCGGAAATGACAGGCGCCTGATTTTTCAACCAAATATTTTCAATAATATATTTTCAACTAAATGTGTGAAAGCAAAAACCTCCTCTGCGGACTTGCATGAAATCAAGACCGCAGGGGAGGTATTTTTGCTTTGCAAAAATCAAAAGGTTAAGGATCAGCGCCGGTTTGCGCGGGAGGCTTCCCTGTTAATGAGAAAGATCGATTCAATCGTCTTTCTGGGAATGAAAAAGATCTTATCGAAAGGATTCAGTACGATTCCCTGAATCTCATCGGGAATGCTCTCCCTGAATACGGGCGGATTCTGCCCGTCGGGACTTTCCGCATTCCGGTCCGCCCCTGCAGCTTCCCGTGCCAGCTCCGAGCCTGCCGGCAGAAAACGCATAAAGAGCGCGTCCATTGCGTAGGAAAGGACCATGCCGGAGCTATTGTCAGGACCCGCTGCAGCACCGGCCGCTGCCCGGGCTTTGGCCAGAGCCGCATTGGCCTTGTCCAGCTGTGCCCGGCTCGTATAAGCGGGCTGCCAGAGTTTTCCGTCTTTCGTGCGGATCGCCTGCATGCTGTAGACCAGGCCATTCTGAGGTGCCTGGCCTGAGGCATCTCCTTTTCCTGCAGCCTGAGTATTTTCGCTGCGCTTTACAGAGATCAGGGGCACAAAGACGCGGCCCTTCTGGTTCATGCGCCGGCGGAGCACTTCCATGGCGGCAATGAGGGACTTTTCGTCCTTCTGCGCAAGCATAACATCAATTGCCTGCTCGATCGGTTCATTGCCCTGTACTGCCGCAGGGTGACGCGCAGTGGCACGGGTCATCGCGTTCTCCCACCGCTCCCTGGCTGCGGGATTCTGATCGCGGGCTGCTTTTTTCTGCGCTTCGCGGGCAGCAAAAGCCTCTGCAGCCTTCCTGAGATCTTCCGGGAGACGCCGCAGGCCCTCGGCTTTGATATCCTCCGGAATGCCGAAAAATGCCTCCGCGGCCGCGCCTGCGATCGCTGTGATATCAGCACTGTTTCCTCCCAGGGAAACAGCCCTTCTGACCACGTCTTCAAAATCCCTGCCGTTTAAAAAAGCGGTCATGGCAGCGCGCACGCACAGGGCGGAAAGACAGGAGGAATCGCCGTCAGCTGAACCTGCCGCTCCTGTATCCGCACTGTCTGTCATTCCTGAAAAACCGGAAATCATCCGCGCCCCGCCGGCGCGCAGGATCTCCTCCTTCATGGCTTCTTCGTCAGGAATCTTATATCCGAATTCCCGCTCCAGATACCCGGCAATATAGGGTTTCGTGCTGCCATGAATGGCCAGAAAAACTGCGCAGGCAGCCGCTTCTGCTGCTTTGACAGCCTCTTTGCTCCGGTTGGTGAGTTCCGCCTGCAGACGAGCCATGTGCCGCATCATATAAAGATCATCCTGAAAAGTCCAGGCCACCGGGCTGACACGCGCCGCAGGCCCCGCGTCATCGTCCTTGACCACAGGACTGCCTCCGCGGAAGAGCCAGACACTCAGATCCATGGTGTATCCGGCAAGCGGATAAGCCTGGCCGAGACGGCGCATTGCCGCCGTCAGCTCTTTCTTAAAATTCTCTTCAAAGGCGTTCTGCGGAATATTGGGGCCGTTCACATTTTTTCCGCCCACACTGACATTGACAGCACCAGCCTGTCCAGAGGTCTTTTCGCCCTCATCTTGTCCCGCCTTTCCCGCCATGATCGTAGGCAGCAACCGCTCAAACTGCAGAATACCGGCTTCGACAGCTGCCGTCATCACAGTCTTGTCAGAAAAATCCTCCCCTGCCTGTCCTTCTCCGTTTCCGGATGAGGGATCTGTTCCGGCAGCATTTGTCCGGAACAGGGGAATATTTGTATCTGTCAGGTCTTCATGCTTATATTCGTAGGGGAATCCGATCACATCCCCGATGATTGCACCAAACATAATAAACTCTCTCCTTCCAGAACCTCACAGTCCCAGCGCTTCGCGGATCGCCGCGGCGGCGCCGTCGTGGTCATTGTCTCCGGTGATCCTGTCTGCCGTCTCCTTGACATAATCGGGCGCATTTCCCATTGCCACGGAATAGCCCGCACCGCGCAGCATGGCGCGGTCGTTGTCGCCGTCGCCAAGGGCCATGATCTGCGAATCCGTGATGCCCAGGTGTTTTCCCAGATCCTCCAGGGACCGCCATTTGTCCGCCATCACATGAGTGATCTCCAGATCTGTTTTCCATGGAAACAGGATATGCAAGAGCCGTCCCCCGTCCCTGCCCCGGATCTTTTTAATCTGATCAGCCGCGGCATCCCGCGCCTCCCGACTGGGGAACATCAGGGAAATATTTTCCACATGGGAGGACGGATCTTCCAGAAAGGCATCAAAACCGCTCACGATTTTCCTGCTCCTGTTAATATAGGCCAGGATGGGCGGTGCGATGGAAAAACGCTTTTCCAGCATTTCCTGAGTATGAGGATTGTGATAGCCTACACCCTTGATGAATATCTCGCGGATCACATCATGGCCATCTGCCGCCTCCAGCACTCTGCGCACAGCTTCATGCGGCAGATGAGCCTTGCGCAGAACTCTTGCAGGTGTTTTTCCGTTCAGTGTTCCGCTCAGGATATAAGTGCCCTTTCCCAGGGCATCCTCTGCCAGGGCATAGGTGTTGGCGCCGTTGGACGTGATCACATATCGGATCCCGCAAATCTCCAGCACCTCACGGGGAACACCCGCCAGGGGCCTTCCCGTCACCGGAACGACCTCAACTCCTGCGCGGACCGCATCCTCCAGGACACGCCTCGATTCCGCGGTGAGTTCCTTCTGCCTGGTCAGGAGCGTGCCGTCCAGATCTATTCCAATCATCTTTATCACTTTGTCCATTGATCGTGTCCTCTCCCGGATCCTGTTTCCCGCCGCCCCGAAACAGATCCTGTACTGCATCTGCTGCTGCGCTCAAGACAGTGCTGAACGATGCTGATACACGCTCTGCAGCATGAGCGCTGATACAACTTGCGGTTTTAGAGAAATATTATATCACGGCCTGCGGTTTCATGGTATAATGACATTCCACGGTTTGGTAAGGCGGTTTGGTAAGGTGATATAAAGCGATATATAGTTGAATCCGCACAGACGTTTTTTCGGAGAAATCACCATGGAAAAATACTTTGATCTTCATAGTGCAGATTTCACGATCCGGTGTAAAAAATATTTTGCCGGCAAAAATGATGTCGACGGAATAAACATGGAAAACGCGGTCGGTCCAGGTCCTGTCTTTAAACATGTCGTTCTTTTCTGCCACGGTTTTGCCGGGCACAAGGACAACGCAATGGCAAATAAGCTCGCAGACAGAATCCTGGAAAGGCATGACGACACAGCCCTTGTTATTTTCAACTGGCCGGGTCACGGAGACGATGAACACGCCGGGATCACGCTCGCGGACTGCGACGCCTATCTCGGAGCTGTCCTGCAATATATACAGAAGGAACTGCGTCCCGAAATCCTGGACGCCAGCGCCACCAGCTTCGGCGGCTACCTGGTATTGAAATATATCTCGGACCACGGTGTAAATCCCTTCCGCAGGATCTGCCTGCGCTGCCCTGCCGTCGTCATGTACCGGGTCCTCACCGAGAAGGTCCTCACACAGGACGAGCTGAGGACACTGGCACAGGGAGGGGAAGTCCCCTCGGGTTTCGACCGCAAGGTCATGCTGTCGCAGGCCTTTATCCAGTCCCTGAAAGACAACGATATCACCATCCGGGATCTAAGCCCCTATGCAGGCTGCATGCGTATCGCGCAGGGAACAGCCGATGAACTTGTACCTTATGAAGCCGTGCACTCTTTTGCATGCAGAAACGGGATCAGCATGGTCACCGTACCGGACGCCGATCACCGCTTCACAGATCCCGCAAAAATGGATCTGGTCCTCGGGACATTTATGCAGTTCCTCGATCTTTCCGACCATGCCGCTCGTTAGAGCGGCACCGCGAGGAGAAAGCCCGGAACGGGTTTCTCCGATGCAATATTTTTCACTCTTTAAATGTTAAACGTATGTTTTCCGGACCCGCCGGCAGGTCTTCTGCCCTTCAGATTCCTGCGGCACAGTGAAAGCCAAACGCTTATTAATAAAATACTGGTTTAAGAAATATTGTGAGTATTAATGAATTCGTCCTTCCTCTGACGAAGGATTTATTAAAATACCATACGAGATGGAATGAACGCTCGCTCAAGCCTTATACAGATGAGCTCTTCGATCTTTGGGCGGAGAACAATGTCGACGGCCTGCTGGATACACAGCTGCAGGGTCCGACATTGACACGCTTCGGCATCATCCCCGATGACCGCCGCAGCGCGGACCGCATCGTCAGCCTGCTCCCCACCTACAAGGCAATCTTCAACCGCAGCGATATTCAAGTCTACCGTGCGGACGGACATATCTATATCGATGTGCCCTGGCAGACCGACCAGGTCTATCTGGGCGACATCCTGACGGACAGAGAGTTTGAAGAAGTACAGAGCATCCCCCAGTCAATCCCGGTCGCCATCGGAATGGACATCTACAGGCAGAGCTATTTCGCCGATCTTTCGCGGACACCCCACCTGATCGTCGCAGGTGCAGGGCGCACCGCTTTTTTGCATGGGATCATCATAAGTCTGCTCCTTTCGCATGCTCCGGAGGAGATCGAGCTCTACCTCTGCGGCCAGAGACGGAGCGAATTTGACCGCTACAGCCAGGTTCCCTACTGCCAGGTTTCTTCCGACCCCGATGAGGAAATGGCCCTTTTGGAGGACCTCAACGCAGAAGTGGACCGCCGCTACGCCGCCCTCTATGACAGCCGCTGCCGGACGATCTATGATTTCAACCGCAAGGCCGGTATGATGAAGCACCTGATCGTCATCATCGAGGAATACGCCAACCTGAACGCCATCGGCAAACGGCAGGCCGCCAATCTGCTCACCCGGCTGGCGGAAATGGCCTCCGCCTGCGGGATCCATGTGATCGCAGCATCGGAGAAAAGTGTTTATTTCCGCCCCATCCGCGAGAGCTTTCCCGCACGCGTGTGCCTGCGCACCGATACTGTAGCGGATTCCTATGTCATGGTCGACCGCAAGGGAGCCGAAAAACTCGGTAAAAAAGGCATGCTCTACTATCTCGACGGTTCCTCCCAGACTCCCTACCTGCTCCAGAGCGGGATGATCACCACCAAGGAGATCCGCGCCGTCGTCTCGGCCATCATGGACAACTTTGAGCTGCCCCGGGAGGAGACAGGCCCCTCCATCTGGGACAAACTTTTCTCCAGATAAAAAGAAAGGATATTTATGCAGTATAAAGCAGTGATATTCGATATGGACGGAACTATACTGGACACCGCCAATGACCTCACGTCGTCGGTCAACTACGCTATGGGCATGTGCGGCCACAAGCACGATTATGTGCGCGCCGACGGAATGCGTCTGTTCGGGAGCGGTGTGCACACAGCCCTGCAGCGGGCCCTGGCCATGGAGGCCGGTGAAAACGATCCCGCCCGCCTCCGCCGAATCGGCTCTGCAGAAATGATGACGGTCCCGGGGATCGACGAAGCTGAAGTCGCAAGGATCGAAGATGTTTTCCGGCCTTTTTATCTGGAGCACAGCAGGGATGAGACCGGCCCCTATGACGGGATCATGGATCTTCTGTATGCCCTCCGCGAGAAAGGCATCAGGACGGCTGTCGTATCCAATAAGCCCGATCCGGCCGTGAAAAAACTGGCCGCGGACTGCTTCGAGAACTTGTTTGACGCTGCTGCCGGCGAACAGTCCGGCATCCGCAGAAAGCCTGCCCCCGACATGGTGGAGGCCGTCCTGAAGGATTTCGGCATCGCCGCCGAAGAAGCTCTCTATATCGGGGATACTGAGATCGATGTCCAGACTGCGGAAAACACAGGCATGCCCTGCGTCTGCGTATCCTGGGGATTCCGCCCCGTGGATTTTCTGGAATCCCTGGGACCCTTCGCGATCATCGACAGTCCCATGCAGCTCCTGGATCTGCTTTAAAAACTGTTCTGTCTGAGTATCTGAAATCTGCAGATTCAGGATTCGCCTGCAGGTCATGAATATCAGGGCCATGATCAATATCCGGATGTAAAAAACCTGCCGTCCCTCGTTTTTTCCATGAAAAACGGTGAAGAGGCAGGTTTTTTGTTTTTTCCAGATCTTCCTAATATGCCGGATGTCTGTATGCTTTTAAGGCATCCGTAATGTTTTTAAGGCATACGCAATGATTTTAAAGCATACACGCTCAGTTCACTTCGATCGTATAAGCGGCTTCAAAGGTGCTGCCGGGGGCGGCGCACTGCTCGCCGTACTTGTCCGGAAGCTCGCCGGCAAAGCCCATGTTGTCGCAGCGGCCGATCCAGGGTTCGAGGCAGATATAAGGAGCGTCGGTGTGGGGCTTGGACCAGACGCCGAAGGAAGGGAAGCCGGGAGCAGAAAGTGTGACGTAAGGAGTTTTGTCGGGATAGCAAAGGGTTACTGTCTGGACAGTTCCCTCATCAAAGATATAGGCATCCCTGTCAAAAGTCGTCTCTTCCACAGGAATAAATCCGCCGTCCAGGGCAAGCATCTGCGGATGCTCAAAATCGATCCCCTGGCTGGGCTGATCGATCAGCACGTAGGGAATCTCTGCAGTCTTCTCATATCCGTCAAAGCGGATAAAATAATCCGTCTTTTTGTAACCCGGATCTGCCGGGCAGTTGAAAGCAGGATGTCCGCCGATGGAAAAATACAGAGGCTCCGTATCGGAAGGATTCTTTACGCTCCACTCCACAGTCACCTTGCGGCCCTGCAGGCGGTGTGTGATGGTCAGTTCAAAGGCGAAAGGATACTTTGCCCTGCTCTCTTCATTGTCGCAGAGGCGGAAGGTGATCGAATCCGCTGTCTCTTCGATCAGGGTGAAATCCATGTCCCGGGCAAAGCCATGCTGGCCCATCGGATAACTCTGTCCCTTGTAGCGGTAAAGGCCTTCGTTCACCTTGCCGACAAAGGGAAACAGTACAGGTGCATGCCTGTTCCAGTAGGCGGGGTCAGCCTGCCACACGACTTCGTGCTGTCTGACCTTATCATAAATGCTGCACAGCTCCGCACCATGCGGGGCGACCGCGACCTTCAGAAACTCATTCTCGATGACATGCATTTCATTTCCCATGGTTTTCCTCCTTCTTTGATGATCTAATGTGACAATGCTTCAGATTCCTGTGTATTCCTATGTTCTGCTGCAGTACCTGGTTCCTCCAATGTGCACAGACGGCCGCAGAGTCTTTTGCAAATGGCCGGCACCCGGGAAAAGGTGATTAAAAAAAGGGAATTAAAATACCGGCTCTGCCGGCTGCCCGTCATAACGTCCCGCCTGGGATCGCCTGTGCCCATTCAGGGAGCGGCGCCTCGATCATGATTTTCTCACCGGTAAAAGGCTGACGGAATCCTGCACGGTAGGCATGAAGCATGAGGGGAGGGCTCAGCCGGGGCTGAACCGATCTTTCATACCCCTCTCCCGGCTTCCTTTCCGGATTTCTTTCCGGATTTCTTTCCGGATCTCTTTCCGGTCTTCCTTCCTGATTTCTCCCGGTCTGATCGTTCAGGTCCTCCGCCTCCGGTCCGTACATGCGGTCTCCCACGATCGGATGCCCTGTCAGCGACATGTGCACACGGATCTGATGGGTGCGCCCGTGTTCGATCCGGCAGGCGACCAGGGATGTCCCGTCAGGCAGCCGTGCGAGCACTGCGTAGTGAGTCCTCGCTTCCTTTCCGTCGTCCGCGGCGATCATCCGGAAGGACTCCCGGCTCTCTCTTCGAAGAGGCCTGTCCACAGTACCCGTAAGCTGACTTCCGAAATCACCCCGGACCCTTGCAATGTAGAGCTTGACGTTCTCCCCCGCAGTCATATATCGGATGATCTTCTCTGAATCCCGCCAAAGAGGCCCCATGCCCTTGCTGCTATCCCGGTCAAATTGTTCAGCCCCTTCAGTGCAGCCATTAGGGTCTTCCCCTTCGTAAGCAAGCTGCTGTAAAAGCGGATCAAAGGAAAAACGTTCCGCCATCCCGGCCTGCCGCTGTTTGATGAGCTGCGCCGCCGTCTCTGTGTTCAGGGCGAAAACAACGATCCCGGAGGTATCTTTGTCCAGGCGTCCGGTCACACGCACATCCAGCTCCTGTCCGATGCGGCCCAGATGTTCCGCCACCTGATTGGAGAGTGTGTCATCGAAATGTCCGGGACTTGGATGACATACTACACCCGAAGGCTTGTCCGCCGCCAGGATATCCCGGTCCTCATAGAGGATCTTCAGCGGGTACCGGTCCGCCAGCCAGTCAACAGGTTTGACCCAGATTTTCTGCAGCCTCCCGTCGCGCGCTGCAAGATATCCGCCAGTGACAGGAGACGTCCCGTCATGCGGTTCTTCCACGGGTTCTCCGCCCTGTGTCAGGCGGATCTCCAGCACATCGCCCTCCTGCAGCACCGCGTTCACGTATCTCTTTTGGCCGTTGAGCAGAATGCCGTCCCTGCGGTATTTGAAGCGGCTCAGCTGCTTTGAAGAGAACCCGATCCCGCGCATCAGATATTCCTTGATGGTTTTTCCCGCATCCTGTCTCTCCATTTTAAAACGCAGAATGCGGGGTTTCAATGTCTCTGACAAACAATCTTCCTCTCATAATTTAAAATGCATTATTGAAAAGATACCGCGATGGCGCGAAAACAAAAAATTCGTCACAGCACACACCTTCACCCGGGTATGTGCTGTGACGGCGATTTTGCTTCCGCGCCATCAATGATCATCAGTTATCATCAGTAATCATCATAATTCAGCTGAACTCATCAATACTGATCATCAGGATCAGAACTTAATTCATCAGAACTGGAACAGATCCATAATTCCGGGAGCAAGGTTATCCGACTCAGCTGCGCCGGCTGCCTCGGCAGGGATCTCAAAGGCCTCGATCTCATTATATCTGTCGATCGTGATATCCACGACGAAGCGGTTGACATCCAGCCTGATATTTCCGAAGGGAATGGACTCCAGCTGCTCTTTCAGCATATTTCCGACGATCTGTGAACCGATCGAAGTGCAGTCCAGTGTGATCCTGGCGGGCAGTTTGCTCTCTTTGTAAATATAAATCTCCGCAGGGACCGAAACAGTTGACCAGTCGATCTCTGCCTGATCCAGGTTGACTCCGCTCAGGGGAATTGTGCCGTTATCGATCATATCCTTCAGGAAGGCTCCGCCCAGTGTGCTTGTGATCTGATAAGCTTCCTTCTCGTTTATCTGCACGGTCTCTTCCTTCAGTTCCGCCGAGACACTTCCGTCAGACAAGTACTTGAGCATACCGACCACAGTCGTGACCGACTCCGGCATGGTGATGGCATTTGTATTGTTCTCTTCCTCTTCGGTCTCTTTTTCTGCCTGAGTAGTCTTTTTCGTCCAGTCTCCGTTCTGCCACTTAACATAGATCGTCGAGCCTTCATCATTGCTTTCTCTGTAGAAGGTTCCGTTGATGGTCTGCTCCTGACCGACTGCGCCTACTGTAAGAGTAGTGTCTCCCCTGGCAAGTCCGGGTTCTTTGGTCAGTTCCATGTCCGTCTCGGAGTCCAGGTTTATATTCATACCGATATTGAGTGCCTCATAAACGGCTGAGATGTCTCCGTCCGTTTTGATATTCACAGCTGCAGATTCCACCTTTTTCATATTCGCCATAGCGTCTTTTGTCAGGGAAACGACACTCGGCTTTCCGAAACGGCCCAGGCTGCACCCGGTCATGGCCAGCATCGCGATCAGAAGAACTGCAAGAATTGTCCTGATTTTATTCTTCATATCTTTTCCTCCTCGTATCAAAATATGCCGGAGCAAAAACAATGTTTCGATATTCCTCTTTTCTGCCTGCGGTTATGATCCAGCGAATTCAAGCAGTTTCACAAGCATTTACCGATAAACCATGCGCCGGTCCGAGCGTCCCGCGCTCCCGTATCACGGTTTATTCATCATATTATACGTTTACGGACCTCTTTATCCTCGCAATACTGCTTTCTCTCAGCCCAGAATGCCTGTCGACTGCAGGAAAAGGATGAACATCAGTACCGGCACGACATAGCGGATCATGAAGCGATAGAGATTTTTAAGGCCGAAAGAAGCGCCGCCGTATTCCACTTCCTCCACGATCCAGGCCGGACCGATGATCCACCCGATGAAAATCGAGGACAAAAATGAAATAAAGGGCATCATAAAGCTGTTACTGATATAGTCCATCAGATCCAGCAGCTGGGCGATGCTGCCGTTGGGAAGGGGCAGTTCAATATAAAATTTACTGTATCCCAGAGCGATGACGATCGAAGCCGCTGTATAGAGGACCGTCAGGATGATCGTCGTTCTGCGCCTCTCTATGTGGAAGATCTCCATGCAGTTGGCTGTAATGGTCTCAAGGACAGAGACACAGCTCGTGAGCGCCGCGAAAGCCGCCATCAGGAAAAAGGCAAATCCAACAAGCCGCCCAAAATGAGGCATGGAATCAAAGACCTTGGGAAGGGATACGAACATCAGGCTGGGACCTGCCTTCATACCCTCAATGCCGTCGAAGACAAAGATCGAAGGAATGATCATCATGCCCGCCAGCAGAGCAACCCCGCAGTCAAAAAACTCGATCTCGTGAACTGCCGTGTTGATATCTACATCCTTTTTGATATAGGAACCGTAGGTGATCATGATGCCCATCGAAACACTCAGGGAAAAGAAAATCTGGCTCATGGCATCCAGCAGGATCTGCATCAGGCGTTTGATCGTGATCCCCTCCAGGCTGGGTGTCAGATAGACGGCCAGTCCCTGCAGTCCTGTGCGGGTGACGCCGTCCGCATCTGTGCTCTTCAATGTCATGGCAAAGATCGCGATGGCGACGATCATGACCACCATGACCGGCATCAGGACACTCGAGCATTTCTCAATGCCTTCCTCGACTCCCTTGAATACGACGAAGGCCGTGACCAGCATGAAAGCGACCGCATACAGAACCGCCTGTCCCGGATTCGTGATGAAATCGGTAAAAAAACTGTTCGAAGCGGCAGCCCGTCCCTCATTTGCCAGATACACGACCACATACCTCGTGATCCAGCCGCCTATGACAGCGTAGTAGGTCATGATGATCGCCGGTACCAGGAAGGTGATGATTCCCAGAAACTTCCATTTGGGATTCATGGATTCATAGGCCCTGATCGAGTTCATCCCGGTCCTGCGTCCCACCGCAATATCTGATGTCAAAAGTGTAAAACCGAATGTAAGAGCCAGGATCAGATAAATGATGATAAAAAGTCCGCCCCCGTCTTTTGCCGCCAGATAAGGAAAACGCCACAGATTTCCCACTCCGACCGCACTGCCCGCGGCAGCCATGACAAAACCGATCTGACCGGTAAAGCCTGTTTCCTTCTTTTTATGCTTATGAGGGGTGCCTACGGCACCATTTTGTTCTGTCTCCAAAAGTATCTTCCTTTCTGCTTCAGCTATATCATTTTGCCGCAACCGCTGTTGTAATGCTGTGCTGTCCTTCTTTTTACCACTCGCAGCCCTCCAGACCAGGTATGTAAAGACAGCGAGTATTGACAAGGACCAGCATTAAATATATAGAAAGAAAACTGAATTGTAAATATCTTCCTTGCTTTTTGGGAATCAGGAGTACTAAGCCGTTACAGAACAGCAGTCTCTTTACAAACCATAACAGGAGTACAGACACACCTGAAATTCGAGGTGTTTTTCGCGCGTTTTCGCGCAAAACCCGAGTATAACACTAATTCCGATCAGTCACATAGTCAAACAGTTCGAGCCTGGAAAAACCCATTTCCCGCAGAAGCCCGGCGTTGGCCTCACGATCGGCGACTGTGTTATAATCCGGGATCCGGGGAATTCGAACAATGATCCTCTCCGGTCCTATCAGGTCACGGAGAAGGCAGAGGTTATCGAGCATCAGGGCAGCATCGTCTCCGGTATAGCTGTGATAACGGACAGGATCCGGATCTTTGCAGTCCACAATGAATTCATCCGCGGCAGAGGCAGCTGTTTCTACGGATCCGGAAGGCACAGCAAGGCTGGTCTCCACGCGAATCTTCCATTCCGGGGAGCAGATGCTTCGAAAACGGGAAAGGAAGCCGGCATGAAGAAGGGGTTCCCCTCCACCGAAGGTGACCCCGCCTCCTGTAGCACGAAAATAGAGGTCATCAATTTTTACCATATCAAAAAGAGCGTCTGCCGTCACCATTTCGGCAGGCGCTTTTTTGAGAAGATTTTTGTTTATACACCAGCGGCATTGCAGCGGACACCCTGCTCCTGCCACCAGTGTCGTGACTCCGTCTCCGTCTGTTCCAATGCGATGGCGGACCAGGCCTAAAAGAGGATAGAGGAGCCCGGATTTATCATCCTGAGTCATCTTTATGATATACCTCACGAAAAAACAGCCTCACGGATACGCGGCCTCACGGATACGCGGCCTCACGGATACGCGGCCTCACAGATACACGGCATTAAGGGTACGCAACCTCTCCGGTAAGCTCAATAATCGAACTCCGGTTCCTTTATGATCTTTATACATTCATACGGTGTTTCCGCTGTTCTCAGCAAAAAGTCCGTTTTGCTTCGGGATCTTTGTTTCAGGATACACCGGGTACTGTTTACTGTTTTACTATAAAAGTAGACTTTTCCGCGGAATGGGTTACATCCTTCTTCGATGTTTCTCTGTTACCTGCGCAGTGTTTCACCAGCTCCAGGTCCGGCAAACTCCTGTAAACCCGGTAAAGATCCCCTTTTCGGATCGCGCAAACGTACAGACCAAAACGGACTTATTATAAAAAGAAATTGCTGTCCGCATCTAAGGCATTCTAAGCTTTCTGTCGGTAATACCAGAACTTCGGGCTGTCCTTTCCTGTCTGGTAAATGGTCACTATTCTACGATGCATGCGCACTGAAGTGATCCGGCCCAAACCTCCCCTGATCCTTCACCGTTTTCGCCTACGCGAAAACGCTTCAGGGTGCCGCTCTGACGAGCGGCATGGTCGGAAAGAGTGACTACTTTAAATCGACATCTTTTTTCACACTTATTTGGATCATTCATGAATAATCCACATGCGGCTCTTCCATCAACCTCTCCTTAGCAGGAAACGAGCCTGCCAATAATCTGCCCTGGGTACCGGCACTGTGCAGAAAACGCCATTTCTCTTACGCCTTGTAACAACACGGACATAGTAATTTGTGTAGGGTTTCAGTTTACTTCCCCTGAATTTTTTTATCGCAGCACTGGTCGCGGTGGCTTTTGTATTTGTAGACTGATTCCAATACCATTTTCCCTTTGGACTAGTCGTCAAAAACACATTGTATCCGTTACAGCCATAGATTATATTCCAATTGATCTTCATACCGGGATTGGACACCGTCCCGATTGCCTTGCCGCTCACTTTATTGGGATAAGGTGTAATAAAGGCTATATTAGACCATGGGCCGATAAAAATCTCTTTATTAATCACGGTAATCGCCCTTACCCTGACCTGATAAACATGATTATAAGCAAGATTTTTGATTCTGTACGTTGTCTTGAATGAGTCATCTGACTTCGCATGGCTTCCATCTGTATATGAATATAATATTTCATATACGTCAGCCTTCACCTCCGGTGAAGCAGGCTTGCAATATTCAATACAAAAAAAATCCAGAACATAAAAAAACCGCGTAAATACCGGGCCTTCCAAACCATACAGAATTTACACGATTCATACAAAAGTGGAGACGACGGGATTCGAACCCGCGACCTCAGCGTTGCGAACGCTGCGCTCTCCCAACTGAGCTACGTCCCCATATAAATCCGGGCCGTATAAAACGACCCGGATATTTTTCCGACTTGACTATTATAGCACCTTTTTATGAAAAGGAAAGAGGAAATTTCAATAATGTTGTAATGTTTACACTTTCCATTGCGTGCTCTGGAGGTTTCCGCTCATTCACTCTGAAG
Organism: uncultured Lachnospiraceae bacterium; assembly: GCA_902780385.1. Taxonomy (GTDB): domain Bacteria; phylum Bacillota; class Clostridia; order Lachnospirales; family Lachnospiraceae; genus CAG-791. The sequence continues at coordinate 23,792 of CACZFF010000032.1, forward strand.
GCGTGAACAGTAACCTCTGCAGTCCCTGATCACCTCTTATTTCTGAGGAAAGAGGGGATCTCAAGGTTCTTCTGGCGTACAGTCTGTCCTGCAGGACGATTGTAGCCGCCGGCATTGCTGCGGAGCTGCTCGCCGAAACCGGTCTTGAGATCTCTGCTGTAAGGGCTGGACTTGCCTGCAGCAGTACCGAAGATTGTGTTGGGGGAGATGACATCCTTGTTGCCGATGCCTGTCGCGATGACAGTGACATCGCAGGCGTCGGTGTTGCTGTCGTCGTACATAGCGCCGAAGATGATGTTGACATCTTCGCCGGCCTGCTCCTGCACATAGCTTGCAGCGTCGGAAGCATCCGCGAGGGAGATGTCACCGGAGATGTTGATGATGACATCTGTAGCGCCGTTGACAGTGGTCTCGAGCAGAGGGCTCTCGACTGCCATACGGACTGCGTCGGTTGCCTTGGTCTCGCCCTTGCCGTAGCCGATACCGATGTGGGCAACACCCTTGTCGCGCATAACGGTCTGGACGTCCGCAAAGTCGAGGTTGATGATGGCGGGAACATTGATCAGGTCTGTGATTCCCTGGACTGCCTGCTGGAGGACTTCATCAGCCTTCTTCAGAGCCTCGGGAAGAGTTGTCCTGCGGTCCATGATCTCAAGCAGCTTATCATTGGGGATCACGATGAGAGTATCAACGTTTTCCTTAATATTTTCAATTCCGTCCATAGCGCGGGTCATGCGGCTTCTGGCCTCAAAACTGAAAGGCTTTGTGACTACGCCTACGGTCAGGATGCCCTGGTCCTTGGCCAGCTTGGCAACAACAGGTGCAGCACCGGTTCCGGTTCCGCCGCCCATGCCGCAGGTTACAAATACCATGTCAGCGCCCTTGATGGCGTTTGCGATCTCGTCTGCGCTCTCCTCTGCGGCCTTCATACCGACCTCGGGATTTGCGCCTGCGCCGAGTCCCTTGGTGAGCTTCTCGCCGATCTGCAGCAGCTTGGGAGCTCTGCAAAGCTGAAGAGCCTGGACATCTGTGTTCACACCGATGAACTCAACACCAGTAATATCGACATCCACCATTCTATTTACAGCATTATTTCCCGCACCGCCTACACCGACAACGATGATCTTGCAAGCAGTCTCAGTATCATTGGTTTTAATCTCGAGCACGTTAACTTCCTCCTTCAATCCCTTTTTCTTTTTCATTTATTTTAGACATGAAAATATCATGAAGATATTTCAAAATCAAAACTATAATACAATCTGATTTTCGAATAATCAATGCAAAATTTCGATGTCGATGAAGTGTCCGCGGAATTTTGACCTTTACAGTCAAAAAAACAGGCACTTCCAGGAAATGCCTGTTTTATCTGTCCTGATCTTACTGATCGATGAATCTGATCTACAGCGTCCGCAGTGTCTGCCGTCCCGCCGGATTATTCTGCAGCTGCTGCAGCCTCCGCGGGCTGTGAAGGTTCGGCTTCTCCCTGGATCCCGGTAATCCCTTCTTCGGTCTGTGCAGCATCAGGCTGTGCGTTCTGCTGTGGCTCTGAAGAGGATGCCTGCTGTTCACTCTGCGCCTGTGCATTTGCGGCTTCCGGCTTTTCGGCAGATGCTGTCTGTCCTTCCGCTGTCTTCTGTGCCTTTGCCTTTTCCTCCGCTTCTTTAGCCTTTTTGGCTTCTTTTGCTTTCTTCTCTTCTTCTTTCTTCTTTGCCTTTTCTTCTTTCTTTCTTGCTTCTTCCTCTTTTTTCCTTACTTTTTCAGCTTCTCTCCGGACCTCTTCCTCTGCAGCCTTCTGTGCCTGTTCTGCAGCCTTTCTGGCCGCTTCTTCGGCTTCGGCCTCGGTCATATAAGGAGAAAGGACTATATTGTTGTCTGTTTCGTGTGTACTTACGAATCCGGTCATGGAGATCGTCCCGCTGCGTCCCTCCAGATAAGGAAGGATCTGGTGCATGCGGAACATCTTGTGTTCATATCCCGTCTTGCCGAGCATGACTTTCACATCGCCGAACATGGCTGTGAGGTTGCTCCTTTCATCTACATCGATCGAGCCCGGCCGGATCCCGTATTTATCGGCCTGCCGGATCAGTTCCAGTGAAAGGTCAAGCCCCAGCTGATTCTTTGCCAGGACCTGAGCGCCTGTATTGGAGTGTGTCAGGACGACGCCGTTGATGACTGTGGTATTATCGACCGTACGTCTGGAAACCGTCTGGATGATCCCCTCTTTGGAGAAATAGACATTGTTTCCCTTGTAGGAAATACAGCCGTCCGTGGGCTTTTCTATGATATTGACTCGAACAGTCGACGGATTGACGATATCTATATCAATCTGGTCAATGAACGGAATGTCCGATACTTTGCGGTGATGATACTTCAAAGCCATCACGAAGGTGTTCTCACCGAGATTTCCGCGGGTAATAAAGGATTCGATCTGCTCCGGACTATACTTCGTGTTCCCGTATATTGCCGCAGTTTCAAAATTGAACAGCATCAGGATCACTGCTGCGCTGACTGAGACAACAGAAAACAGCAGCAAAAGAATTCCCCGCAGGGTAAACAGCCTTCCGATGGAAGAGATCTCGACGCGGATCCTGCGCCCGCTGACCACACCGGCTTCTCCGGGGTGGATTTTGGGGCGCCCATTGAGCGCCTTTAGCGCATGTGCCCTGTGTGCCCTGCTGCCGAAGCTTCTGTCCACTTCATTCACAGTGCTTCCATACATACCGCGTATTTTATAGTCCATCGCATTATTGTCTTGTATGGATACTGTATTTTTCATAGCACTTTATTCCTTCTACTGCTTCAAAAAGTATTTCCGTTCGGCGGTCATCAGCCGCCGCTGTGTTCCAGTTCATATTCCGCTTCTGCCTTGACGCTGGTCCGGGAGACGCACATTACCATTCCGATCTCGGCCAACAGGAAAAATAGCGAGGATCCTCCGTAGCTGATGAAAGGAAGGGTGACACCGGTATTGGGGATGGTGTTGGTGACGACCGCAATATTGAGGACGACCTGTACCGAGATGTGTGTGATGACTCCTGTGACGATCAGGGCACCGTACAGATCCAAAGCATTGCCTGCCACCAGGATGAATCTCCAGATCAGCATGATAAAGAGGATCATAATGCTGATCGCCCCGAACAGGCCCAGCTCCTCGCAGATGATGGAAAAGATCATATCATTCTGTGCCTCGGGCACGACGATCTTCTGCATACTCTGTCCCAGGCCTTTGCCGAACATGCCGCCCGATCCAATCGCATAGAGCGCCTGCAGGGTCTGATAGCCTGTGTCATCCGCGTATGCCTGCGGGTTCAGCCAGACCAGGACTCGACCTCCGCGGAAGCCCATATTGTTCTGTTCCGCGGTTCGGACTATATACATTACGATTCCTATACAGCCCGCAATCCCCATGGCTGCCAGTGCAACAAAGCGCTTGTAATCCGGGCAGGCCACAAACAGCATTCCGAAGGCGATGGCAAGGATCAGGAGAGCGGAACTCATGTTGTTGGTGATCTTCCACAGCATGACAGCGATGATTCCCGCCGGCACCATAGGCACCAGGAAGCCCCAGGCGGTCTGCAGTCTCCTGCGGCCGATCAGTTCGATGATAAATGCCGTCAGAATAATGATCGACACCTTGGCCATTTCAGAGGGCTGCAGCGAAATGTTATCTGTAAAATACAGCCATCGCTTGGCGCCGTTGACCTCTCTGCCGAAAGGAATGACCATTATGATCAGGGCAATTGTTATCAGATATCCGGGGATGGACAAATATCGCCACCATCTGTAAGGAAAAAACGCGACCATTCCCATGAGTACGAGGCCCATGACCGTAAAGATCAGCTGGCGCTTGAGGTAAAAGGCAGAGTCCCCGTTCTCGACAGCTGCGATATAGGAACTTGTGGAATATAAGAGCACAAGTCCGAGTGAAAGCAGTACCAGAACGATAAAGAGCAGACTGTAATCATAGATTCCCGCTTTTTTCTGCGCAGGGGCGGAAGCTTCTGTGTTCAATTTTCTGTTTCTGCCGGCTCTCTCTGTCTCCCTGCTTTTTACGGCAGTTCCGCCGGCATTTGCCGCGGGACCGGACTTTCCGGCATATCTGTTTTTTGCCAACAAAATATCTGCTCTCCTCACGTCTTCCTTCTGCGGCAGGCCGGTCACTCTGATCGTCTCTGACCCGCAGCCCGCAGCACAAAAGGGGTACTGCTGCTGTTTGTTTTTATCTGTCCCTGGTTTCTCTTATTTGTTTTTTATTCGTATGTATTTTTATTCTTATGTGTTTTTATTCTTATGTGTTTTTATTCCGGAAGATTCTGTACATACTCTCGGAAGATATCTCCGCGGACTTCATAGTTGGGGAACATGCCCCAGCTGGCGCATGCGGGAGACAGAAGGACTTCCTCTCCGGGGCCGGCAAGCGAGGTGCAGGTCTTCATGCATTCCTCAAAAGAGTCACAGAAGAGGATCTCCGTAAAGCCGTGGGCACGTGCACAGGCAGCGATATCATCGCGGGTCTGTCCGATCAGGACCAGCTTTTTGACCTTGCCGTCAAACGCTTCGATCCACTCGTCGTAGCTGTTCTTTTTGTCATAACCTCCGCCGATCAGGACGGTGGGGCCTTTCATTGCGCGGATCCCCTGGATTGCGGCATCCGGATTTGTCGCCTTGGAATCGTTGTAGTATTTGACTCCGCCTTTTTCACCCACAAATTCAATGCGGTGGGGAACCGGAGGGAAATCACGGATGACCGAGAGGATCGTGTCCATCGGGACGCCCGCCGCTTCCGTGATGGCGATGGCTGCCATGACGTTCTCCGCGTTGCAGAGGCCGACCAGCTGCATGTCGTTTACGTTCATGAGCTTTTGGACATTTCCTTTGCCGTCTGCGCGGAAGATATCTTCTCCGTCAAGATAATAGCCCTCGCGCAGCTTTGTCTGAGAGGAGAACCAGACGACGCGCGCCGGGCAGAGATGCTCGCCGTAGGGACGCAGGAAGGGGTCTTCGTAGTTGAGGACACATGCGTCTTCTTTTGTCTGGTTGACACCGATCCGCTCTTTGATCGCGGCGTAATTCTGCATCGTATAGTGTCTGTTCAGATGATCCGGTGTGATGTTCAGAATGGCACTGACCGCGGGGCGGAATGTGTGTGCTGCCTCCAGCTGGAAAGAGCTGATCTCGCCCACAGTGACAGATCTCTCATCTGTTTCCGGAGCGGCAGCCGCATAGGAGCGTCCGATATTTCCCACTACAAAGGCGCGGCTGTAAAGGCCCTGCTCTGCAGCCGCCTTCATGATCTCGCCCACAAGCGTTGTTGTAGTGGTCTTTCCGTTTGTTCCTGTAATAGCAAGGACTTTTCCCTTTTCAAACAGGAAACCGAGCTCAATCTCGGAAATGACAGGCACGCCGGCCAGCAGCATGCGCTCAACGAGCGGGGAATCCAGGGGCACTGCCGGGCTGGGGACCACCAGGTCAAATCCTGAAGTCTCTCCTGCCGCAGCAGAATCAGAAGTCACTTGCGGAAGATCTCCTATCACAATGTTGATACGGGACATTTGCTCCGCTGTCAGAGTATTGTCAAATTTACTGCGGATCTGATCTTCCTGTGCTTTTTCATTCTGATCAAGGAGTGTGACCGCTGCGCCTGCTTTACTGAGCAGCTGAGCGGCGCCGATGCCGCTCAGGCCTGTTCCGATCACCAGTACCTTCTTTCCAGTGTAATTCATCTTGTTTACCTCTATGTCAAAGTCTAAGCACTTTGGAGGAGACAGGGGACGGTTCTGTGTCTCCTGTTTTCTTGGGAAAAAGGAGACACAGAACCGTCCCCTGTCTCCTCGTCTCCTCCTGTCTCCTCCCTCTTCTACAGGGCAAGGATGGCAACGCCGCCCAGAACGGCTGTAATAATCGTGAATACAGCGACGACACGAACTTCAGACCATCCGCCCATTTCGAAATGGTGGTGGATGGGCGCCATGCGGAAGAAGCGTTTGCCGCCGGTCCTGCGGAACCAGGTCACCTGAATGATGACAGAGACCACTTCTATGAAATAAATGAATCCGATGATCGGTATGAAGAGGGGAAGGCGGAGCATATAGGCCATACCTGTCACAAAACCGCCCAGTGCAAGAGATCCGGTATCCCCCATGAAAACCTTGGCCGGATATGCATTATAGAGAAGAAAGCCCATAAGGGCTCCGATCATGGCTGTGCCGCCGGTGATGACGCCGGAAGCCGCCGCCGCGGCTGCAATGACAAAAAACACTGTCACGGCAATCGTAACGCAGCTGCAGAGTCCGTCTACACCATCGGTAAAGTTGGTGCCGTTGACAGTGGCAACGACAATAAAGATCATTATGGGTATATTGAAGATGCCAAAGTCCAGCACGCTGCCGGACGCAAAAGGGATCTTCATGCTCAGAGGCACATAGCTGATCTTCTGCACGTAAAATGCAAAACAGAGAGCTACGAAAATCTGCATGAGAAGCTTCTGCCAGGCAAGAAGTCCGTCGGATCTTTTTTTCACGACTTTAATATAATCATCGATAAATCCGATCATTCCGAAGCCGATGGTGAGGATCAGGACAGGAAAGGTCTGTCCGTGTCCCTTGAAGGGCAGAAGGCAGCCCACGGTCACACCCAGCAGGATCATCAGCCCGCCCATATTGGGTGTACCTGTCTTTTTCAAATGGCTTTTGGGTCCGTCGCTTCTTTCTGTCTGCCCGGCTTTCAGGTCCCGCAGAAACGGAATCAGAAATCTGCCCGAGACAGCACTCACTATAAAAGCAACAAGAAACGATATTACTGCCGCTGTCAGGTCTACATCCAGATGCATTTTTATCAGTTCCTTTCATTAGTGTCGTACAGGCCAAGTTCTTCGAGTTCAAGACGTTCTTCGTCGGTGAGAGGCTCTGTCATGTAAATATTCATGTAAGGCAGGAGTTCCGTCATGATTTTCCTGGCGACGATACACGCACGGCCTGCTTCGTCCTGTTTCTTGTTGTTGATGCGGTCCAGGACTACATAGATGCAGATCTGCGGGTCTTCTGCAGGTGCAAAGCCCAGGAAAGAGACAACCCATTGGTTGAGTTTTCGGGGATGCGTCTCTGCAGTACCCGTTTTTCCGCCGATTCGGTAACCGGCGGGTCTCGCCAGCTTACCGGTTGCGTGGTCTCCCTCGACTGCCAGGATGCAATACTCTCGGATCAGGTCGCTGGTTTCTTCGGAGATGGTCTTTTTGAGTATGCGGGGCGAATTCGTCTGAACCGTCGAACCGCTGGCACTGGTAATTCTCTCTACGATGTGAGGCTGATAATAGTACCCTCCGTTGATCAGGGAGCAGTATCCGGCAGCCATCTGGATCATAGTCGCCTCAAAGTTCTGGCCGAAAGAGTTACTGGCAAGGTCAACGTTCTTCATATCCTCAGCGGCATACAGGTAATCATCCGTACGCGCCTCGCCCGCCAGATCGATGTTGGTCTTGAGCCCGAAATTAAATGCGTTCTGATATTTGCAGAAAACCTCAGGACCGATCTTAAAAGCCTCCTGCATCAGGCTCACGTTGCAGGAGCGTTCGATCGCGCCGGCGACATCCAGCATTCCGTCGCCCTCCAGGTGGGCGCACTTCATAGCAGTCCCGTCAACATCAAGATAGCCGGTGCACAAAAATGTGTCCGTGGTTTTCAGCTTTCCGGATTCCAGACCCGCTGCAGTAGTAAAAGGCTTGGCGGTCGATCCCGGTTCAAAGTGGGAACTGATACAGAAGTTATTCCACAATGCGTTCAGGTATCTGGAACGGTCTTTGTCGGACAGCGCCTCCGCTTCCGCTTCCGTCAGATAATTGGTGGTTATGGCATCCTCATCATTGAGTTTGGGCATTCCCGCCACTTTTTTGATGTCATAAGGATCGTTGAGGTCAAATCCGGGCTCGCTTGCCATGGCCAGGATTCCTCCTGTATTTACATCCATGACAATGCAGGCCGCATTGTTGGAGCCGTTGCCTTTGTGTTTATGGTCCTTGAGCTCCTCGTTGAATTCCTTCAGATATTTTTCACAGATACTCTGAATATTTGCATCCAGCGTCAGGACAAGGTTGTTGCCGTCCGTCGGTTCGATCGTCGTCTGCTCCATATTCAGAGACGCATCAAGATATCCGTAGGTTCTTCCGGGTACGCCGTTGAGAGTCTCGTCATAAAACTCTTCCAGGCCAAAGGACCCTCTGTTATTGCCGACCGTAAACCCGATCACATCCGCCGCGAGCGTGCCGCAGGGATAATTGCGGATATAATTGTCCTCAAACCAGATGCCCCTGATATTGGAGTATACAAGTTCGACTTTCTCGGCTTCGGAATCCGGCTTTCCCTGTCTGCGTGCTTTTTCAACCGCCTTCTGCTGCGCTTCTCTCTCGGCCTGGGCGCCTTCCTGATTTTCCTTTTCGAAAGCTCTTTTATCCTGGAAGGGCAGGTTCTTCTTCGCTATGTAATACTGGGATCCGGGATGTTCGGTCACATAGGCCCTGATCTCCTCTTTGTCGATCCCCAGGCGGGTCACTGCATTGAGAGAAGGTTCCAGGTACTCTTCTTCCTCCAGCATCTGACTTGCGTCGATGATCACGTTGTACACGAGCTGGCTGTCCGCGAGGACCGTTCCTTTTGAATCCGTGATCTTTCCCCGCTTGTAGGGAAGACTCTTATTGTCGTACGCCTGCTGTGACAGGACCTGCATCGTGTATGAACGGCCGTTGTCGCGCTGGATCAGAATAAGCCGGAATGCAAGCACCAGAAAAGCTGCTGCAACAATCAGAAATAAAACCACCAGCCTTTTCTGCATACTGATGGTAAAACGCCTTGGACCGCGCCGCACCTTCCCTTGTCCGGGGGCACCCGCACGCCCTCTGCGTTCTCTGTCTCTCCTGCTCAAAATTACCGCTTTCCTTTCTCTGTAAACTGCCACCACCAAGGGAGTAAAAGTCGATTGCTCCGTGCGGCTTAGGCCGCACTCCCGCAATCGCCCCCTGTATTCGCAAATCGGCCCGCTTGCTTCACGGCGCGTGCCTTTTTTGCTCATACAGGGGGCCGATCAAATGTCTGCACGTCTGTGCGTGCGAGCACGCCCATACGCGCAGCCGCTTGATCGAACTTTTACAGTAAAATCCGTCAGATCAGGTCAATGATCATTCAAGGACGAGACCTGATGAACGGAATCCTTTTCCGTTCCGGAATAGATCACGACCTGATTTCTGTCCGCGTACTTCATGCCAAGCTCATAAATCGCTTTTTTGCGGACCTCCTCCAGACTGATGCTGTCTGTGATCTCGTTATAGGAGGCATCATTCTCCGCCTTCAGTTCTGTCAGCTGCTCTTCAAGGTTTGCAATCTGCTGTGACGAACCGGTGACCTCCGCCTGAAGCGTGATGTAGAAAACCAGTATTACAGTCATGGCAACGATCAAGGCAAGCATGACGATGACTGACTGAAAACTCATGGCAGAACTGCGCACGCGGCGTTCCGGCACAGTCGTTGTCCGGCTGGCTTCATCCACTCTCACACCCCTGCCCCTGGCTGTTTCCCGGGCAATACGGCGTTTCTGCTCGTTTCTGTTTATGTTTCTTCCGCTTCTTACGGTCCCCGCAGTTCTTGCGGTTCCCGCTGGTCTCGCGGTTCTCGCAGTCACTGCAGTTCCTGCATGTCTTGCAGCTGACGTGGTTTCCGTAGTTCTTACAGTGGCCGCCGTTCTTGCAGTTCCTGTAGTTCTGACTGTGCTTGCGGCCGTGGTCCTGCCGGTACTGCTTGTTCTGGCAGTGCTTGCGGCCGTGGTCCTGCCGGTGCCGGCTGTTCTGGCAGTGCTTGCGGCCGTGGTCCTGCCGGTACTGTTTGCTCTGGCTGTACTTGCGGCTGTTCTTCCGCCTGTGGTCCTGCCGGTACTGTTTGCTCTGGCAGTGCTTGCGGCCGTGGTCCTGCCGGTGCCGGCTGTTCTGGCAGCGCTTCCGCCTGTTCTTCCAGCCGTGGTCCTGCCGGTGCTGCTTGTTCTGGCTGTGCTTGCGGCTGTTCTTCCGCCTGTGGTCCTGCCGGTGACGGCTGTTCTTCCGGCTGTTCCGGCAGCGTCTGTATCTTTACGCCTGCGGGCGGTTTGCGTGCCCCTGGTATTTTTTGCAGCACCGGATGATCGTCCGGTCTGCATATTTTTACGATTGCCGCGGTCGTTTCCGTACGAGACGGAGTATCTTCTTTCCAATTCGGCATTTCGGTCTGCATCAAGTGTTCTGACCATCTCTGACTCCTGTATTTTTCCTCAACGGCCTTCTATTATAACGCTTTCTTGTCCGACAGCGTTACTTTTTTTCAAATATTCTCAATTTTGCGCTCGCGGACCTGCGGTTTTCCTCCAGTTCCTCTTTGCCGGGAAGGATCGGTTTACGGGTGATCACTTTTCCTTTGGAAACGCGCCCGCACACGCAGACCGGAAATTCAGGGGGGCAGATGCAGGGATTTTCATTCCTGCGGAATGCGTTTTTGACAATGCGGTCTTCAAGAGAATGGAATGTAATAATACAGAGCCGTCCGCCGGGAGCCAGCAGATCGATCATGCTGTCCAGAGAATCTTCCAGTACTTCCAGTTCTCTGTTGCAGGCGATTCGGATCGCCTGGAAAGTCCGTTTACAGGGATTGCCTCCCTTCTCGCGCATTTTCATGGGAATGGACTTCTCGATGATCTGCACGAGCTGGCCGGTCGTTTCCAGAGGCGCCTCCTCACGGGCGCGCACAATATTTGAGGCGATTTTAGCGGCCATCCGCTCTTCGCCGTAATCGCGCAGGATCCTTGTAAGCTCCTGTGCACTGTAATCATTGACTATGTCCCTTGCACTCAGGGCCGCGCTGCGGTCCATGCGCATATCCAGAGGGGCATCAGCCCGGTAGGAAAACCCGCGCTCCGGATTGTCCAGCTGATAAGAGGAGACGCCAAGATCCAGCAGAATCCCGTTGACCCTGCCTTCTGTGACCCCATCCTCAAAAAATGCCTGCATGGCATTTCCCATATTTTCGTAATTATCGTGCACAAAAGTGACCCGGTCCCCAAAGGGGGCGAGTCTCTTTGCTGCTGCAGCGAGAGCATCCTCGTCCTGGTCGATCCCGATCAGGTGACCGCCCTGTGTGAGTCTGGACGCGATCTCATAAGAGTGCCCTCCGCCGCCAAGTGTTCCATCTATATATATTCCGTCCGGCCTGATGCAAAGTCCCTCCAGGACTTCCTCAAGCAAAACTGATGTGTGCTTAAATTCCAATTGCGCACCCCCTGCCGTGCTGTCCGCGGCCGACTGAGAAGAAAGCCTCACAGGGAGAGTCCTTGTCAGATTTCAAATCCGTTTCCAAGAAGCTCCTCGGCAATCTCGTTCATATCGTCGCTGATGCCGTTTGCCTCGTAAGTATCGGGATCCCAGATCTCGATCCTGGCTCCGACACCCATCAGGATGACATTTTTATCGATATGCGCGTGCCTGCGGTTCTTTGCGGGGATCAGTATCCTCCCCTGCTTGTCCGGCTCCACTTCCGCGGCATTGGACATGAAAAAACGGACAAGCTCACGCTGCTTGCGCGTATTATAAGGAAGCCCGGTAAGCTTCTGAACAAACCGCTCCCAGGCAGGCATATCGTAGACGCACAGACAGGGATCGAGACTGTTCGTGATCACGAACTTCTCTCCCAGCGTCTCTCTGAACTTGGATGGAATGATCACTCTGCCCTTCGAATCAAGGGAATGATCATACGATCCCATGAACATGCCACTTTCCTCCACTTTTACCCACTTTTATGTCAATAATAGCAACTTGACAGGCACTTTTCAATACCTTTAAGGGGTTTTTCGGATGTTCGAGTGATGTTCGAGTATATTAAAACAGGGCAGAGACAGCCCTGCTGCCCTCTGCTCCTGCCGGCCCGTGTCCGTATCCGCCATAAGGGGGAAATCACATTACACAGCCCGTGTCATAAAAAAATCCGGAAGAGTCTGTTTCAAAACTCTTCCGGAAAATACCGCTCATTTCGTTATAGATTTTTTCATGAATTATCCTGTGGAATCTCCTGAATATCCTTCTGAGGACTTCCGTCTGCAGGAATCTCCTGTGTATCCTTCTGAAAACTTCCGTCTGCAGAAATCTCCTGCGCCTCCTTCTGCGGACTGCCGTCTGCAGGAATCTCCTGCTCTTTCACAGGGGCGCGGCTTCTGCCGATCAGGATCATAATGACTGAGACAACCGCCATGACGATACCCAGGACCATGGAGACCGGGATCTTCGTTCCAGGTATATAGAGCTGATCCGTTCGGATGAACTCGATGATCGCCCGGCCGGTGCCGTATCCCGCCAGATAGACCAGGAAGATTTCGCCGTGAAAACGCTTGATCTTTTTCTTGAAGTAAATGACCATGACGGCAAAGACCATCAGATTCCACATTCCCTCATAGAGGAATGTTGGGTGCACCTGAATATAATTGGTCCCTGCCTCCATATGGGCGGAAATGGTCTCACTGATATCCGAGGCGCGGACCATGGAGATGGGCAGGCGCATGGCAAACAGGCTGTCTGTATACTCTCCGAAGACCTCTCGGTTAAAAAAGTTGCCCCAGCGGCCCAGGACCTGTCCCAGAACCAGACCAAAGCCTATGTTATCCAGAAACAGGAAGGGGTTGGCTTTTTTCTTTTTACAGAAAATAAAAATTGTGATGACAGTCAGGATGATGCCTCCATAAATTGCGAGGCCTCCTGCCCTCAGGTTGAAGATCTGAAGCGGGTTGTCCTTATAATAATCCCACATAAAGATCACATAATAAATGCGTGCGCCTGCGATCGCGGAAATTACGAGCCAGACGAAAGCATCCCAGTAGAGATCCGGATCCTGCCCTGATTTTTGTGCAATTTTAGCGGCAATTGAAATACCCATCAGCATGGCCAGGGCGATCAGGACGCCATAGATGGCGATCCCGAAATTGCCGATCATTATCGTTTTGGGGACATTGTGCAGATAGATTCCCAGGTTGGGGAACGCAATGTCCATGTCTTCCATCATCTGCGGCATAAAAACCTCATGTTTATGCGCTCGTCATGGCCACAGGTGTTTTTGTGCGGGCACAAAAACAGACCCGGCTTTGATGAGCTGTTTCTCTATTCTTGTAAGAAACTGCGCATTGTTTCGTGTGAATACTACTTCTCTTTCTTTGTAAGAAGCTGCGCATTGTTTCGCGTGAATACTGCCTCTCTATCTATGTAAGAAGCTGCGCATTGTTTCGTGTGAATACTGCTTCTTACACGTTGAAACGGAACAGGATGACATCGCCGTCTTTGACGACGTAGTCCTTGCCCTCCATGCCGACCAGGCCTTTTTCGCGGGCGGCGGAAAGGGAGCCCAGTTCAAGGAGTGTTTTGTAGTTGACGACTTCCGCCTTGATGAATCCGCGTTCGAAGTCGCTGTGGATCTTGCCTGCGGCCTGGGGAGCCTTGGTGCCGATCTTGATGGTCCATGCGCGGGTCTCATCCTCACCGGCGGTAAGGAAGCTCATGAGGCCAAGGGTCTTGTAGCTGGCCTTGACCAGCTTGTCGAGGCCTGCCTCGGAGACGCCCAGGTCCTCGAGGAACATGGCTTTTTCGTCGTCGTCAAGCTCCGCGATCTCAGACTCGATGCTGGCGCAGATGACAAAGACACCGCTGTTGGTCTCGGCCGCGTACTCACGGACCTTCTGCACACCTTCATTGTCAGCGCCGTCGTTGGCAAGGTCGTCTTCAGAGACGTTTGCCGCATAAATGACGGGCTTATCGGTAAGAAGGTTGTAGGTCTGCAGCCATTTTTCCTCATCCTCGGTAAGGCCGTCCGCTGCCAAAAGGGAGGCGGGCTTTCCTCCCTCGAGGTGCTCGCGCACTCTCTTGAGGAACTCCATCTCTTTGCCGGCTTCCTTATCCATCTTGGCCGTGCGGGCGACCTTGGAGATACGGCGCTCCAGCACTTCGAGGTCCGCAAAGACCAGCTCCAGATTGATGGTCTCAATATCGCGAAGAGGGTCAACACTTCCGTCGACATGGATGACATTCTCATTCTCAAAGCAGCGCACTACATGGACGATGGCGTCAACCTCACGGATATTTGCCAGGAACTGGTTGCCCAGACCCTCACCCTTGGATGCGCCCTTGACAAGTCCTGCGATATCCACGAACTCGATCACGGCGGGTGTCACCTTTTTAGAGTGATACATCTCACCCAGAAGACGGATCCTCTCATCCGGTACCGCTACCACGCCGACATTGGGGTCGATGGTGCAGAATGGATAGTTTGCTGCCTCTGCGCCGGCCTTGGTCAGCGCATTAAAAAGTGTGCTCTTGCCTACATTCGGAAGTCCGACAATGCCTAATTTCATATATCTCTATTCTCCTTTATAGATGCTTATTTTACAAGGCTTTCCCGCCTTATTTTACAAGGCTTTCCCGCCTTTTGTTATTCTGTTATTCGGTGGTTTGACCCACTTTTGACCCACCTATGGTCGCGGCCTGGCATTTTTCAAAATTCCTGATCGCGTCATCCATGCTGTCTTCTGTTACATGCACGTAACGGTCCATCGTTGTCTTCAGGCTCTTGTGACCTAATATTTTCTGAAGGACTTTCGGCGGCATTCCATATTCGATCGCCCTCGTGGCAAATGTGTGACGCAGGGCATGCATACAGAAATGATCAATACCGCACTCATCGCAGAGTTTATATAGATGGGTGTCGTAAGACGAGTTCTTATTCGGCATCCCGGTCCTGAAGTTGACGAACACAAGGTCTTTCATGCAGAGTGTCATCGTCTTTCCGGAGCGTCTGTCAAAGAACTCCAGGACACTATTCAGTTCAGGGGCTTCTTTTCTTGTTTTTGATTTTTCCTTCTGGTCTTTCAAGATTTCTATAGCCCTGTCTGTCAGTGGTATCGTCCGATAGCTCGATTCTGTCTTCGGCGGCCCTGCCCGCCAGAATTTTTGTTTATGCCTGAACTCCAACGTTTTATTGACTGTTAAGGTCTTTTTCGGGAAGGAGATCGCATCCCACGTTAACCCGATCAATTCGCCCGTACGAAGCCCTGTCTCCAGGATCAGGGCATATTGATTATAATTATGTGATTTCTTCGCCTGTTCCATGAACCTTTTCTGCTCGTCAACAGTAAGGAAATGGATATCATTGATATTTCTTACAGGTTTAAGAATGAATGATGACCCAGAAAGCGGGTGCTTTAAAATCAGTTCATTTTCGACAGCTGACCGGAACATCGATCCAATCATGATATATGTTTGCCGAATCGTTGAGCCAGCATATACGTCCGACATTTCATTGAAGATAAGCTGGCAATCCATTTTCTTGACATCTTTCAGTAATTTGGTGCCGATGGAAGCTTTGACATTGAACTTATAGCGTTCCTCATAATTGCGTATCGTATTTGGAGCCAGCCCTTTTTTGATGTTCTTGATCCAGAAGTTATACCATTCGTCTACAGTCAGCTCTGTTTCTGCAAAAGGGGCATCCCTCTCCTTGGCATTATGCCTGTACTCATATTTGGCGTCTTCCAGCCAGTTACGGGCTTCAGGTACGCTATGGAAGTACTTCTCATGCGTCTTGCCTTCTGAATCCTTAAAGCGGGCCCGGTATCGTCCGTCCTTTTTTTGGTCTATACCTCGGCCCAGGCTTTTTCCTTTCAGATTTTTCCCCACCCTGTGCTACTCCTTTCTTTAATCGGGAAGGGCACCAATGCGCTTTTTAATTTACCACATTTTTAGGTGTCCTACAAACATTATGCTATCTTTTTCTATGTGTATTACTCACGGCTGAAGCAACAGGAGTTAGAAGCTGCGGTTTCTGCTACAATGTACTGCACTATCAGATGATGAGCTGATTCTTTATGAATTGCTCAAACGCTTCGCGCTTTACCAGTTTCTTTGAGCCAACATACAAAACGAACGGACAATTCGGCTTCCGAAGCATCTGGGAGATCTTGTTAATTCCGATGTTACTGTATGCAGCCGCTTCAGGAATCGTCAGCGCCAGTTTCTGTGGGATTGGAACTTTCATATCGCTTGAAGACCCATCTTTCATAATTTTTCTCCTTTCACATTTATCTGAATTCTTGCTGCTAATAATTGTCCGCTATCATTCCTTGTCTTCTGTCTCTGCCCTTTTTGTTGCAGAGTATTGTGTGAATGCTCCCATCGCCTACGCATACGCTAAGAGGCGGGGGCTTCGCGCCGCTTGCGCGGACACCGGGCGTACACGCGCCCACTACCCCGTTTGACCGGGGATACTTTTGTGCTCTGCCTGTGTGTCAGGCAGGTACTGCTTTTGCATTGCCAGCAGCCATCCTGTGGTACCTGCGGCTCCCGGCAAGGATGTCATCATGCCGCATGACCCTCACTGCGCCGTACAGGTATCCATAGTCCATGCCTTCCGGGAAGATGCGCGCGTCGCATTTCCTGCCGATGTTCGCGGAACCGTTGATGTCGGCGTTCAGTGTCTTCCCGTCGTCCTGCCGGTACAGGCCCCGCTTTACGCGCCTGCCGGTGAAGACAGCCTTTTCCGCGTCCGGGGCCCCGTACACCGGCATGCGGTCGCGGTTCCTGAAGCGGGCTTTGGACGTATAGGACTCCTCCTTCTGAATGCGCATGAGCTCAGCCAGGACATCTGCCGCAAGCGGCTGGGAGGCCGAAGCCTGTATGCACATATTCAGCGCAATGAAAGCAGTTGTTGCTATTTTTGCCAGCCTTGGTTTTGCTTGAACATCTTGTCCTCCGAACCGCACAATGTGGCAATGTTTCGTTTTGGGGGCTTGCCAGTGGGCATACCCCCTCTGTTCGTCAGTTTCCTGCAGGGATATATTCCTTATCCATCCTGACCTTCTTTTTCTTCGTTCTCCCGCGCAGAAGAGCCGTAAGCGATGATCGGTCCGTTTGTCTTGTCAGCAGGCAGGCGGCGGATAATGTTCTTGTCTACATATCTGACTGCATCGTCAGAAGACGAAATACCCACCCTTTCTTTTGTGATGTTGACGATCTTCCAATAGTCATATATCGGAAGCATGCTGTCAGACACCCCGATAAGTGCAGCCTCATAACCATTTATCAGGTTTGCCCCGCATCGACAGCAGGAAATGATCTTCTCAGCAAAATCCACCATTGTTTCTCCTTTCTTCTCTTCTTTTTCTTTTTTTTGAGAGAGGCAGGCCATATTTGGCTTTTTTGTTTGTCCTGCCCCATGGGAAAATACGTGGTTCCGTTATGCGCGCTAAAATGTAAGCGCATCTATTGTTTATGTCTTATTGCTTAAGGAAGTGCATTCGCATGTATTATGAACTGATCCAAGAATACGAAAAGATCCTCTGTGGCGAGAGGAAACAATTCCATTCCGGATATACATTGACCGGCATGAACGACGGGGCTATCCGGCGCGTCCTCTATTACGCCGTCGAAGAGATCCTTGACTGGGAGCCATCTGAGATGGCTCAAAAATTCACGCCGGAGATAATCTCTGATCTTGGGCTTGTCAATATCGCCAGCAAAGTCCCATTCCCGCCAGGCCTTGAGCGCAGCAGGGATTATTTTTACTATGCGGAATATCTATATCCCGGAACATGTACAGAAGAATGGAAATCTGCAACATTAAAGTATTACATCAGCTATCTCAAAAGTGCCCGTAACAGGGTCCCCCCTGGCTGTCCTCGTGAATATAAAGAGATTTATCTTTTCAATTTTCTTGAGTATGCTATTTCCGCTTTTTTGCCGGCAGGCATAGAGGATGACCCAGAGGCCCTTTACAAGTTTTTCAGCAGTGACGGTATCGATGGGTTTCTTGCGAAGGCGAAGCTCACCGAGATATGTGCTATCCAGTACCTGTATCCAATCGATATGCTCCATGCATATCTCGGAACAAAAGGGTCAGCCGTAGATCCTGAGCTTTACCCGTATTACAGGTTCCGCGCCTTCATGAACGAGAACCATCTCTGCCCGTCCTTTTTGCCCCGGGATTGACATAGTGCCAGGACGCCCCATGGGAAACGGGGTATTTTCAGAACTTACGCTATAATTTCCTCGAACCAGAAACATTGCGTTTGTATATATCGGAGGGACTTATGGCAAGTAACAGGAATCTAAAGCCGTCGGACATCTATGACAAGACCGGCATATATAATGAAAAGATTGAGCCAATCGTGCGAAAACTGATGGCTGTCTGTATCGCGGAGCGTATGCCTATGTTTGTTTCTGTCGCCACGAAGAATACGGATGAGGGGACACAGTATGCAAGCCGCGTTGTCCTCGGGACCGCGCCGGTTCGGCTTTCAGACAACCGGATCAGAAGCTATATCCTTTCCCTTAGAAAGCTCGGGAAAAACGAGCTTCCTCCCGAAGTCATGGAAGCGATCACGGTCCTTGAAAAATACACCAAATCGGTGAAGTCTGTCCCTGGAGAGTCCGGGACAAAACCTGCAGGCGTAAAACTTAAGGATGATCTTATTGACGGATACTGTTCTATCGCGGGCGGCGGGGATAAAATTGTTGTGTAGACCTGCCGCCCCTGCCCGCCGCCCTGCTTTGCAGGGCGGTTTTTACGCCTGTAATCACTCTTTGTAGGGAGTTGTCCCGACATATTTTGCCTGGATGATCTGTCTGTGGGTCGTTCCGACACGTCCTACACATGTGGAAAGCGTAAGGATGTTATCTTCCTGGGAAGGCATATTTTCCTCTACCCATACAGAAGACATCCTTTTCATCGCCTGAATGAATGCACCTGTCTCCTCATCCGTCAGGATGGATACGTTGTATGGCTCTGTAATATCTTCTGTAAAGATACAGTCAAAGACCTTATATACCCTTTTCCCTCCTTTTACGTGGACATAGATGGTATCGTTAGCCCGGAGATAATCGCCGTTCCTGAATTTTTCGATGCCGCCAAACATGCTTCCGTCAAACATATTGTGCCCATAGAGGACGGTATTGCGGCTTGACCAGTCGGCCTGGCAGTCGCAGTGCATGAAAATGGAGCCGTTCACGTTGTATTCTTTTGAGAACCCTTTAGAGAGATAGAAGCTGTTGTTCGTGCTTTTAACGACTGGATAGCTTATATTCCCTGCCATCTCCAGCCAGCCGACATAATCACTGTTCTTTGCAAACAGATCGTCCCAGTTGACGACGAGGTTTTTGGGCTTTGTTTCTTCTTTTTTCTCTGCAACAGTTTCTGTCCTTCCTTCATCCGCATCTTCGGTGACGGAAACAGAATCACGCAAGGTATCGTATTCCTCGCGGCCTTTCATGTGATCGTATGCACTTTTTATAAAAATGCCCAAAAAGACACATGCCGCCATCAAAAGCAGGCATCCCGCAGTTATCTTTAGTTCTTCAATAAGTCTCTTTTTCACTTTTTATCCCTTTCTTTGAGCGACGATATTCACAAGGATCCAAAACTATACCCGGCGCTTGAGCTTAAGCAGGTCATTCCTGTCCCATAATTTCACTCCGTTTTCCTTCGCCAGTTTTCTTGCTGCCTTTGTAAAATAACTGTTTGTTGCCACCATACAGCTACGCGTATGGTAATGTCCTTTTGCACCAAGGACCTGTTGCACAGCGGCCACGCCGACGCTGTTCCTGTAGCGTTTTGCCTGTACGGCAGTTTTGACGCCGCCTCTTTTTATGATGAGGTCCGCCCCGTAATCTCCTGTTCCGCCTGTGACCGTTACCTTGTACCCTTCACTCTCAAAATATGCGGCAAGGAACTGCTCAAATTCGTCTCCTTTCATTCGATCGATCTTTGAGAGCGGTGACCGCAGGTATCTCCTGTGCTTTGCGCTTTTGACCATTGCCTTAAATGTGCTTTTTAGCGCCCACAGGATAAACTTGAGCACGCATACAATAATGGCAAATGTTGCCAATGCTCCGCCGATAACAAATAGCGGCGACTCTGTTGTAATGAGCCTGTATAATATTTGTTTGTCCATATATCGCCCGTCCTCGCCGCAAAAAGCGGGGCTCTTCTTTCTATTTATGTGCGGCATTTTTTGCCGCCTAAACAAGTTATATGAGATACCCCCCTCTGTTTTGCCTGGACGAAAAACGCGATGGCGGGCATGTTCAGGGCACAAAAAAGGACGGCATTGCTGCCGCCCTTTGTAATGAATTTGCTCCGGGGCGCGTCCTATCTTTCGATAAAACGCACCCGATTTTTGCTGCTTTAGTATACTGTCCCGTTTTGCGCGCGGTCAGGAACAGCACACTTCATCTTCAGGCTTCTGTCACTTTCGTGACATAGCCCCTGTCGCGCGTGAGCACGACGCTTACCGTGGCCACGTCATACCCCTCGTTACCGAGGACAAACGTTGTCTCGCGACCGTCAATGTCCACCTTCAGGGGGACAGGATAGGCTGCTGCTGCATCCAGTACATCCTCGCCATAGGCGTAGCGGGCTGCGTGGGGGAAGTTGGTGTAGGCGATCCCCTGTGTAGTTGTCACCAGCAGGTTATTGCCGTCTCCATGCATAGGGGCCAGCTTCTTCACTGCGCCCTTAACGGGAACAGGGCGGAGATCTTTCGCTTCCATAACGTCTCCCTCTTCCTTATCGAAGATAATGGAGTACCCGTTTACGGAAGTGTCCCATTTCTGGGCAGGCGGATTCAGAGGCTCTTTGTTGGCGAGCCAGCAGGAATCGCCATCGGCAGTCTCTGCCTCGATCAGCGGGACCTTGGAGATGAAGTAGACGTTGACCGTCTTCCTCTCCTCCGTCTCCTGCTCTGTCACGAGTGCCGGCATGAGCCCGTGGCAGAATCCGTCACGGATCTGGTACCGCATAAAGATCCTGGATCCCTGGAGGCCGATAACCTCCTCGGTGACCGCGGTCTTTTTCTCGGGTTCCTTGCCTTCCTCAGCAGACAAGGTGACTTCATGTTCGTCGTGGAACAGGAACACCTGCGCGTCCCTGGTTCCCCAGACAGGCGTGATCATCATTGCTTCGGTAGCAGGGATCTTATAGAAGAATCCGCTGCTGTGAGCGATGAAGAACAGCTCATTTTTGCCGCCGGACAGGGCCTCAACGGCAACATAAATGCCGTGTTTGTCCTCCGCGATGATCTTGCGGAGGTTCAGCGTTCCTGTTTCGATCCTCTCGCCGTTGTGGCGAAGAACACCATTCTCCAGAGTGTACTCGCCGGGCTTAGGGCCGGGGTCGGGGGTGTCGTTGCCGAGGAACTGGAAAAATGTTTCGAGCTTGTCTGCGGGGACATCGACAATGTCCATGGACTCATCCTGTTCGTTGGTAACGAGCTGCAGTGTCACGGCCTTTTTATCAACAGCCGTAACCATGTAGGTCTGTCCGTTGAACAGGGACTTAAATGTGTCGTTGATTCTTGTGTTTTTCTTCATGGTGTTTTTCTCCTTTCTCCATGAAATCAATTAATGTTACCTATGATATGGAAGAAAAGGCTGCCTATAACAAAAATCATTTTGCGGCTTGAGAAAAAGAAACCGCCTGCGCTGCACCTGTCCGGTGTGGGGCAAACGGTCTCCTTTTTAGTTAATATTTTTACAGGTGGCAGGCAGATAATCAGTACATTCTCTGCGGCCAATGATTCTTACGCTTATTGTCGTAATGCCAGACAGTAAGCGGGATTTTGTTCTTCTCACAGTATTTAGCCACTGCAAGCACTCCTGCGGGGATCGCTTCCAACAGCCCGTCCGCATACAGGTGCAGCTCCGTGTCGGATTCCTTGATGGCCGCGGTCGAGTCCAGTTTCTCGGAGACAGTCATCTCCATCTTCGAGATGTTATTCCAATCAATGAAGTTATTGGTGATTACTGCTTCTGCTTTGGGCCATCCGGTTCCAAACAGGCTCATACACACCGGTTTGCGGGATGCAGGAAAGAGGTGGAACTCATATTCCTTGCTCCTCTTCACAGGGGAAACATTGATGCTGCCGACGGGAAGAGTCAGCGCGCTTACGAACTGGTCCCCGGTTTCCTTGCAGACCCAGGTATGGGTCTCCTTGCTCAACAGGATAAAATGATAGCCTGCGAACTCACAGGTCATATTGTTCGATACCTTTCTAAAAAAATCTTTCTCTTTCATAAAATACTCCTTTTCTATTGGAAGAGCCCCGTTGGCTTGAGCCAACGGAGCTTTGTCCTTTTTCTTGATACAGGGCAGTTTTAATCCCCGGAGGAATCACCGCCTGTATCATGCATTGCCGCAAGGGCTTCCTGCAGGAAGAAGTTATCTACCTTGTTGTTCTTCGTTCCGTTAGACTTGAGACCCGTGACATAAAGCTCGTCACGCGCCCTTGTTGCGGAAACAAAGAGAAGGCGCCGGATTTCTTCAACTTCTGCATGGGTCACGCGCCCGTTCTTCATGTACTTTGTGATGGTGTTGTAGATGACAGGCCACTCAAGTCCCTTGGAACTGTGTGCTGTTACCAGTGCCACTCCGGGGTACTTCTGTGTCCGTCTGTATTCCACTCCTTCACCATACATGGAGAAATTGCGGCAGTATTCGATAATCTCATCGATATCCTTGTTTTCGAGGGAGTCGCGGAAGTTTTCCACAGCCTCGTCATCCATTGCGATCTCGTCAATGTACTCCAGGAAAAGTTCTTTCCCCTGGTACTCATTGCCGGAAATTGCGGATGCCCTTTCGATGATATCCGTGATCATCGCTTCTACTTCTTCAGCGGGATGATCCATGATGCCTCCGCCAATAATGGCATTGGCGGCAATGGCTGCATCTTTCGTATCTGTTGCATCGGTCACCACTCTTGCAAAACTGAGGATCGCACGGATCCGGCTGTTCTGCATGAGAGGTTCCGGAGCGCCGAACATGGAAGGGATACCTGCCTTAGTCAGGGCATCGGCGATTTTGATAAGTTCGTTCTTGGTGTAGGCAAGAACGGCGATGTCTTCGGGGTGCATTCCCGCCATCAGGTGCTGGCGGATCCCGGAAACGATGTAATCATATTCATCCTTCTGCTTGGAGAAGGAATTTACGATAACAGGCATGCCGTCCGGCCTTGCTGCAATGAGGTCTTTGTCGACCTTGTCGCGGTTCGGCTCGATGAGCTTTTCTGCGAACGCGCAGATCTGCGGGGTGGAACGGAAGTTCCTGTCGAGATAGATATCTTCGACATGTTCCCCGATATAGTCCTCGAAATGTACGATGTACTCCGGGGATGTATCGCGGAACCCGTAGATCGCCTGGAGGTCGTCGCCAACGACCATGAGGGACTTATATGTCGGGATTTCCTTGAGTTTCTTTACAAATTGGATCTGCCCCTCGGACGTATCCTGGAACTCGTCTACGATGATGTGGGCAAATTTGTAATTATTCTCAAGATAACCCGGATCCATTTCCAGGACTTTGAAGGTCAGGAGTTCCTGGTCATCAAACTCGATCAGGCCTTTTTCCTTCATCGTCTCTTCATATTCGTCATACAAGTCGACGAGCTTGGCAAGTGCTGCGTCACTGATCTCGTCGTACGTCGCTGCGTCTCTTACGTCCCAGGAGCTGACCTGTCCGCCGTTACTACTTTTCACCCTTTTACAAGCTTTGAAAACTGCTTTGGCAATACTGAGTGCTCCTCGTGTTCCAAATCCTTTCGTGGCGGAGAAGTTCATGAATGCCCTTCCGCCCCATTCCAGGATCGGCTTCCGGTTCAGGAGGTCTGCGATGATCGCAAACTGCTCTACATCATCGATGACTTTGGGCTTTCTCTTGAATCCGAGGTCTTCCCAGTTGTCAAGGACGATATCGTTCTGGAGGGCATTGAATGTCGTTACGGTGAGCCCTTCAAGGGTACGCCCGAACGCCTGCTCAACGCGCCGCTTCATTTCACCAGCGCCGCTCTTCGTGAAGGTGATCATCAGGATCTCCCACGGCTTAACGCCACTCTTGAGGAGCCTGACGACACGCTCCACGACGACCTTTGTCTTGCCGCTTCCCGCTCCTGCGATGATACGGGCAACGCCTTCAGAAAAGGCGATCGCCTGCTCCTGCGAAGGGGAGAAACTGACCTTGGCTGTTGCGGCACTCTCTTTCTCTTCTTCCTCTTCTACTTTCTTGGGCGGAAGCGTATATTTGCAAATATCGTAGTTCTTACAATATTCGCAAGTGCTCTCCGCCTGCTCTTCTTCCTGGATGCCCCGCTTGTTCATCTCGACCAGGTCTTCCATCTTTTCATCCAGTTCAGTCTTTTCCCCGAAATAAAGGTCGGTTTTCTGAACAATGTTATCGCCCTCTCCGAAGAAGGACTGGCTGCACTGGTTCCAGGAACCAGTATCTGAAGTCTTTTTCAGGAAGTAGATGGAGGCGGTCACATTCTTGAAGCCAAGCATACGCCCGTACAGGATCATTGCGTAAAGCAGCATATCCCGCTGGAAGGCGTTGTTCCTGCCCGTTTGTGTCATAGTAGGTTTGCCGACCTTGAAGATGACAAGTTCGATGGAGTTCCCACACTCGAAGGCCACGTCCGGCTTCACGACATAGGGAATATCTCCTATCATGACTTTCATTCCCTTCGGGAAGGACGGCTTGCGGTTATCCGCTTTGACATATCGCATCACCCGTCGGTGATCCCAGAGCAGCTGCTGCTGCATCTGTTGATAATTTTTGAAGCCGCATTCAGGGTAGCGGCCCTTCATGTACTGCATGATCGAGGACGGATCGCGCTCATTAAAGATAAGCGAAGCTCTGATCGTGCTTTTTACAATCACGGACCGGAAATAGTTTTCCGGCTGTGTAGCTTCCTTAAGATCTACGAGGAAGCTCCTTGCTTTCACACAGGCATCTGCCTCTGTGAGCTTGAAGAAGCTTGTTCCTTCAACGATATCGACATCCGATGTGTCGATTTCTTTTATATTATTTCCCATAATTTTTCTCCCATTATAATAAGGCCCCATAAGGGGCCTGCTGTTTGGATCACGCGGCCCATTTGATGGCTTCCTCGTCACCCTTATTACAGAACACGATCAGCCCTTCAAGGCATAACGCGGGTTCCTGGTAAAAGATGATCTCGTCCATCATGAACCGGCCATACTGCGATTTGTAGTCCAGGCAGTTGTATCCGCCTTTTTCTACAATGCTCTTACATTTCTCCCCGAACTCCCCGTTCTTCGGAATGAAAGGCTTTCCGTAAGCGGCACGGTATACACCGATAACGCCAACATCCTGCTCTCCATGTGCCCATTTAGAACCGTTGAAGTCTGTGTATCCCAGGGATTTATAAAAGTCTCTGGCAGTATAAATACCATGGCCGAAGGCTTTTCCGTGGATAGGCGCATCGGGGTTAAGGAGAAGTCCGTTCATAATGATGGACTTCCAGTTGGCAGTAGAGCTGCCATGGATGAACTCATCGGTCACCTCGATGCCCTTCGCCTTGATATAGGCGTCAAACCGTTCCCGGAAATCCGGAGCATCTACCTGGATATACTTGAATGAATACTCGGGCTGGATGCGGAATTTTTTCCGGATCCTTTCGGTCTCTTTTTCGTCCGCGGCTTTCATGGAAATATTCCCGAAAGGGGACACCACTTTAATTTTTTCCCCGTTCTTTTCTGTCTGTGCAGGGAGTACACCTTCCATGGACCTGATGAACGTTTCCCATTCATCAATCCTTTTCTCGATAAGTTTTTTCTGCTCCTCGGGGTCGTCCACCTCAGGGACAAGGAAGTCTGACAGTTTTTTCTTCGACTTTCCATCCTCGAAAGATACGTCCGTCACCTTGATCAGCTTTGCGATAACATCGTTGGCTGTTTCAGCAGTATGGACATCTTTGAACTTGTTCCACGCCTTCCATGCGGAATTGACCATCCTTCTGTTGAAGGGCAGCTTGTTGGAAAGCCAGTCGACGTTCATTGTTTCCGAAACCGACTGCCTGGCCCTTTTTACGAAGAAATCATTTGCGCGGAGTACAAGGTCGTCCTCGTCAGAGAGCGGCATGTCATTGGGATCCCCAAACATTTTTTGAAGCTCCGCAATCTCCTCGTCTTCGTCGTACATCTCATCCGTCAGGTCGTCGTATCCTGCAGCCAGAAGAGTGTAGTATTTGAACCAATAAAACCAGGTCTGATAGGGCCTTTTCAAAACGAATGCGCCGGATACAATGTCGGCACCTGCATTTTTTGCCCCTGTCTGCCCGAATCTTGCGCCCACATCGATCGTACGCGGCCCCATGTTGTTAGGAACAATGTCGTAAAAGACATGGGAGCCTGTTTCCAGGTCGACCTTACGGAGCTTCTTTACTCCGTAAAGTGACGGGGAAAACCAGATGTGGCATTTGCCGGGTTTCAGCCCAATCCGTCCATCTTCCTCTTCTACTTTGATGGTTGCGGTCCGGTGGTCTTCTGTTTCAATACAGATTTCCCCCGGTTCCGTGAATTCATGTCTGCAGATTTCTTCGGCGATCGGCTTCCAGAAACTGCTTTCGTCGGCGTCTTCCCTTGCCAGTATTTCTGCAAGAAGACAGCCGTTGTATGAAATTTTTACTCTCAATTTTTTTCCTCCTTTTCATCTCCATGATTGCAACTTCAGTTTCATGCTTTATGTATAGAAGAAAAGAAGACAGCATAACAAAAAATACCGGCATACAAAAAGCGAGCCACATCTTGTAATGCTATCTACAAGATGTGGCTCGCAAGCAATATATATGGCGGTTTTAGCCTTTCTCCACTTTTTTTATCATCGGCGGGCTAAGACTCGTGGCTTCAGTCATGAGATACAGCCCGCCCCGTGGATTGGCTCCTGCAATGCATTACAGCACATAGACAAGGCCTCTGTTTTTCCTGGCGACCGTGCACTTGTCTGCCCGGAAGTTTTTCTTTCCGCACCCAACAGCCTGGAAATACTCGCCCCTGTTGCTCTGCCCGGACTTGATGTAGCGCTGCCCTCCATAGAAGAACTCAGCCCCGGGAAGGACGCGTGCCGGGTCGTTCATGAGGCGCTTGCTCTTTACGACATGCAGCACCGATATCTGCTGCCTTGACAGCCCAAGCTGGCTCAGCGCCGGGCCCTGCTGTTCGTAGCGGGGCTTCCGGTTCTTCGCTATGGTGGTGTACTTTGGCTCGCCTTTTTTGGTGAAGCCTGTCTGTACCTGGTAGGCACGTTCCCTCTGGCTCTTGATGAGCGCCCGGTCATGGCGCCTGAACTGCCTTACCTCAAAGATATGCGCATTGTCTGTTACGTCAGATATCGGCGCCCCGTAAGCGGCGATGCAGACCGCGTCGTCCGCGTGGGTCTTTCCTGTAGAGAGGAGCTCCCTTACAGCGGCAGTCTCCCTGCCGGTGCAGGTGTCCACAGAGGGGAACATTTTCTCCAGCCCTTTCAGGATCCCGGGGACGGCCTGGTTCAGGACTGATGTCCCGGCATAGCGCTTTCTTTCTCCGTCAGCCGGGAGTTTGAGCTCTTTCCTGTGGAGCTTGTCGTGGCAGGACATGCAGAGGCCCGCGATGTTGTACCAGCACTCACTCCCTCTTTTGCCCCTGGGCAGGATGTGGTGGTAGTGCTCTATGACCGCCTTCCCGCAGCACAGGCACTTCCCTTCCTGCAGGTGCCAGATGTAGTCCTTCACGTCACGGTAGCCCCTGAGTTTCCCGTTCTGGAAGTCGGTACCGTAAACGGAACCGTCATCCAGCTGCATGAAGGCGAACTTATTGACCTCCAGTGTCCAGCTGTCTACAGGGAGGTACTTCCTGATCCGCCGGACCATGTTCACATGGGTGCGGATGAGCTGTTTTACGGAAGGCGTCACCCAGCCCTTCGGGCGGCTGCGGTTGTTGAAC
>CACZFF010000033.1 GCA_902780385.1 uncultured Lachnospiraceae bacterium
TTGGCGAAAATTTTCAGCTGATCCTCTCGGTGATCGAGAAAAACCTGATCCGGGTGGAAGTTACTCTTACAAGGTGGAATTTACTTTTACAACTGACCTCAAAATACTATATAGGGATGGTGGGTGAAGGAGACATAGAACCGTCCCCTGTCTCCTCCGGATTACAGTAAAGACAGGCGAAAAATGTTTCGCCTGTCTTTACTCATGCAGATCTTTCACTGTAAAGCTGTATAAAGAATCCGGATCACTTCTTATTTTTCACTGCTCTCAGCTTCAGCAGCCTCTTTTTTCTCATCAAGGATCTTTTTCGCACTGCTCAATTTCACACAAAGTGCGAACAGTCCGGTTGCTGTCTTCAGATCCTCAAGAGGCGGATAAGACGGCGCAATGCGGATATTCGTGTCGAAAGGATCACGGCCATAGGGCCATGTCGCGCCTGCCTTGGTCATCATGACACCGCCCTTTTTGCACTTGGCGACGACGTCCTTTGCACATCCGGGAAGTGTATCGAAGCTGATGAAATAACCGCCCTTAGGTTTTGTCCATGTACCAATTCCGAGTCCTCCAAGTTCCTTATCCAGGATCTCCTCGACTGCCTCAAACTTGGGGCGCAGGATCTCGGCGTGCTTGTGCATATGGAGGACCATACCGGAGATGTCGCCGAAGAAGCGCACGTGGCGGAGCTGATTCACCTTGTCGTGGCCGATCGTCTGAATGGAGAGCTGCTTGCGGATATCCTCCAGGTTATTTGAAGAAGTCGCCAGGGCGGAAATACCGCTGCCCGGGAATGTGATCTTGGATGTGGAGGCAAATTTATACACCATGTCCGGATTACCGACCCGCTTGCATTCCGCCAGGATCTCGATCAGATAATCCTGATCAAGGTCATAAAGATGATGAATGCCGTATGCATTGTCCCAGAAGATACGGAAGTCTTTGGCTGCAGGTTTAAGCCTTGCGAAGCGGCGGACAGTCTCATCACTGTAGGAATAGCCGGTAGGGTTGGCATATTTGGGAACACACCAGATACCCTTGATGGACTCGTCTGAAGAGACAAGCCTCTCTACCATATCCATGTCGGGACCGGTGGGGCTCATGGGAACGGGGATCATTCCGATACCGAAATACTCGGTGATGGCAAAATGCCTGTCATAACCGGGCACCGGGCAGAGGAAATTCACCTTATCGAGCTTACACCAGGGCGTATTGCCCATGATACCGTGGGTCATGGCGCGGGAAACTGTATCATACATGACATTCAGAGAAGAATTGCCGTAAATAATGATATTGTCCGGCCGGTTTTCCATCATGTCTCCGATGAGATCCTTGCACTCTTCAATTCCGTCCAGAACACCGTAATTGCGGCAGTCTGTCCCGTCTTCACAGAAAAGATCCGCATCAGAATTAAGAACGTCCATTAATCCCATAGACAGATTAAGCTGCTTCTGGCTGGGCTTTCCTCTGGACATATTCAGATTCAGATCCATATGCTGATATTTCTTATACTCTTCCCGCAGGAGCGCATACTCTGCAGTAAGTTCGTCAATTGTCATTTCTGCATAAGGTTTCAAATAAACTACCTCCTAACTATTATGTCCTTGCGGAATACTGTCTGCCTCTACAGTAATTCCTGCGTTCATCGTATTATGACAAATACCGGCATATATTGTCAAGAGAAATGTATCCCATTATCATTGTATACAATGACAATGATTCTAATGCGCACCGAAGATCTCTCCTGTTCCGTTCCATGAATACATGTGTCATGGTCCCACATTCACAAACATGTATGAATGCAGTCAGTCCGGTCCGCACAAAAAAGACCGGAGTTAATCACTGTTCACAGTGTCAACTCCGGTCTGATCATGATCCTTTTATCATAATTATTTATCATAATTATTTATCATGATTATTTACCATGATTATTTGAGCACGGTCGAGAAATAGGGAATTACGATCTTGGCACCGGGGTGAA
Source organism: uncultured Lachnospiraceae bacterium (assembly GCA_902780385.1). Lineage (GTDB taxonomy): Bacteria > Bacillota > Clostridia > Lachnospirales > Lachnospiraceae > CAG-791. The sequence continues at coordinate 1,976 of CACZFF010000033.1, forward strand.
GTGCCGGTACAGATCCCCTGGTATAAGGCAGGCTGTTGATATCGCAGATCTCCCTGACATAGGCGTCCGCATTCTCGTACTCGCCGCTGTCACAATATCTGTAGACAATATCTGAGAGGTCTTCCCCGTATCCGATGGTCACGGTAGTGTAATACTTGTAGGTCTGTTCCTTCTCCCGGCTGGAGGCTCTGGTCATCATCTGAAAACCGGCAAGCATACACGCAAAGATCACGGCCAGTACAAGAGTGCGGATGGCAAAAAAGGATGCCCTGCTGCCTGCACCGGTCTTACCTTTCCGGAGACTGCTGCCTGCACTTTTATTGCGGGCTTTCTCACTGCCTGCGTGCGCTGCCGCTCCCTTATGTCCGACTTTGCGTCCGGGAATTCTGTCCTGCACAGGGGAAGAATTCCTTTTCCCGGAAGCAGAAAGAGAATCCTCTCTCACTCCGCATGCCCTTGTGCATTCACGCTGACGGGAAATCGTAATATATTTCTGCCGGATCCGGCTCTCCCTGCCATAAACATTGGGGAATCCGGGCTGATTCGTCTGCACACATGCCATTACACTGATACCGTTCATACTTTTGGCCTTGACCTCCTGTTCGAACTACTGTTTGGTACAAGTCTATTATATCGAACGTATATTTGAATGTCAACAAAAACCAAACGTATTTTCTGAATAAATGTTCGGAATATATGTTTGCTTTTTTACATGCTGCGGGTGTATACTAAAATAAGATTCAATACAAAATATAGAATCATTCCGGACAAATGGTTCGGGAATAATGATAAACAGCAATCATGATAAGGTAACGGCATCCGTAATTTGCAGGAGGAAAACCAGCATGGCAAACTCAGGGATCAGCGGCAGAGCACTCACTGCCAAGCAGCAGAAAATTCTGGATTATATCAAGGAAGAGATTCTGAAAAAGGGCTATCCGCCCACCGTCCGCGAAATCTGCGAGACCGTCGGCCTGCGTTCGACATCGTCTGTACACGCCCATCTGGCAACACTTGAAAAGAACGGCTATATCCGCCGCGACCCGACCAAACCCCGCGCGATTGAAATCTGTGACGACAGTTTCCAGGTTGTCCGCACGGAGATGACCTCTCTTCCGGAAGTGGGCGATGTGGCCGCGGGGCTTCCCATCCTGGCACAGGAGAATATTATGAGCTATTTTCCTGTCCCCTCCGAGTTTGTTCCTTCAGGGGAATCTTTTATCCTGAGGGTGCGCGGCGACTCAATGATCAACGTCGGCATTTTCGACGGAGACAGGCTTTTTGTCAACTCCTGCAATACCGCCCGCGACGGTGACATCGTGGTCGCTCTTGTGGACGATTCCGCCACTGTCAAGACCTTTTACAAGGAGAAGGACCATATCCGCCTGCAGCCCGAAAATGACTCAATGGATCCCATTATCGTCCCCGACTGCCAGATTCTGGGAAAAGTATTCGGCGTCTTCCGTCTGATGCGCTAGTTCATTTCATGCAGGAGCGGTCTAGAACTGATGAGGGAATTACCGCAGCTGGCATAATGTTTTTTTACTCATGTCTTTAATTCATAAATTTTAATATAGAAAGCCGGCAGGCCCCCTTGCGGGGAATCCCTGCCGGCTTATTATATGACTGTGTGTTCCTGTCACATCATGCTATATCGATATCCGATGTGATCGTAATAGCATAGTCCGGATAAAGTCTCCTGATCTCCTTCATTATGACTTCATATCCTTGCCGGGGATCGATGTCAAAACTTAAGACAACATCAAAGCGCATCTTCTTCTTTTTCGTGTCTGCGTTAAAAGCGTGTACCTGCAGAGCCCATTCATGCTGAAGGACAGTCTCCATGACGGTGTTCCGGATCTTTGCGGCCTCCTGGTCTTTGGTATTATAGGAGTAAACGCCGACACCTGTGATGATCACGCCGGTTCCTTTATAGACTTTCTGCTGCACACGGCGGGTGATGGTGTCTACTTCCTCCACAGTCATGACATCGGGGACTTCTATATGCAGGGATGCATAATCCCGCCCCGGGCCATAGTTGTTGATGAACAGATCATAAACACCGCGTACTTCCGGCTCCTCTTTGATCAAACGCTTGATCTCCCGGACCTTGTCGGGGTCTGCACGCTTTCCAATGATATCATCCAGAGTCTCCAGCATCATCTCAATGCCTGATTTGATGATAAAGACAGAGATCACTGCACCGACGAATGCCTCCAGCGAAATGCCCGTCATCCGGAACAGGACCGCACAGGCAAGAACAGAGAGAGACAAAATGGCGTCAAAAGAGGCATCCGCACCGGATGCTTCGAGGGCGCCAGAACCGGCCTCTTTTCCCTTTAAAGTAAAGTATCTCCCGAGAATGATCTTTACAATGACAGCAGCAGCGATAATGATCAGTGAGATATTTGAGTAATCGGGTGTCTCAGGGGACATGATCTTTCTGACAGATTCCACGGCGGAGTTGATTCCTGCATAGAGGACGATCGCCGAAACGGTGATGGCGCTCAGATACTCAGTTCTCCCGTGGCCCAGGGGATGCTTCTTATCCGGTTTCCGGTTTGCCAGTCCTGCTCCTATGATCGTGATCAGAGATGAAAGCGCATCCGACAGATTGTTGACAGCATCCAATGTGACCGCGATCGAATGAGATAAAAGGCCGATGACAGCTTTAAAGGCTGCAAGAAATATATTGGCCGCAATTCCGATAATGCTGGTGCGTATTATGATCTGGTCCCTGCTTTTGACCGCCTGGTCCAGCTCTTCCGGCATATGTTCCTGATTTGCCATATCTTGCCTCCGATACGCTTCTGTTTAGAAAACGTATCCAAAAATCGGGGATTTCTCAAAAGAGAAATCCCCGCAGTATGTTTATATAGATTGTTGACAATGCCAGTGAGCCGATGTGCTCCGGCGAGCGGCATTGTCGGAAAAAATAGTGAGCGGATCTTAGAGCTGATCCGGTGTGATCTGTGTTCCGTCTTTCCAGATGCGCTCAAGATCATAGAAAAGCCGGTTCTGAGCATCGAAAATGTGAATGATCACATCGCCGAAATCCAGAAGGACCCAGTTCCCGGCCTGATAGCCTTCAATCTGTTTGGGGATCGCGCCGGCGCGGCCGAGGCGCTCCTCGACTTCGTCTGCCATTGCCTGGACCTGAATGCGGTTGTTTCCGCTGGCAATAATAAAGTAATCCGCGAGGACAGAGACGTCGCCGATGTCGATGACGCGCACGTCCTCAGCTTTCTTATCTTCCAGCGCTGCGATGGCAAGACGCGCAAGCTCAGCGGAACGATCCTTGCCCGCTTCTGTGCCGTTTTCAGGGACCATGCTCTTATCGTTGATATCAGTCATAAATGTTCTTCTCCTCATCAAGCCGTTTGTAGTACTCGTAGGTCTTCTGTGTCATGGGATCCACAGCATTTCCGGTGGAATTCAGATAAACAAGGGTATCATAGAGGATCTTCAGAAGGGCCTCGTCAATATCAGAAAATGCCATTTTCCGGATCAGCGGCAGATTTTTGGCTGTAAACCGTCCGGGTTCAATGTAGTCCGCCACAAAAATGATCTTCTCCAGCAGGCTCATGCCCGGCCGCCCGGTTGTATGGTAGCGGATCGCATTGAGAATATCCGGATCTGTATATCCGTATTTTTCCTCAGCGAGGACGCTGCCTGCCTTGGAGTGGAGCAAAGATCCGCTGTTTTTCTCAAAAGGAGAAATCTCCAGGCCCGCTTTCTCGCAAAGGCGCTGCATCTTTCTGACATCGATACACTTTGCACAGTCATGTAAAAGACCCGCCAGCTCTGCCTTTTCAAGATCAGCCCCGTAACACATTGCCAGAGAAGACGCAGTTCCGGCAACAGCCAGGGTGTGGACAAATCTTTTATAATTCAGTTCCTGCTCCAGTGTTCTGATCAGTTCAATCTTCGAAACCTTCTTCACCTGTCCCCGATTCCTTTCTGTCCTTACCTTAAAAGTGATCCTTTGAACCGGAACATTCATACAGGCAGCCCTGCCATCCAAAAGAATCCGGTTCTGCAGGCACGAACAGGTCTACCTGTAAATCCCTGACTCTATTATATACCTTTCTACGCGTTCAGGCACGAGATAATGTATGGTTCTGCCGTTTTTTACACGATTTCGTATATCAGTTGACGATATGCCAATCGCAGGAATCTCAAGAGTGTGAATATCCGCCCCATGGTTCGTCCGCAGATTTTCCACCTCTCTCAGGAATTCCTCCGTAGGGATCCCATCCTCTCTCAGAGCGGCGAGCAGGGTGCAGTCCGCGAAAATAGATTCCGGATTTTTCCAGGTCAGGATATCGCGGATGGAATCCGCGCCGACAATAAAATAATAGTGGTTCTGAGGATTCTGCTCACGCAGGCCCCGCAGTGTCTCATAGGTATAGGTATTCCCTTCCCTTTGGATCTCAAAATCAGAAGGGGTAAAATGCGGATTATCCGCCGCGGCTTCGCAGACCATGGCATAGCGGATCTCGGGAGAAAGCACTTTCTGCGAGCGTTTGTCCTTGAAATAAGAGTGACCGGACGGCATCAGCAGCACTTCATCGAGGCCGAAGGCGTCATAAGCCGCCTCGGCGATGATCAGGTGGGCAGTGTGGATCGGATCAAAGGTTCCGCCCAGTATTCCCACTTTTTTGCCGGAATTGTTTTTTCCTTCTTTCCCGGTATTCATCGAATTGGTCATTCTCTTCTCCTCTCCTGTCAAATTCACTATACGAATATTGGCCGCACAGCAGCTTTCTATGAGTTTTTCACCCGCTGTTTTGCGGTATAATCCGCAGACCGCTGCTCATTTCATTTTTCTATGAGTTTTATCGCCCGCTGTTTTGCGGTGTGATCCGCAGACCGCTGGTTATTTCATTTTTATTCGTCTGCGGCCTTTTTCTGTCTGGGAAGTTTGATCACAGGCTTGTCCTTAAAAGGCTTATACATGATAAATTTCCGGCCGATCACAGTGACCAGCTCGGCGCGGGAGCGTTCCGCGACCATTTCCGCACAGCTGCGGACATCCTCGAGAACGTTCTTCTGAACAGAACCCTTCACCAGCTCGTGTGTGTTAAAGGCTTCCTCCGCCGATTTCACAACCTCGGGAGTCACGCCCTGCATACCCACCTGGACGATCGGATCCAGTGAATTGGACAGACCGATCAGATAGGCCCTCTGTTTGCTTGTAAGCATATTATACTATTCCTCCTTGCTGCGCCTGCGGCTCTCATACAGCTGCCCGCGCACATAGTCTTTGTTCAATATTGTCTATTGTCAGTCAAAGAACTCGAAGCCGTGGCCGTAGAGACGCACCGTATCGCCCTCCTTGCAGCCCAGGCGCTTGAGTTCGTCGATGATGCCGTTGTCCACCATAAACTTCTGGAAGAAAATAAAACCTTTTTCTGTCTCCAGATTGGTGTAGCCGAGCATGCGCTCGATCCTGGGTCCTTCCACAAGATATTCCTTTGTCTTGGCGTCGTATGTGACGGTGTAGGGCTCGGTCTCTTCCGCCAGTTCCACTTCGGGGTCATACTCCTGCTCGTAGGTGATGAGGTCGGAGGGCATCTCTGCCAGGACAGAGCTGCAGTGATAGAGAAGTTCCTTCACTCCCTCTCCGGTTGCCGCCGAAATCGGGAATACCTCATAACCCAGGGGCTGGCAGTAGGCACGGATTTCGTCCAGGGGATTTTTCTCCCTTTCCTCCCTGTATTCCTCGTCAGGGATCAGATCGCACTTATTTGCGGCGATGATCTGCCTTCGGGAGGAGAGATCGATCTTGTAGCGGGCAAGCTCACGGTTGATCGCCATGATATCCTCGATGGGATCGCGTCCCTCGGACCCGGCAGCATCCACCACATGGATCAGGATCCTGGTGCGCTCCAGATGGGCCAGGAACTCATGCCCCAGGCCTGCGCCGTCCGCGGCGCCTTCAATAAGGCCGGGAATATCCGCCATGACGAAGCCCCTGGCATCCTCCAGGTCAACAACACCCAGTATGGGCTGCAGGGTGGTGAAATGGTAGTTGGCGATCCTGGGCTTTGCGTTGCTGGACATGGACAGCAGGGTTGATTTGCCGACATTGGGAAAGCCGACAAGACCGACATCCGCGATCATTTTCAGCTCCAGCAGAAGCTCCAGGGAGCGGGATGGCTGGCCGGGCTGCGCGTATTTGGGCGCCTGCATAGTGGAAGTGGCATAGTGCATATTGCCGTTTCCGCCTCGTCCTCCCTTGAGGATCACATAGCGGCGCAGATCACCGGACATATCCGCGATGACCTTTCCTGAATTTGCCTCACGGATGACAGTCCCCTCCGGCACCTTGATCTCTATATCCTGGCCCTTTTTGCCGGCCATTCTTTTTTTCTTGCCGTCCTCCCCGTGCTGTGCGGCATACTTGCGCACATGCCGGAAATCAGTGAGGGTGTTGAGGCCCTCATCCACGACAAAGATGACATCGCCTCCCTTGCCGCCGTCTCCTCCGTCGGGACCGCCGGCAGGGACATATTTTTCCCTGCGGAAAGAGACGTGCCCGTCGCCTCCCTTGCCGCTGGAAACAATGATTCTGGCTTTATCTATAAACATGAAATACTCTCCTGCGGGTCATTAATATATTCAGATCTATTTTAATACATCAGAATATATTTAATATAACAGAATATAACTCTTTTAAAAATAACAGAAAGCTCCGGGCGAAAACTGCAGTTTTCTGCCAGGAGCTCTCATTGTTTCGAAAATCAATTTGGCACAAAAGCTTTACCGTGCGGTAATCTTCTTATGCTTCAGCTACCTGCTCTGCAGCCTCGGCTGCCTCTACAGGGTGTACGGAAGCTCTCTTGCGGAACTTGCCGAAGCGCTCGAAACGAAGGATGCCGTCTGTAAGAGCATACAGAGTGTCATCGCCGCCGATGCCTACGTTGAGGCCGGGATGGATGTGTGTGCCGCGCTGTCTGTAAAGGATGTTGCCGGCCTTGACAAACTGGCCGTCTGCTCTCTTGGCGCCAAGACGCTTGGAATTGGAATCACGGCCGTTCTTGGTGGAGCCCATTCCTTTTTTATGCGCGAAGAACTGAAGATTGAGATTCATCATGGTTCATTCCTCCTTGAGATGAATAACGAGATACTCCCCGCCGTACGTTTCCCTGACACTTTTGAGTCCCAGGACCATACTGTCAACGAGAAGTGCAGCTTTTTCATCGGGGGGACTATCGAAGCGGCAGGAAAGCTCCCCGCCTTCTTCCGCAGCGGCATATGTGATATCTGCCCCCGCGAGCACTTCGAGGCTGTTGATCGTATTGATGACCAGCATGGAAATGGCGGCACAGATGATGTCCTCGCCTTCTACCGCATTGTCATCCGCGTGACCTGAGCACTCGAAATATGCGTATCGTCCCTCTTTATCCTTGAAAATATCTACTACTGTCATGAAACATTACGCGTTGATCTTGTCAATCTTAACGCGGGTGAAAAGCTGGCGATGGCCGTTCTTTTTGTGATAGCCGGTCTTCCTCTTATATCTGTAGACGACTACCTTTCTGGCCTTGCCCTGCTCCATGACAGTTCCCGTTACGCTTGCGCCTGCGACATCGCCTGCGACCTTGAGGGTCTCACCGCCGACTGCCAGCACGTTGTCGAAAGTTACTTCCGCGCCTGCCTCTGCTGCGATCTTCTCAACATCGATCACATCGCCTTCGGAAACTTTGTACTGCTTACCACCGGTTGCAATAATAGCATACATATCAGGTACCTCCTTCTTTTTAAAAAAACTCGCTGATTACGGCGCCCCTAATTCCCCTTGCAGCAGATCCCGTGAGAAGGATCACTGAAAGTTCAGACCTGGGGGACTTCGCTTTTTGCAGATGCTGCAGTACCAGACAGTACCTGCACCGGCAGTTCCCGTCCGAATCCGTCCTCTGCTTTGCAGCTGATTTAAATCCGGACATGACCACAAAAGCCTCATCAAGCGGCATACTCAGTTAAAATAGCAGACAATATTTGGTTTGTCAACATTTTTTTCAAAAAGTGTCCGACAGCTCTGAGTCTCGTCAACCAGCTTTTTGCCCTTAACATCATACCTTTTCGGCATCAGTCATTTTTCTGTCTGCGGATCAGTTCGCGGGTGATGTCATCCCAGTCCACGCCTTTCTCGGCCATGATGACTTCCAGGTGATAGAGGTAATCGGCGATTTCGTAGATGATCTCGTTCTCAGCGGGGTTCTTGGCCGCGATGATGATCTCGGTGTTCTCTTCGCCCAGCTTTTTGAGCATCTTGTCGATCCCCTTGTCAAAGAGGTAGTTGGTGTAGGAGCCCTCTTTGGGATTGTCCCTGCGGTCGATGATTGTCTTGTAGTCTTCGCGCAGGACATCTCCGACGGAAGCTGTGCGGCGGGCATTCATCCTGGGCTCTGTCACCTGATTGAAGAAGCAGGAATGGCTGCCTGTGTGGCAGGCGGCGCCGACCTGGACGACTCGGGCCAGCAGGGTGTCCATGTCACAGTCTCCATAGAGGGAGCGGACATACTGGAAATGGCCGCTGGTCTCGCCCTTGATCCAGAGGGACTGACGGCTGCGGGAAAAATAGGTCATCTTTCCGGTCTCAACCGTCAGGTTGTAAGCTTCTTCATTCATGTAGGCGACCATGAGCACCTGGTCGGTGGAGTCCTCCTGGACCACGACGGGCAGAAGTCCGTCCGGGCCTTTTTTAAAGTCATCCCAGCTGAAGGCGGCCTTTTTGTGCTCCTCCATCTTGATACCGTTTTCAGAAAAACGGGCGCGGGCTGCCTTGACAGCGTCTTCTCCCTGACCCATGAGACGGTTTACGCCACTGCCGGAAACAGCTGCGACATTATCCGCCTGAAGCTTTGCGGCAAGCGCTTCACTGGAGGAATCCTCCACGAGTGCGATGACAGGGATCCGGCCTGCACCGCTTTTTTCATTCAGATCTTCTTCGGGGCCGGCGGTTTCCATGCTCCCGCCATCCAGAAGAAGGCGCATAGAGAGCCAGGGAGCAAGCTTTTCCCATTCTTTGTCCAGGCCTTCGCTGCTCTTGTAGCAGCCGGCGATGCGGTCTTTGCCGAAGCGCTCGCAGACTTCACGGGCCAGCAGGCGGTTGCTCTCCTTGGAGAGATTGAGCGCCGCATAATTGCAGCCTGCATAGATCAGCTTTTTGACATCCTCCATCCTGCGGATATTGCCGGCACCGATCACGGGAATGCCGCCCTCTTCACAGATCTTCCGGATCAGATCGATCGCTGCGTCGTGTTCCGCATCTGTTTTGGACCGGTCAAAAAGGATCACACCGTCCGCACCGGAGGCAGCATAGGAGCGTACCAGCTCAGCGGGATCTTCGGATACCACTTCATTATTGTCAAATCCCCTGACTGCCTTGCCGTTCAGAAGCCAGATGCAGGGATAAATGCCTTTTCCATTGCTCATGATCAGTCTCTCCTTTTACAGGCATCCCTTGGTGCTCAGCACATCTTCGATCCTCGGGTCCTTCTGTGTCGCCATATCCAGGGCTTTCGCGAAGGCCTTGAACATAGCCTCGATGATGTGGTGGTCGTTTTCACCGGATAAGATCCTGAAGTGCAGGTTCATGGCCCCGGCGTAGGATACGGAATAGAAAAACTCTTTCACCAGCTGGGTGTCAAACTCTCCTGTCATGGGTGCGCTGAAACCATCTTTTCCGTTTTCAAAGTCCATGACAAAGTAGGGACGGCCGCACAGATCGACGGCGCAGAGAACGAGCGCTTCATCCATGGGAAGTACGAAGTATCCGTAGCGCCGGATACCGGCCTTGTCACCGACCGCTTTTTGGATCGCGCTGCCAAGGACAATACCCGTGTCCTCTACCAGATGGTGGCCGTCCACCTCGAGGTCGCCCTTTGCCTCGACATCCAGATCAAAAAGACCGTGGCGCGCAAACGCGTTCAGCATATGATCAAAAAAACCGATCCCCGTGCCGCCGCAAAGGTCCGCAGTGCCTTTTCCGTCGAGCTCAAGCCCGATCCGGATCTGTGTTTCGCCGGTGTTCCGGTTGATGATGGCGTTTCGCATGATCCTGCTCCTTTTATCCTTTTATCCTTTTATCTGTGATAGTTCTGATTCTTTTTCAAATATTATTCTTCTTCAAAGCGCACGCGGATGGAATTGGCGTGTGCGTAGAGACCCTCATTCTCTGCAAAGACCTCTATGTCTTTGTGTACGCGGCCAAGGGCTTCCTTTGAATAGGAAATGATACTGCTCTTCTTGATAAAGGCGTCCACACCCAGAGGTGAGAAGAATCTCGCTGTGCCGTTGGTCGGCAGGATGTGGTTGGGTCCGGCGTAATAATCACCCAGAGGTTCGGAGGAATAGCTGCCCAGGAAGATCGCGCCTGCGTGGCGGATCTTTGTCATGACTTCAAAGGCATTCTCCGTGATGATCTCAAGGTGTTCCGAGGCGATGGTATTGGCCGCATCAATGAGATCTTCCATTTTCTCTCCGACGAAAATATATCCATAGTTTTCAATGGACTGGCAGATGATCTCTGTGCGGGGAAGTTTTTCTATAAAAGCATCGATCTCCTCTGCGACTGCCTCGGCGACTCCCCGGTCGGTTGTGAGCAGGATGGCGCTGGCCATGGGATCGTGCTCCGCCTGGGAAAGAAGGTCCGCCGCGACATAGCGGGGATTGGCGGTCTTGTCCGCGATCACAAGGATCTCACTGGGGCCTGCCACAGAGTCGATGCCCGTGACGCCGAAGCAGGCTTTCTTGGCCAGGGCAACGAAAATATTGCCGGGGCCTGTGATCTTGTCGACGCGGGGGATGGTCTGTGTGCCATAGGCCATGGCCGCGATCGCCTGGGCGCCGCCCACCTTGTAGATCTCGTCCGCACCGGCAATATCGGCTGCGACGATGGTGCCGGCTGCCGCTTTGCCCTCTGCATTGGGGGGTGTCGCGATGACGATCTTTCCGACGCCCGCCACTTTGGCAGGTATCACGTTCATCAGGACGCTGGATGGATAGACCGCTCTTCCGCCGGGCACATAGCAGCCGGAGATTTCGATGGGAGTGACCTTCTGGCCCAGGATGATCCCGTCTTCTGTCGTCGTGATCCAGCTCTGTGTGACCTGCTTCTCATGGTAGGCACGGATATTTGCAGCCGCCCTGCGGATCACCTCGACAAATTCGGGGGACAGTTCCTTATAAGCAGCTTCGATCTCCTCCCGGCTGACCCGTATGGTCTCTTTTGTCAGGACACACTTGTCAAACTTCTCTTCCAGTTCAAATACGGCCTGGTCGCCGCGGGCGCGTACATCGTCGATGATATCGCGCACGGTCTTTTCATATTCCGAATAGCCGGACGGGCTGCGGCCCAGCAGCGCTTCGAGGGCGCCGGCGCGCGTGTCTTCCGTCAGATTCATAATTCTCATGCGAGCCATTTTATCCTCCTGCACATTCTCGATCAGACCAGGCAGTCACGGACCCTGTCGATCATCTCCCGGATCCGCTCTGTCTTCATCTGCATGGAGACCTGATTGACGATCATCCTGGCGGAGATCGGCAGAACCTCCTCCAGCACCTCCAGACGGTTTGCCTTGAGGGTGGAGCCGGTCTCTACGATATCAACGATAACATCGGCAAGCTCCACGATAGGACCCAGTTCCACTGAGCCGTTGAGCTTGATAATATCCACGGTCTGATGCTTGCGGTTGTAAAAATAGTCCTTGGCGATGTTGGGATATTTGGAGGCGACACGGATCATCTCATGATGCTTGAGCAGCTCTCTTGCCTCCGGCGGTCCGGCGACGCACATGCGGCACCTGCCGAACCCCAGATCCAGCACCTCATGGCAGCGGCGCTGTTCCTCCAGGATGATGTCCGATCCCACGATCCCGATATCCGCAGCCCCATATTCCACATAAGTGGGAACATCAGGCCCCTTGGACAGGAAAAAACGGAGTTTCTGTTCCTCATTGGTAAAAATCAGCTTGCGGGACTTTTTGTCCTTGAGCTCTTCGCAGAAAAAGCCTGCCTTTTCAAAAAGCTCCATGGTCTGTCCGGCCAGACGCCCCTTGGTAAGGGCGATTGTCAGATACTGCATATCCTCTTCCTCTAAACCGCGCCTCTTCTCTTTCGCGCGGATAAATGGTGTACTTTATCATCCGGTAAAACTTTGAAATCTGTACTTGTCCCGTGAAAGGGTCACTCCAGGATCACGGCCTTCCCTTCATTGCGGAGCGCCATTGCCTTTTTGACCTGAGCAAAAGGATCTCCGTCTGCGAGTTGAATCTTCTGTGCTCCTGCCTCTGTCTCGACCGGAATTCCCTGCCGGCGAAGGGCTTCCATGAGCAGATCCAGCTGGATCATGACACCGATCGCGGCGGCGTCTTTGCCGTAATGGGCCAAAAGACCGTCATAGCGGCCGCCTGAGGCAATAGCCTCGCCGGCTCCATAGGTGTAACCCTTGAAGACGATTCCGGTATAATAGTGGTATTTGCTGAGAAGCGAGAGATCATAGCTGATATACTGGGAGAATCCGTAGGCATCCATCAGTCCGCACAGGTCCATGAGGCGCTCGATCGCTGCCCTGGCCTGCGGATGCATCTCATCCGTCAGGAAGCGGGCGAGCTCTTCCTTTGTGGAGACAAAGCGGGTGGCCTTGAGGAAAAGATCTCTTGTGGCGCGGTCAAAGCCCTGACTGCGCAGCAGCTCTTCCGCCGCAAAATAATTCTTGCCCGACAGTGTATCGCGCAGTTTCATCTCCGTTCGGGAATCAAGTCCCACAGCCTGGCAGATGCCCTTGAAATAATCCACGTTGCCCACGCTGATCTGGAACTGTGTGAGTCCGGCCTGCAGCAGAGAATCGATGAGCAGAGCCAGGATCTCTCCGTCCGCGCAGACTGAAGGTGCATTGATCAGCTCGGCGCCCATCTGGGTCGTCTCGCTGAGCTTGCCCTGCAGACTGGATGTGTTGCCGAAAACACTGCCCGCGTAACTGAACCGGATCGGCGCCTCCTCATCCGAAAAATACTTGGCGGCGCATCTTGCCACGGAAGGAGTAAAGTCCGGACGCAGGACAAGTAGATTTCCCTCATTGTCGAGAAGCTTATAAAGCTCTTTGACAGGAGTCGTTCCCACTTCGCTCGAAAAAACATCATAAAATTCGATCGTGGGAGTCTGGATCTCCTCGTATCCATAGAGGCGGATCCTGCTGCGGATCCTGTTCATGATCTCACTTTTCTTTGCCATCTCTGTTCCATAGGTGTCCCGCATTCCGTCGGGCGTATGGAGCAGTTCATTGTTCAAATCCATTTTGTCAAATCCTATTATTCAGAGCACTTTAATATATTAACGTGATAATTCGGTAGCATGTTAAATCATGTGCAGTATACACATGCACAGGGCATGTTGTCAAATCCTTTTTATATGTACAATAGTTTACCATAAGAAAGGTGTTACAGTACACGCCCCCTCGAAGGGCGTAAATAAATAAGAGACGCCCGGATCATCAATCCCGCTCCTGAAGATCCTTATTGAGCATGTCCAGGTAAGGCACCATAATCCCCTGCTCTTCTGGAATGATCCAGCCCGGGTCCAGTTCATCCAGGCGGAAGCTCTTGCGGCCGCCTGCCTGCGCCCTGTCCCAGAAGGGCATAAATCCGCGCAGAGGCAGGTAATAAAACATGTTTTCCCGGGAAAAATAGATGAGAAAGAAGGCAATCCCCTCCTGCTGCTCGAATTCCCGCATGAACTGCACCTGATGAGGGTGGACATTCTGCAGGCTGAATGTTGTCCCGGCGCACTCTTTCGCATCGAAGCAGACCGGAATTCCCTGAACGACACCTATATAATCCACCGTGCTCTTCTGGTTAAAATAGGCCAGGGTGATATGTCTCGATTCCTGATCGATCTGCATGGGTGTGATCGGGGTGGGCACCTTCTGGATCAGAGCAAGGCCCTGTTCCCTGTATTTATCATTTGTGCGGTTGACCAGATCTTCCAGGAGTGAACCGCGCAGTCCCCGTGTCTTCCAGGTTGCCATCTCTCATCCTTTTTTGATAGTTTTGTCCAATTTCCATACATGCCGCGCGTCAGAGCGAAAGCCCGGGGAGAAAGCCCTGAATGTGCTTCTCCGATGGGATCAGCGGTGATTGGGGCCGTACCGCGTCACAAACTCACTTGCAGAGTTGCTCCCACCATCGCGGGGGCGGGCATTTGAAAACGCGGCCCGCGACCGGAGCTAGCACCTCTTCTGCCCCGTCCACATCTGCAGGATCCGGAAAAGAATCCGGAAAAGAAACTTCCGAACACCAGAGCAGCTGTCCGCGATGCACCGGTCCTGCTTTGCGGGAGGACTTCTGTGCAGGCTGTTCAGGCTGTCGGGGACTGCTCTTTTGCAGTCCGCCCAGCAAAGCGCTGTCCAGATTCCGGTCCCCGTACTTTGGATCCGATACAATGGGGTGTCCGATAGAGGCCATATGAACACGCAGCTGGTGAGACCGTCCTGTGATCAGATCTGCCTCCACCATGGTGGCTCTATTGCCCGTGCGCACAGGGCGATAGACCGTCACTGCCTGCCTGCGCTGCAGATCCTGTTCATTCTGCCCGCTTTTCCCGTCTGCAAGGCGCACCAGATTGGTCTGACGATCCTTGATCAGTTCATTGTCAATGGTGCCCGGGGCACAGATCTGTCCGTGGACCACCATGGTATAAGTCTTGCGGATGACCCGGTCCCGGATCACAGCCGACAGTGCCCTGCTCCCCCGCAGGGTCTTGGCACACAGCAAAATGCCGCCGGTATTGCGGTCGAGCCGGTTGCATACGGAGGGACGGAAAACAACAGCTGTCTCCGGAGTACTGTTTCCGGTCACTTTTTCACTGCTGATCCGCCTCCTGTTTTCCCCCCTGCCTGTGCTGTCCTTATTATGCGCGAGATAGCCGCGAAGCCATTCGTTCATGGACAGATCGGAGGCGTCCGCTTTTTGGGAGAGAATACCGGATGGTTTGCGAACCACCAGAATATTGTCATCCTCATACAGCACGGGACAAGGGCCGAGAAGGGGATCCAGCTTCTTGTAGGCGGCAAGGTTTTCATCCGCCTCACGTTTTTCGTCTGCGTCTCCAGCCGGCCTGCTGAATTTCAGGATCGTATCGTCGGCGAGAAAAAGCTTAATGCTGTCTCCGGTCACTACCTTCTCACTGCCGTCCGCTTTTTTGCCCTGCAGTGTGATGTTTTTCTTGCGGAGCATCTTATATATAAAGGAAGACGGCGCCAGCGGCAGCCGCCTGCGAAGAAATTTGTCCAGACGCTGTCCGCTCTCTTCCTGACTGACCAGTATTTCCTGCATAGATCGGTGTCCTTTGCGGCTATCAGATTGAAATTCCCAGAATCATTTTCATGACTGCGCGGTCTTCTGCGGAAGATGCATGAGAAGATCCAGAGGGGGTTCCGGCAGAATCTTTCGGAGATTCTTCCATGGATTCTTCCATGGATCCTTCCATAGATCCTTCCATGGATTCCTCCATGGATTCTTTTGCAGAAGACAGGTCCTGCAGGGTCCGGATATATTCATCCAAATCCCTGTAAATATGCACATCGTATCCGACATGTTCATCCTTGCGCACCATATCCCGAATGTGCGCCTCACAGAGGCGGATGTCCATGGAATTGTCCTCTGCCAGGCCGACGACTGTCCTGTTCAGAACTGCCAGATGGCTGACGGAAAAGGAATGCTCGTAGCCTGTCAGATAGAGATCATAGCCTGAGCAGCCTTCGGGCAGACTGCAGGCTTTTTCGATTGCCTCATAGGCACGAGCCGACGCGCTCCCTGCGCGCAGGTACATGATGCTCAGCACAATGCTTCTTCCCGTGGGAAGGGCACCTACGGCAGCGAGAATGGAAAAGACATTTTTATTGGTCTTAAAATAAAAAAGCGCCCCGAAGTAGACAATCAGAACCGCCGCCAGAAATAAACCGGATTTGATCAGAGAGACTTTCCGCGCTTTTTCCAGATAACCATAGGATCCTTTTTTCATAAGATGCTGCAATACCTCCTTTGGATCTCTTCCGGCACCGGGACCATTGGTCCTGAAGAATAGTTTCTTTCACGAAAGAAAAGCCCGGTGCCGTGCCAAGCAGCAAGTCCGGGCTTTGTCTATATCAAGCTTTACGCAAAAAGAATAACATCCTTTCGGAATCTTACTCTTTCCGAACATGCCGCCCGCAAGAGCGGCAACAATGCGATCAGCGGAGCTTTGGGCCGTTTCGCGGCACAAAGCTATGGAGTGAAAAAAAAGCTGTCGAGCGTTTTTTTACTCTTCCTCCTCTGCATAGTCCCCATCAGCAGCTGTCTGGGAAGCAAGGATCTCCTCGTTCTGAGGAAGAAGCTCTGTGCGGTTTTCACGGATCGTATCGATGTAACCGCTCAGGCTGTTGTGGAAATTCGCGAAGATCGCGGTCAGGCTCTCGAGAGACTGTGTGGTGTTGTCCTCGAGCTGTCCCAGCATGTCATCCATGTACTGGGAAGCGGAATTCCTGTATGCATTGGCCTCAACGACAGCGCGGTCGACGATCTCCTCGGCCTGCTGCTGTGCAAGACGAACGATCTGATCCGCCTGGGCGTATGCCTGCTGCATGATCTCATGCTCGCTGACAAGCTCGTTGGTATGGATCGTAGCCTCATTGATCAGCTCATCCGCTTTGCGTCTGGCGTCTTCCAGGATAGCCTCTTTGTTGTTGATGATTCTCTGATAATGCTTGATCTCTTCCGGTGTTCTGGCGCGAAGCTCTTCCAGAAGGCCATCCAGCTCGTCCTTATCGACAATGATATTTGTCTTGGAAAACTTCTGATACCGGCAGCTGTCGATAAAATCTTCGATCTGATCAATCTGCTGTTCAATCTTACTGCTCATGTTCTTCTCCTAACCTGAATTTCTATAATTCGTAACCGTTCACGTCAAAATGAGATTGCCGTAACGTGGTTCGTTACTTATTCTCTTTTTTTTCACGGAGTTTTTCCCAGATCAGCTTCTCTACATAAGGAGTCACACACTTGGAAATATCACCGCCGAAGGCAGCGATCTCCTTGACACCCGAAGAATTCAGATAGGAATACTTGGCGGATGTTGTCAAAAATACTGTATCCAGGTCTCCGTTTGAAAGCATTCTGTTTGTCTGTGCCAGCTGGAGCTCGTACTCAAAATCCGACACAGCCCGTACGCCCCTGATGGAGATATTGGCCCCGATCTGCTTTGCGTAATCAACCATCAGCCCGTAATAGGAATCGACACGGACATTCGGTATATCTTCGCATACTTTCTGCAACATTCTAACACGTTCATCAACAGAAAACAATGGAGTTTTCGCCTTGTTCTCAAGGATACAGATCGTCACTTCATCGAAAATGGCCGCCGCGCGGTGGATGATATCGATATGTCCAAGCGTAACAGGATCAAAACTTCCGGGATAAATCGCAGATTTCATGATATGACTGAAAATTCCTTTCTATGGCTGCTGGTTCAATGTCCCTTTTCCACTCTTCCGGCAATGCCGGAGCACTTCAGTGCGCAGGCATGGTCTTTCTGCGGATAAAGAGATGGCGGTTGCTTCGGTAATCTTTTTCCCGGTATATTTCAAAACCGGTATCATCAAGGAAAGAAAAATCACTGTCCAGATCTGTTTCGACAACAATGCAGGTATCTTCCGTGATATATGACTGGCCGTCGAGAGCAGTCAGGACCCTGCGTGCCAGATCTGATTTATAGGGCGGGTCCAGATAGACCAGATCCACTTCCTTCTCATGTACCTGACGGAGTGCCGCGACTGCGTCCTGACGCAGGATGACAGCCTGATCCTCAAATCCTGTCTTATGAAGATTCTGCTGGATACAGGAAATAGCAGCTCTTCCGTTTTCAATGAAGTATGCGCGCCTGGCACCGCGGCTGATGGCTTCTATCCCGATACCGCCGCTGCCGGCGCAGATATCCAGGAATACAGATCCCGGGACCTGCATCTGCAGGATATTAAAAAGCGTCTCCTTGATCTTGTCCTGGGTCGGACGAGTATCAAGTCCAGGCGGTGTCACGAGCAGAAGTCTGCGCGCGCTCCCTGCGATTACTCTCATAATGAATGTTTCCTTTCAAGATATCCGTTCCCGTACAGAAACGGAATATAAGCACTTTTCGCCTTATTGTTATATTCTAAACAGCATTTCAGCGAAAGTCGATGTTAAATTTCAGAGTTTTTCGGGTCCTATTGTATTAATAAGAATGCATGCGGCATGTATTTGCCAGTCTTATCTTTTTCAAAGTTGATCCAAAGTTAAAGCATCAGAATCGTTTCGTTCCTTTGCCGTCCCTTCTGGAAATGCGAAGGCGGGTGAGATCGATCTGCACATCATGCATTTCTGCAACTGTCTTGTCCCCCTGGGAGAGGAGCCATGCATTTTCCACAAGGTCTCCCTCAGCGAGCCGGATGCCCCTGGCGCCGATGGCATTTTTCTTCTGTTCCGGCAGTTCCTCGACGGAAAAGCGCAGGAACATTCCATTTCGGGACTGCAGTACAATGGAGGAAGCGTCCCCGATTGCAGCCGCCAGTACTACCCGGTCGTCCGGCGCAAGCTTTGTCGCCGCGACCGTCTTTTTGATGACGTCAAACTCTGTGCCCGGTACAGCCTTGACCATACCGCTCTGCGTCACAAAGACCACCTTGTCAAGACGCAGGGCCTCCTGCGAAGCCGCATAGAGGATCTCCTCCCTGGAGGAATCGTAGTTGCTGATATTGTCGACAGGGATTCCCTTGTCGCGCATTCTGCCCGCCGGAAGGTCCGCCGTTTTGAGTGTGTAGAGCTGTCCTTCTTTTGTAAAGAGACAGATACGACCGCTGCTCCTGCAGGGGAAGCAGAAGCGGTAGTTCTCTCTTGCCGCCGCCTCATTCCTGGAAAAAAAACCCGGCTCCATGGTCTTGGCATAGCCGAAACGGTCCATGACAAAGACCAGTTCGCGGTCAGCATCCTCTGTCTCGGCCACATAGACAGCCTCCTGTCCCTGAATGATCTCTGTCCTGCGGGGCTGGCTGTATTTCTTTTTGAAAGAAAGCAGATCTGCGCGGATGACTTTTGTCATTGCGCTTCTGTTTTCCAGAATATCCTCGTATTTATAAATATTGGCGACCGTCTCCTCGTGTTCCTTCATCAGGGCCTCGATCTCGAGACCGATCAGGCGGTAGAGGCGCATGTCAAGGATGGCATCTGCCTGTACTTCGGTAAAGCGAAGCTGGGCGGCCATCTCTCTGGACGTGTCGTAGCGGAAGCGAATCCCCTCTGTTTCACCGGATACAAGGCATCGCTTTGCCATGGCACGGTCACGGGATCCCCGCAGGATCTCGATGATCAGGTCGATCACGTTGCAGGCCTGGATCAGTCCTTCCTGGATCTCACGCTTTTTCTGTTCTTTTTCCAGAAGATTGGTATATTTTCTGCCCGCGATCTCATACTGGAAATCGGCGCTGGCCTCCAGAATGGCCCGCAGTCCCATGGTCTCGGGGCGGCCGTCCAGAATACCCAGCATATTGACGCCGAAAGTGTCCTCCAGACGGGTCTTTTTGTAGAGGAGATTCTTGAAATTCTCTACATCCGTGTCTTTTCGGAGCTCGATGACAATGCGGATGCCCTCCTTGGAGGACTGATTGGTGATATCGATGATATCGCTGGTCACCTTGTTCTCCGCAAGCGACGCCACATCCGAAAGGAACTTGCCGATTCCGGCGCCGACCATGGTGTAGGGGATCTCCGTGATCACAAGGTTGATATGACCGTTTTTCCCCTTTTCTGTCTCCGCTTTTCCGCGGATCCTGATCCTGCCCTGGCCGGTCTCATAGATCTGGGGCAGATCGTCCCGGTTGACGATGATGCCGCCGGTGGGAAAGTCAGGACCGGGCAGAATGCGCATGAGCGCCTCCGTCGAAATATCGGGATCATCCAGCATGGCAAGCTCCGCGTCGATGACCTCCGCCAGATTATGGGGCGGAGTGCTGGTCGCCATACCGACCGCAATGCCCTCCGAGCCGTTGACCAGAAAGTTGGGGATACGGACCGGAAGGACCACGGGCTCTTTTTCCGTCTCGTCGA
The DNA here is from genome assembly GCA_902780385.1 of uncultured Lachnospiraceae bacterium. Lineage (GTDB taxonomy): Bacteria > Bacillota > Clostridia > Lachnospirales > Lachnospiraceae > CAG-791. The sequence goes on from CACZFF010000033.1 coordinate 22,096, forward strand.
AGTTGGGACCGAAATCCGCGACATCCTTGTCCAGGTCAGCCAGGAAGGCCTCTTCCGTGATCTTCTCCAGCCGCGCCTCTGTGTAACGCATAGCGGCTGCGCCGTCGCCCTCGATATTGCCGAAGTTTCCGTGGCCGTCGATCAGGGGAAGTCCCTTTTTGAATTCCTGGGCCATGACGACCAGAGCGTCATAGATGGAACTGTCGCCGTGGGGATGATATTTACCCATGGTATCGCCGACAATACGGGCGCTCTTTCTGTAGGGCCTGTCCGAACGGATCCCCAGTTCATACATATCATAGAGCGTCCGCCTCTGCACCGGCTTCAAGCCGTCGCGCACATCAGGCAGGGCGCGGGAGACGATGACGCTCATGGCGTAATCGATATAGGCCTTCTGCATGAGCTCCGAATACTCGGTGCTGATGATCTGCTCCCCGCCGCCGGAATCGCTTGCGCCGGGATTATCAAAAATGCGGTCGCGGTCCGTTCCGCCGCCCGCTGTGTCTTTCTTCTTTTTACTCATTCGCTCTTCTCATATATTCAGCCTGCAGCGATGGTCTGTTTTCACTGCAGGACAGTAGTCATCATAAGTTTAAACATCCAGCTCCGCGTCCGCAGCGTGTTCGTAGATGAAATTTCTGCGCGGAGGGACATCCGAGCCCATGAGGAGCTCAGTCATATCCGAAGCCTGGATGGCATCTTCGATACGGACCTGTTTCATGCGCCTGCGGGCGGGATCCAGCGTGGTCTCCCAGAGCTGCTCGGCATCCATCTCACCAAGTCCCTTATAGCGCTGCAGGGTAAAGTCGCCCTTGTGGGTCTTGCGGTAGCGGGCCAGGGCATAGTCGTCGTAGAGATACTGGCCCTCACCGCGTTTGGGCACAACTTTGTAAAGAGGCGGCATGGCGATATACACATGTCCCTCATAGATGAGTTCAGGCATAAAACGATAAAACAGGGTCAGCAGAAGGGTCGAAATATGAGCCCCGTCCACGTCTGCATCCGCCATAATGACGATCTTGTCGTAGCGGAGTTTTGTGATGTCAAAATCGTTGCCGTAGCCTTCGGAAAAACCACAGCCGAAGGCATTGATCATAGTCTTGATCTCTGCATTGGCGAGGACCTTGTCGATACTGGCCTTTTCCACATTCAGGATCTTGCCGCGGATGGGCAGGATGGCCTGATACATACGGTCGCGGGCCATCTTGGCGCTGCCGCCTGCTGAGTCACCCTCTACAATAAAGATCTCACACCTGGAAGCGTCTTTGCTCGTGCAGTTGGCCAGCTTGCCGTTGGAGTCAAAGGAGAATTTCTGCTTTGTGAGCATATTTGTCTTGGCCTTCTCCTCCGCCTTGCGGATCTTGGCCGCCTTCTCGGCACAGCCGATGACAGATTTCAGGGTATCCAGATTTCTGTCAAAAAAGCGCACGATCTCCTCTCCGGCGACCTGGGCTACTGCCTTTGCGGCATCCTGGTTGTCGAGCTTGGTCTTGGTCTGACCCTCAAAGCGGGGGGAGGGATGCTTGATGGAAATGACCGCTGTCATGCCGTTGCGGATATCCGCGCCGGTAAAATTGGCGTCCTTGTCCTTGAGCGTCCCCAGGCTCCGCGCGTAGGTATTGATGACCTGGGTAAAGGCAGTCTTGAATCCGGTCAGATGAGTGCCGCCTTCCGCATTGTAGATATTGTTGCAGAAGCCCAGCACATTCTCGTGAAATTCATTGACGTACTGCAGGGCGATCTCAATCTGGATCCCTTCGGAGGATCCGCTGAAAGAAATGACATCCGTGACCGCTTCTTTTTTGCGATTGAGCGCACGAATAAAGCCGGCGATTCCATCCGGCTCGTGATATGTGATCTCCTCGGGCTCTTCCCCTCGCAGGTCCTTGTAAATGATTGTAACGCCAGGATTCAGATAGGCTGTCTCATGGAGACGGCTCTTGACATCCTCTTCCTTAAACCGGGTCTTTTCAAATATTTCCGGGTCGGGCAGGAAATTGATCGTAGTCCCGCTTCCCGGCGCCTTGCCGATGACCGGCAAAAGTCCGTCCTTGAGTTCAAGCTGAGGCTCGCCCCTGGAATACTGATCCTGATAAATAAAACCGTCTCTGGTGACCGTTACAGTCATTTTTTCCGAGAGGGCATTGACGACACTGGAACCTACACCGTGCAGGCCGCCGCTGGTCTTATAGGCATTGTTGTCAAATTTGCCTCCCGCGTGCAGGGTCGTGAAAACCACCCGCTCCGCGCTGACACCTTTTTCATGCATCCCGATCGGGATTCCGCGGCCGTTGTCCGAGACCGTACAGGATCCGTCGGCCTCCAGTGTCACCTTGATCGTGTCGCAAAAACCTGCCAGATGCTCGTCGACCGAATTGTCGACGATTTCATAGATCAGGTGGTTTAAGCCGCGCGTAGACACACTTCCGATATACATTCCGGGCCTTGTGCGCACAGCTTCAAGGCCTTCCAGCACTCTGATGCTGTCGGCCCCGTATTGTTCTTTATGATTAGCCATATAAACCGGTATCTCCTGGTTACAGACGACACCTTGGCCGATCCAGTGATGATTCCGCGTGTTTTTCAAGCGATAATCCGGGCACTGACGGCGAGGGTCTTCTTTATTTAAAATCTATAAAATTATAAAGATATACGCACTTTATTTAAGATGTGCGCACTTTTTGACGGCTGCCATTGCAAGCGCGCCGGGTCCGATGTGGCAGCATACACTGAGGGAAAGCTGGCCCTGCTCAACGGGCAGTGTCGGGAATGCAGTTTCGACTTCCTTCTTGAATACGGAAAAAGCCTCCGGAACCTGGGCATGGACCGCATAGACCCAGACATCCCCCTTGTCGATGCCCCCGAAGAGGGTATCGATGTCGTGATGGATGGTATTGATCATAGTGGCTTTGCCCTGAGCCAGCGTACGGGCTTTGGAAAAAGCGTCCAGGCGCTCGCCCTTGATCTGCAGGACAGGCTTGATCCGCATCAGTGTGCCGATCGCGGCTGCCGCAGGTGTGATACGTCCGCCCTTTTTCAAATATTTGAGGGTGTCGAGCATGATATAAATGCTGGCATCCAAGCGTTCCTGCTCCAGAATATCGCGGATTCTCTTTGCGTCATATCCATTCTCCGCCATATTCATGGCATCCTGGACGGAACGCTTCTGCGTGACGGATATACGCTGATTGTTCACGACGAAAACGCGTCCGTTGTAGTCATTGGCCAGCATGCGGGCGCTCTGACAGGAACTGGACAGGCCGCTGCTCATGGGAATATAGATCACCTGATCATTTTTTTCGAGCGCTTTGTCCCACAGATCGGTCAGGTCACCGGGGGAAGGCTGACTTGTCAGAATATCCTTGCCATCCGCCATCATCTGAAAGAATTCTTCTCTGGTGAGATTGATGTCCTCAAAATAGGTCTTGTCGTCTATGGTGAAGGGCATGGGCACTACATCGATCCCCATGTTCTTTGCATCCATCTGTGTAATACCACTGTTGGAATCTGTCATAACGGCCACTCTAGGCATTCTGTTTTCCTCCTGTAAGGCAGCACAGTCCGGCGCCGTAAGCGCTCAGTCCGTATCAGAAATATCTTTCTGCATATACCATACCACAATACCATGTCTTTTTCAGCACAGTTAAAGAACATAATATATTTTGAAGAACATAAAGTCAATATTTTGTTACAGTACAGGCCCACCTGAAATTAGAGGAGTTTTGCGCGTGCTTACCGCGCAAAACCCGAGTTGTACGGCGCACGGCGGCAATAAAGCTCTGCTTTATTATATGCGCATTGACAATGCGAAGCTTTGTCAGCGCCGCGCGCAGCGTTACATGTACACGCCGCCGAAAAGCAAGGCAATGCGGATACCTTATATTGTCGAATAATCTACGACGCGTTCTTGAGCCGGATGATAGTCGGGGTTCCTGCTCAGGACCCTGTCGGCACACTCAGCGGCTTCCTTCAGGATATCAGCGTCCTCGTAGATGTCTGCCAGGGAAAACTGGGGGAGACCGCTCTGGCGGACGCCGAAGAGGTCGCCGGGCCCCCGGGTCCTGAGATCCTGTTCGGCAATGTAAAAGCCGTTGGAGCTCTGCTCCAGTATGGCCAGCCGTTCGGGCTTTTCTTTGCCGCTGTAGAGGAATATACAGTAGGATTGTTCCTGACCGCGGCCTACGCGGCCTCGCAGCTGGTGGAGCTGGGAGAGGCCGAAGCGCTCGGCATTCTCGATCAGAATGACCGTGGCGTTGGGAACATTGATGCCGACTTCGATGACGGTCGTTGATACCAGGATATCAGTATTCCCGGCGGAAAAATCGTCCATGACAGCTGTTTTTTCCTCGGGGCGCATGCGGCCTGTCATCGAGGCGATGCGGAGACCCGAAGGGAGGGAGGCCCGGAGTTTTTCAGTGTAATCACTGACATTTTCGATTTCCTGCATCTCCCCTTCTTCCACAGCCGGACAGATCACGTAACACTGACGGCCTTTTTTGATCTCTGACAAAATAAAACGGTAGGCGCGGCCCCTCTGGCTGTCCTGCATGGCCAGGCTCTTGATCGGCTGACGGCCGGGCGGAAGCTCCCGCAGGGAAGATACCTGCAGCTCTCCGTAGAGGATGATGGCCAGGGTCCGGGGTATGGGCGTGGCGCTCATGACCAGGACAGGGACCTTTTCCCCCTTATCCGCCAGTCCTGTGCGCTGCCTTACGCCGAAACGGTGCTGCTCATCCGTGATGACCAGACTCAGATCACGGAAGGTGACTGCCTCCTGAAAAAGGGCGTGGGTCCCGATGACCACATCGGCACTTCCGTCAGCTATGGCCTGCAGGGCTTCTTTTCTGGCCTTGCCTTTGACGGAACCGGTCAGAAGTACAGCCCGCACGGGAAGTCCCGCTTTCTGCATGCAGGCTGTAAAGCCCTCCATATGCTGGCGGGCCAGCACCTCCGTCGGCGCCATAAGAGCTCCCTGACGGCCATTCTCCGCGCAGAGGATCAGGGCCAGAAATGCCAGTATGGTCTTGCCCGATCCGACATCTCCCTGCAGCAGGCGGTTCATCAAAAGGGGACCGGTCAGATCCGCGCGGATTTCGTCCCAGGCACGGGACTGTTCCTGAGTGAGGGTAAAAGGAAGGCTCTGCAGGAGCTTTTCGCACCATCCGCCGGAAAGACTGCGGTCCGGGAAGGACATTTTTTGTCCGGTACCGATCTTGAGCGGACGGGGATTACTGCGTTCCCCCTCCCGGCTCTTCTGCCTTCGGATGCCGATAATAAAGGAAAAGAATTCGTCGAAGATCAGGCGCCGGCGCGCCGACTGCAGACTTTCCCTGTCGGGCGGAAAATGCATGGTGCGGACTGCTTCCCTCTGGCCTATGAGCCCGTATTGTTCCCGCAGGTCATCCGGAAGATCGTCGCGAATTCCTTCTGTCTCTTCAATGGCGGTCCCCAGCAGAGTCCGCATCCGGCCGTCTCCGATACCCTTGATCTGGCGGTAGCGGGGCTGCAGAGTCCCCCGGATCCTCTGATACTGAACGTCGGAAAAGAAACGCGGCTGTTCCATATAGAGGCTGCCGGCTCCTGTACTGCGCAGGATCCCCCGGAAGATAAAGGCGGCTCCCGCTGTCAGGGTCTGTCGGACATAAGGCATGTTATAAAAAGTCAGACGAACCCTTCCGGAACCATCAGATCCCTCAAAATGCGACATCACACGCGCGCCCTTGCGGAAGGTACTTCCCTTGCCTATAATCAGCAGGCGCAGAGTGCAAAGGCTTCCCGGTGCGCATTCGGCGACAGGCTCCGGCTCTGTAAACAGATCGTATTCAACCGGGTAGAAGCGCAGAAGGTCCCCGACTGTATAGATTTCTTTTGCTGCCAGGACCTCCGCGGCCCTGGGGCCGACTCCCTTTAATTTCTGCACAGAAGTGTCAAGTCTCATACAATTTCCTAAAATCCTGAAAATGATCCCTGTAGACATCAATACCGGCCATGGAGGCCGGTATTGAAAACGTACAGTATACGGTTTTATCAGTTTTCTATTGATCTGAAACAGATCATTCCGCGGAAAGGAGGTAGTAGTAAATGGGCTGTCCGCCGAACTGCAGCTCCACATCACAGGAATTGAAGCGGGCAAGGATGCTCTCACGGAATATCTCCGCTTCCTCCTCAGTGACATCTTCGCCGTAATAGACGCTGATGATCTCTGTCTCCTCGCCGACCATCTTCTCAAGGCATGCAAGGGCGGTTTCGTCCCTGTCCTTGCCGACTGCGAGGATCCCTGCATCACCGATGCCCATCATATCGTCCTTGTGGATCTCGACATCATTGATGACCGTGTCGCGAACCGCATAGGTGATCTCCGCGCTCTTGACCGCCTCGATGCCTGCAAGCATATTCTCGCTGTTCTCCTCCTCGCCCAGATCCGGCGCGAAGTTGATGACCGCGGTGATACCCTGCGGAATAGTGGTGGTGGGGATCACAATGACCTTTTTGTCCTTGGAGAGCTCCGCCGCCTGCTTGGCAGCCATAACGATATTCTTGTTATTGGGCAGGACATAGATGGTGTCCGCATTTACTTTTTCGACTGCGGACAGGATATCATCCGTACTGGGATTCATGGTCTGTCCGCCGGAGATGACATAGTCCACGCCGAGTCCGCGGAAGATTTCCTCGATACCAGATCCGACAGATACTGTGATAAATCCGATATCCTTATGGGGCATTTCCTCCACAGGTTCCTGAGCGGGTGCCTGCACGGCTTCGGAAGCCGCCTGGGCGGAACCGGCCTTCTCGAGCTTCATATTTTCAATGACAAGACCCTTGAGCTGACCGTACTGGATACCCTTCTGGATCGCCAGGCCGGGATCATTGGTATGTACCTGTACTGTGACGAGATCCTCGTTCTGTTCGCAGATGACGGAATCGCCCAGGGTGTCCAGATACTTGCGAAGGCTCTTGGCCGCAGCCTTGTTGAAATCCCTGTCAAGGACGATGGTGAAGGCTGTGCTGTAGAGATATTTCAGTTCAGGCTCGGCAGGCACAGCAGGTGCCTCTGCAGCTGCTTCCCCGGCAGGCTGTTCAGCCGCGGGAACGATCTCCTTGCCCAGATATCCGTCATAGCAGCCCTTGAGGAACTGGATCAGGCCCTGGCCGCCGCTGTCGACGACGCCGGCCTGTTTGAGGACTGGAAGAAGATCCGGAGTCTTGGCCAGGACCTCTTCGCCATAGGCGATGACATCGGGAATAAAGGTATCAAAATCATCCACGCCCTGGTCCGCCAGCTCTCTTGCCTTTTCAGAGATTCCGCGGGCGACTGTCAGGATCGTGCCTTCCTTGGGCTTCATAACAGCCTTATAGGCAGTCTCAACCGCCCTGCCGAAAGAGTCGGCCATCAAAGGAACTGTGATCTCCTGCTCACCGCGCACAACCTTGCCGAATCCGCGCAGAAGCTGTGAAAGGATAACACCGGAATTGCCGCGCGCGCCGCGCAGAGATCCCGAGGAAATTGCCTTACATACATCGCGCATGGAGCGGGAATTCTCATCAAGATTCTTGACTTCGGACACTGCCGCCTTGATCGTAAGTGTCATATTTGTGCCGGTGTCTCCATCGGGAACGGGGAAGACGTTCAGTTCGTTGATCCATTCCTTCCCTGCTTCAAGATTCGCCGCACCTGCGAGGAAAAGGTCAATCAAGCGTACTGCGTCAATTGACCGGTTGTTCTCCGCCTGCTTATTTTCATTCATGCTCACCGCATACTCCTCCTGCTATTAAATGATCAGATAACTGCCGCTGATTTTGATCAGTCGATCAGTCTGACGCCTTCCACGTAGATATTGATCTTTTCAATCTCAAGACCCGTAAACTCTTCCACTTTGTAGCGCACACTTTCGATCAGGTTGTCAGCTACTGTTGTAATGTTTACACCGTAGGAGACAATCACGTGAAAGTCGATCACCAGCCGGTTTTTAGGGGTGAGCGTAACGTCAATGCCCTTGGTCATGGTATCTTTTTTGAGCAGATTGACGATTCCTTCCTTCATATTGACGCCGGCCATGCCGACGATCCCGAAGCATTCATTGGCAACGCTGCCCGCATACTGCGCAATAACTTCATTGTCAATCGTTATATTGCCCATATGCGTATTCATATAAGAAGACTTCATATTCAGGTTGTTCTCCTTTCATTACCGCGAAAACGGTTGATTCGCTTTTTCATTTAAGCGGCCTCTCTAAAATACCGCTGACAGTTCCGCGCATAAATCGACAGATAAATTACTCAATCTTCCCATAAGCAATTAAGCCTGAAACACTTGTTGGACAAGGATTTCAAGAGCTATTTGCCTTTGATTATGCAACAGTTGACTTTTTC
>CACZFF010000034.1 GCA_902780385.1 uncultured Lachnospiraceae bacterium
TTTGGCGAAAATTTTCAGCTGATCCTCTCGGTGATCGAGAAAAACCTGATCCGGGTGGAAGTTACTCTTACAAGGTGGAATTTACTTTTACAACTGACCGAGAAACAAAAAATCCGGAGTGTTACGTTTATGATCAGTGCAGAAGAATGGAACGCGCGGATCGATGCGTTCATAAAAGAAGAAAATGAAAAAAGAGGCAGGAAGGTGCCGGTCTGCAGAATCTATTGCCAGGATGACACAGACCGGTCCGGCGGAGGGATCTACAATGAGACAGTGACTGTAGATACCATCGGCCGTTTTGCCAGGGCTCTGGGCGATTCCAATCCGCTCTTCTCAGCTCCGCATTATCGCAGTACCCGCAGCAGCGCAATAGGGGACGATGAGCCATACAGACGCGGGGCAGACACTTTGCCGGAACCTTTTCAGGCGCCCCCTCTGCTGGAATGTTGTATCTGTTCGACATTTATCGGGGGAAAAATGCCCCGTCTGCGCGGAGTCAGTGTCTTTGATGCAGGTACGAAATGGGAGCGTTTTCTTCCCATCCGCCCCGGGGATTCATTTTCGGCACAGACGGAAAATCTGGGTGTCAGAGAGATCACAAGACCAGGTACATCAGGTCCTTCGGGTTCTGCCGATCCTACGGTTTCTGCGGGCAGGCTTTTGCTCCGCGAACACAGGATCGACCTCTTCAACCAGCGGGGAGAACTCGTTTCCAGCCTGACCGCCCGCTCAGCCATCAAGTGCAGTCCGCCGGCGAACGCTGAAGAGAGTGCCCGGCCGGCGAATACAGCGGAGAGTACCCGGCCGGCTGACATTGCGCAGGGAGGACGCCCGCGCTATACGGAAGAGGAACTGGACCGGGTCTACGCAAACCTGGATGCGCAGCTTGCGGGAGCTTTCCGCCGCGGGGCGGAAGCGCGTTACTGGGAGGACGTGGAGATCGGCGAACAACTGCCGGAACAGATTATCGGTCCCTATGATGAGTCCGATGCACAGGCTCTGATGGCAGCGATCGGAGCGGCAAATGCATTTGCCACCAAATGGGCGGCCATCCGTTTCCGCAAGGGGCAGGGGGTAACAGATCCCGAGACCGGCGCCCGACGCCATCCCATTGACCGCCACAACAGTGACACTATTGCCAGGGCACAGGGACTTCCCCGCGCCATTGCCTCCGGCATCCACAGCCAGGCCCTGCTGGGAAAGGCTGTCAGCGACTGGATGGGAGATGACGGTTTTCTCAGAATATTGGATTGTCAGTGCAGAAAGCCCTTTTATTTTGGTGACCTGTCCTTTCAGCGGGGGACTGTGACCGGCAAATTTGAAAGAGACGGAAAATATTACGTCAACCTCGATATGGAGGCTGTACGCCAGGACGGCGTCCCACATACCACTGCGCAGGCTGTCGTGGAGCTGCCCGCACGCGGCCGCTGAGCAATTTATGTATTTCTACGCCTTATGAGTATTATTTTTTTCCTGAGAGGAGGAAACGGAAGCCTTTTTCCAGTCCCTCCAGGGTCAGGTCGTACATGTCAACGATCTTTGCGATCGCGCGGTGGGTATCGTCGTCGGGAGCGTAATCATCAGGCATGGGAAGGGGATTGAGCCAGATCATGTGGGGAAAGTGCTGCTTCATCAGCCGCAGAGTCTCCGAGCCGGGAAGCCCGTCCCTGTGATCATAGAAGTTGTACTCCGTCCCATCCAGTTCATAGGGATGCATCTCGGCGTCCCCGACAAAGATCACACGATACTTTTCGTCACATTCCTCCATCAGATGATCGACGGAGATATAATTGCCTTCCTTCATCTCAAGTGTCGGATCCTTGTAGAGAAGAGAGTAGACGATATTGTGAAAATAATAGGTGCGCAGCTCCTTGAGATGACGTGACGCGGAGGCCGCCTGGAAGAGCTCGGAGCAGAGCCTGGCGAAAATACTCATGGAGCCCCCGCTGTCGATGAGCAGCAGGACACGGATGGTGTTCCTGCGGGGCTTCCGGTATTTGATTTGCAGAAGACCGTTTTTCCGACAGGTCTCATCGATCGTGGCATCGATGTCAAATTCCTGCTCGCTGGTCTCCAGCTGTGTAGAGAGATTGCGCAGGACCCGGAAGGCCATCTGGAACTGACGCGTGTCAAGTGTATTGTCCTTGCGGAAATCCCGGAAACGTCTGCTCCCGGGTGCGATGATGGCCGTGCGCCCGCCGCCGGAGCCCGACCCCGGTCCGGGTGCGTTTCTGCCCTTGCCGGGAGCACCCGGCATCCCATCGAAAGCCTCCGTCTGATCCCGCCGCGACAGGGCTTCTGCCAGCACGGGATCGGCTTTTTCCAGCATTTCTGTCCATTCCTTCGGGAGCAGCTCTGTCTTTGGCATATCCCGGAAATAGTCTTCGAAGGCCAGATCAAACAGATCATATTCCGACTCATCCTTTAAAATGACTGCCCGGCACAGCCGGTAAAATCCCTCCAGCGTGGACTCGTGCAGTCCTTTTTTCATGCCCTCCAGAAGGACCATCCACTCCCCGATCGAGACCTTTACGCCCCGCTTCCGGAGATAGTAAAAGAAATCAATAAACATTATTTCCCTGATCTATTTCCCTGAAAATTTATCCTGGTCTGTTTCCCTGTTCTTCCGAAAAAATCAGCCGGTCAGCGGCGCATAGACTTCCGCACCTGGTCATAATCCTTATCTTTTTTGATGAGGACTCCCAGGTAGGGAAGTTCGGACGAAACAGCGGACGGATCCACGCCGGCGGCCAGAAGCGCCCGCAGCCAGTCGATCAATTCCGAGGTGCTGGGCTTCTTTGACAGATTCTGTACCCTTCGTATGTTATAAAAGGTGAGCACCGCCTGCTGCAGGATTTCCTGATCGATGTCTCCGAAATGCGCATGGATGATCTCCTTCATCTGGCTCAGGGCGGGGAACTCGATATAGTGGAAAATGCACCGGCGCAGAAATGCGTCCGGCAGCTCCTTCTCCGCATTGGACGTGATGATCACGATGGGACGATGCTTTGCCCGGATCGTCTCTTTTGTCTCCTGCACATAGAATTCCATCTGGTCCATTTCCCACAGCAGATCGTTGGGAAACTCCAGATCCGCCTTGTCGATCTCATCGATCAGAAGGACAACCTGTTCCTCTGACAAAAAAGCTTCTCCGATTTTTCCGAATTTAATATATTTACTCACATCATCAACGTTTGCACCGAACTGACTGTCATACAGACGCTGCACCACATCATAGGTGTACAGACCGTCCTGCGCCTTTGTCGTCGATTTGATATTCCAGATCAGCAGCTTTTTGCCCAGGGCGTCTGCGATCGCCTGCGCCAGCATGGTCTTGCCCGTGCCCGGCTCCCCCTTGACAAGCAAAGGCTTCTCCAGCGTCATGGCTATGTTCACCGTCTTCATCAGATCCTCGGATGCAATATAAGATTGACTGGTCTCCAGTCCGGATGTCCTGATCATTGTTCTTATCCCTTTTCTTATCGGCTTTTTTGTATTTCCAAATACCTTGCTTGATTACTCTCCTGAATTATCCTATGGCACAGACTGTGGATTTCCTTCAGGCCGCGCGCACTGTCAGTTACCCATTATCCTCAAATGCCGCCTGAAAATCAAGAGATGAGCCTTGTACGGTTTTTCACATACACTTTTTTGACTGTATTTCGTCTGTTTTTGCTTTTACAATCTAATCATCCATGAAGTGCCAAATGCGGTATAATACAGTATATTGCTGTCTGCTTTCTCACAAGCGAATGCAGACAGTGAAAAATCATTTTTGAAATCCGATGGAATCGGAAGGAGGCAAAATGAGCAAAAACGAGATTGCGGTGAGAGAGCATTTTCTGCCATCTGCTTTTCAGAATAAAAACGAAGCAAAGATACGTGTATTTGTTGAATATGAGAAAATAAATGATGCAGAGTATGCTTTTATCAGCAGGCCCGATCAGGACACTGAGATCAGGATCGTTCCCGGCGCACCCGGAGAGGGTCAGGAAGGGACGCAGACAGATCCTGTACATGCAGATGCGGAGAAAGGTTTTTCTGCAGGGCCCTGTGCAGCAGCCGACGACATCGTTGATGTTGCCTTTGACGAGTTTATTCCTGAAAAAGAGCGCCGGTATTATAGTGCGGCTCTTGCCTGCGGCCTGCTCTGCGGAGCACTGAACGAGGCGCCTTCTGTATTCAGCGGGTTCAATTTTGACGAGATCGAATCTTTTGAAGCCCCCGGTCTGTCCGGCAGGCCGGATGAAAACACTTCCGATACAGAGGAGGAGAAAAGAGCCGGAGAGACAGCGGCAGCAGGCACAAAGAAAGCTGCGAAGGCTGCAAAAGGTGTAAAAGGAGACGGACACAAGGACCTGCTCAGAAATATTGTGGTTTTTGCCGCACAGCTGGACGGCTTCAAAGGAAAGGAATACAAGAAAGCTCTTAAGTATTTGATCAGTACGGAAGGGCTGCGTGCAGCGAGCCGGCTTCACGACATTTTCGCTGATGTTCTGGAAGAGGAAGTGGAACTATCTGCAAGGCCTTCTCTGTCCGGCCTTCTCTTCTCTTTGCTCTCACAGTTCAGCGGTATGCTGTATTACGCCGACGAAAAAGGCGATCTCTGGGAACATCCTGTTCCCGACCACTATGTGATCGGAGACAGCAAGGAAGACAAGATCCTTGTCGGCATTATGTACTGGTTTTTCCATGCCTCTGTTATTTCCGTCCGTCTGGGGCAGGATGCACTGAAGGACAAGAAGATTCCCGGTGCACTCAGATCCCTGATCAAGGACCTTACTTCTCTGTGCGATTTCTCCAGTGTGCCGGGTGACTTTGAGGAAGCCGAGCTGCGCTATTCGGAATGGCTCGGCAAAATGATCGTCCTGGACAGGGAAGACGACACGGAAGGAATGGAATTGTTTTTCATTTTACGTGAAAAAATGAACCGTGTCTGCCGGGATACCTTCCCGGTTGTCCTCAATAACTGTCTTGTGAGAGCTGCTTATATTCTGTGCAGGATGCGGTCGGAGGCAGGGAATATTCCGGCAGCCTCTTTGATGGATCTTCTCGCCATTGATCCGGCCGGGATCCTGCCCCGAAAGCACCGGATCCTGTCCAATATGTGCCTGATTTCCGCCGGTGCATTTGCTGCCGTCAATATCGGACACGCTGCACTGAATGTCCTTTTTCAATCAAAGGAAAAACCCAAGGATAAGAAGGTCAGCGATTTTATCTCCACTGTAAATATTGTCGGGATCGGTAATTTTATCATTGCCTTTGCCGAAAACACCAGATATACGGGAGAAAATATCGAGATCTTTTTGCACAGTGTCAGATGGGCGCGTTACAGAAATTCGGCTGCCGCCGGTGGGCCCGAGAGCAGCGGAACATTCTTCTTCGAGCAGGAAATTCAGGAGATCCTGGATGATATTGTTCCCAATCCGGTCCAGCTTCGCCTGATGTATTCTCTGGAAAATCTCCTGGTGGAATATGACATCTCTGACACCGAAAAAGAGAAGGAAATCAGGCTGAAAAAACAGTGGCTTGAAGAGTGGAAGCAGATCGTGGGCGCGGCAGTGCAGGAGCCGGCGGACGACTGGTTTATCACTGACGAAAAAGTCCTTTTCGATGAGCTCTACAGGCTTTCCGGCGAAGCGGAAAACCGGGCGTGGATCTATCTGATGATCCTGGAGCTGAAAACGTTTACCCCTTATTCCGAATTGGGGACCGGAAATGACAAAGATTACAAGGGGCTGAAGAGTAGCACGGATTATGTCAAAAACACTCTGATCCGGATGCAGACGGTCGCCACGCAGGAAGAGGCGGACCGGATGAAAAAACTGTACGAAAAATATCTCGGCATCATGAGCGGAAGTTCCCGCAGGCGGAAAATCGGTACAGGCGCAGTGATCGCCGCAGCTGCAGCCGGAGGCGGCGCAGCCCTTGTCTTCGCACCCGGCATAGCCGCAGCCCTTGTAGGAAAAGCCTTCATCGGCCTTCACGGGGCTGCACTGACCAACGCCTGCCTTGCCATGCTGGGCGGCGGATCCCTGGCAGCCGGCGGCTTCGGAATGGCAGGAGGCACTGCCGTCATCACAGGCGGCGGAGCCATCCTCGGAGGCGGCGGAGCAATCCCCATGATGGCAGTCATGCTGACAACCTCCGAAGGGATCTGGGACGAACAATATGCCAAAATCCTCGTGTACGGGCGCTATATACTCCGTGACTGCATCGGCGATGAAGAGGGTTACCGAATCCTGCGCAGCCGCATCAGCGCTATACATCAACAGGTAGAAAACCAGCTCAAGGATATGAAAGAGGAAAAGAACAGCCTGGACAGGGAAACGATCAGTCTGACTGAATCCTTCCTCAAATATCTCCGCAGACTTGACAGGGAGATGCAGAAGAAGTAATGGAAACTCTGCCATCCTGCGGCACAGCAGGTGCTTGTACAGCATGTCCCGGTTCAGCAGCCGGCAGCTTCCGGGGATGCAGAACTCTGCTTGAGAATACTGTAAAAATCACGCAAGCGGTTAATCCGCGATTTCTTCACTGATCTGCTTGAAATCAATCTGCATATTGTCTTCCCAGATTCCAACGGTAATACTGTCTGCAAAGCTGAAGCAGGCCGGGAAACGGCTTTCTGTGAACCGATAGACAAGGATGATTTTTTTCTGCGGATCGACGATCCAGTATTCACGTACTCCTGCATTTGCATATTTGGATGCCTTGATATGGAGATCCGTCTCCCGTGTAGAGGGGGAGAGTATCTCCACGATCAAATCCGGAGCGCCCAGGATACATCGGTCAGTGATTTTGCTGCGGTCACATACGACCAGGACATCGGGCTGTACAATGGTTCTATCGTCATTCGGATCCAGCTGAACATCACGCGGGGCAACGTAGACTTTACATCCCCCCTTGTTTTTTCGGATATATTCCCTGAAGAGTGACCCCAGGATTAGAAGTATCTCCTGATGGATACCGTCAGGGGCAGCCATGTCATAAAAAGTCCCGTCAATCAGCTCCGCGCGCCGCTCTTCCGGAAGGGCATAATAATCCTTTAGGGTATGTTTTCCATTTACAGTATGCATTCCATTAGAAGAAGAGTCTGTATGATATGGAACCGGGGGGTCTCTCAGGAGAATATCCTCATATGACCTGTCAAATACAGAAGCTTGTACTGCAGAGGGAGAGGTTGAATCTGCAGGGAAACTTCCGGTATCACCCAGTTCCCCGATCAGTGCTTCTTCCAGTCTGCGCAAAGTCGTAAGTCTGGGGGCAGCCGTTGTATTTCCAAGTACCTTCTGGACAGTACTCAAAGGCACACCGGAAAGATGGGCAAGCTGTGCGTTTGTGAGCCCGAGCTGTTTTTTCAATTCCTTAATATCCTGAAGTGTCATAGCCATGTCTGTAACCTCTCTTCCCCTGTCTGATCAGTTTAAGCAGATGCAGCATTGCTGTATTACTGTAAAATTTATTAAGAAGATTGGATTCGTTTTATCATGATTTATTATGATTCCTTCCATATATAACTTCCATATATAATAATAGAACATCCATTACGTCAGAATAAAAATGGAACTTTAATGGCTTTTTTGCCGCAATTTGTATTGACAATGCCATTATAATTCCATAAAATGGAATTGTCAATACATTCGGAGAGTGATTGGGATTCAGGATTAAAAAATGTCCGGCATTGTTGGAAAATGCGGGATTTGATGTAGTGCTTTACTTTATCAGAAAGAGAGGAATGATACTGTGGGAAAAACGATTGTAGCTGTGAATGCCGGACCCCGCGTCAAGTGGAATACAGAAGCCCTGCTGCAATGAGCATCTTATCCCGGTCATGCTCATCATGACCAGTAATGCGCCTGATACTATGTATCTGGACAAGATGAAAAACTACCAGCAGACCCTGAGCGCTTTTGTAGGCCCGACAGAGATCCTGATCAGCGGAGACATGGGCCGTCTCGCGGCACAGGTTCTGCAGGTTCATGTCAAAGATTCATTTTTCGGAGGTGTGGAAAATATGGATCACAACAAAAAGAAAGTGCTTGTAACTATCCCTGTCACACAGGAGCAGAGGAACTGGCTGGTTGAGAAAGGCGCCGGCAGATGCGAGCTCACATTCCTGCCCGCAGCAGAGGTATCCGCAGAGCTTTTGGCGGACCAGGATGCATTGATCGGCAATCTTGCTCCTGACCGGCTCAAAAACACCGGACTCCAGTGGGTACAGCTCAATTCCGCAGGTGCGGATGCCTATACGCCGGAAGGGATTCTGTCCCCGGACTGTATTCTGACTACCGCGGTAGGGGCATATGGGCTGGCAGTATCCGAGCATATGATTGCCCTGACCTTTGCCATGGTGCGCCGGCTTGGACAGTATGCAAGGGGACAGACGCGGCACACTTGGGAACCCCGGGGGCAGATCAGCTCCGTGGAGGAATCCACCGTCCTGATTCTGGGACTTGGAGATATCGGGGGAAGCTATGCCAGGAAAATGAAGGCACTCGGCGCCCGTACCATCGGACTGCGCCGCCGCAATACTGACTGTCCCGAATGGCTGGATGTTCAGGATACCATTGACCGTCTCGACGAATACCTTCCTCAGGCGGATATCGTCGCCATGGTTCTCCCGGGAGGGAAGGCCACCTATCATCTCATGGATGATGACAGGATCCGGCGCATGAAAAAAGGTTCATACCTCCTGAACGCAGGACGGGGAACTGCCATCGATCCTGCCGCACTTGAAAAGGCACTGCGCCAGGGACACCTGGCTTGTGCCGCGCTTGACGTCACGGAACCGGAGCCACTGCCCGCAGACAGCCCCCTCTGGGATATGGACAACCTGATCCTGACCCCTCACGTTGCCGGCGGCTTCTATTTGCCGGAAACTGTCAACCGCATCATCCGTATTGCAGCCGATAACCTGGATGCATGGCTGAACAATGCGCCCATGCGCAATGTCACCCGGCATGCCTGATTCTGAAAAAAGGAGCAGTCTGCGTCCTTGACAGGGCGTGTAGCGTTGTGTCCAGGAGCAAAGCAACAGCAGGTTGCTTGTGTCAAGATGATTCGTGAAGCATAATATAGTTACAGAATTGAGTTAGAAGTTCGAAGAAAGGGGATTCTTATGGAAACCAGGACTATCTTGAAACAGCTTCGCGAAAATCACCATATGACACAGGATCAGATGGCAGAACGTCTGATGGTCACGAGACAGGCCGTGAGCCGCTGGGAGAACGGTGAGACACAGCCCAATACAGATACACTGCGTCTCCTTTCAAAGGAATTCAACGTGTCGATCAATACGCTCCTTGGATCTCCAAGGCAGCTGATCTGCCAGTGCTGCGGGATGCCTCTGGAAGATGCGATCATCGGCAGGAATAAAGACGGTTCTCTCAATGAGGATTACTGCCAGTGGTGCTATGCCGACGGAACCTACACCTACAGCGATATGGATGATCTGATCCGTGTATGCGTACCCCACATGGTGCAGCAGGGCTTTTCTGAAGACCAGGCCCGCTCCTATATGAAACAGGTGCTGCCGACACTGGATTACTGGAAGAGATACGAAGACCTCAGTGACGGCGGACAATTTGAAGCCTTCAAAAAGCAGCTCATCGAAGAGATTAATGCTCTTCATATCGAGGGAATGCCGAAAGTAGAAGCATTGAATGCCCTTGTCGGAAAATTTGTAAATCTCGAGTACTGCCTTCCCAACGGGACAAAAGTCAAATTCCTTGATGACCAGACGACATACCTGGGAAATCAACTGGAGTCAGAAATTGTGGAAGGACTCTGCTTCGGCGTTCTTGCAAATATGGACTTCATCCTTGTCTCAACTTATGAGAAAGACGGGAAAAACCCGGAACTGATCCTGTATAAAAAAAGATGAGAAATTCTTATTCAGCAAAAACAGAGAGCTGAGATATAAAAACAGAAAGCTGAGATAAAAAAACAGAAGGTCGGGATACTGAAAACAGAGAGCTGAGATACGAAAAAGGGAATTTGGGATTGAGTAGAATAGAGACCGCCGCACTGAACAAGATTGTCAGTGCGGCGGCTTTTTTGCGTTTTTGGGAAACTTGTTTTCCATTCACGTATTTATAATCATGATCTAAACTGCTTTGTGTCTTTAAACGTATCTTTATTGAAAACGTCTCTATCTGGAAACGAGCACATTCATAAGTGAAGTCTTTTTAAATCCCGCATGACTCGTCGGAAATCAATCTTACATTTCCCCTGATAAATACCGACGGGAACCTCGCTGTCAAATCCGTAGAGGGAGACATCAGATTCTTCTCCGAAGATATAAACAATTACTTTCTTTTTTTTCGGATCCACGATCCAATATTCCCGCACACCTGCTTCTTCATATTTATGCAATTTGGTAAACATATCCTTCCTGCGGGTGGATGGTGAAAGAACCTCGATGATCAGATCCGGAGCTCCGTTTATATATTTGTCATTGTCCATTCGGTCGTCGTCCGGCTGGCAGATGACAAATACATCCGGGACGACCATTGTGCGCTCATCTCTGTCCAGACGAACATCCGTCGGAGCTATGAAGGGTATACAGTCCCCACCATGAGAATCCACATAGTTCCAGAGCTGGTGATAGATTGCACCCGAGATCGACTGGTGCCGAAGGGCGGGAGAGGCCATATTATAGATCACCCCGTCGATCAGCTCGGAGGGATGGTCCTCCGGCAGCGCATTTCGATCTTCAATTGTATACTCCCCCTGTTTCTTTCCTTCCGGAAGGCCGGTCACATAGGCCGGTGCGCCGTCCCTCAGATAAAGAGGCTCCTCCTCGGGGACTGTATAGTGGTATTGCCGCCGGCTTTCCTGCGGTGATTTCACAGGATCAGAAATTGTACCGGAATTGTGTGCCTGCTCAAGGAAGAGCTCCTGCTCCGGAAGAAGGAATCCTGCCAGCGCAGCAAGCGTCTCCCGGCGGGGGCTTTTCGTAAATCCTCCCAGAACCTTCTGCACAGTACCCAGCGGAAGTCCGGAACGCTTTGCGATCTCCCCATAGCTGAATCCGTATTCTTTTTTCTTTTCGCGCATTGCTTCAATCAGTGCTGATTGATTCGGTGCTGCTTGATTTGTGGATTTTTGATTGTTCATAGCTGCCTGCCTTTATCCTTTCTTTCACTCCATTTTATATCCAAATGCGGCAAAGTTCAACCAAAATATCCAATTTCTATCCGTATTATATCTGTTTTGTATCTATACGATATCTGTTTTGCATTTATCGTTACTTGGACAGTTGTTTGGATAGCTGCTGAGATGGCTGGGAAAAACCTCCTGAGAGAGCTTTTTTGAGCGCAGAAAAATAGGGTGCGAAGTTCTTACCTGCCTGGGGAGACAGCACTGCGCTGAAGCTGTCCGTGCTCGTTGCAAGGGACACAGTGTAGGAGAGCGGTGATTTCAGATCTCTGCATTCCCGAAGCCCTTTTAAGGGAAGAGAAATCGTTCTGCGGATGCCCGGCATACCGCTTGCCGCGAACAGTCTTTGATCCGTAAAGACAATGATACCCGGATAATTGCCGTGGTGTGAACGGATATTTGCGGGAGCCGCGGCAAAAACTTTCTCTTTTTCGGACAGCTGATCCTGCGCATAATTGACTGTTGCACGTCCTGTGATTCCTGCCGGCTTTCCCTGAATCTCTTTGATCGCCTCATTGATTGTCATTTTAATCCCTCCTATCTGCAATCTCTAACTTTAATCGCCTATCCGGAGCACGACTTTGTAGGTGTCAGCCCGCATAGCGCACTCCATTGCTTTGTCAAAATCGCGATAATCATAAACACCTTCGATTAATGCGGCAGGATCAAAAAGACCCTTGCTGAGCAGAGCGACTGCCTGACGGAAAGTCTCGATCGAGCCGTTCTGCGCCCCTGTTATGATCTTCTGTGTTGAGTGGATGGCTCCCAGACATTCACACAGATCCCTGCCGCATGGATTCTTACAAGCACCTGATTTTTGCCAGGCACAGGTGTGGGATACTCCGTGAGTACCACATCACCCGGTTTTCTCATAAGCAGTGCCTTCATAGTACCTCCCTTATCACAACATGCTTTGCTGTCAAGATATGTCTGCTGTCAAGATATATCTGCTATCAAGATTTGTCTTTTTCCTGAGAAAATACTATCATTCCTTTTTCTTCTGCCCGTACAGACATTTTGCGCGAGAACCGAAAAAGAGATATTCTGAGAGAAATTTCTTGTGCCTTGGAACTTCAAGAGTGAAAAATATTGTTGATACAAGATTTTTCGCTCTCAGAGCTTTGTGCCGCGGGACGGCCCAAAGCTCCGCTGATCGCATCGGAGAAACCCGTTCCGGGTTTTCTCCTCGCGTTGCCGCTCTTACGAGCAGCATGGTCGGAAAGAGTGAGCAGGCGGCTTTTTTGACGAAAGGTCACCCATATCTTGAAAAGTGAAGCGGCCGAGCCGTCCGGAGAGAAAAAGATTACCACTGTCCCGGAGAAGGCGAAGCGATATAGTCGTCCAGAGAGAAAACGGTCACGCATGTCTTGAAAAAGTGAAGCGATATAGCCGTCCAGAGAGAAAATGATCACCACTGTCCCGGAGAAGGCGAAGCGATATAGTCGTCCAGAGAGAAAACGGTCACGCATGTCTTTAAAAAGCGAAGCGACCGGGTCGTCCAGATAGTAAAAGATCACCACTGTCCCGGAGAAGGCAAAGCGATATAGTCGTCCAGAGAAAAAAGGTCACGCATGTCTTGAAAAAAAGAAGCGACCGGGCCGTCCAGACAGTAAAAGATCACCACTGTCCCGGAGAAGGTAAAGCGATATAGACGTCCAAAGAGAAAAAGGTCACGCATGTCTTGAAAAAAAGAAGCGACCGAGCCGTCCAGAGAGCAAAAGATCACCACCACCACGGAAAAAGCCGCCGTACTGGACTTATAATGCCCGGCACGGCGGCTTTTACTATTCAAAAGTGAGGGATGAAGGGATGGATAATTAGGATTTAGAAGTACTTCTAAAGTGATTTAAAGGCTCAGCACAGCTTCCAGGGCGGCTTCCGTCGCCTTGTTGGCGGGGCCGGGCTGGGCGGCGTCGCCGATCACAAAGACCTGTTTTCCCAGGGCGCGGGCTGCTTCCTCGAGAGGGTTGTTGGCCTTCACGCCGAGAGCGAGGACGATGGTGTCATAGCCGGAGCAGGTGTATTCGCTGCCGTTCTGCTCATAGATGACACTTTCCGGCAGGATCTTTTTGACAGTTGCATTGACAATCCATTCGACCCCATGCTCCTTGAGACGGGGGATCAGGAAGAAGCGGGGGGCGCTCGCCTCGTCGAGCGCTATATCGGGACGCATCTCGATGATCGTCACAGCCTTGTTGTGTTCTGCCAGGAAATCTGCGGTCTCGACACCGGTCATACCGCCGCCGATCATCAGGATCCTGTTTCCGGGAGTCTTTGTTCCGTCCAGGATGTCAACAGCATCCATGACGTTTTCACCGTCGATTCCTTCCAGGTTGATGCGCAGAGGAAGGCCGCCGGTCGCCAGGATCACGGCATCCGGATTGATTTCGGAGAGAAGTTCCGGTGTAACTGGAGTGTTCAGGCGGATATCCACGCCCTCCTTTTTGCAGTGATTTACATAGGCGCGCAATGCTGTGGCGATATCCTGCTTGGTGGGCGGGATTGCGGCCAGGCGGAAGGAGCCGCCGATTTCGGAGGACTTCTCCGCCAGGATCACCTCATGGCCGGCCCTTGCAGCCAGGAAAGAGGCGACCAGCCCGCCGGGACCTGCACCGGCGACGAGGACTTTTTTGGGATTTTCAGATTTTGTGATTGAAACTTTTCCCTCCAGGCCGGTCAGAGGATTGACCAGGCAGCGGATATGTCCGCCCAGATTGAGATAGCCCAGGCAGGACTGGGTGCAGCCGATGCAGGGGAAGATTTCCTCGTATTTCTCCGCTGCGACCTTTGCGGGAAGATCCGGATCTGCAATCGACTCGCGGCCGAAAGCAATGAAATCAGCGCAGCCGTTCAGCAGCGCACTCTCGGCAATGGCGGGCTCATAGCGGCCGACCGAGATGACCGGGATGTGGACAGCTTCTTTGATCACCTTTGTGGGGAACTGGTTGAAGCCGTGGGGCATGGCGGGCGGTGCGCTCATATAGGGGGTCGAGGCATAGGTCATGATCGAGACATCCAGTGCATCGACACCGCAGCTCTCCGCCATACGGCCGACCATAACAGACTCCTCAAGTGTACGGCCTCCGTTGACCTTTTCGTCATATCCGAAGCGGAAGAGAAGAGGGTAGTCTTCGCCCACCTTTTTGCGGATATTTTTGAAGATTTCCTGCGGGAACTTCATGCGGCCGAAGAAATCGCCGCCGAATTCATCCGTGCGCTTATTGGCATGCGGGGACATGAACTGGGCAACCAGATATCCGTGAGCACCGTGTACTTCGACACCGTCCGCGCCGGCAATTTTCGCACGCACTGCGGCATCTCCGTATTCGTCGATGACCTCCCACACACGCTCATTGCTCATGGCTTCAGGAACAAAGTTGAGCACGGGACATGCAACTCTGGAGGGTGCCTCGGGGATCTCATTGAAAATATAGGGAGGAACGCTCTGACGTCCGGCGTGATGGAGCTGGACAACAACCTTTCCGCCCTCCTCATGGATCGCGTCCATGAGCTTTCTGAACATGGGAATCTGGTCATCGTCCCAGAGCCCGACCTCGTTCACGATCGCCTTGCCCTTGCGGTCTATGGCGGTGACTTCGATGATGATCAGCCCGAAGCCGCCTTTGGCGCGGCGCCTGTAATAGGCGATCATCTCTTCTGTGACCTCGCCGTTGTAGGTGGCCAGGTTCGTTCCCATCGGCGGGACGACAAAGCGGTTTTTCAGTTTCATGGAGCCGATCTTTCCCGGCGCCAGCAGCTTTTGAAGTCTCATGTAACCCTCCTTTCAGAAACGCTGCCTTTGGATCTGTAAATTCCAGTTTTTCGAACTGTTGTGGTTTAGGGTGGGACGCAATTCGCCATGACGACAGACTCGCAAACGCTTCGTTTTTTGCTCACTGTCGCGGCATTCGCCGTATGTGTCCGAAAAATCCTTTATCCGCTTGCGAGCGAGCTCGCAGCGTCTGCAGTATTTTTCGTCCACGCATGGCTCATTGCTAACGCGTAAATTTCGGTTATGCAACCGCTATAAATATGATGTAAGGATCAAAAGGTATCTGATGGATGCTGAATATATTTTAGCATATTTATAAATGATAAACCATTAGCCGCATCCCCATGACACAAGCTGTCAAAGGAACCGTCCCCTGACTTCTCCCGAATCACAGATTGATCAATCGCAAACTAATCGTCATGAGGATTCTTTCTTTGGTAATATATGGGTATAATTGTCATATAATGATGTAAATGTCAAAAGGTATCCGATGGCTCTGAGTCTCGACAAGCTGAAAATGCTAATGAGAGCATACTGAAGCAGAGCTTAAAGAATAATTAAATGATCATAAGAGGAGAAATTCACAATGAGCGAAATCATCCGGGAAGTAAATGTACTGATTGACGAAATGGACTCTGCGGGGAAATTTGACGATGATATTTTCATCAGTTTTTTTGAGAGACAGGAGGAACTTCAGGAGCGCCTGGATGAGCAGAAGAGAGAGAATAAACTGTCTCAAGAGGAATGGAAAAACTGCTCGGAACGACTGGGAGAGGCTTTTGGCAGGATGAAAGGGAAGCTGTCATTCTGTAATCTTCACTGATTTTCACTAATCTTCACTGGCATTTCCACCATCTGTCCCGGTTATGAAATAGAGGTTATGAAATGGAATAGAAAAACCTTTCCGTTCAGCCCGGTAATCACATTAACGGCCCGAATCTCAGGGCAGAAAGGACGCTATGACCAAGATACCTTTGCTATTTCAAAAAACGAAGACTGTCCGTAATCTGAAGGCTTACATGGACTCTTCCTTCAACGAAGTACTGCACACCACTCTGAATCCGGACGGACCGGGTGCAATCCGTGTCCATCTGATCCCCCCGAAAACGGAAGAAAATGTTTTTAATCCCAGCATCGCCATCATCAACGGCACAGATATCCTGCCGGTCAATTTTGTATGGGCGGTGATCCTGGCTGAGCTCATAAAGGAGACCAACCACTATGACGGCAGGGAGATTGGAGAGGAGGATATCCAAGGCATCCTGGATCGCACGGCTGACAGTGTGCGCCAGATGCTTCCAGTATTATCCCGCAAGCGGATCAGGAGAGATATACGGACCATCTACACAACGATCCGCCAGATCGCTTACCGTGAGGAAGTAACTACAGACGTGCATTATATGAATATCGGCGATTACGCGCCGCTTATGCAGGCACCTCACCGCATGGATCTGATGGTCAGCGCCATGACCAAACAGGGCAGCTGGCATTGCAACCAGAAGTGCGTTCACTGCTATGCTGCCGGACAGACTCTCTCGGACGAGAAGGAGCTCTACACCGATGATTGGAAAAAGATCCTCGATAAATGCCGGGCAGTCGGTATTCCGCAGGTGACTTTCACGGGAGGCGAGCCGACAATGAGGGAGGATCTCTTTGAGCTCATCAGTTATGCCCGCTGGTTTATCTCCCGTCTCAACACAAATGGTATCCGTCTGACTCCTGATTATTGCAAAAAGCTCCGCCAGGCGGAACTTGACAGTGTGCAGATCACTTTCTACTCCGCAGATCCGGAGGTTCACAACCGTCTTGTCGGTGCCGCCAGGTATGAGGAGACCTTTGCCGGGATCAAAAACGCTCTTGCTCAGGGACTGTCCGTGAGCATCAACACCCCTCTGTGTACCCTGAACAAGGACTATGTCAAAACGCTCGAACTTCTGCATGAACTCGGCGTCATCTATGTGACCTGCTCCGGTCTGATTACCACTGGAAGCGCGGCACAGGCCCCGTCCGAAGCTCTGCAGCTGGAAAGCGGGGAGCTGGAGCAGATCCTGCGGCAGGCCGTCGCCTATTGCCACGAGAATGGCATGGAGATCGCCTTTACATCCCCCGGATGGCTCGATGAGCAGGTGTTTGAAGAGCTCAATATTCCTTCGCCTTCCTGCGGAGCCTGCCTTTCCAATATGGCCATCACCCCCGGCGGAAACGTCGTGCCCTGCCAGAGCTGGCTTTCCGACAAGCCCCTGGGAAATATGCTCACCGATGACTGGAATGATATATGGGACAGCGACACCTGTCAGGAACGCAGGGCCTTCTCCGCTCAGCTGACCGGTGAGTGTCCCCTGAGGAGGTATTGCTGATGTTGAGAAAAAAAGGAATAACCTCTGACAAGTCATTGCCGCTGAGACAGAAGATGCTTTCCCCCGAGGAGGTATTGCTGATGAGACAGGAAACTCACTTTAGAAAAAAACACGTATCCGGAAAACGCCTGATCCTGTTCCTGACGGCTGTCCTTTTAGTATTCAGCCTCTGCTTTTTTGCTCCATTTTTTACAATGACTGCAAGAGCGGATACGCCCACCGACGAAATTGAGCACTTCATTATCACTGTGGACGTGCAGGACGACGCCTCCCTGAAGATGACTTATCATATAGACTGGAAGGTGCTGGACGATGAGGAGTACGGTCCCCTGGAATGGGTGGACATAGGCATGCCCAACTCCAACCACTCTGAGGTCACTGAGCTTACAGACACCATCGATTTTATTGAGGACAAAGGCAGAGCTCTGGCGATTTATCTGGACCGCGAATATTATCAGGATGAAGTCGCAAGCTTTGAGTTTTCTTTTATCCAGGACCACATGTATCAGATTGACCGCTTTGTCGATGGAGAAACGGTCTTTGCCTACACGCCGGCCTGGTTTGACGGAATGGAGGTCAAAGATCTGACCATCCGCTGGAATGAGGATAAAGCCGGCGCCTGGCAGCCTGACTGCACCATGGAAGACGGCTATCTTGTCTTTTCATCGGGTCTTCAGCAGGGTGAACGCTACTCCATAACCGTTGCCTACCCCAATGATGCCTTTGGCTTTTCTCCTGACCGACAGGCCGTTGACGGTCAGGATGATGACTGGGACGAAGATACTTACGATGATTACGGTTATGCAGATAACTATTATGATGATGATAACGATGGGCTTGCTGCCGCTGTCGGCGGACTGATCGTGCTGTTTGTTTTCTTTGTGTTGCCGATCATGGCTTTTGTCAGATTCGTAAACTGGATCGCCAACGGGTTTGGCTTTGGCAGTTCCGGCGGCGACACCGAATACCGCAAAAAGATCACCCGCACGAAAATCGAGTACTATGAGTTCTGCCCCGGCTGCGGTGCCGGCCGTGAAGAAGGCAAAGACAACTGTGCCTACTGCGGACGCAGCATGATCAAGAGCAAGGAGATCGTTGAGGAAAAGGATCTGGAGAAACCGGAAGCCTACACCAAAACGGGTACCTACAGATACGGCAGCCATCCCAATACCTATATTCATGTGAATGTGATCAATGTGCCGGTCCCCAGGTCCTCCGGCAGCCGCAGTTCCGGAAGCAGCCACAGGTCTCATCATTCCTCCTGCGCTTCCTCCTGCGCTTCCAGCTGTGCCTGCGCCTCCAGCTGCGCCTGTGCCTGCGCCTGCGCTTCTTCAGGACGGGCAGGCTGCTCCGTCAAGGAATTCTTCAAAGACAGCATCCACCGCGGCAGAGTCCATGTTGACAGCAAGGCATGATAAAAATGAGACAGTGAGTCAATGGGGACGGTTCCGAAAAACTCATTGTGCACAATGAGTTTTTCGGAACCGTCCCCGAAGACTCATTTATCTCTTTATGCAAAAGTGGCAGGATGTTGGAGACGGTTTGAATGAGTTTTCCAGAACTGTTATTTTCCAGAACTGTTTGTGAGGAGGCAGGAGATTTAGAGATGAAAGCAGACAGTACGATTTATCAGACTTATGTGAAGATCCTGGAGCGTGAGCTGATCTGCGCCGAAGGATGTACAGAGCCGATCGCACTCGCATACTGTGCGGCGAAAGCCCGCTCTGTGCTTGGGAAGCTGCCTGACAGGATCAAAGTAGAGGCAAGCGGCAATATCATCAAGAATGTCAAAAGTGTCGTGGTCCCCAACACCGGCGGGCGGTGCGGTATTCCGACAGCAGCCGCCATCGGCGTGCTGGGCGGCGATGAAAATGCAGAACTTCAGGTTATTTCTGATATCACTGCCGAGACCATTGAAAAGCTGGGTCCCTACATGGAGCAGACAGAAATTGAGGTTTCGCTCCTGGAGTCGGAAAACCTGCTGGATATGATCGTCACGGTTTCCTGCGGTGGCGAGTATGCAAAAGTCCGCATAGCCAATGAGCACACGAATATTGTCCTCATAGAACACGATCATTCGGTGATATTTGAAAAGACCCCCGCTGCTGATGAAGGAGAGGAGGAAGATCTCCCTGATTATGACCTGCTCACAGTGAAGGATATCTATGATTTTGCATGTACCTGCAACATCGATGATGTGAAAGAACTGCTGGACTGCCAGATTGAGAAGAATACTGCTATTTCCGATGAGGGACTGAGGCATGATTACGGAGCCAACATCGGAAAGGTCCTGCTGTCAATCAATAATGATGTACGCACGAGGGCAAAAGCCAGGGCGGCGGCAGGTTCGGATGCCCGTATGAACGGCTGTGCGCTTCCTGTTGTCATCTGCTCTGGAAGCGGCAACCAGGGACTGACAGCCTCCCTTCCCGTCATTGAGTACGCGAAGGAACTGAAAGTCAGTCAGGAGAAACTGTACCGCGCCCTGCTGATCTCCAATCTCACCACACTGCATGCAAAGAGCGGGATCGGCAGGTTGTCCGCCTACTGCGGGGCTATCAGCGCGGGAGCAGGCGCGGGAGCAGGTATCACATACCTTTACGGCGGAAACGAAAAGGATATTTCCCACACGATCGTCAACGCTCTCGCCATTTCCTCAGGAATCGTCTGTGACGGAGCAAAGTCGTCATGTGCTGCCAAGATCGCCACTGCAGTTGAAACAGGCATCTTCGGATATGATATGTACAGAAACGGACAGCAGTTCTACGGCGGAGACGGCCTTGTCGTAAAGGGCGTGGAAAATTCCATTGCCAATTTCGCCCGCCTTGGACGCGTCGGTATGCGGGAAACCGATCATGAAATACTTCTCATGATGACATCCGGAAACGGAACAGGTGAATAATAATCAATATGATAAAAACAGCGAGCCGCTTGGCTCGCTGTTTTCATCATACTTGAGGCCATGGATAGGTGCCCGAAAACATGATTGCTTTTTCTAATCCTGTGTTTTCGGAACCGGACCCAGATATTCAATGCACATCATAGTCAGGTCATCGAAC
This sequence comes from uncultured Lachnospiraceae bacterium, assembly GCA_902780385.1. Lineage (GTDB taxonomy): Bacteria > Bacillota > Clostridia > Lachnospirales > Lachnospiraceae > CAG-791. Next base: position 20,352 of record CACZFF010000034.1, read on the forward strand.
TGTTCCGCGTCGCCGACAAAAGCATCCACAGAACTTCTTACCCCCTGGAGAATATCCTCGGGTCTGCCTTCCGCGCAGGAATTCAAGGCTTCGATCATGCGATCTGTACCGAACAGCTCCCCGCCGGCGTCGGTTGCTTCCGTAACACCGTCTGTATAGACAAAGATCTTATCTCCCGGGTTTAACTGAAGATCATATCCCTTGAAGGGCATATCATCCATTCCGCCCAGGACGAAATTGTGTTTGTCTTTATAGAGCTCGAACCGGCCGTCTTTTTTCCGGATGGCCGGATATTCATGTCCTGCGTTTGCGGCAGTCAGCCTGCCGGTAGAGATTTCCAGGATCCCGAGCCAGACGGTCACAAACATTTCTGCCTGGTTGCTTTCACACAGCAATTTGTTGGCCTTTTCCAGGATAACGCCCGGAGAATGTTCCTGTCTCGCGAAATCCTCAAGTATTCTTTTGGAAAGCATCATAAACAGAGCAGCCGGAATACCTTTGCCGCTTACATCTGCGATTACCAGGCACAAATGATCCTCATCGACAAAGTAGAAGTCATAAAAATCCCCGCCTACGTCCTTTGCCGGATCCATGGATGCGAACAGATTGATTTCAAGCCGGTCCGGGAAGGGAGGGAAAATATGCGGAAGCACACTTCTCTGGATCTGTCTGGCAGTTCTCAGCTCTTTTACAAGCTGTTCCTGCTCTTTGATCATGTTTTCCTGTTCCATCCGCTCTCGCTCCATTTGGCGGATTGTATCCATCTGTTGGTTCAGGGCAGTACTGGTCCGGTTTATCTCCTCCTGCATGATTTCAAATTCATTAATGTCGAAAGGATCAGAGGCGGCGGGAGCAAGGTCACCCTCTCCCATACGGATGATTCCATTCAGCAGCAGGTTAAACTGACGCATGAATCCTTTCAGCCACAAGCGGTAGAGCGCCAGGGCAATCAGCAGCACAACTGTACCTATCACGCAGATTGTGCTGCGGACACGGCGGATCAACTGCTCATAGTCTTCCATGGAGACCTCGCGGACGATCGTCCAGTCAGGGGATGACATTGTCATGGAGAAGGAGCAGACAGAATGCCCCTTCTCATCGTGGAATATCGTTCCGCTGTTGCTTTCACTTATGAGCCGTTCCGGGTTTGAGCATGTCTCCGAACCGGTGTGATAGATCTCGGCAAGATCTGAAGTAAAGAGATGCCAGGTGCTTTTCCCATCCTGCATTGTGGAAAACAGATCTCCAAAAATGGACTCATCCATCAAGAGCATGGCGTAGCACACGCCGTAACTCACATCCACGGATTTCCAGGCCGCGATCATGATATTATGCGGTGTTTTTTCATTTTCAAATCCGTACAGGACGGATCCCGGAACAGGGCCTGCCCAGACCGTCTTTGCGCGGGGGGCATTGAGAATTTGTTTCTTCATGTCGTCCGGAAGAGGGTTTTCCTGCGGATCATCCAGAAATATGTTTCCCTCCGGAAGAACGCCGAACAGACTGCCGTCCTGCCGCATGAAGAGCAGGCCGAAGATTCCTTCGTGCCGGGCAATCTCCGGCCGCAGATAATCCCGGCAGTCGATTCTTCCATGGATCTGTTTTTCCATAGAGTTATACTGAAGTCTTGCATAGGACGCCACCCGGTTATCCGCGATGATATTCCTCACATCACTGATGGATGTATCGATGAGCGGTGTGATGGACCGGGAGATCGTATCAAAGCCGACAGCGTTCACCTCCTGCTCCCGCTGCAGGATCATACTGATGTAGGCGCGTGAAAACAGGGTGGTCAGCATTGCGATAACGAATACTGTCATGACGATAACCGGCAGCAGCATACGGACCTGGAGTGATTTCAGCTTTTGCTTCATGGCTCTTGTCCCTCCATTCCGTCTCCGGGAGTATCAGCAGACTCCTCCGGTGCCGCAGGCGCCTCAGCTGTTCCGTCTCCGGGAGAATCAGCAGACTCCTCCGGTGCCGCAGGCGCCTCAACTGTTCCGTCTCCGGGAGAATCAGCAGACTCCTCCGGTGCCGCAGGCGCCTCAACTGTTCCGTCTCCTGAATGATCAGCGTATTCTTCCGGCGTATAGGGTGTCACCCCGTTCTTGATCTGCATCTGCCGGACCATGGGAACGATGACATCCGCCGCGTCGTTCCACATTTTCTGATAAGCCTTGAAGACCTGGGGTTCGCCCAGTTCGACCAGCTCCCGGATCGCCCTGTCCCGGATCGCTTCCCACTTTTCATCTGTTTCCGCAAGGACAAGATCCACCTCGATGTCCTGAAGGATCGCATCCGCTTCTGAAAGGATACGGAGCTGTTCACGGTTCAGACTGCTCGTACAGGACGAGATCGCCTCTCCGCAGTCATTGCGGAAATCCATCCCGCCGGCCTCATAAAAAGCTTCTGTAGGCAGTTCTACCCCGTAATGCTCACAGATGTCTTTGGAGATGTTATTGCTCATAGTAGCCGCTTTGTATTCACGGGTGATCGTGGCGAAATCCACTGAATACCCGTCCGGATGTGACGAATTATCGCGCAGCAGAGGCCAGTTGCTGGGCATCTTATCAAAACTTCCCCACTTGACGAAGTAGTTTTCCGGATCTGTGCTGCCGGCCTTGTAGGCGTCCAGCTGCTCCCTTCCGTATTCGTTCATCCGGGGGACGCCGTCCGCATCGTAGTCCCAGGTCTCTCCCCGCCGGCCCAGAGTAAGCTCCCGCACGAAATCAGGATCGTACATGTAATTGAGGAGTTTCAGGGCCTCCTTTTTGTGCGGGGTGTTGGCCGAAATGAACCACATAAAGCCTGGGCCGTTGCCCAGCAGCTGATAGACATTGGTATAGTAATTAGTGGCGGAAGTAGGAACTGTATTGTATCCGGCAAGCGTATCCGGATCGGTCTTTACCTTGTTCTTGTAAAGCCCTCCTTTGCTGGCATGAATTCCCAGATACTGACCGCGGCAGACTTTCGCATCGAATTGCTCCAGGGTCTGGGTGAAGAGCTCCATATCGTAAGATCCGTCTTCTTTGCCGGCCCGGTAAAGATTGTTTTCCCATTCCATAGATGCCCACCACATGGAATGCGCCGGATCCGCATAGCCGTCATAGACTTCATTCGAGAAGATATTGTTCTGATACTTGTAGGGCGCCCAATAATCAAGACTGAGTTCCGCCCGGAAGGCAGTGTCATAACCGCTGAAGTTATCTGTGCCATACAGATAGGTGGGATAGCCCTCCTCTGTAAAAGGATGCTTCTCGTGCATCTGCAGGAGCACGTTCAGATAATCATCTTCATTGTTGATGGGCGGGTAACCAAGCTCTTTGTAATAATCCCAGCGGACAACATAACCGCGGGCGCTGCTTTCGTTATCGTATCCGACGCCGTTGTATCCGATCTTGGACGGGAAGAAATAGAATCCGTCCCCTTCATTTCCCAGTTGTTTAAAGACATCATAGGTCTTCCGCGCATCTCCCTTGAGGAGATTGGGACAATACTTCTTCAGATACGGATCGGCATCCAGTGCTACGCCGTTTTCCAGAATCCTGGAGAGATTTTTGCTGGTGGCGACAATGTCCGGCAGATCGCCGCTGGACAATCCGGCATCGTAGTCATCGTCTGACATATAAACATACCGGATTTCCACACCTACCAGATTCGCCAGATACTGCCACAGCCCCAGGTTCTCATTATAGCGGCTGCCGGAACGTGAGTCGTTGTCACCGATCGTCAGGACAACACGCTTCTCAGAAGAAGCAGGTCCTCCGGCTGCAGCAGGATATGGCACGAGCAGCAGGACCATCAATATAGACAATACAAAAGGCAGGGATCTTTTCAAAGCCTTCCATCCTTTCTTTGCCTCAGAATCTGCTTAATGATTTCGAAAAACCGATAATTCATTATAGCTTAATGCACTCTTTTTTACCAGATACAGCGGATGAATCCAGGCTTTGGAAGCGGGACTGCAGTTCATTGAGCAGAAGTTCTGCGATGGGGGTGAAAATCTGGTTCTTTCTCCAAATCACATACATCTCTGCTTCGGGGACGTCCAGCAGAGGGCGGAAGATGATATCACTTCCCGTGCCCGTATTCACAAGGTTGTCCAGCATCAGGGCATACCCGACCCCTGCTTTCGCCAGGACTGCACCATTGAACGGGAGATTATATGTAGCCACGATGTTCACTTCGCTCAGATCAGACCGGAACCATTGAGGAAACTCCTGATCCACCCATTGTTTAGAGCAGATCAGAGGAAGCTGTTTCAGATCCGATACGGAAAAAGATTCTTTTTCGGCAAGCGGATCATCGTGCCTCAAGATGACACCCCAGTTGTCTTTGGTAGACATGGGAAGGCAATTGTACTTCATGGGATCCACAAAGTTCATGACGATGGCAAAGTCAAGCAGTCCTTTATCGAGCTTTTCACAGACATCCTGCATGTTGCCGCTGTAAATATTGCATCTGATTTTCGGGTACTCCCTCTGCAGCCTGCATACAATCTCCGCAAATAGTCCCATGGATTCGGATTCGGGGGCACCGACATAGATGTCTCCGCTGTTGATCTCCTCCAATGCCTTAAATTCGGCTTCTGTTTTATCTACCAATGACACGATATCTTCCGCCCGTTCCCGGAGCAGCATACCGGCTTCTGTCAATCGTATGTTGTAATTGGTCCTGACAAAGAGCTTTGTCCCAAGTTCATTCTCCAGTTCTTTCAGCTGTTTTGACATGGTGGGCTGGGAAATGAATAGACGCTGGGCGGCACGGGTCATATTCCCCTCGCGGGCAGTCTCCAGAAAATATCTCAGTACACGAATTTCCATAGAAAAAACCTCCTTACAGAAATTCTAAATATGAATATCTAAATATGCAATATAGATATTGGATATTTCTGAACATCCCGGATATAATCTCCTCAGAAGCAAAGGAAAAGGCAGAAAACAAAGCAAATTGTTCGCAAAGAGGAATTGTGAAGGGAGAGAAAAATAAGATATGAAAAAAAGAGCGATCTCGATTTTATTGATGAGTATGGTTTGTTTATGGCTTGCAGGCTGCGGGAATGCATCTCCAGCAGCCGGGTCAGCAACCGGGAAGGAACAGACGGAACAGACAGCCGGCGGAGATCAGGCAGCTGGCGAAAATCAGACAACCGGAGAAGATCAGGCGGCAGATACTGAGATGGCGGCTTCCCGGGGAGGAACTTCACAGGCAGAAGCTGTTCAGGAAAATGAAACAGAGAAACGTGTTGCCAAAGAAGGTGCACAAATGCAGACGGAAGATAAGTCCATGCCGACAAGGATCCCTATGGAAGGCGGCACAAAAATCAACATGTACTTTGGTGATACCCTGATCACAGGCGTACTCAACGACAGTGAGACAGCACAGGCCCTGATTGACAAACTCCCTGTGACACAGCATGTAAACAGGTATTCACACGATTTCTGCGGAATCACGGAGGAACTGCCCTATAACGAGGAGGAGGTACATTACGGCTGGCTGAATGGTGATATTGACTACGCCATCAATGCTCCCTACTTCACAATCCTGTTCGAGGATGAAGATGTATCAGAGCAGTATGGGGATCAGGTCAATATCGGTGTGATCACTACTCCCTTAAGTGAGATTGCCGCCCTGGAAGGATCCTATGATGTCCGCATCGAACTGGCGGAGCAGTGAACTGGCAACTGGATCAACGTGAAGATTTGTAAATGACTGATCAATAATTGACCGATTACAGGAGGATGAGAGAATGCAGGCAAAGATGCTGGATGGAAAAGTAGCCATTGTTTCCGGAGCAAGTTATGGGATGGGATATACCATGGCGGAGCTTTTTGCAAAAGAAGGTGCAAAGGTCGTTATGACCGCAAGAGGACAGGAGAAGCTGGACAATGCGGTCCAGCGCATTCGTGACCAGGACTGTGATGTGACAGGTGTAGTTGCAGATAATAAAAACCTGGAGGATGTGAAGAAGGTCATCCAAACCGCTCTGGATATCTATGGGGATCTGGATATTGTCATCAACAACGCTGCCATCGGCGAGCAGAAGATGATCGATGAAACAGATGATGAGTGGCTGGAACATGTCTATCAGACCAATGTTTTCGGTCCCTTCCGCTTTATCAGGGAGTCACTGAAGGTTTTTCTTCCCAAAAACGAGGGATGCATCATCAATATCTCTTCTGTAAATGGAGACCGGCCCTTCTGCGGCGCATCCTATACATCTTCTAAAGGCGCGATCAATACGCTTACTAAGAATGTTGCCATGCGGCTGATCGACACAAATATCCGGATCAATGCTGTGGCACCGGGAGCGACTGTCACACCTGCACACCTTGCCAACAAAGCAGGTGAACAGCCAGGCGGTGCAAAGATGCTGGAATACAGCAAACATTTTGTCTATTTTCCGGGACCGGAATGCGATCCGATCGACCAGGCCAATGCCTGTCTTTTCCTTGCCTCTGACATGGGAAAACATGTCAAGGGACAAGTCATTCAGGTCTGCAACGGAGCATTTCTGTAAGATTTTTCTTTTTTTACAGGTCAAATGCCGTTTGACCTTTTGCCGCATGGACTCTGGTATCTTTATCTCAGAAACAGAGAAAAACATCAGATATTGAATACGAGGTAAAGAAAATGCTGGGAGCAATCTTTGGTGATATTGTTGGTTCTGTATATGAGATCAAAAACACAAAACGGGAGGATTTCCCCCTTCTTTCCAAGCGATCCCACCCGACAGATGATTCGATGATGACATTGGCAGTTGCGAGGGCACTGATGAATACCTGGGGACGGAGTGATGACGAGATCAGGGATGAGCTTGTCAGATCCATGCAGCAGATGGGACGCCGTTATCCCAATGCCGGCTATGGCAGAGCTTTTGCTCAGTGGCTGAATGAAAATAATCCCCGCCCTTATAACAGCTTCGGAAACGGGAGCGCCATGCGGGTATCTTCTGTGGGATGGCTGTATCAAACGCTGGAGGACACTCTCCATGCCGCCGCGCTGACGGCGGAAGTCTCGCACAATCATCCGGAAGGAATCAAGGGAGCACAGGTGCTCGCCGCATGTGTTTTTCTGGCCAGGGCAGGAGCGGCCAAAGAGGAGATTTACGTGTATGCCATGAAAACATACGGCGACAGAATGCTCCGCACCCTGGATGAAATCCGCCCCAAGTACGAATTTGACGTAAGCTGCCAGGGCTCTGTACCGGAGGCGATCATTGCCTTTTATGAAAGCGAAAGCTATGAGGATGCCATCCGCAAGGCAGTTTCCATCGGCGGCGACAGCGATACTATTGCCTGCATGGCAGGCGCCATTGCTGAAGCATTTTACGGTATGCCGGGGAAACTGAAAAAGAAGGCGCTGCAGATCCTGGATTTTTATGGTATAGAAATCGTGCAACAGTTTCGGCAGTTCTGCAATGAGCACGACAGGACCATCCACGAAGGGTGGAGAGAAGAGGTCGCTCCGAAAGACCCCTATGAATCCCTGAAGAACAACTGGGCGATTGAGGCCCTGCTTGACCGGATTTATGAGAAAAGAGAAAAGGGTGAAAAGGATATCAACATCCTCCCCTTCTTTTCCATTCTGCACTACTGCATTTCGGAGGGAGGAGAGTTTGTCGTCCCGATAGAATTCAAACCGGGCTTTCCATCCAGGTTAAGCGAGATCCGGCCGGGAGACACATACACATCAGGGGAGGAACCCGCCTTTGTGCTCAAGCACATCGTTGACAATGACGACAAGGAAGCCCTGCCTGTTTTTACCAGCGAGAGTGAACTCGAAAAAGGCGGACCGACATCCAGGATGACACTTCCTATGGAAGAATGCATGCAGCTCGCCCTGGACACAGACTATCTCACAGGAATGGTGATTAACCCCCACGGCAACTGTTTTATTATGGATAAAGAAACCTTAAAAGGCTTTCTGGATCTGATCCACAGCGAGTGAATGAGACATGTGAGTCACCGGGGACGGTTCCGAAAAACTCATTGTGCGCAATGAGTTTTTCGGAGTCGTCCCCAAAACTCAACGGAACCGTCCCCAAAAACATAAAAAACTCACAGTAACTGGTTCACCCTGCCTTCATCATCCTCTGCGATCTTTCCCTTCCAATTTCATTTTCCCGATACTACAATTACAATAAATGTAAGTCCGGAAAATGAATTGGACAGGAGGAGAGATCCGCATGCCGTTTCAGATCATCAGAAATGATATCGTAAAAGTCAAAGCAGACGCCATCGTCAATACAGCAAATCCTCTGCCGACCTATGCCGGGGCGGTCGACCGCTCGATCTACCTGGCGGCAGGCGCTGAAGATCTGCTGAAAGAACGAAGAAAGATCGGGCCGATCCCGGTCGGAGAAGCTGCATGGACACCAGCTTTCAAACTGCCGGCAAAATATATCATTCATACAGTGGGGCCCGCCTGGACGGATGGCCGGCACGGCGAGGCGGAGGCTGTGAGATCCTGCTACCGCAATTCGCTGAGGATCGCGTCGGAACTCAAGTGTAAGAGTATTGCATTTCCTCTGATCGCAACGGGGGCATACGGTTTTCCTAAAGATCTGGCGCTGGAGGCGGCGACCTCGGTGATCTATCAGTTCCTTCTGCAGAATGAAATGCTGGTCTATCTGATCATTTATGATCAGTCCTCCCTGGATTACTCCAGCCGCCTCTTTACAGACGTAAAGGAGTATATTGACGCAAATTATATCGAGGCCCAGGAAGAGCAGGCCATGCAGGCGGCATCAGAAGGTGATGTGACAATCAGCGGCACTGTCTTCCATACAGCTCTGGAGAGAGGACTTCTGACACAGGAGACCGCGGACCGGATCTCGGCCCATCGCAGGCGGCTTTCCGCCAGGCTTGATGATCTGAAAAATGAGAAGAGCAGTACAGAGAAAAGGAATGATGCCGCTTCCCTGGAAAAGATGCTTGAGAGAGATTCCAGAAGCTTCGGCGATATACTTGCTGAAATGATCAAAGAGCGAGGCTTAAAGAACAGCGAAGTCTACAAGTCCGCGAATGTGACAAAACAGACATTTTCCAATATCCTTAAGTCACATAATCCGCCCAGGCGGGAGACGGTTGCGGCCTTTGCGATCGGGATGAAACTGACTGTCCCGGAGGCGGAAAAACTCTATGAGGCCGCCGGCTATGCCATGACCTTGAACAATAAGTTTGATGTGTACGTGAGATACTTCCTCAGCACCGGCCAATATAATATTGTATCGGACAATATCGTCCTGGATGAAAATGAAATGCCGCTGTTAGGGGCCAAATCCTGATGAAAACCATAATAAATCGATCAAAACGCCGCACCTTCCTCTTTTAACTGCCTGTCGGTATTTTGCTATTTTACAGCGGTTTATGAGAAAAAATCCTCGATTTTTTCTAAGAAATGCCATAAAACAACCTTTTTCAGATGTCGGATTCTTTATATTTCCTGTCTTTGAAAGACCTTATTTTCATAGCTTCCTGATGGTACTATATACTCAGATCAAGGGAAACAACCTGATTGAAACAACAATAACCTATAGTTCCGCATAATAATTAGACTTACAAATAGGCAATCACTTAATAATTCCTTATAAATACTGGTGTTTTCAGCCACTTTTCTTGATATAGTAAGT
>CACZFF010000035.1 GCA_902780385.1 uncultured Lachnospiraceae bacterium
AGCGACCAGATGGCGATAGCTGTCAGGCGGAAGGGCAGGAACCTTAAGGATTGCCTTGGGAAGCTCCTTCTCTGGTCGCTCATGAACCAGAAGAAAGTGGACAAAGGAGTCCTGGCATCTGCAGAAAAGCAGATCGGGAAACAGAATATTGACCTGAAGAAATACGGCATAGAGCCAAGGTGGCTCCAGTACACCAGGATCGGGATCCCGAACATGAGCACCGCGCGTCAGCTGATCCGCGAGTATTATCTGCAGGAGGTGTGATATGGCTGAATTTGCATACAAGATGTTCAACAAGGACCTGACATGCACGCTGGGCAAAGGAAAGTATCAGTATAAGCCTGGAGAATGGATCGAGGAACCGGAGGCCAACTGCAGACAAAACGGCTTCCACTGCGCGAAGAATCCTCTCGATTGTCTCAGCTATTATCCGAGTTGGGATAATTCGCAGTGCTGGATCGTGGAGATAGGCGGGGACATCGATGAGGACAGCGTTGATTCCAAGGTTTCCTGCACGAGGATCCGTCTGATCAAAAGGCTGACGCTCGAGGAGTTTGTGGCAGAAGCCTGCAGATACATGATCAACTTCCCGCTGGCAGCGGTTAACCATCATGTGATGCGGCAGCCGGCAGAGGTCGGCTTATCGTGCAACCACTTCGTGATCGTGCGCTGTGGTGAGCCGATGGCCAAAGGCAGAGAGGGAGATGTCATCGGCCTGCTGATGGAGAATGACCGGACCGGCCAGATCTACGCAGGAAATGTCTTCACAGTCGGGATATCCACCTACAAGGCCGGTACCTGGTGCAACGTATACGGGGAGGAGGTGGACAGGGATGCGCAAGAGGATCGTGCTGCAGTCGGAACCATGTGAACCTCCGAAGCATCCACATATGAAGAATACGCGGGGATGGATCGGAAGGCGGGGAGTCATTGCCACTATCGCAAAAGCTCAGCTGGTCGGCACAAATGATACGGTTATCGTACTCAACATAGATATCTTCCAGGAAGGAGAGCTGAAAGCCAGGTACTTCGCAGATAAGTTTGCAAACAGCCACAGAGCACTGATCATAGATACCGGCGACTGGAAGCAGCTGTGTCTGCAGAATGTGGCGAATGTGGCAGCCGGTCTCAGACCTAATTACAACGAATACAACTACTACTGTGACGTGGCGGATTGGGATTTTGAGACCGATAAGGACAGGGACATAGTCCATGAGTATCTGGGCTGTGATGTGCGTGGCTGGGAATCAGAGATACAGAGTGAAAAGAGGATGACTCAGCTCAATAACAAACAGGCTCGTATAGACGCTCTGATGGAAGAGGCCGTGCCCGACATTCCGGAAGATTTCTACAGGTGGATGCATGAGGATATCTTCGGACGGAAGTATCTGTTCCAGAAAAAGCTCACAAAGATGACAAGATGTACCTGCGGTGCATGTGGGAAAACATGGCTGCAGAAGAAAAGCATCGGGATCGGCAGGAAGACATGCCCGAAATGCGGCAGTACAGTCCTGGGAACTTACAAGCAGGAAGTGAAGAGCGCAGAAAAATCCCTGTACCTCCTTCAGCCATGCAGGAAATATGGACGATGGATAGAGCGATATTTCAGGGCAAGCTGTGTCTGGTCTCCGCAGAAAGAGAGCCTGGTATCCATCGATGAAAGAATCAGGGTCATTGTCCCGAACGGAAAAGACTGGGGAACCTGCTACTATGAGGATTTTGTAGACAAAGACGGGAAGCCGACATACTGGGACGCAAACCATTTCAATGGACGGATGGGAAACGGATACCTGTATCCGGGAACGCTGAGCCAGATGAAAAAATGCTGGCCGGACACTCTTTTCCGCAGCGGGATGGAGAAACTGGCGGCAGCGGGTGTCTGTTTCAACGTAAATCACATGATCATCAGGTGGCACAAGAACCCATGTATGGAATATATCATCAAAGGCGGATTTCACAGGCTGGCCGCAGAGATGATCAGCAACACTTATTGGGGGACAGATTATAAAGTGGACCTGAACGGGGAGAATCCGCAGGAAGCATTCCGTCTCAGTGCAGACAGAGTGAACCGCTTCCGCCAGATGAACGGCGGGCTGACTGTGTTGGGCTGGCTGCAATATGAGCAGACCACTGGGGCTAAGATATCGCAGGCCAACCTGATAGAGGCAGACAAGCATGGCATACACTGCAATGATCAGGATGTCTGGAAGATCCTGTCTTACGTGCGCTCTCCGGACGCTTTTATCAATTATCTCAGGAAACAGTCGAAGCTGCAGAAGGTTTCCCGCAGGCAGGTCATCAGCGACTGGGTCGATTATCTGGATATGGCAAAGAAGCAGAAACTGAATCTTTCGAACGCGCTGTTCTACAAACCGAAAAACCTCAAGGCAGCCCATGACGCTTGTGTACGCTTTGCGCATCAGAACGAACTGAAGCTGAAGGCAGATGGTATCCGGGAGCGCTTCCCTGACGTGGAGCGGGTCCTGAACGACATCCGGGATAAATATACTTATGACGGAGATGGCTTCAGCGTCATCGTACCTGCAGACATCGCGGATATCGTGCATGAAGGCCGGTGTCTCGGACACTGCATCGATACCACAGACAGGTACTTCGACCGCATCCAGCAGCACATATCCTATCTGGTTTTCCTTCGCAGGAGCTCGCAAAAGGATGTGCCGTACTACACACTGGAGATTGAGCCTGGCGGTACGATCCGGCAGCAGAGGACGACAGGAAACAACCAGAACAAGGCGGATGTGAAGGCATACTCTTCATTCATTCACGAGTGGCAGAGGGTGGTCCGGGATCGGATCAGCGAGGAGGACAGACAGCTGGCTGAGATCAGTCGGCAGACCCGTATCAGAGAATACCAGGAACTGAGAGACAAGCAGGAAAAAGTCTGGCGCGGAGCGCTGGCTGGAAAGCTTCTGGTCGATGTCCTGGAAGCGGACCTCATAGAAGTGGTTTAAGAGGAGCGGGATATGGAATATTTACAGATGACATTAGACGACTGGCTTGAAATGAAACAGTCGTTGGAAAGAGAACTCAATAACCTGAAGACAGGGTTCATCCGTGTCGGGTATGTCCTGAGGAAGATCGAAGAAAGCCGCGGATATGAACAGGACGGTTACAGGAGCATTGCGGAATTCGCAAAAGCGGAATATGGCCTGAGCCCCTCTACAGTCAGCAGGTTCATGGCCGTCAACGCCAGATTCAGCCTTGACGGCTACTCTGAACGTTTGGACCCGAAGTACATCGGTTTTCATCAGAGTGTCATGAGCGAGATGCTCGGCCTTCCGGACAGGGATCTCTCACTGGTCACGCCGGAGACATCAAGACAGGACGTGCGGGAGCTGAAGCAGTTCAACAGGCAGGAGCCTGAAAGAGGCATCGCGGAGGATATCAGGGAACTGATCGTGAATTATTTCCGGGAGAACCGGGAGGAACTGAACGAGCTCTATGACGGGACAGGGGCGCCTGCACAGGAGATTCTGAATCCTTCCGGGAATAAAGTGTACCGCAAGGGCATGTATATGATGTTCTTCTACACCGACAGCGTGAAGACAAAAAAGTTCGGAGGAGAGACCACACAGTACAGCTGGGAGGAATTCCGGGGACTGATTGACGGTGTCTTTGGAAGTTATGCGTGTGCGGACACTTATGCCTGTTACTTTGAAGGCGCTTCGAAGACAGAAGGACAGGCTGCAGTGGAGAAAGAGAATGTCAATGTCGATGCTCGAACCGATGGTACAGATGGACAGAGAGAAGTTGGAGAAACTGATCAGGCTGCTGAGACCGAACCCGAAGGAGACGGAGCGGAAACCGGAAGCGTCGAAGATATGGGAGACAGCGTGCTGCCGGATCGAGATGCAGAAGGACAGGCAGCGATTCCTCAGGATGAACAGAGCTCAGAGACGCAGGCTGTTCAGGAGCCGGAAGAGGAACAAGCGGCAGAGGCCGATGCTAAAGAACAGGCAATGACAGAAGCTGTTTCGGCAGAGGGACCGTCAGAGGATGCTGTAAAAGAGCCGGAAGAGGAGGCCGGACTGATTGCGCCGGCGCAAATCATGCCCGAACCGGAGGAACCTCCGGAAGAACAGCAGGAGGAACAGCTGTCTCCGGAGGCGAAGAAAAAGAGGGAAAAATACTATGGACTCATGGCGTCCGCCAGGGAAAAGCTGGAGGAGATTGAAAAGAGCTTCACTGAAAGCGCATGGAACAGGATGTCGGAACAAACGCTTCAGCTGAACTTTATTGCACACGAGCTAATGGCAGCATACAGCGTCATGGAGAATGAATAGAAAGCATTCTTCATTCATATAGAAGGAAGCGGATACCAGGCACATGCGTGCCTGGGTATCTTTTACCTTAAATCAGCGCGCGTCGACGCGTTTTAGCAGTTCATAAGCTGATTAAACTTAGGCACAGGGGAGACTGAAAATGCACATCCGCAGAAAGTACAAGATGAGGAACAGCATAGAGGTGTGTGAGTTCAATTCTTCGAAGTGCCCGGGACAGGAAAGGCAGAGGAGACCGAAAGAGAAACCGTCGAGCGAGAGGATCCAGAAGAACAACCAGAGGCGTAAGCAGAGAGAAGCAGCCAGGATGGTAGAGGAGTACTTCAATGAGGACGATCTGGTCCTGACGTTGACCTTCCGGAAAGAGCTGCGCCCTGCGGACATGGGAGAGGCAAAGAAGATCTTCAGGGAATTCGCGAATTACCTGCGCAAAGAGTACCGCAAAAGATACTATGACCTTCTCTGGATGCGTAACATCGAGGTCGGCAGTAGGAACGGCTGGCATATCCATATGATCGCGAACCGGATCGAGGGGGCAGAGTTCCTGATCAAGGATTACTGGAGGCAGTACGGAGGGGTCTACATCCAATACCTTCAGGATCTCAGGGATCAGGGAAAAGACTTCGGGGAATATATCGCGAAGGCGCCAATAACATGTGACCGTGTGGTGGAGACAAGCTGGAGCCACTCTCGAAATATCAAGAAGGTCGAGGGAGAGGATGTTATCATCACAGGTCATGCGATGACGGACAAGCCCCGCGTTCCTTCGGGATACTACCTCGACAAGGAATCTGTGCATGAAGGCATAACAGCTGACGGATATCCTTTCAGGACATATACATTCCGCAGACTTATCAAAAGGCGGGTGGACAGGAAAATGAAGCCGTCGCAGATCAGGAGGATGCAGAGAAAGAAGGGAGGCAGGAAGTGCCGAAAGAAGATGGCTGCAGGAAAATGCTGAGAGAGCTGGCATTTCCCAAATGCAAGGCAAAGAAGAGGAGGCATACACATGCCGGACAGAGCATCCTGCAGAGGGACAGGGACCGGCGGCGATGCTGGCTGTGCATGCAGCTCAGGCACGATCACAGCGAGCATGTGGACGGGACACTCCACAAGCATCATGTGTTCATGGGCCCGCTTCGCAGTGTGAGCGAGGCAGAGGGCTTTTTCGTGTGGCTCTGCCCGCAGCACCACACGGATGGCAGGGAAGCTGTTCACAGGAATCATGCTGTTTGTGTTGATCTGCAGAGGCAGATGCAGGAGGCATATGAGAGAAGCCACACGAGACGGGAGTTTGTGAGGCTTACGGGAAGGTCATACCTGTAGCGGGGGAACAGAGGATGAAGAGGACTGAAAGGCAGGAAAAGATAGACTATCTCAGCAGAGCGATGGATGCGCACAATGAGCGCGTTTCAATCGATGGATATATCTCCATATTGCGGGACAGGATGACCGGTGTGAAAGGAATAAGCTACGAAGGGGCAGATATGCCAAGAAGCAGGAACAGAGAAATGGATCTGTCAGACTATGCCGCAAGGATCGACAGGGAACTACGGAGTTACAAGAAGGCGGCACAGCAGGAGCAAAGAGCTCGGAAGGATGTGAAGAAGTGTATCCAGGCGCTGGCAGGTCAGGTACGGAAAGAACCGGATGAAAGGACACACAGGAAGATCAGGCAGGAGCAGAGGCTGCTGGAGCTCAGGTATCTGGACTATCTCAAATGGGAAGATGTAGCAGCAGCGCTGGGATATGAGATCGCGCAGACATTCCGCATCCACACGAGAGCATTGAACAGGATAATGATAGCCGGAAAACATGATAGTGAATGATAGCTTATCAGGTGATAATATGCTATTGACCGCATCTGTCCAGATCCGGTTCATTAACTCCTCCCGTTCGAAAGGGGCAGCTTTACAGGGCTGCCCCTTTTGTGTACCGGGAAGTATATGCATCATAACACCGGCGCATCGCTACCCGCCGGAGCTAAACAGTTGCCTGGACTTCTTGTCCCGCGCAGGCCGATAGCGCGTTATAAACTATGCCAGGCGGGTCGAAGGGCCCGCCATTATTTTTGGATTTTACGGAGGCCCGGTATGCCGATCTACGTCAGATGCGCCGCGTGCGGAAATAGGATACCGGCAGGGGGAAGATGTACCTGTCAGGCTAAACGAAACAGGGAGTATGACAGCAGGTATCGTGACAGCAGAAGCAAGAAGTTCTATGACTCCGAGGAATGGAGGAGAGCAAAGCGGCGCGCACTCGTTCTGGACGGCATGGATGTATATATGTTCATGACTACAGGCAGGATCATGGCTGCTGATACAGTCCACCACATCATCCCGCTGCGTGACGACTGGGCAAAACGGTGCACTGCATCGAACCTGATGTCTCTCCATCATACTACCCACTCCCGCATTGAACAGGAGTATCGCAAAAACAAAAATTCCATGATTCGGAAACTGACTGTGATGCTTCAAGAATTCCGTGAGCTGACAGACCGGGGGGGTGTCTGAAAAGTTTTTTCTTCGGCCCCCCGACCGCGCCAGTCCTTTTCCTTACGCGAATTTGTAAAAACGTTTTATCTTGAAGGACAGAAAAGAACTGATTATTATATGCGCATGTTCGAATTGTCAGAAAATTACGCCAAAACCCGCGTGATCATGCGAAAAAACGGATTTGAGGACTGAAAAATGGCAAGGCCGAGAAAATTGCTTAAAAACAGCACCGGAGATCTCACCGAACAGCGCCGCCTGCAGAAAGAGGCAGAGGAGGCTGCGATCTCCAATATGCCGCGTGACCTGCTGGGTCAGCAGCCATCCGAGCTCCGGGATAAAGTGGCCCGTGAGACCTGGGAGAGGATCGTCCCGGATCTGCTCTGCGAGCTGACCACCTGCAACCTGGACCGGGACAACATGATCATGTACTGTAATGCCTGGAGCGAGGCGATGGAAGCCCAGAGGAGGCTCAAGCGGAACAAGACGGATGATGACTATCAGGAGCTGTGGAGACGCAGGCTCAAGGACGCCAGGGCCGAGTGCAGGCGGTACGGGAAACTGCTCGGGATGGATGTTTCCTCCCGGCTGAAGAATGCGGACAGGAAAGTGGCCAATGAGGATGAGACGATAAACGAGATGTTCGGAGATATCTAAGATGACGATTCTGGAGGAGCTGATCAGGTATTCCGAGGACTGTATCTCCGGAAAAATCATCAGCTGCCGGAAACACAAATGGGCATGCATGAGGTTCCTTCGGGACGTGGAAAGCATGCGGACAGATCCGGAATATCCGTTCACATGGAACGAGGACCGCGCGAAGGAGATCGTCGTGTGGTTCTCGATGCTGCGGCACAGGACAGGGATCCTGGCCGGCAAACCGATCAACCTGACAACCTGGCAGAAATTCAGACACTGCCAGCTGTACGGATGGAGGCGCAAGGCAGACGGCCGCAAGCGCTTCACGAAATCTTTCACGGAGGTGGCAAGGAAGAACGCCAAGTCCCAGGACGAGGCGGGCATAGCGCTTTTTGAGATCTCCGTGGAGTCGACAAGGCACGGCGAGATCTACGAGTACTACACGGCCGGCGTCAAAAAGGACCAGTCGCGGAAGGTCTTCGACGAAGCCCGGTATATGCTGAACGGCTCACCGCTCCGCAGGCGCTTCAAGGTCACCAGGAACGAGATCACGCATATCAAGTCCGGGAGCTATATCAAGATGCTCTCCAAGGACGACTCGAAGAACGGCGACGGTTCCAACCCTGCCGGCCTGATCCTGGACGAGTATCACGAGCATCCGAACACGGATTACTACGACCTGTTCATGGGCGCGAACGCGCAGGAACCTCTCCTGATGATCATCACCACAGCGGGCAAGAACCTGACCTACCCCGCTTACACACAGGAGTACAAGTACTGCAGTAAGATCCTGGACCCGAACGTGGATGTGTCGGATGAGACCTATCTGGCGGACATCCTGGAACTGGATCCGGAAGATTACGAGAACCTGGACAATCTCGACAATGAGGAACTCTGGCATAAGGCCAACCCGATCAGGATGTCCTACGAGGATGGCCGCACGAAGATCCGCGAGGCATACCGGATAGCTAAAGAGATACCGGAAAAAATGACCGGTTTCCTCACAAAGATGATGGATGTCTGGGTACAGGCCAAAGAAATGGGCTACATGGACATGGCCAAGTGGAAGGCCTGCGAGGTCAAATCATATCCTGTCGACACAAGAGGGATGCCTGTCTATGTGGGCTTCGATATGTCATCTAAGATAGACCTGACATCAGTGGCATTTGTCGTTCCGTACCAGACCGAAGAGAGGGACCACAATGGAGAACCTGTTGTTCGATACATCGTAATGGCCCACAGCTTCATCCCGAACCGCGAGAAGCTGGTGGAGCGGACTCGCAAGGACCACTTTGACTATGAGATGTGTGAGCGGCTGGGCTTTTTGTCAGTGACGAACACGCCGATCGTAGACCAATCCTATGTCATGCGGTACGCGCTGGGCATCTGCAAGCTGAATCAGTGGGAGATACAGTGCCTGTGCTTTGACCCGGCGAACGCTTCCAAGCTGATGATGGACCTGTCGGCAGAGGGATACGATGTCGAGGAAGTCTACCAGAGCCACAAGAGCCTTAATGAGTCGACACAGGGATTCCGGGAACAGGTCTACTGCAGGAATGTGGTCTACACATTCAACCCGCTCCTTAATTTTGCGATGAGCAATGCTGTGACCAGGCAGAGCCAGGGCCTGATCAAGATTGACAAGGATGCCGCCATCCAGCGTATCGACCCGGTCGATGCGATACTGGCGGGATTTAAGCTGGCAATGTATCACGTTTTCAGCGGAGGGAAGCTGGCGGATATCGACAGATTCCTCGATATGGAGATTTAAGCCATGGGTAAAAAGGGCAAGAAAGCCAAAGAAAAAGAGAACAGGGCGCCCACCAGGAAGAATGACTCCGCCTTCTATGGGGATGGAGCTGAACAGCTGATGAACTGGCTCGGGATCGGATCGGCAAAAGAGGCCCTATCGGAGGTGACATATTTCACCTGCCTGAAAAAGCTGTCTGAGGCGATCGGGAAGATGCCGCTCAAGTACTACCAGGAGACAGAGGAGCGGGGCAAGATCAGGCCGCCGCTTACCAGCGCAGGGCGCCTGATGACTGTCAGACCTAACCCTTACATGACACCTGCGACACTCTGGACCACGACAGAATTCAACTGTCAGCATTATGGCAACGGCTATATCTGGATGCAGACGGCCTATCGTCCGGAGAAGTACGGAGGCGGTTTTGATGTCATCGGAATGTACCCCATGGCTCCGGAGAACGTGACCGTGTGGATGGATGATGCCGGTATCTTTGGAGGCGCCGGAAAGCTCTGGTACCAGTACACAGACCCGAAATCCGGCAAGGCGTATATCTTCCGGGCAGAGGAAGTGCTGCACTTCAAGACATGGTATTCCAAGAACGGGATCACTGGCGAGTCTGTAAGAAGCATCCTGCGGGACACCATTGGCGGCGCTTCGGCACAGCAGGAGACACAGAACAAGATGTCAGAGCATGGCGTTACGGCAGCCATGGTCATGCAGTACTCAACAGATCTGGACGAGACGAGGGTCAAAAAGCTGAAAGCGAAGTTCGCGGACCAGCTGACCTCGCCGCAGAATGCCGGCAAGGTAGTGCCGATCCCGCAGGGCCTGACCCTGCAGCCGCTCAATATGTCCATGGCGGACAGCCAGTTCTATGAGCTCCGGAAGTACAGCGCCCTGCAGATCGCGGCAGCTTTCGGCATCAAGCCAAACCAGATAAACGACTACGAGAAATCCAGCTACAACAGCAGTGAGATGCAGCAGCTGGATTTTTTAGTGGACACGCTCATGTACCGGATCATCCAGTACGAGCAGGAGATCAACAGCAAGGTCATCACGCCGGCTGAGCTTGCTGACCGCAAGTACTACAAGTTCAACGACCGCTCCATCCTGAGGGCAGACACATCCTCGCAGATGGATGCCCTTGCCAAAGCGGTCAACAACTTTATCTACAAACCCAATGAGGCGCGTGACTATCTCGACCTGTCGAAGGCTGACGGCGGGGACGACCTGATCGGCAACGGGAACTTTATCCCCGTGAAGCTGGTTGGAACGCAGTATGGCCAGGAAGGAGGAAATGATGGCGAAGATTAATATACGCGGGGACATTGTCGTAAACGAGTACAAGCGGTTTTACGACTGGCTCGGATGGGACTGCGTGTGTCCGCGCGACGTCCAGGAGATCATTGATTCAGCCGCGCACGACGAACCGCTTGACGTGTATATCAACAGCCCCGGCGGGATCGTGGAAGCCGGGCAGGAGATCTACACGGCGCTCCGCGGGGATCCCCGCGTCAGTATCCACATCACCGGGCAGGCCTGTAGTGCCGCCTCCTTCATCGCGATGGCCGGCCACTGCGATATCACGCCGGTCGGGCTCATGATGGTCCACTGCGCGTCCATGGGATGCGTCAGCGGCAACCACAACGACATGGAGCGTGCCGCCCAGTGCCTGAGCGCGACAGACAATGCGATCGCAGCCGCCTATGCGGATAAGAGCGGCATGTCTGTCAGAGACGCGATCAAGCTGATGGAGAAAGAGACATGGCTCACAGCCAACCAGTGTATAGGGCTGGGACTTGTGGACGGGATCACACCGGAAGCGGCTCCGACAGCCCAGATCGCTGCATCCATTGGCGGCATCCGCCTGACCAAAGAGGACATGGACAAGGTCAATCAGGCAATCGCAGAGGAGAAGGCGCAGAAGGACCGCGAAAAAGCGCTTCTGGAAGACCTGGACTTCTTTGGAGTCTGACAACAGCAAATTACCCATGAATAGATTTCATGGATCGGCATGAAAGGAGAAATTATGCCTAAAGAACTGCTTGAACTGCTTGAGAAGATCAATGCAAAGAAAAACGAAGTGAAGAATCTGGCCCAGCAGGGCAAACTTGACGAGGCAGAGGCCGCCAAGAAGGAGCTGGTCGACATGCAGCGCAAGTTCGACATCATGAAAGATCTGTATGACAATGAACGCCCGGCAGTGAACTCTGTCCACAACCAGCAGCAGGCCAATGCCCCTCCCGCGGCCGGCCTGATCCCGGCAGAGGAGCCGGTCGATTCCACACATGAATTTGCTCAGGCAGCCCGTGCCGGTTTCCGTACCAGCAATCTCATGAGCGAAGGCTCCAATCCCGATGGAGGATATACTGTCCCGGAAGACATCCAGACCCAGATCCAGCACTACAAAGAGGCGCATGCCCAGCTCCGCAGTCTGGTATCCGTTGAGAGCGTCCGCACAAACAAGGGTGCCCGTACTTATCAGAAAAAGACACAGGTCAAAGGTTTCCAGAAAGTCGCGGAGAATGGAAAGATACAGGAGATCACCGGCCCTCAGTTCGCCCGCGTGACCTACAACATCGAAGACTATGCCGGATACATGCCGGTCACCAATGATCTGCTCGCAGACTCTGATGCCAACATCACCAGCGAGATCACGACATGGATCGGCCGCAATGCTGTCGCGACCGACAACAACGAGATTCTGGCCATCCTGAAGGGCAAAGCAGCCACTGACCTTTCTGACCTGAAGGGCATCAAGAAGGCGATCAATGTCACCCTCGGCCAGGCATACAGGTCCGCCTGCAGGATCGTCACCAATGACGACGGCCTCAACTGGCTCGATACCCTGGAAGACGACAACAAGAGGCCGCTCCTCAATCCGAATCCCACAGAGCCCAATGCCGTACAGCTCCGCGTCGGCGCCACAGTGGTCCCTATCGTTGTTCTGCCCAATACTGATATGCCTTCTGACACAGTGTATGGACTGACCAGCGATGTGGCTCTGGTGAGCGGAAAGACCTACTACGAGAGGTCCGGATCCGGCACTGACGAGAGCCCTTATGAATACACTGCTGTTGAGGAGCCGGACGTCTCCGACATCGCCACTTACTATGAAGTGACCGGGTCCAGGATCCCGTTCGAGATCGGAGACCTTAAAGAGGCCGTGAAGATCTTCGACCGCCAGCAGACCAACATCCTGGCATCCAACGTCGCTTCTGTCACTGGTTACAATGCTTTCGAGCAGAGGGGCACACTGTTCCGTGCTGATGTCCGTGCCGATTACAAGCAGATCGATGGTGATGCATGGGTTAATGGCTACATCGCGCAGGGGGCATGAGAGAGGACTGAGCTATGACAGACGCGCTTCTGACTATGATCAAGGGCAGATGCGGGATCCCTGAATTCGTGACCGTATACGATGAGCTTGAACTGAAGCCGCTGATCGAAGACGCGCTGGAAGACATGAGAACGGCAGGGGTCCCGGAATGGATCCTCGAGGACAAGGGGGAGGCAACCAACCCCCGAGTCCTCACGGCCATCTCACATTACGTCAATGCAAACCGCGGCTCAGACAGGACAGACACTGCCCGGTATATGCGGCTGTACCGGAACAAACTCCACAAGCTGATGCTGGAGCCGGAGACAGCCGGAGAACCGTAGGAGACTATTATGTGGACGACATCTATTGCCTTGCCGGTATCGAATATTGAATCTCAGGACGCTGCCGGCTTTGTGCAGGAGGACAGGGACTATCAGTCCGGAATCCCTGCCAATGTCCTTGACGCGACCCGCAATGATGTCCTTCTGGCCAACAGCAGCGGATATACCGCGGATGTGATTATGGAGATCGAGGCAGCGGCTTACGGCGGGCAGGGGTATTTCATCGATGAAGCGACAGGAGATGTCTACGACATCCGGAGGACCTTCAGGAAGAACTATTCCAACCGCATCCAGCTGACAGGGGAGCTGAGGGAGCATGGGAAGATTTGATGTAAATGTCGGAGATATCGACGGACTGATGAAGGATCTTTCCGCGCTTGATTTTGCGAGGCTCGCGCCAAAGATGCTTGAGGAGGCGGCTCCGATCCTGCAGGGTAACATTGTCAGGCGGAGCGCTGCACATAAAGAGAGCGGAGACATGGCTTCATCTGTCCAACCAAAGAAAGTGACCAGGGGGACTGATGGATACCGTGTGTCAGTCCGGCCTACAGGGAAGGACAAAAAGGGCGTCCGCAATATGGAAAAGATGTGCTATCTGGAGTACGGGACAGCACGCCAGGGCGCGACTCCGGTCATGGGGCCGGCCGTGGACGAATCGGAAAACCCTGTCCTGGAGAAGATGCAGGAAGTCTTTGACAGGGAAACGGAGAATCTGAAGATATGAATGCATTTGAAAAGGTCCAGGCAGCGGCGAGAAGCATCGGCATTTACTCCTGTCCGGATATCAAGAGGAAACGGGATAACAGGAAGAAGTGGATCACCTACAACCTGGTCAGTGAGACCGGCCAGATGTTTGGAGATGATACGGCTCAGGATATGGTCGCTCATGTCCAGGTGCATCTCTTCCTTCCGGCACCTGTGAATTTTTACAGTGACAGGAATGCCCTCAGGGACGCGTTGATCAGGCAGGGGTTCACCTACCCTGAAATGGTAAACAATTCCCTGGAAGGGAATAACAATGAGATCAGACACATCGTCTTTGAATGCAGGGACGATGAAGAAAGAGAGGATTAAACATGGCAAATATTGGCATGAGAAAGGTCTTTATCGCGGAGCGTGTGGCTTCCAAGACCTACAATGTGACAGGCGGCCTTGCTTCCTGCGGGCATGCCGTGTCAGTCAACATCACGCCTACCTGGGCAGAGGGCCAGAATTACGGCGATGATATGCAGGTGGACACGGACAATGATTTCGTCTCTGCATCAGTGGCTCTGAGCACGACCAATGTCCCTGCGTCTTTCCACGAGACGATGTTCGGGAATACGGTCACCGCGTCGGAAGGAAGCACGAATATCGTGCACAACAAGGATGACGAACCGCCCTATGTCGGGACCGGCTTTATCGGTGTCGAAAAGGTGGACGGTGTCCGCTCCTATGTTGCGTCCTTCCTGCCGAAGGTGAAATTCAGGGAGCCCGACTGCCAGCTGAATACAAAGACAAACAGCATCACATACTCCAACCCCTCGATCAACGGCACAGCCCTTGCGGAGGATGACGGCGACTGGAAGATCGATGAGATCTGCGAGACCGAAGCAGCCGCGATCGAATGGCTTGAGGACAAGTTTGGAGTGTCGTAAAGGCTGCCGGCCTGCGGGCCTGGGAAAGCTTCTGGCGATTGACAAACACGGAGGAGAGACGGGAGATCCGCTCTCCTCTTTTTCGCTATTGAGGAGGATCGGATGTGGAATGAAAATATGACAAGGATCGATATCTGCGGGGGCAGCTTCCCGATCAGGTGTGATATGGTGGTCCTTGAGAAGATTCAGGAAGAGTTCGGGGATATGCTCGACTTCGAGTTTGCGATCCGTGGAGTTGTCCCCTACTATGACCCGGATACCGGCATACGGGACGCGAAGAGGGATAAGAGCACGACACCGGATGTCAGGAAGGTGTGCAGGTCTCTTTTCTGGATGATCACAGAAGGGATCGAAGTGGCAGGCGAGGAGCTGGAACCGCCATCTGAAAAGGCCATCAAACAGCAGCAGGAGATGACCATCACTGACCTTGCGCTGGCTGTTTTCAAGGAGTACTCGCAGTGTTTTTTATCGAGGAAGGGCAGGTCGAAGGCCCGGAAGAAGGATACGAGCCCGAACAGCACAGATCAGACCGGGTGACCTTTGATTTTGCCCATATCCTGTATATCGGTCTGCAGGTAGGGCTCAGCAAAGCTGAGACCGGCCGGCTGAGATACGGAACATGGAAAAAACTGTACGATGAGTACAAGCGCGCATGGAATATGAGAGTCAAAAAGGTGGGTTACGCCGATAATGAAGAACAGTCCGTGCTGAGTATATAAAATAACCATGAAGTTATTGACTTGACATGTCCGAATGATAAGATGGAAGCAGAAGGGAGGAAGGCAGACATGAAAAAATTCCTCAAAATCTGGTTAAAACATCCTGTTTCCGTGACGGGCATGATAATAGCTCTTGTACTTGCGATCCAGACACGCAGCTTTTATCCGGTCATTATTCTGATAATTCCCTGCGGTTTTCTATTCGCCATCTGGGAACTGGGGCTTTTTTCTTATCATCTGGAAGAAGATCTCTGGAGAAGTCTTGCGCGCAACATAAAAGAGCTAAAAGAAATGGATAACAATCAATAAAGACAATTACTGACAAGTATATTGAAAACTATAGCCACCTGGTTTCAGGTGGTTTTTTATTGCATCTAATGAGGGAAGGATATGCCGGGAAACAGGAAAATAGGCGCCACAATAGCACTGGATGGCGAAAAACAGTTTAAACAGGCTGTTACAAGTGTCAATAAAGAGCTGGGCACGATGAAGTCCGAGATGGCGTCTCTCAAAGAGAAGACTGCCGGGCATGCCAATTCTCTCGATACGCTGCGCTCTAAAAACGAGATCCTGACAAAAACGCTTGAGAAGTCCAGGGAAAAGCAGGTTGCTATCAGGGAAGGCCTGCAAAATGCCCAGGAAAGGTATGAAAAGGCAGCGGCAGGTGTTGAGGATTACCGGAAAAAGATCGAGGACGAAGAGCGTGCCCTGGAAGAACTGAAACGGTCCGGCGAGGCGAGCACAGCAGAGATTGAAGCCCGTGAAAAAGCCCTGCAGGAGATGAAGGAGGTCGATGAACAGAACTCCCTGGTCCTTGCAAAGGCAAAAGACAGCGTAGAAGACTGGACGCAGAAGCTGAACAAGTCGGAAGTGGAGATCAGCAAGGCGTCAAAGGCGGTCGACGAAAACAGCAGGCTCATGGGAGAGGCTGAGAACTCTGCAGACGGCTGCGCCACATCCATCGACGGTTTCGGGAAAAAGACCAACCAGGCGACCAGAGAGCTCAAAGAGATCGACACGACGATCGGGAAGGTCGCCGGGACAGAAAGACTGATCAAATTTTTCGATGCGGCATCGGAAGCGGCCCAGAAGCTAACAAAGGCGACTTACGACGCCGCGAAAGAGCTCGATGAAGGGTATGACACGATCATCACCAAGACCGGAGCATCCGGGCAGGCCCTGAAGGATATGCAGGGTGTCGCGGATAATGTGTTCAGTTCCATGCCGGTCGAGATGGCAGAGGTCGGCGCGGCTGTAGGTGAAGTCAATACGAGATTCCACAGCACTGGTGATGCGCTGGAAGCCATGTCCAAAGACTTCCTGGAATTTGCCCAGATCAACGGCACGGATGTTTCAAATTCTGTCGACAAGACAGACAGGATCATGAAGGCCTTCGGTGTCGATGCCTCCGACACTAAAAACGTCCTCGGCCTGTTCACTAAGGTCGGACAGGACACCGGCATGACCATGGAGACCCTCATGGGGACGCTGGACAGCAACGGTTCCAGCTTTCGTGAACTTGGCTTCGGACTTGAAGCGTCTGCGCAGATGCTCGCGGAGTTCGAGGCAAACGGCGTTGATACTTCAGGGGTTCTTGCCTCCCTGAAAAAAGAAGTCGTCAATGCCGCCAAGGAAGGCAAGAGCGCCAATACCATGCTTGATGAGACCGCGTCCGCGATCATCAATGCAAAGGACAGGACGGAGGCCCTGCAGATCGCAACGAAGACCTTCGGCTCCAAAGGCGCTGTTGCCATGGTGGACGGCCTCCGGTCGGGCCGCGTCAGCCTCCAGCAGACAGGGGATTCCCTGAAAAAATACGGAAATATCGTAGAAAAGACCTTTGAAGAAACGCTGGATCCATGGGATGATGCCAAGGTCGCCATGAACAACCTGAAAACTGCCGGAAGTACCCTTGCCGGTGAAGCCCTTAAGGTGCTTAAACCGGCGATCAATGCGGTCACAGATGGCATTAAAGATGCTACAAGGTGGTTCAAGGACTTGGACGAACCTCAGCAGAAGATCATCGCCGGAGTAGGAGGTCTGGCAGCGGCAGCGGCCATTGTCGTCCCCAAGACGATCGCACTGGCAAAAGGCATCGAAATGATCCGCGCAGCTCATGTACTTTCAACGGCTGCCACAACTGCAAGTACAGCGGCGACTGTTACTAATACGGCGGCCACAGAAGGCGCTACGCTCGCCCAGGCGGCTTTCAACGCAGTCCTGTCAGCAAATCCTATAGCGCTTGCTGTAATTGCCGTAGCGGGGCTCACAGCGGCTATTGCCTACCTTGTGTCTCAGTCGCAGGACGGACAGAACGAAATGAAGGACCTGACAGATGAGATGTATTCCGCCAAAGAGGCATCAGAACAGGCGCGCGACTCCATGCAGGACGCGGGTGACAAACTGACAGAGACCTACAATACTGCAAAGACATCTATCGACGATACCCTGGCATCGTCCGAGCTGGCAGATCAGTTGGCTGCTGAACTGGTCGAACTCAGCGACAAAACCAACAAGACAACTGAAGACCAGACGCGCATGAAGGCAATCGTCTCCATGCTTAACGATATTTATCCGGAACTGGCGCTTTCAATCGACGAAACGACCGGGAAACTCAACAAAGAAAACGATGAGATTCTGGACAGTATTGAAAACCTGAAAAAAATGGCTGTTGCAAAGGCTTATCAGAAAGCTTATGAAGAAGCATATGAGGCTGTTGTCGATGCGCAGAAAGAA
This sequence comes from uncultured Lachnospiraceae bacterium, assembly GCA_902780385.1. Classification (GTDB taxonomy): domain Bacteria; phylum Bacillota; class Clostridia; order Lachnospirales; family Lachnospiraceae; genus CAG-791. The sequence goes on from CACZFF010000035.1 coordinate 17,938, forward strand.
CAGATTCTTGCAGAGAAGGAACTGAAAAAGGTACAGGACTCACTGAATGGATCAGATAAGGAGAGACAAAAAATCATTGACCTGCTTAATCAGAAGCAGGTCAGGCTCAATGAAGCACACAAGAAGTATATGGCAGTGCTCAATGATTCCTCAGCATCCGTTCAGGATGTCATAGATGCGCAGAATGAGTATGATGCAGCACTTGCTGACAGCCAGAACGACCAGATTGAATATAACGGAAAGATCCAGAGCGCAAACAGACTCCTCGAGGAAATGACTCAAGCACAGGGAGCCACTACTGATGAAATCAATAAGGCGACTGAGGCAATAGAGGAGAATAAGGGTAAAATTAGCGAAGCCAATGAGGACTTAGAGTATTGGAAAGAGAAATGCGAGGAGGCAGGAGTCAGCGTCTCTGACTTTACTGAAATAACGGATGACGCAACAGCATCTCTGGAAGGGACAGCGGAAGCAACCGGAGCCCTTGGAGATCAGACAGAGGAAACGGCAGAGGAGCTGGCCGAGAGTGCGGAAGAGATCGCGGCCACATACGAAGAACTCTACGAAAAAGCTCTCGACTCCATCAATGGCCAGATCGGGCTGTTTGAGGAGATGGCGCTTGATTCGGAAGTGTCTCTCCAGTCCATGAATGATGCCCTGATCAGCCAGGCGCAGGTGATGTCCGACTACTCTGCAAACCTGGCCACGGCGATGGAATACGTGGCTTCTTCCGGAGACGAAAACGCTGCGGCATTTGTGCAGTCGATCGCAGACATGGGCGCTGACGGTGCAGTCTACATGGACCGATTTGTGAAAGCTCTCGAAGCAAATGACGGTTCCGCGGAAGAAATCCTTGCCAACTTTGCAAACGCAACGGCAGCAAAAGAGCAATGGGCTGCACATGTGGCGGAGATGGAACAGCAGACTGAGACCTCTATGCAGACGATGGTCGACACAGTATCCGACTCATCTTCGGACATGGGCGAAGCTTATGAAGAAGTAGCCCAGGCCGGAGTTACCTCAATGCAGGATGCCGAGCCGGACCATGCGGATGCCGGAACTCAGAATGTCCAGGCATATGCGGATGCGATGTCATCTGAATCAGGGACGGTTGAATCTGCAGCGGGAGATCTCATGGACGCCGCAGAAGATGAACTCGGAGATTCTTCAGAGGCATATACATGGGGCGCTGACCTCGGCCAGAACTTTGCGAACGGGATCTGGTCAAAGGTCTCAGAAGTTGAAGCTGCAACTCGGGCACTTGCAGAGGCGGCAGCGGGATATATCCACCACTCAACACCGGACAAGGGCCCTCTTGCCGGTGACGATAAATGGGGCGGTGAGCTTGCCGAAACATTTGCAAAAACGATGGTCGCAAAATCAGACCAGGTGGGACGCGCAGCCATGGGCGTTGCCAAAGCTGCCGCGGACGGCCTTCGCAGGGACGTCAGCTCAAGAGACCTGTCCTTTGAAGCGACCGTTAAGACATCAGTGTCCGGGAAGGCCGGGAAGGATACGCAGGACCGGATCATTGTAGAAAACCGTTTTTACCTTGGTGAACGGGATATCACCGACCTGATCACCAAAAAAGTTGTAAAACGGGTCACAGAGATGCAGCGGGCTGCTTCACTGGCAAAGGGAGGAGCGGCATATGTATGACATCGAATTTAACGGCGCTACATGCCGAGATCACAACGCCTATGTGAGGCAGAGGCCGAACATAACACTGCCCCAGGAGGAAGTGGAGCAGTTCCGCGTTGCCGGCAGGGATGGAGTCCTGACAGGGAATCGGTACCTGCCGCCCATGGAGTTATACATTCCGATGAACTTCAGGAGCAGCTCCGGTGATGGAGAGACATGGGCGGAACGGTTCAGAGATATCCGCCGCTGGCTCACCGGCCCAGGGGAGCTCATACAGTCGGATGACGATGAATACTACCTTAAAGTGCTTAATGCACAGATAGAGGAATCCGAACGGATCATCAAGAGATATGGCTGGTTTACGGCGCATTTCACTTGTGATCCGTATTTTTACAGGATCGATGGGAAAGAAGAGTACAGCATCACGGACCCGAGGATCCTCGATAACGATTATGACACCAGTCATCCGGTTTATGTCTTTACAGGCTCCTCCGGGACAAGGACCATCACCGTAAACGGGAATTCGGTCTCTGTGGTCGTCAACGGAGAGACCATGCTGGATACCGACCGGATGATCACATACACGACATCAGACATGGTGCTGAGGAACACCAGGCTGACAGGAGATTACGAAGATCTTTATCTCAGGCCAGGGACAAATACGATCACTGCGACTGGGACCGGCCTGCAGATCATCCCGAATTGGAGAACAAGATAATTGCGCCGGCGCAAACAGGAGGACAGATATGATTCAAGTCTACAGTCCAGGCAATGAGGACTTTACAAAAAACGGGGACTGCACTCTTTTGCCGGAGACAGCAAGTGTCCATGCTGTGCTCAGCGGCGCATGGTCCGCTGAACTGGTCCATCCAATCGACGCTGAAGGCAGATGGAGGTACCTGGTCGAGGAGGCAGTCGTAAAAATGCCGTCTTTCAACGGAGACCAGTTATTCCGGATCCGGAAGCCGGAGAAGTCGGATATGGGAGTCGTGTGCACCATGGAGCCGATCTTCTACGACGCAAGGAATGTTTTTCTGGATGATGTGCGCCCGACCGCCATGACCGGGCAGGAGGCCCTGAACTACCTTTGCACAGGCACACCCTTTTCCGGAGTATCCAACATCATTTTCCGCGGTACGGCATATTATGAATATAAAAATCTGCTCGAAGCCCTGCTTGGCGATGAAGATAACGCATTTGCGAACAGGTGGGGCGGGGAGCCGATTTTTGACAATTATACGGTGACCATCAACACCCGGGCCGGCAGCGACCACAACGTTGAGATCCGGTACGGGAAGAACATCCCTGAAAACGGGATGGACATTGAGACAGACATGACGTCTGTTGTAACGAGGATCTATCCCAAGTCCTACAACGGGCACAAGATGTCAGGAAGAGGGTACATTGATTCCCCGCTGATCAACCGCTATGCCATGGTCTACCCGCGGACCATAACATACAGCGACGTGATGCTGAGGGAGGATGCCTCAGAGGAAGACCTGGAAAATCCGGAGATCACAATATGCGACAACCAGGCAGAGCTCAACAATGCCCTCAGGATCAAGTGCGAAGAGGACTATGACAATAACCTCGATAAACCGCTGATCACTATTACCTGCGACATGCTCCTGCTGCAGAACACAGAACAGTATGCAGACATCGCAGACCTCGAGACTGTTTCTCTCGGAGATACGGTACGCTGCTATAACAACCACCTGGATTTCACAACAAGCGCCCGAGTCGTGGAGCTCACTTATGATTCCATCAAAAAGCGGGTGGACAATGTCACCCTGGGATCCTACAGACAGAGCTTCCTCGACATCCTGAACAAACGGATCAGCGGCATTGACGACCTTGCTGAAAGGGCCGGCAGAGCCCTGAATGCTGACGGCTCCATCATGGCCGAGCGGATCCGCGGCTTCCTGAACGGCGCCGTCACATCCCTGCATGCTATGTACAACGTCGCCGAGCACCAGGACTACATTGCGATCCTCTTTGAAAACCTTGATACCACAAGCGACCTGTTTGGAGCCCTCGCCATTGGCACGCAGGGCTGGATGATCTCAAAGAGGCGCAATGCAGCCGGCACAGACTGGATATGGACCACGGCGGCAACGGCAGCGGGTATTGTCGCTAATACCATCGTGACCGGGGCTATCTCTGACGCTGCGGCCAACAACTACTGGGATCTCGACACAGGAGAATTCAGGCTTGCCTCGACGGCGACAGTTGGCGGAAAGACTGTGCCAACCATTGCCAGCGAGGCCGGAGCGGCAGCGGTCAATGGCCAGACGCAGGAATCTATCTTCAACAAGCTGACCAACAATGGTGTGACCCAGGGTATATACCTGCAGAACGGTAAACTCTACCTCAATGCGTCGTATATCCTGACCGGCATCTTCCGGGCAAAAAACGGAGACACCGAAACATTTTACGTCAATGCCGCGACAGGCACGGTGAAGATCATTGCGAACACCTTCAAGATGTCCAACGGCGACACCATCCAGTCCATTGCGGAAGGAAAAGCTTCGGCAGCGGTCAACGCCCAGACCCAGCAGTCCATTTTTAACAAACTGACAAACAACGGCCAGACACAGGGCATATACCTGCAGGATGGCAAGCTCTATATCAACGCTTCTTACATCGCAACCGGGATCCTGAAGGACGTTGGAGAAAACACAATGCTCAACCTGTCGACAGGCGCCCTGACGATGAAAAAAGGCTCCATCAACATCGGAGACCATACCTTCAACGTTTCCACATCAGGCGACCTGACGGCCAAGAGCGCAACGATAAAAGGCACGATCGAGTCAAATGTAGAGGTAGACAAAGAGCTTCCGGACGGCAGGACAAAGACTTACAACAAGATCGTCAAAATCGAAAATGGGAGACTGAACATAAAGAGAACGGACACTTCCTCCACGCTGTCTCTGTATAACGACGACTGGATCCAGGAAGAATGGCTTTCAGAGACCACACAGCCGGACAGCTATTACTTCAAACCATACTCCATCATATCGGCAAGCCGGCTTTTCCTTGACGTCTCAAAGCTCATGCTTGAAGAGGCTGATGGATTAAACATGAAGGACGCCAAGATCGGCAAGACCACAAACGTGACAGTCGGCGGAAAAGTACTGAAATTCAAAAATGGGATCCTGTATGAAGTAGACAATGCTATCTAAGAAAGCGGCTTTCTTTAAAACCAATCAGTACAATATGAGGTAATCCAAATGTTAACAATAACAAAAAAGCTGGATATATCGCCACGCAGCGTTCCTCACAGCACACCACAGGTGATAAATCTGTCGCAGTACGACTCGGACTTTGAAATCCAGTTCAAACTGTATGCCTCAACAGGGACATTTACCATTGAGGAAGGGACTACTGCAGCGATCAAAGGCACAAAGCCCAGTGGCACGGGCTACAGCGCTGATGCATCGATCGACATCGAAACAAAAACCGTTACCGTATCCGGCGATGTCCAGATGACCGCCGTTGCAGGCCGCTGTATCTACGAGATCGCCCTCTACAAAGACAACAAAGAAATCAACTCCGCCAACTTCATCCTCCTGGTCGAGCGCGCCGCCCTCGACGCTGACACCATTACAGATGAAAGCGTCCTACGGAACCTTGAGGCAATCGTGGAAGGCGCCGAGACAGCTACACAGGCGGCAGATGATGCCGTAGATGCCAAAACAGCGGCGGAAGCGGCACAGGTGGCAGCAGAAGCGGCAGCAGAACAGGCAGAGGGAGCAATTGAGGTTGATGATACCCTGTCCGTTAGAGGCAGGGCGGCAGATGCTAAGGCTGTGGGGGACAAGATTGCGAAAGTAAACAGCGATCTGACAGATGCTATTTTGCATGTGCCGGAAACCCAAGTAGAAGCCATCACACAGGATAGTTCGGAATTGACATTTTACGGAAGAGGCGCGGTAAGTGCGGCAAATGGCAGATTCGCATCAGACACGACACATGACACGTTTTTGTGGACGCCTGATGAAGATACAGATGTATACATCGTCAGGAATTCAGCGAATTTTTTAAGGATTATAGAATACAATAAGACCATCACAACTCTTCCTACGTCATCGGAAAACAGCGATTATGTCAGGGGAGCGGCACACGAATCATCAAATGATCTTCCGTCAGCAGGTGATTCATGGAGGGTGCCTGCCGGTCATACATTGGCAATTTCACGAGCAAATAATAACAACTATGTTACAAAATTCACGTTATATTACACCAAAATCCTAAACACAGTTGAGTTGTCTGATAATGTTAAGATTCCGGAGCCTATTTTTAAAAAAGCAGATACAATCAAAAGACTGAGCAACACCTTTTTAAAAGCGTACAATTATAAAATTGAAGCTGTATCAATCGAGGGAGCATCTATAGTTGTTGATGATGAGCCGTTTTCGATTGAATATGATGAGTCTGCGTTGGTTTCGGTATGCGGAGCAAACAGGTTTGATATTACTAACAAATCGTTTACAAAAAACTCATCCGATTCAGACGCAACTGTGACAAAAACAGAAACAGGAGTTGTAATTACGTCCAATGATATTGATGGAGCAAACAAATTCGTATATTTCAACTACACAGCAACATTGACGGGGAAGTTGTGGGTCAGCGTAGAAGCATCATGTTCCGCATACAGAAAAAATGATTGCCGTATGGTCATCATGGTGAATGGGGAAGAAACACCGCCGGCATGTGTCGGCGAGGGATTGCTTAAAAGATACGTCAATGTTGTAGCAGGAGACACCGTGCAGGTAAGACTGTGGTATCACTTGTACACAACAATGGTTGCGAATACTGTTGAATATAAAAACATTATGCTGGCGTATGCGGATATTGATTATATGCCATTTATACCTGACAGCCCGGCAAATGCTGTTGAAAAAGGGTCTGTTTTGGTTTTTTCCGAATCAACGACCGTTGCTCTTTCAAGAGTCGTTCCTGCGAAAAAGTACAAGTGTGTGTGTTTTGGAGACAGCATTACCGGAATGTTCGATTACGGGGCTGATTACTGCTCAATGATTGAAAAAAATTCTCCGATTGAATGTGTAAATGTTGGCTTTTCCGGCTCGACATACACCGACCATCCAAGCACGCACTACGTCCCCTTTAGCGTCAACAGGTTAATTGATTCAGTGGTTGCTGAAGATTTTACCTATCAGGATGCACATGTGGACAGCATCACAAGTGATTTTTATTCCCTGCATCTTGCAAACCTTAAAAGCGTTGATTTCACAGATGTGGACTTCGTTACTTTCCTCGCAGGTACAAACGACTGGGCTTTTAATGCCTCGTTGCTTTCCACGGATGACCCGTCCACAGAAAACAAACAGAGAACAAATATACAGGATTCCGTCAAATACTGCGTCACAGAGATGCTGACAAAATATCCGCATCTGACGGTCATTGTTTTAACTCCATACTACAGAGCAAACAATTTTAACAGTGACAGTGATGCTACACCTAACAACAATGGTGTTTATCTGTATCAGGTATCAGACACCATCTTGGAATGTGCCAAGAAGACAAGAGTTGCATGTGAAAATCTTTATTACAATCTTGGTGCAAACTGGATCACAAGATATATTTATACAATTGATGGTACACATCCAACAACAAAAACCAAAAAATACATTGCTTCCAGAATCATTGATCTTGCCAGTAAATCAGGAGTAATGGAATAAAATCTGCACACTATTGAGGGTCTGACTATGGCACAATACTACTGCTTCGAGTCTAAGTATGTAAAGCAGACTCTTGCAAAATTCAAACCCCATGACATCGCAGTCATCGACACAGACGGGATAAACACGGCGGCGATCATCGAAAATTAACATACAGTAGGAGACAAACAATGGACATTATCGTATTTCTTAGTAACTTCAAATTTACCAATGAACTTTGGATCCTGATCCTCCCGGTCTCGCTGATGGGGATCGACTTCTTAACCGGCCTGCTCTATGCATGGTCAACCTCTACATTCAAGTCGAAAAAGATGCGTAGCGGACTTACAAAGAAGGTCGGCGAGATCGCGATCTTGGTGATCGGGGAACTGTTTTCCTACGGCATGAGAATTCCGCCTGTAATTATGGCCGGCATCTCCGCATACATTATCTTCATGGAATTCATGAGCGTTATGGAGAATTTGAAAAAGATGGGTGTACAAATTCCTGGCTTTATAAGCAAAGTGCTGAACACGGTAGACCTTGCCCTGAAGGAGGAAGAAGTTACAGAAGCGCTGAAGAAGATGGCGGAGATCGAAAAGGAAGTGGATGCGCTCAAGCGCATCCAGCAGAGAGAGCAGTAACAGAACAATGATCATAGAGCCTCGGCATTAAGCCGGGGCTCTTTTATTTGGAGGAAATAGGCATGGCAAAAAAAGTGATAGACCTGTCTTGGTTCAACGCCATTGACGACTGGGAAAAGGTGAAGAAAGCCGTCAGCGCTGTTGTGCTCCGCCTGGGATACAGAGGGAGCCATACAGGGACAATAACCTATGATCCTAAGTATCAAGAATATGCGGCAGAGTGCCAGAGGCTCGGGATCCCGATGATGATCTACTTTTTCCCGTGCTCCATCACTGTTGCGGAGGCAGAAGCCGAGGCAAAGTTCATCATCTCCGTCGCGAAAAAAATAAATCTCTGCGGCCCGATCTGGTTGGATTCGGAAGTCGTGTATCAGGACCGCTCCGGAAGATCTGACAACCTCTCCAGGAAGATCCGGACAAAATACCTAAACGTGATCCTGAAAGCGCTGAAAACGGCAGGGTATGAGTGCGGCGTGTATGCGTCGACTAGCTGGTTTAAGAACAACCTCAACGACAGTGAGCTGGAAGGCTTGCGCTGGGTGGCGGAGTGGGGGCCGCACTGCTCTTATCCAGGCGATGTGAGCATGTGGCAGTACACATCAGACGGCTCTGTGAGCGGTGTTTCTGGGCGGGTAGATATATCTGAGTGTTATATCAGCCTGAACGCTCCTGAAGCAGCTCCGGCGGCAAAAACAGCCGTTACAAGGCAGGACATCGTTGACCAGATCACAAGCTGGGAAGGCTGGTCAGAGGCCAACGGCAAGCATAAAAAGATCATCGACATTTACAACTACTATCTGCCGACAGCAGTAAAAGCCGGCACGCTTAACTATGCAGTGAAGTATACGGACGAGTGGTGTGCCACTGCGGCCAGCGCTGCTTACATCCAGGCAGGCGCTCCGGAGCTGTTCCCGATCGAGTGCGGTTGTCCTCGCAATATCGCCCTTGCTAAAAAGATGGGCATCTGGCAGGAGGCTGACAGCTACATCCCTAAGCCCGCGGACGCAGTGCTCTACGACTGGCAGGACTCCGGATCCGGAGATAACCAGGGCACTCCCGACCATATCGGCATTGTCATCTCTGTGGATAAGGCAGTCGGAACATTTACCGTAATGGAAGGTAATAAGGACGAGACAGTCGGCCGGCGGGTAATGAGAGTCAATGGCAGGTATATCCGCGGCTTTATCGCCCCGAAGTTCCGGGATGAAACCAATCAGAAGGAAACCAGCCAAAAGAAGGAGGTGGTCTCTGTGGCAAAAACAAACGTCTATGAAGTCAGCGGTACCGGCACGCCTTCGAAAAAAGTACAGAAGACAGGACTCCTGAAATTTGGTCAGAAGGTCACTGCCCGCCGGTATCCCAGGGTTACTGGGGAACCCTGCAGCTTCGCACCCGTCCTGCCGCTCACCAGGATCGATGTGTGTGATACGATCGCGGACGACACCGGAAGAAAGTGGTGTTACTGCTGCGTTGGTGACAAGTACGGTTTTATCCTGCAGACGAGCATCCGGGATTATCTGAGGGGCGGCGGCTTGCCGGTCGAGACAGTCGCCCGGCAGGTCATAAAAGGTGACTTCGGAGATGGCGATACCCGGAAGAAAGCGCTCAAGGCGCTGGGGTATGACCCGCAGAAGACCCAGGACAAGGTGGATGAGATCCGCGGCGTAGTGGTCAAGCCTCCTTCCGCTAACAGGATCCGCGTGCACGCAGTGTGGTTTTTCGAGAAAGATGAAAAACGATATGGAGACTGCACTGCAATCTATGAGTACGGCTCCGACGATAAGACGGTGGAACACTGTATCCTGATCGACACAGCCATGGCTGGGGCGTCTTCTGTCGTTATTGCAAAGCTCAAGGCGCAGGGCGTCAAATCGATTGACGCCGTTGTACTCTCACATGGACACGGGGACCACTACGGCGGCCTGTCTAACATCATGAAGGCTATCCCTGTAAAGCAGGTGATCATCCCGGACTGCAAAGAGCTGGACAAGTATCAGAAGTCCTATGGCAACGCTCTGCGCAGGCAGGCCGCAAAGGGCAAGAGTTCTTTGACCCTCAAAGTCGGGGATTCCTTCCAGATCGGCAGCATCACCTGCAAGTGCATCTATCAGGCACCTGCCGGCAAGCTTTCGGAGCATGAGGGCCATCACTTTGTCAATAACCAGTCCATGGTCCTGCATTTTGACTGTAACGGCTGGATCTTCCATGCGGCTGGAGATCTGCAGAACGAAGGCAATCGCCTCCTGATCAGTGCTGTGAAGGACATCCGGGCAGACATCTTCAAATGCCAGTGGCACGGGGATGCAAACGCATGCAACGAGGCAATCTGCAAGGCAGTCAAGCCCAAAGTCGCTTATTCCAATTATCACCACAAGGAAGGATCCGGCAGAGGGACGACCAGAAAGCGCCTGGAAGCTGTCGGCGCTACAGTGGCGCGAAATGCCGAAAACGGCGACATATATATCGACTGTTTGCCAGGAGCCATGAAGCTGTCCTGCAGCAAGGGGAATCTCTCGAAGGCATGGACAAAGACTGTCCCGGTCACAGAGGCTCCGGCATACAAGGTCTGCCTATCCACCAAGGCCAAGCCCATAAAGGGCTCCGGTCTGATCGCGATCGAACCGGAAGACTACACATCCGCAGAGATCGGAGCGCTGAAGGCAGCGGGGTACAAAGTCCTGGGATATCTCAGTGTCGGCAGTGTCTCGGATGAGCGCAGCTATTACAAGAGCCTCGAGAAGCACACTCTCCGGCGCCTGGACGACTGGGAGCATGAGCGGTATCTTGACGTGACCAGCCCGGATGTCCAGCAGTGGGCGATCAAGCGCGGGAAAGAGATCATTAGTAAAGGTTGTGACGGCTTGTGGATCGACAATCTGGATGTGTATGAGGAATATCCTTCTGACGCAGCTTACAGCGGGATCACAAAAATCCTGCAGTCCCTGTATGCCTGTGGCTATATCATGGTCAACGGCGGCATTGCCTACATGACAAAGGCCATGAAGGCGGGTCTGAATGTCGCGAACGGTATCACCCAGGAGGAGGTCTTCAGCCGGATCACGGACTATTCCGGAACCGGGGAGTTCGGAAAGCAGGAGAGTAAGCAGAGCATTGAGTACAAGAAGTATATAGCACTTGCTATAAGCAAATCGGTTGATGCCTTCATTCTGGAATACACAACAGACAGCACCGTGGTCAAAACGATCACGGACTACTGCAAGGCAGCGGGAGCCGGCTACTATATCAGCTCCGACGTCAACCTGTAAGAGTACGAGCATAGAGCCTTCCGGACGTCCGGAGACTATGCAATACAACACCCCGACATCGTTTAAAGCGGTGCCGGGGTGTTTATCATTTTATTCCATTTTTTCAGCTTCTTTTTCCAGTAGTTCAATGATCAGATGGTTGAGGGATACGCCTCGGTCTGCGGCCAGCTTCTCATAGACTTCCTTGCGGCCTTTTTTACAGCGGACGGCCAGCCGTTCATAGTTGGCCTTCTGGTATTTCTGGGTCGCCTTGTTCTGCGCCTGGGAGTATGCCATTGACTTGCCTTTCTATTCCTGCTATTCTTTTTTAAGAGGGGGACGGCCGGCAGGAATGTTTCGGTATCCGTCCCCTCTCTGAGTCCCTATTCAGTTATTATTTTTTCCGGATTTCCGAAAGAATAATGTCGATGTGCTCGACCGTTTTCATTTCTCCATTTGCCCTTGCAACTTCTCTGACAGAAACCAGAAGGGCTATCAAATCGGCTTTGCTCATTTTTTTATCCATTTCCTTAACTCCTTTCCTGCCGTTCCCTTGTTCCTTACAAGTATATAATAGCATATATTTATAGTGGTGTCAATATAAAATATCGAAATAGTAGCGGGATTTTTATGGGCAAATAACAGAATTGCCATACCGCATGACACGTTTTCGTGTTTTTGAGTGTATCCAAAACATTCGTACATGGGTTCGAATCCCGTCGTCTCCATTTTTTTATGACCCGCATAAATACTGGAAATACGGCTGAAACCCAGTGTTTATGCGGGTTTCGTGGTAATTTGGAATGACGTTCAGAAGGCGTTTTTTACATGCTACATGACACGAATATGTCACGAAATTTATGAAGCGGATTCATATTTCAGGATTGGGGAATATCAGCCAGCGCCGCGTCCTGCATTGAGCCTGTCGAAGTGCCCCGTCAGCTTGTCCCGCTCGGCGCGCTTGCGGTCGGCCAGCGTAGCCCTGTAGACGCGCTTCATGGTCGTCTCCGTGCGCCATCCGCCCATCTCCATGATGTAGGCATCCGGAACGCCCAGGGCGTGGGCTATACTTACGTAGTAGTGCCTCAGGTCATGGAACCGGAACCTTGCCTGCGCGCCTGAGAACCTCACGGCCCTGCGGAACCGGTTCGAGATCTGGTCAGGCGTCCCTTTGATGATGGTGCCGCCCCTCTGGTAGGAGTCCATGGCTGCAACCTCATCACAGACGAATCCGGGCAGGTCTACGACGCGGTTGGACGTATCCGTCTTAGGGACGGGTTTGGTCGTCCACAGGCCGTACTGGTCCTTCACGACGTCCTTGGTCACGCGGACCGTGTGGGATGCCATGTCGAAGTCATCAGCCTTCAGGGCGCAGATCTCGCCCCTCCTGAGCGAGCCGAACGCGGACAGGAGGACAGCTATATAGAGCTCTTTTCGGGGCTGCATGTCACGCCTTGTGTTCTCATGGGTGGTACTCACGATATAATCGATGAGCGCCGTGATCTCCCCGTCATCCGGGACGTGAGGGATATAGGCCCTCGGGGCCGGGAGCGTCACCGGGAAGGCGGGCCCGCCGAAGAACTTCACGGATGCCCCGAACAGGGCGTTCGCGTTCCGGACATATTTGGCCGATGTCCTGACATAGAGGGCATTGACCCAGGCCTGCACGATCGGCAGGGTAAGGTCCCCGATCGCATAATGACGGATGTCGTCAACAGCGGTCCGCAGGATCTGCTGGTATGAATTGGTCGTGGCAGGGGAGAGGACCTTCTCCTTGGCGTCGATGTACTTCCCGATCGCCTCCTGGACTGTCATCTCCAGAACGTCCCTGTCCTCGTGCGAGATCGCCCACTCTGCCGCCATGCGCTCACACTCGCGCTTGCCGCGCCTGGACGGGTCCTTGACCGTGAAGGACTCATAGACGCCCCTCTTCTTTCCGTCCTTCCCGATCTCGTAGTGGGAGAACACCCGGCACCGCCAGGAGCCGGAAGGTAACTTTTTCGCTGTAGGCATAAAAAAACTCCTTTCATGGGTATAGGAAAATAAGCCCACATACTCAGCCTGATCGGGAGTAAAACCTTCATACTTCAGCTGGTCAATAAGGCCTGATCTGGAAAAAGAAGAATAATCAAGGTATTGCTGAGCTTTCTTTGCAGCCTGTTCATTCCAGTCTGCGCCGCAATTATCAACACCGTATGAAGCTTCTTCTTCTGTATATCCTTCATACTCTAACTGTTCTATAAGCCCGGAGTAAGAAAAAGCCGAGTAGTTAAGATATTTTTCAGCACTCTTTAGAGCCTGTTCATACCAGTCTGCTCCGCAATTATCGGCACCATAGGCAGCTTCGCTGTCTGTAAACCCTTCGTATTGATGTATTTCTTTGCATTGGTAAGAGCATTTTGCTCGCCAGGAGTCGGAGAATACTGGTCGGAGACAGGCTCTTCCGCGACAGGCTCTTGCTCCACAGGCTCTTCTTCAACAGGCTCCTCCGCGACAGGCTCTTGCTCAATAGGCTCTTCTTCAACAGGATCCGGTTCAGTTTCGGGAGTCTCGGCCATTGGATTTGATTCGGCAGAGGCATCCTGAAGTTCTGTTGGTGTGTCAGTGGTTATTTCCTGATCGGAAGAAAGCTCCTCGGAACTCTCGGGAATAGGCGGGGCGGTAGCTGTGATATTTGATGAATCCGAAGGTTTCATAGTGTAAAACATCTTCAGGTAATCATGAAGACTATTATCTTCTTTTATATCTTCTACGCGGAAGAAGAATAACGCAGCGCCAACACCTCCACCTGGTTTATCAAATAAAGTACAAGTTACATTTTCAAGTTTTTTATTCCTCGTGTACGTTGTTGTAAAAGAACGGGTTTCGAGATCTCCATATATATCATGGTCCATTTCGGGACCATATGAAGCACTTTCAAAAGCTTTGGAAAATTGTTTGATAAAGGTTTCCTCTAAATTGCTGTCGCCGAGAAAAGCATCCAGAGATTCATTGGATACTTCTGGATAGACCATGACATACGGAAATTCGTTCTCTTTTTTGCAAAAGAAATAATTATCGGCAATAATCCAACTTTTTGGGACCTCGGCGGTGTAACCGCACAGCTCGATTTCCTGGTATTCTGTTTTTTCAGACGAGAGGGCAGGATCTTCTGATACGGCCTCAGAGGGTATGGACGAGGCTGGTGGAGACCCGGATCCGGAACTGCATCCAGACAAAATGAGACAAAACAGCAGTAACAATAAAAGTTTTTTCATGGTGTACCTCCGTAATAATTATTTATAAATGAGATTGCCGTTTCCTGTATCCTAAAACTTTTATTATTATATTTACTTTTGAGTACAACTGAGCTGTCTGATATTAAGGATTACCATATTCCACGATTTATCAAATGCCATGCCAGCGACATTACGCGTCCTTCCGATTCTTCTTCTCCCGGAGCTGCCGGACCACTTCCTGTTCTTCCGGCGTTAAGTCATTGCTGCGTCCTTCCGATTCTTCTTCTCCCGGAGCTGCCGGACCACTTCCTGTTCTTCCGGCGTTAAGTCATTGCTGTTCTGTGGTACTGTAACAGCTTGTTCCTCTTTTTTGGTCGTTTCCGAAATTGAATCAATGAATCTCTCAAGGGCAGCCCAGCCGTCCGCATCGAGTGCGGCCAGGGCACGCACAAATCTACGCCGGAAATCTTCAGGCTTTTCGACCATTATTTCATCGACCATTTCTTGAATCTGCTCATCTTTGGTTTTTTCGATAAATATCTCACCCTCTCCGAACCGGAGCCAAGACTCATTCACAGAAAACTCGCGACATATCAAAGACACAATTAAATCAGCAGGATCATTTCTCCCTACTTCGTAATTTGTAACAGCATTTCTTTTTATACCAAGTCTTTTTGCAAATTCTTCTTGAGTAAGACCAAGTTTTTTCCGCAGTTCTTTTAATCTTTCGCCCATGATTTACCTCCTTTTAAATTTTCCAATTTGATT
>CACZFF010000036.1 GCA_902780385.1 uncultured Lachnospiraceae bacterium
TAAAAAACAGCACGTACGAATTGCCAGCAATTTGAATAGTGAGATTTTAATTTGACGCATATTTGCAGTCGGGAGAGACGGTAAAAAGCCGCGTAACACCGGACTGGGTGGTGGAAGTGATTTCCAAATCCACGCAGAAGATCGATTATGGCCTGAAGCTGTTTCTGTACAGGGAGGCGGGAGTGCGTGAATACTGGATCATCAATCCCGCCAACAGGACGGTCATGGTATATGTATTTGAAAGCGGGAGGGAAGACGCAGACCTGTATTCCTTTGATGATGCGGTGCCATGCCGCGTCTTTCCGGGCCTGGCCATCCGTCTTTCAGACAGATTGTAAGACTAAAACAGGTACTGGTTTTAGAGCAACAGCAGAAATCTAACCTGATTAAGATATCAGTGAATCTTAGAAACTGGTGAATTTCAGATTCCAGCAAATAGATGAAAAAAGAGCTGCTGCATAGCTGATGATGATTTCCATTCACAGCTATGCAGCAGCTCATTTGCCTGTTCAATGATTTATAATAAGGGCTTTATGTACAAAGTCTGCCGTCTTCCACCGGTTTCAGGATGGAAGGGGTTTCAGAATAGAAGACGGAATAGATGGCGTGAATTATGCCTCGACAACCTGCTCGATGACGGGCTCTTTGGCCAGCATGGGCATGAAGGCGCCTGCGAACTTCTGGAAGTGTGCAGATGCATTGTGTGTCGCGATGGCTTCATCATCCTTCCAGACTTCTACGAAGAAATATTTGTTCTTGTCTTCTTTGCCCGTGTAGAAATTGTAGCTGACATTGCCTTCTTCTTTGCGGGAGGCTTCTATGCACTCGGCAGCGAGGCCCTTAAAGGTCTCAACGCACTCGGGTTTAAGTTCAAAAATGGCAATAATGGTAATCAAGATGGTGTCTCCTTTTGACTTTTTTGGACTTTGGATGGCAATCCGAACCGTCCCTCTGGCAACATGGACTTTGGATGGCAATCCGAACCGTCCCTCTGAGAGGAGTTGTCAGAAGAACCGTCCCCTTGACAACTCAGCTAATGAGGACCGCGGTCTCGCGGGGACCAAGGGTAAACTGCGTCGGGACCTGGAGCCTTGTCTCTTCTCCGATGGGATTGCAGATGCCCCTGGAAGCGCAGAGGAGGAGCCACTGGAGTCCGCCGGGAAGCTCCGGCAGGGTAAAAGTGTGTTCCTCCCAGTGGGCGTTGACCAGGATGTAGAGGAATGCATCTTTTTCTGTTTTGTATTTCACATGGTCTTCGGCATAGAGCACGGCAAAGGTAAGGGCGGGTGCGTTTCTGTCCAGATTCCAGGGTGTTGTGGAGTGGAAGGAGAGTTCGGGGAGGCCGGTGCCGTTTATGCCGCTGTCAAAATGCGGCGCCCGCAGCACGGGATGGGCGCTGCGCAGGGCGATGAGGGTCTGCACATAGGTAAAGAGATCTCCGTATTTGCCGAGGCGTCCCCAGTCGAGCCAGGAAATCATGTTGTCGTGACAGTAGGCGTTGTTGTTTCCTTTTTGCGTGTTGGCAAATTCATCGCCGGACAGGAGCATGGGAACACCGCGGCTTGTCAGCAGAAGAGTCTGGAAATTGCGGATCTGCCTCATGCGGAGCGCGAGGATTTCGGGATCATCGGTGTCGCCCTCTGTGCCGCAGTTCCAGCTGTCATTGCAATTTGTACCGTCCCGGTTGTCTTCGCCGTTGGCCTCATTGTGCTTTTCGTTGTAGGATACGAGATCGTACAATGTGAAGCCATCGTGGCAGGTGATGAAATTGATGGAGGCAGCGGGCCCGCGCCTGTTGTAGAGATCCTCGGATCCTGAGATGCGGCTGTAGAGCTCGGGCGCGCAGGCGGCATCGCCTTTGATAAATCTGCGCAGGCAGTCCCGGTACTTCCCGTTCCATTCCGACCAGCGGTGCCAGGAGGGAAAATTGCCGACCTGATAAAGGCCGCCGGCATCCCAGGCCTCTGCGATCAGTCTGGTCCTGCCAAGTACCGCATCATGTGCCAGGGTGTCGATGAGAGGCGGAGATACCATGGGATTTCCCTTGTTATCTCTTGTCAGGATGGAGGCCAGGTCGAAGCGGAAGCCGTCGATATGGTAGGAGGCCACCCAGTAGCGCAGACAGTCCAGAATGTGATTGCGGACCACAGCCTTGTTGCAGTTCATGGTGTTTCCGCAACCGCTGAAATTGACATATCCTCCCTCAGGTGTCAGCAGGTAATAGGTCCGGTTGTCGATTCCCTTATAGGAGATGGTCGGGCCATCTTCATTGCCTTCGGCAGTGTGGTTGAAAACAACGTCGAGGATGACAACTATTCCGTTCTGGTGCAGCTTTTTGATGAGATTTTTAAACTCGTCCGCTTCCATGCCGTAAGGTCCCGAAGCCGCGTACCCTGCCTTGGGCGCAAAGAAACACACGGTCGAGTAACCCCAGTAATTGAGGCGTTTGCCGGCACTTTTTCCATCTGAATATTCAAACTCGTCGAAGGCGAAAACGGGCATGAGCTCAATACAGTTGATCCCCAGAGATTTGAGATAGGGGATTTTCTCCACAATGCCTGCGTAGGTTCCGCGGTATTTGATCTTACTGGAGGCGGCTCTTGTAAAACCTCTCACATGCATCTCATAGATGATCAGATCCTCCATGGGGATCTCCAGGGGTTTATCACCCTCCCAGTCGTAATCCTCACGGATGATCTGTCCGCGATGGACAAAAGAAGAATTCTGCATTTTGAATTTTCCCCAGATGCTGCGCCCGGAGACAGATTTCGCATAGGGATCCAGGAGCACCTTGTTTTTGTCAAAACGCAGTCCTCTGGCCGGGTCGTAGACACCGTCAAAACGATAGCCGTATTCGGTTGTCTCGATCGTTATGCCGAATACCATCATTGTATAGACATTACCGATCCGGAACTCTTCCGGAAAGGGTATTTCCACAAAAGGCTCCTTTTCACCATGCCGGTAGAGCACCAGAGAACAGGAGACCGCGTCTCTGGAAAAAATACTGAAATTGACAGCGCTGTTTCCGATCAGCGTGGCGCCGAAGGGGAGCACTCGTCCGACCCTGTACTGTAGGCCATTTATTTCATTTGTGGGAAATGTATCGATCAGCTTCATTCTCTCTTCCTCCCATGCAGCTCTGCCATCTTTAGAATTCTATTTTACAGCATTTTCGCCGATTCTTCAGCATTTGGAGATTTATGACATGACATAGAAAAGCGATCGAACTTGCTTTATAATGGATGAAAACAGTGAGCCAAATAGTGAATATATTCAGAACAGGATGACACAGATGATCAAACCAATAGTAAAAGATATTTTCTTTCTGGGGCAGAAATCCGAGCCTGCCTCAAAAAAGGACCTGTCTGTCGGACAGGACCTCATGGATACCCTGCGGGCAAATCAGGAGCGATGCGTCGGCATGGCGGCCAACATGATCGGGGTGAAGAAAAAGATCATTATCGTGAACATGGGGATCATGAATGTCGTGATGTATAATCCGGTCATAGTGAAGAAAGATACGCCTTATGAGACAGAGGAAGGATGCCTGTCACTGACCGGTACCCGGAAGACGACGCGGTATCAGAATATCGAGGTGGAATACCTGGATGGCAGCTGGAAAAAGAAGCGGCAGAAATACTCCGGCTGGACGGCGCAGATCATTCAGCATGAGTGCGATCACCTGGAGGGGATTATCATATGAGCGCGCCGGAATCATGGAAAGCCGCTTATCGCGAGCTGATCGGGACCATTGTCCGAATGGGTTATCCGGAGGAATTCGGCAAGCTGATCGCCAGGAATCTGGGCTCGGAAAAGACCATGCGCCGTATGACTGCTTATCTCCATTCAGCTAAGCCGCGGTCAGCCGAGGAGATTGCCGATGAGATGCTGGCGATCATGAGCGACCGGGAGCGCTGGATCCGCAAGAAAAAGGCCGAAGAAGCCAATGCCAGGTACAACGAACTGCTGTATTACGGGCTTGGCGGCATTGGAGAGGATGAATGATAAGGACTGGATCCGGCGCAGCTGATCAACAGAGACGGCAGACTGCATATCGGATAGAACATATATGGAAAGAAAAAGAAATGATGAAAACAAGAAGCTGTAAAAAAAGACTTCTATCTGTTCTGATCCTGTTCATCCTGACCCTGTCAGCGGTATTGCCGGCGGGCTGCAGGAGTGCAGGCAGTACAGAAAATTCTGCCGATCATTTTTCCCCGGATAGTTCCGGCACACGTGCCGCTGCGGAAGAGGCGGCTGTACCCAGCCAGGTGCCTGCTTCCGGAGAGGTCGAGGAAGGTCTCTTCCGTGCAGGGCTGGTCGAGGATATGGATACAATGGATGTACACCGGACGACCAGTGAGTATGTGGTGGCGATCAATGTTTTTGAGCGGCTTTTTGAGATCCGCCAGAATGATGACGAGACCACGGAACTGGTTCCCGGGCTTGCTGAAGATTATTCCCTGTCGGAAGACGGACGGGTCTATACTTTTACGCTTCGGGACGACGCGTTTTTTTCGGACGGGACACCGGTCA
This sequence comes from uncultured Lachnospiraceae bacterium, assembly GCA_902780385.1. Taxonomy (GTDB): domain Bacteria; phylum Bacillota; class Clostridia; order Lachnospirales; family Lachnospiraceae; genus CAG-791. Next base: position 4,537 of record CACZFF010000036.1, read on the forward strand.
GGGCCTCTGATGTGGCTTTTACGTTTTCAAGAATGCTGTCTCTTCCGGACAGTATGCAGACGGATTTTGCCGATATGATCCTCGGCGCGGATGCGGTAATGGCACACAAGACGGATACTCCGGAAGGGATCAGGGTTCTTGACGACAGGCGTGTCGAGATTACTCTGACTGAGCCTTTTGCGGGCTATATTTATCAGGTCGCTACGCCTTCCTGCAGTATCCTCAGTGAAAAATGCGTCCTGGATGCGGGAGATGATTACGGGACATCCCCCAAAACGACCATTGGCTCAGGCCCCTATATGGTGACCGAATACAGAAGCGGTAAAGGGATGACACTGGAACTGAACCCTTACTGGAAGAAGGAAAAGCCCTCTGTCAAAAAGGCCCGGTTCCTAGTTCTTGATCCGGCACTCATGGATGCCGCCTTCCAGAAAGGGGAGCTGGATCTGCTCGATCTGGACGCCATCCATACAGATACGATCAAATCTGTCTACAAATCCGACAAGTGGAAGGATCATCTGGTTCCCAAGGGATGTGTGGAGACCAATTACATGATGATGAATCTGGACACCCGCCCTCTGAACAACACCCGGGTCCGCAAAGCGGTCCAGATGGCGATCAACCGGCAGAAGATCGTGGATGAACTGTATGACGGCGAAGGAACCCTGGTGGACGGCATTTTTCCCCGCGGCCTGCACGGTTACAGCGAAGAAAACCAGGGATGGCTGAAATACGACCCCGAGGGAGCCAGGCGGTATCTGAAAAGAGCCGGAAAAGACATCAAGACCCGCATTGAACTGGCTGCTGATTCCACGGCAAGCATGCGCGAATTGAATCTGCTCAATATGATCCGGCAGGACCTGCAGGCGGTAGGACTGCAGGTATCTATCGTGAGTTATGACCCGGAAAGCTGGATGTACCTGCGCACTCACGGAAAGCTTATGGCCTTCTGCAGTGTCTGGAGCGCGGATTACAATGACCCGGACAATTTTATCTATACTTTTTTCGGCAGCCGGGAAAAGACGCTCCGCCGTTCCGGCAACTTTGCCGAACAGAACGTCATGGATCGCATAGGCCGGGCAAGGACGATCCAGGATGACGATGCGCGCATGTCGGAATATGCCGCTCTGGAAACGCTGCTGATCCGGGACAAGGCACTCTGGGTCCCGCTCTTTTCCACCAACCATCTGTTTGTCCTGGGAGACAGGGTCGAGTCCTTTGTCCCCTACTGGGCAGGCTGGAATTCCATTCCGCTCAAAGACGTTGTACTGAAGTAAAGAAACAGGATTTACTTGCGGCCATGACCTCATGTTCACAAACATATACGATGAAAACTATGCGTGCTGCCGCAAAAAGGGAATGATGTTTTGATTATGAAAATGAACGAACTCTGGAAAAAGCTGTTCTCAAATAAGGAGAATGCTGCGGTTTCTGACAATGGAGATAATATAAAAAACAGTCTTCGTCAGAAGATATTCAGAATGAACATTCTGCTGGTGGCAGCCGCTGTCATTTTGTTTGCGATCGCCGGCGTTCTGCAGGTGAACCGGTTTGCCCGCCTGATGGAGGATACGAGCAGGGAGGAGAACGCTGTCATCATGGATACCATGTCGGATTCGATGCGCGACATGGCAACAGAGAGCTTCCAGAAATACGTGATTTCCCAGGCCAACGTGGTGGACGGAGAGTTCTGGACCATGCGCCATGATCTTGAGATCCTGGCAAGACAGGTACAGATGGTACTGGAGTATCCGGATGCCTTCTCGCCCCTCGAGGTACCGCTTCCCTCCGAGGCGGACGCGGGGAAGCTGACACTGCAGCTGCTCTATTCAGAGAGCGCTGACAGGGAGGATCCGGAGCTGAAGGAACAGATCCTCCGGATCGGAGGACTCAGGAACATGATACTGGAGATCGTGGAGGGGGGCGACTCCCTGCTGGACTGCATGGTGTCCCTGCCCGGCGGAGCCAGCATCATCGCGGACCGCACGCCTGAGGGAAAGGTGGACGAAGACGGGGAGATCATGCCCTATAATGCTGACCGGCGTCCCTGGTATGTGGGAGCCCTGGTCCATGGGGAAACCTATTTCACTCCCGTCAATATGGACAACTATTTTACCAACTACGAAGTCATGGCCGGTGTTCCTGTCTATGTCGACGGCGAACTGGCTGCCGTCTGCGGTGGATCTGTCAACCTGGAGGACCTGGACGACATCGTCGCAAAGGCACAGCTGGGCGATCAGAGCGATACCTGTCTGATCAATGAGAACGGAAATGTGCTTTATTCCTCAAGGGAAAGCGGGGAACTGGCGCTGAGCACCAATGAACTCCGCAGCCTGAAGGAGAGCAGCAATCCTGAGCTGGTATCTCTGGTGAACGAGGCTCTGGAGGGCGGGAGCGGGTTCTCGCTGCTCAATGTCGATGGGGAGGAAACCTATATCGCCTATGCGCCCCTGAAAACCATCGGCTGGACGCAGTTGCTGACCATCTCACAGGAAGACCTCAACAGCACAGCCTACCTGCTCATGCAGGAGACCGGCACGGTCATGGAGAACTCACTTGCCCGTTCCCACAGTAATGCCCGGACTATGACGATCATTACACTGCTCATCGGCATGGGACTCATCTCAATGGCGGTCGTCATGTCCCTGGTGTTTGCGGACCGTCTCGTAAAGCCGATCAAGAGGATGACCATGCGTGTCGCCAGCATGCACGGCGATGACATGAGCTTTGAAGTGGAAGACGTGTATCTCACCAAGGATGAGATCGAAGTGCTGGCAAGAGCTTTTTCAAATATGTCAAAAAAGATGCGGGGATATGTGCGTGAGATCGTGGATATCACTGCAGAAAAGCAGCGCCTGGATACGGAGCTCTCGGTCGCTGCGGAGATTCAGTCCAACATGCTCCCCACCCATTTCCCGGCATTTCCGGACCGCAGGGAGTTTGACCTCTATGCGGTCATGGACCCCGCCAAAGAGGTGGGCGGCGATTTCTATGACTTTTTCATGATCGACGACGACCATCTGGCCCTGGTCATGGCGGATGTATCCGGCAAGGGCGTTCCGGCCGCACTTTTCATGGTCATCTCCAAGACTCTGATCAAAAACATCACCCTGTCCGGCAGCAGAAGCGGACCGGGCGACATCCTCAGCGACGTCAACGACCGCCTCTGCGAAGGAAATGAGGACTCCATGTTCGTGACAGTCTGGCTGGGTATCCTGACTATTTCGACAGGACAGCTTGTTTCCGCCTGCGCCGGTCACGAGTACCCTGTCTTTTACCGCAGGGAGAGCGGATTCAGGATGGAAAAAGACCCCCATGGCCCTGCGCTGGGTACCATGGAGGGCTTGAGATACAGAGAGGCATACTGGCAGATGAACCCCGGCGATCTCCTTTTCCTCTACACGGACGGTGTTCCCGAAGCGACCGATGCTTCCATGGAGCTCTTCGGAAATGAAAGGATGCTCGAAGCGCTGGCCGAGAGCTGGAGTCTGGAAAACCTGCAAAGCCGCCACAGCAATACAGATCAGAATGACGTCCAGACGGCTTCCGGGAAATGGAATTTTGAAGATCTCCAGACCTTCCTCACAATGTTCCGCAGACACGTGGACGACTTCGTCGGCGAGGCACCTCAGTTCGATGACCTCACCATGATGTGCTTTTCCTACAACGGTTCATCGGAGACCCCGGAGAGCAGATAAAATTATTCAGTGTTGTTTTTTCACTCCGGCATAGTCGGAAAGGCTGGCCTGCATGAAGCATCTGCTTCAGAGGATTCATCTGCTTCAGAGGATTCATCTGCTTCAGAGAATTCATCTGTTTCAGAGGATTCATTTGCTTCAGAGGATTCCCAGATCATTCATGCATTTCATCCAGTTGTCGGCGATTTCCCGGTGTCCCTGCGCTGTCGGGTGAGCCCCGTCCAGAGTCTCATATCGGTCATTGCCGCGGCCAAGGTCTGCCAGATAACAATGGTTTTCCTGTGCCACCCACCTTATTACATTATTGTAGTCTTCCAGTCCTATACCGGCCCAGTACTCCGGAAACTGCCAGCTGCGATCCCCTCTGACCCTTGTGCGCATAAGTGTTGCGCAGACCGTTTTGGCAGACGGATAGTTCTGCCTGATGGTCCTCAGCACTTGATCGTAGGAATCCTCGAATCCATAGTCGTCCAGACTGGAGATCAGCTCGGCCCCGCTCGCAAAATCGTTAAAACCTGCATAGATCAGGATATAATCGGGCTGAGATTCCTGCCTTCCCAGGTTCTGCAGCCGTTCCTCACATGCGGCTGCGGGAAAGGCATCTCCGGTGATCTTGCTGCCGGAATAGGAATTGTTCAGGCACAGGCGGGCATCCATACCTTTGATCACTCTGGCCCACCATGTATCAGACACGCTGTTCAGCCCGTTTACCCTTTGCATCTGTGCATCATAAAATACGGAATAACCGCGCGGATTATATCCCTGGAAGGTGCTTACCGAATCCCCTAAGATTGATACCAGCTTCATTTGCTCCTCCTCCTGAAACTCCTTTTCCTGAAAATGTTCTCTCTGTTTTTATATTACAATCGTTTTCACCTTCCTCCAAGAGCCGTTTTCTGATGTTTTACCATGTCCGGCGGATCATGGTTACATGCTGCACATTTATAAGCCTTTCGAAGGATCCGTGCATGAAAGAGCCCTTCGGCAAATCTGCCGAAAAAAGATTGTCTGCTGTCTGTCTTTTTCTACTTTTCAAGATGGGGATTCTGTAGTATCATATTTTTCGATACAATATGTGGACGAAAAAAAGCGCCAATCCACAATATTTGGTGCTTTTTTCATGCATTTGTCCATATAAAGAACACAAAACAGAACATGGCAGGCAGTATTCGCGGGGATCTTTGCCGGGAAACTCCTGCCGAAAGAGATTGTTAAAACAGCCGCCGGACAGCCCGCATTGCACAGCACCTGCGGCAGACTATACACAGATATGGAAGAACAGGGAGGTGGAAAAGATATGGCAGAGTATTCGGGTGTGACAGTCACCACCAATATCATCAAGAGAGACGGTCAGGAGGTCACTTTTGATCTCTCCAAGATCGTCAATGCGATCAGCAAGGCCAACAAAGAGGTGGACCCGATCCATCAGCTCAATGAGTATCAGATCATCGCGGTCGCCGAGAAGATCGCCAAGGAGGTGCAGCAGTCCACGCACGCGGTGAACGTCGAGGATATCCAGGATATGGTCGAGACCGGCATCATGGAGATGCGGGGCTACGAAGTTGCGCAGAAATATGTCCGCTATCGTTTCCGCCGCGAGCTTTCCCGAAAGTCCAATACGACCGACAACGGGATCCTTGCCCTGATCGAGCAGATCAATGAGGAAGTCAAGCAGGAGAATTCCAACAAGAACCCTGTCATTAATTCCACGCAGCGCGATTATATGGCCGGTGAGGTCTCCAAGGACCTGACCCGCCGTGTCCTTCTGCCTGCCGACATCGTGAAAGCCCACGAAGAGGGTATCATCCACTTCCACGATTCCGATTATTATGCCCAGAAGGAGCACAACTGCGACCTTATCAACCTTGAGGACATGCTGCAGAACGGCACCGTCATCAGCGAGACCCTGATCGAGAAGCCCCACAGCTTCTATACCGCCTGCAATGTGACGACACAGATCGTCGCCCAGGTTGCCTCCAACCAGTACGGCGGCCAGTCCTTCTCCCTGGCGCACCTGGCTCCCTTCGTTGATGTGAGCCGCAGGAAGATCCGCAAGCAGGTCGTGGAAGAGCGCGAAGCCTGCGGCGAGCCTATGGTCGACGAGATCATCGACAAGGTCGTCGAGTTCCGTCTGGCCGAGGAGATCAAGAGCGGAATCCAGACTATCCAGTATCAGCTCATTACCCTGATGACCTGCAACGGCCAGGCTCCCTTCGTCACCATGTACATGTACCTGGATGAGGTGCCCGCCGGCCGTACACGCGATGACCTTGCCATGCTGATCAAAGAGGTCATGATCCAGCGCATGCAGGGTGTCAAGAATGAAAAAGGCATCTGGATCACACCCGCCTTCCCCAAGCTCATCTATGTGCTGGACGAGGACAATATCGTCCCCGGTTCCAGATATTACGGCCTGACCGAACTGGCCGCAAAGTGCACCGCCAAGCGCATGGTGCCCGACTACATCTCCGCAAAGGTGATGAAGGAGTACAAAAACGGCGATGTTTATCCCTGCATGGGATGCCGGTCCTTCCTGACCCCTGACACCGTGGGCCTGGGCGAAAACGGCGAGCACAAATACTATGGACGCTTTAACCAGGGCGTCGTCACCATCAATCTCGTCGATGTCGCCTGCTCCTCTTACGGAGATATGGACAAGTTCTGGGAGATCCTGGAGGAGCGTCTGGAACTCTGCCACCGCGCCCTGCGCTGCCGCCATGAAAGACTGCTCGGCACTGTCTCCGATGTCGCCCCGATCCTCTGGCAGTACGGTGCCATCGCACGCCTGAAAAAAGGTGAGAAGATCGACCGTCTGCTCTACGACAACTACAGCACGATCAGCCTGGGCTACGCAGGTCTCTATGAGATGTGCGTGCGCATGACAGGCAAGTCCCACACCTCTGACGAGGGCCGGGAGTTCAGTCTCAAGGTCATGCAGCGTCTCAACGACAAGTGCGCCGAGTGGCGCGCCGCGGAGCGCATCAGCTACTCTGTATACGGCACACCCATGGAGTCCACGACCTACAAGTTTGCCAAGTGCCTGCAGAAGCGCTTCGGCATCATCAAGGGCGTCACGGACAAAAACTACATCACCAACAGCTATCACGTACACGTGACTGAGGAGATCGACGCCTTCCACAAGCTGAAATTCGAGGCCGATTTCCAGAAGCTCTCCCCCGGCGGTGCCATCAGCTACGTCGAGGTTCCCAACATGCAGAACAACATTCCCGCTGTTCTGGCTGTGATGAAGTATATCTACGACAACATCATGTACGCCGAACTCAACACCAAGAGCGATTACTGTGAGTGCTGCGGTTATGACGGCGAGATCATGGTCGTCGAGGACGATGCCGGCAAGCTGGTCTGGGAGTGCCCTGTCTGCGGCAACCGCGACCAGTCCCGCATGAGCGTTGCCCGCCGCACCTGCGGTTACATCGGCACCCAGTTCTGGAACCAGGGCCGCACCCAGGAGATCCGCGAGCGCGTGCTCCATCTGTAAGAAATTGGCAGGGATTTATAAGCAGTAGAAAAAAAGTACTTCCGCCGATGTGAACATATTCCGGCGGAAGTCTTTTTCTCAAAAACGGAATTTGATTCCTGTTCGGGACTTCCTGTTGAAAGATGAAAAAGAAGTCCTGACCGGCTTTAAACCGGGTCTTAAGCAGGTTTAAACCGGATCTCAAGCAGGTTTTAAACCGGATTTTAAACAGGTTTTTAAACGGGATCTGAGCAAAGTAAGCAATGCTCAAGGAGAGGACCAGATGAGAGAGAGCAGAGAGTTTTATATATCGGATGACGGGATCCGGCTGCATTTAAAGCTGGATTTCCCGCAGGAAAACTGTGATGAAAACAGTGATGAAAGCTGTGGTAAAAGCGGCGGCGAAAGCTTTGGCGAGGGCTGCTTAGCCCTTCCGTCAGAGACAAGCAGGACAGAGAAGGCGGCGAAGGCAGAGGAGATAAAGAAGACAGAGGGGGCAGAGAAAGCAGAGAAACTGCCTCTGATGATCCTGGTCCACGGCTTCACCGGCGATATGGAGGAGACACACATACGCGCGGTTCAGCGCACGGCCAACGAGGAGGGCTTCGCGGTCCTCAGGGCAGAGATGTACGGCCACGGCCAGTCAGGCGGCAGCTTCGGAGATCACACTCTCATGAAATGGATCAGCAATATCCTGACTGTGATCGACTACGCCCGCTCCCTGGATTTTGTCTCGGATCTCTATCTGTGCGGTCACTCCCAGGGAGGCCTTCTGACCATGCTGGCAGGTGCCATGGAAAGGGACAGGCTGAAAGCCATTCTCCCTCTTTCACCGGCTTCCATGATCCCCGAAATCGCGCGGCAGGGGGAGATCCTGGGCGTTCCCTTTGACCTGGATCATATCCCGGCGGAGCTGGACGCGGGAAAGTCCCTGACCCTTCGTGAAAACTATATCCGCGTCGCACAGCTGATCGACGTGGACCTTGCGATCACACGCTATAACGGACCTGTCCTGATCGTCCATGGAACCGGCGATGAATCTGTGCCTTATCATTACTCCGAAAAAGCCGCGGCAAAATATGCCAATGCCAGGCTTGTTCCCATTCCCGGAGATACACACTGCTACGATCTGCACCTGGATCAGGTCACAGAGGCAGTCCGGGCCTTTTTGCGGGAGATGAAGTAAACTTTCTGCGGGAGATGAAGAAAAAAAAAAAACAGGATACTGCTCTTTCGGCCGCTGTCACGGGAAAGGTATCAATATAAAAAAGCAGAGGATATGCAGTTTTGAATGCACATCCTCTGCTTTTTTCTTTTTCTTAATTATCCGCATTATCTGCTGACTGCTTTTCAGGCACGCTTTTTATCCAATATAACCGCTATCTAACTCGTCAGCTGTCCTGGTTTTCTTCACTTTCTCCGTCTTCGGGAATCACCGGTCCCTTTGTTGTGCCGCTTCCTTTGCCGGACAAAAGAGATCCGAGAAGGTCGCCGGCCATGGAGGAGACGTCGTTTTTGCCTGTCAGAAGTGTGCCGAAGAGCTCCAGGGCGTTTCCCTCTCCCTTGAGCAGATTCATGGCAGCCTTCTTTGTGCTGCTGTCGGCCTTCCTGTAGAGTTCGACCAGCTTTTTCTCCGTCGCTGTCAGGGTAAGCGCCTTAGATGAGGAGGACGAGGAGGAGATCTTTTTCTTTGCAGCGGTTTTCCCGCTGCCGGAGGTTTTGGCGGAAGAAGACGATTTTGCGCCTGAACCCTGTGCGGCGTCGAGCAGCGACTTCTGCGTCACCCCCAGAACCTTTGCCATTTTTTTGAGAATATCCTGCGTGGGCTCTTTTTCACCCCGCTCGATTTTGCCGACATCGGAGGAGGTGATCCCGCCTACCTTGTCCGCAAGAGCCGCCTGTGTCAGCCCCTTTGCAGTGCGTGCTTCCTTGACCAGATTTCCGAGTTTTTTTGACATAACGATACCTCCCTGAAACATCTTCTGAAAAGCTCAAATAAAGCCTGATTTATTTTACCATCAGGCGGGAAAAAATAGAAGATACAGGGGAGACGGGGAGACAGGGGACGGTTCTATGTCTCCTCCTCGGAGGAGACATAGAACCGTCCCCTGTCTCCCGAAACCCTCCCCCTCATTGTGAATTTGCTGAAAATATATTAGAATCAAAAGGATTGGAAGAGACGTTATTTTGTGTCTTTTAAATCATAAGAACCCGGAGTAAGACCAGGGGACTGGTTTGATAAATCAGTTGTTCAGGAGGTAAATAATATGCTGGAAGTTGGAACAAAAGCTCCCGATTTTACGCTGCCGGACCAGAACGGTCAAATGCATTCTTTGTCCGATTATCAGGGGCAGAAGGTGATCCTTTATTTTTATCCCAAAGATATGACAGCAGGCTGCACCAAACAGGCATGTGCTTTTGGTGAACTGTATCCGCAGTTCCGTGAAAAAGGCGCGGTCGTTCTGGGGGTGAGCAAGGATTCAGTGGCTTCCCATAAGCGGTTTGAGGAAAAGCACGGCCTTCCCTTTACGCTCTTGTCCGATGTGGACAGGGAAGTGATCCAGTCCTACGACGTCTGGAAGGAAAAGAAGAACTACGGAAAGGTTTCCATGGGGGTGTTGCGTACCACCTATCTGATCGATGAGAACGGCATCATCATCAAAGGGTTTGACAAGGTCAAGGCGGCGGACAATCCTGCGCAGATGCTCAGCGTGCTGGAGGCTGAGTAATGTTAAAAAGAAAAAAGAAACAGAAGGAAACAGAAAGAAAGGAAAAAACATGAACGAGAATATTACAAAGCGTTATGAACTGATGGCCAAGAAAGTGATCAAGGGGCTTGAGTCCCGTCAGATGAGCGGTTACTATGCCGCGGATAAGGAAGAGGCACTCAGGATTGCCCTGTCTCTGATCCCCGAGGGCAGTACCGTGACCATGGGCGGCGCTATGAGCGCACATGAGATCGGACTGCCCGCAGCGCTTGCAGAGGGTAACTACAATTTCATTGACCGCGATAAGATGGAAGACAAGCGCGCGGCCATGCTGGCAGCCTATGACGCTGACTTTTTCCTTGCCAGCGCCAATGCCATGACCGAGGACGGTGTGATCATCAATATCGACGGCAATGCCAACCGCGTATCCGCAATTGCCCAGGGCCCCAGACATGTCCTTTTTATCGTAGGTATGAACAAGATCTGTGATGATGTGGACGGTGCCCTCAAGCGCGCCCGCAATGTGGCCGCCCCGATCAACGCCCAGCGCTTCGGTCTTAACACACCCTGCACAAAGACCGGCTCCTGCATGGACTGCAAGACGCCCGATACGATCTGCTGCCAGTTCCTGATCACACGTTATTCCAAGCATCCGGGGCGCATCCATGTTATCCTTGTCAACGATTTTCTCGGTTTCTGAATGAGTGTCTTTTCAGGGCGGCAGCAGCCGCAAGCGCACAGATGCCGAGTATACTGAGCACGATCCCGGGGCGGAGTCCCGGAGCTGTGTAGGTCATTTGAATATGGTTTTCGCCATCCCTCAGGGGTATGCAGATCAGACAGTTTTCAAAGAGAACGGGGGTTATTTTATCCCCGTTCCTTTTTATTGTCCAGCCATCATCATAGGGGATGGAAGTGAACAGGATTTCCCCGTCACTGCCCCGGGTATCGATCGATACTTTCCCTTTTCCGAGGGAGAGTGAGGCGGGTGCGCTTTCCCTCAGATGATCTGTGAGATCCCGGAAGGTATCGAGATTGAGACCGTAGAACTTCACATCGTTGATCCTGCTGAGAGATTCAGCCTTGTATCTGACAGTCACCGTCTGCTGGTCTGCATCGGAAGGAATGTTGAAGACCTGTACTGCCTGCCACCTTGCGTAGGGAATGTTGAACCGGTCGTTCAGATTAAGATAGGCGTTGGCGTCTTTGCGGTGGGTGATGTTTCCGTACACTGCATAATTACCTTGGGGGACATTGATCGTATACAGAATTTCTCCGTCCGATTTATCCCGGGTGTATTCGAGCTCTTCCATTATCTCCCGGTCCGAACCCGACAGGGCGCAGTAGACCTTATTCCAGTATTCAAATGGAGCTGCCGCATTTTTTTCAGCTGCAGCCTGATCGGAATCGTTCCCGGCATCTGTATGCAGACCTGCCCGTGAATCCTGATCAGACTGTGAATCCCGGTCAGCCCGTGAATCCTGATTAAACCGTGAATCCTGGTCAGCCCGTGAATCCTGATTAAACTGTGAATCCCGGTCAGCCTGTATATCCGCATTCGATTGTGGATCCGGATCCGACAGAAAGGAACTGCCGGATGGCAGAGCGCTGCGGAAAGCGAGCGGGAGAGCGTAATCGTTGCGGTAGACGAGTTTTCCGTTCAGAGGCTCTGACGGGCCGGTTTTCCCGACGCCGCGGACTTCATAGGGGGACAGGAGATAGCGCACACCCAACAGGGAATCCACCGGCTGCAGGAAGGTGCTCTTGGGCAGGATCCTGTCGGAATAGACGGGATAGCCAAAGCGGTCCAGCATGTCCATCTGGGTGTTCTGAGGGCAGGAAGTATAGTTCTCGACAGCCATGTAGTCAAATCCCATGCTCTCATTCAGATTGGCGGTCGTCCAGTGATAGTCCATGCTTCTGGTCATGTTCTGGGTGATCCTGTAAAAACCATCCTCTGTTTTTTTGACGGCGTTCACCAGCCGCTCCTGGCTGCCGTTGTATTCTTGGCAGGCAAGTGCGTCGTCGCGAAGGTAATGTGAAGCCACATGAGATCCGCTGACCGACAGCTCTGCAGAAGACAGCAGCAGCAGAAGGACCAGAAAAGCCGGATGGGGACGGATGGTATTTGCTGTCAGCAGCATGCATGCCGCAGCAGCGAGCCCGAGTCCCAGACGGAACAAGGCGGCATTTTCATGGGGCAGAGAATTGTCCATTAACACAGCCAGGATCAGGCAGACAACGATAGTGACCGCAAATGGGATCCGGCGGATGGCTTTATGGTCTCGCAGAAACTGTGCCGATGTAATGATGAGAAAAATTTCCGTCACATAAGAGTACCGGTACCAGTAGCTTCCGGCTTCTTTGAGCAGGGAGAAAACCATAAAGAGAGGGCGCCAGTAGAGAGAGAGTATTGAGACGAAAAGAAGCAGCAAAAAGGCTGTCTTTTCCCTGACCCGCCGACCGCGGAGCGAAAAATATCCCAGGCTCCCCAATAAGGGAAGGCTTCCGCAATAGAGCGCGGCGTATCCTTCTGAACTGATCTCGCCGGGAGCATAGCCGCTGATGACTGAGAGCGGACTGCCCAGCAGTTCGTTTCTGATCAGAGCCCAGTCCAGGGCGCCTCCCCTTCCGGTGCGCATAGCGAAGACCGTTGGCAGGAAGAGAAAAGCACTGACCGCGAGGCCGGTCAGCATTGCAGCAATAAAGAGCAGTGAGCTGTGGATAAACTGCGGGAGAGCGGACTGCTTTCTCTTGCTGTAGTCTTTCATGCAGCACTCGACCGGATAGTACATGGAGGCCGCCAGGAAGTTAATGCCGCCTGTATACCAGCAGAAAAGGACGGACAGAGCGACCGTGATGCTGAGAAAGATGGTATCCCCGCGGTCGACCAGCCTGTATACCCCCAGCAGGATCAGAGGGAGCATGTAGACCCCGTCGATCCACATCAGGTTGCTGGACTGCGAGAAGTTGTACTGCATAAGGCCGCAGCAGAGCGAAAGGATCAGCACAAAACAGGGCTGCAGTTTCCTGACCCGCTCCTGCAGATAGACAGCCATAGTGCAGGAACAGGCGGCCATTTTCAGCCCGATGACGATATTGAAAAATACCTGTATTTTCGTCTTGGGGAAGAAGAGGAGAAGCAGATTGAAGGGGGACGCCAGATAATAACTGAAAATACCGGCGGAATTCTGGCCGAGAGAGCTGCTGAAGGTATACCAGATCGATTGCTTTCCCGTCAGGATGTCTTTAAACCAGCCCAGAAAATCCAGATACTGGTAGAAGGCATCAGCCCACACAAGAGTATTGGGGCCTTCCCTGGAAAAAGGAAATACCTGCAGGCTCCGGCAGACAATGATGTAAATGATGAATGTAAGCAGTGCGGAGAGGGCAGGTATGAAAGCTTTAGGCAAACGCCTGCCCCTTGTTTCTTTGTGTGTTGTATTCATTTTGGACTTTCCGTAAATTATATTCAGGTAAAACAAAAGGTGCGTTCTAATAATATGATGTTGAGGTCAAAAGGTGGTTAAGGGAACACCGTCTCGTCAAGTTGCACAAACGCCTTGGGCACGCTCTCGCTCTACCCTCGCTGGCAGCGGTATGCAACTTGACGAGACTCAGAGCCATTAGATACCTTTTGACCTTTACATCATAATATACGAAATATATACAAAATGAAATATCAAAGTTTTTCCAGGTCCCGCGGATGAATTGTTTTTGTCATATTTTTTACGATCGAATATTCCATGTAATATCGCTGTATGCGCCGATTTTCATATGGTACAATATGTATATAGGCTTTTTTGTATGGTTTAAAAAACGGTCATAGCCGGCGAATTGACAATGAACTGTGAACCGTACCGGGTGAAAGGCGGTGGCATATCGTGAAGGTGAATTATAAATATGTCCGCATCCAGGGGCTGGAACTGGCAGAGAATACCATGTATGCAAAGGGAATTTTCAGCATGTGCTGGCAGTTGATTCAGGATGAGGTGATGGAGGGTGAGGATGCCGATCTTTACAGGGAGATCGACGGATGGTTTGCAGAGAATCTTCCCTGGCCCCCTCCCTGCAAAAATCAGGAAAAAGTAGTGTGTTTTTTTAAGACCGAGAACTCGGAAGAGATGATGAAGATGATCAGGCCTGCACTGTGGCTGCTGGAAAGATACCATCACCCCTATTTTCTTGTTTATACCAATACGCCCGGTGAGATTGTCTATGAGGACAAATATCAGGTGGCAGTGAAGGTCCCGGGTTATTTGAAAATTGAGAAAGTGCAGGAAAACTGGTCTCCCCAGGATTAAGCACCGGATAAAAATACATGGGCAGGACCCGGCTTAAAAAGCGGGAAAAAAAAGGGCGGTTCCCGATGACCCGCAGAAATCAAAGAAGATTCTGACTGGTCGGCGGGAGCCGCCCCTCTTTTATTGTCAAATGCTTGCTTCGCCTATCAATATCCCGGCTTTTCAGTTTCGGAATGAGTCAGGCAGAACCGTCCCCGGTGACTCATTTTCCGAGGTCAGAATGGGACAGACAGAAGTGTCTTTGGTGTCCCGCAGGGGCATTTATTCTTCATCATTCTGGCTTCCGCAGTCAAAGGTCACATAGGGAGGATTCTTGCCGGCTTCTTTCTCCGGCAGGTAGCGCTTCCAGAAGTCGTCGAAGAGGCGGAAGATCTCCTTGCGTTTCGCAACGATGATGAAAACTGTGATCAGCACGTAGAGAGCGGAAAGAATGTCGGTGAAGGCCCAGAGGGCATCCGCCTCGATGTTGTAGAAGATGACGCAGGGGAGCATGTAATAGACCATGTAGATGGGCATCATCCTGCGGTTCCTCTCGGTGTCTCCGAAGGCGTAGTTGACGGATTTCTCGCAGGTGTAATACATGCCGATAATGGTCGTCCAGGCGAAGACGGCGATGGCGACCGCAGTGAGTTTGCCCCCCGTGGCGCCGTAGGCGTTGGTGAAAGCCACGGTTGTCAGGGCACCGCTGGTGGCGTCGCTGGTCGTGTAGGAGCCCGTCATGATGATCGTGAAGGCAGTGATGGAGCAGATGATAAAGGTATCGATGAAGACTTCGCCCCATCCCCAGAGAGACTGGCGGACCGGGTGGTCGGTCTGGGCGGAGGCATGGGCGATCATGCCGTAGCCTGTGCCTGCGTCGTTGGAATAAATGCCGCGGGCGACGCCGTACTTGATGGCATCACGGACCGTTGCTCCGGCAAAGCCTCCTACTGCAGCGGTGGGGCTGAAAGCGCTTTTGAAGATCAGGGCGATGACAGCGGGGATATGCTGGAAATTCAGGATCAGGACGCCCAGTCCCATGATGATATAGAGGACAGCCATGATCGGCACTGCCCGGGACATGACGTCGGAGATACGGCGAAGGCCGCCCCAGATGGTCACGAAGCAGGTGATGCCGATGAGGATGACCGAGATCAGGGGACTGATCCCGAAGGCCTCTTTCATGGAGCTGGTTACAGCTTCTGTCTGGACACAGCAGGTCCAGGGTCCGAAGAGGAAGCAGAAGACAGCCAGAGTGACTGCGCCTTTTTTCCAGCCAAAGGCGTTTTTGAGAACGAACGAGCGGTCGCATACATACTCATTCATGGACTTTTTGTAATGCTCGCGGTAGCGCTGACCGATGATGATCTCGCAGGCCTTTGTGGACATGCCGAAAAAGGCGGAGACCCACATCCAGACAAGGGCACCCGGACCGCCGCTGACGATCGCCGTCGCGACGCCGCTGATGTTACCTGTGCCAACGGTGTTGGCCAGAGCCGTGCAGGCGGCGCGAAAGCCGGAAATGGTTCCCTCGCCCTCGCCCTTGGCACCGATCTTGCCGTAAGTATTCTTAAAATTGAAAACAATCTTCCGCTGGTAGCGGAAAGCAAAACGGATACTGAGTACAACGCCGATGCCCACTAGGAGAATGGTCATCCAGGTCCCCCATAGAAAGTCATCGATCATATATAAAAAATCAGTAACAGCAGCCATAATGGTTTCCCCCTTCTTATGATTTGATTGAGGCTTTTGCAGAACGAAATGAGTTTTCGTACGTTTAACGGGCGGTCATTGCCCGGGCGGATCCTCCGGCCAGGAAAGCTTCTTTGGCTGCGATGACCTGCTCCACATGGGAGGCAACGGTCGTGCAACAGCCGCCGGCAGCATCTGCGCCTGCCCTCATGTAATCCAGAGCGTATTCCCCGAAGTTTTTGGAATCCCCGACGCCGTGCCAGGTCTTGGTGACAGGATCATACTCCTCGCCGCTGTTGGGATAGACACCGATGGGGATTTTCTTTCCCTGCTCTGTGGTGTTGAGTCCGGCACGAAGCTCTTTGATCAGGCCTGTGATAAAGGCTGGTTTTGTGCAGTTGACACCGATCATCTGCAGGTGCGGATGCCCCTTGGCAAAGGCTTCTGCGCATTTGCGGATAGGATCCCCTTCGCAGATGTGTTTGTCGTCCATGCAGGAGAAACTGATCCAGTAGTCGGCACCCAGTTCCTCGGCTATGCCTGCCGCAAGAAGTGCCTCGTGCAGAGAAGGCTGTGTCTCGATGAGAAGAATGTCCGCACCCGCCTCGTGCAGGATCTCCATTCTGCGGCGGTGGAATTCATCCAGCACAGAATCATCTACGCCGTAATGTCCGCGGTACTCCGAACCGTCTGCCAGATAGGCACCGTAAGGGCCGATGCCGGCCAGGCACAGAGGCCATGCGCGGCCTGCCTTCTCACCTTCTTCTTCCCACCACTGCTCCCTTGCTTCTTTAAAAATCTCCACAGAGCGCGCGATCAGCTTCTCTGCTTCTTCCCGGGTGGAACCGTTTGCCATCAGGCCGGGGATCGTCGCCTGGTAACTGCAGGTGATCCCGCAGTCCGCGCCTGCCCTGAAATAATCCAGATGGACCTGTCTGACCAGATCCGGAGACTCCTCAAGCGCCTTTGCCGTCCACAATTTTGAATTCAGGTTGGCTCCCAGATGCTCAAGGGCGGTGGACATGGACCCGTCGATGACCATGACCTTGTTTTTTTCGATGATCTCTGCGATGGTGCTGTGCTTGTTTTCCATATACGTTCCCCTTTATATTCAATCTTTTACACACCTGCCCCTTATAACGGAGCACTTTTGTCCTTTTATCATACATATGTGCGGGCACCCGCCCATGACCACAGGTATGTCAATAGATTTATAGTAATGGAATTTCATGGGAAAAACAAGAAAGACACAGACGTAATAATGTAGAGAGTTTCAGGCGGGGCTGTACAGATCAGTAACTGTTTAACGAAGGATCAGGGACTGCGGGCTTTTTTTTATGTCCGTTTTATGTCAATGATGCAGGCAGTTTTTTATTGCTATCGTCAGGAAGGAATGTTATACTAATTTCTTGTTAAAACACTTTAACACATTTATGTGCTGAAGCGCCTGAAGAGACGACTGCCGGGACAGTGCAGTATGGGAAACAGAAAACAAAAAACAGAAAAAAAACAGAAAATCAAATCAGGCACTTTGGCAAATATCATATCAGGTAATTCGAGCAAGTAATTCAAGCAAGGAGATAGCAGGAATGAGTATCAAAATCGGAATTCTCGGTTACGGCAATCTGGCAAAGGGTGTGGAGAGCGCCATTATGCAGAACGATGATCTGGAGCTGGCAGCTGTTTTTACACGCCGTGATCCCGCGTCTGTGAAAATCCGCACAGAGGGTGTGCCGGTACTTTCCCAGGATGCGGCAGCGGACATGAAGGACAAAATTGATGTCCTGGTGATCTGCGGCGGCAGCGCGACGGATCTTCCCGTACAGACTCCCAAATATGCGGAGATGTTCAACGTGGTGGACAGCTTTGATACTCACAAAAATATCCCGACTCATTTTGCGAACGTGGATGCGGCAGCGAAAAAGGGCGGCAATGTAGGTCTGATCTCCTGCGGCTGGGATCCCGGCATGTTCTCCCTGAATCGTCTTTACATGAACTGCATCCTGCCCGAGGGCAGGGACTACACATTCTGGGGCAAGGGTGTCAGCCAGGGCCACTCCGATGCAGTCCGCAGGATCGAGGGCGTCGCTGATGCGCGCCAGTACACGATCCCCGTGGATGCGGCAGTCGAGAGCGTCCGCAAGGGAGAGAATCCCGAGCTCACAACCCGCCAGAAACATACCAGAGAGTGCTTCGTCGTCGCAAAGGAAGGTGCTGATCTTGCCCGCATCGAGAACGAGATCAAGACCATGCCCAACTATTTCGACGAGTACGATACCACCGTGCATTTCATCAGCGCGGAGGAGATGAAGCGAGATCACTCCGGACTTCCTCACGGCGGCAGTGTCATCCGCAGCGGCGTTACCGGCATCAACAAAGAGCACGGCCATGTCATTGAGTACAGCCTCAAACTTGATTCCAATCCCGAGTTCACCGGCTCTGTCCTTGCAGCCTATGCTCGTGCCGTTGCCAGAATGAGCAAAGAAGGCCGCACCGGCGCCATCACGGTTTTCGACGTCGCACCTGCTTACCTGAGCGCTTCCGCACCCGAAGAGCTGAGGGCACACCTGCTGTGACCTGCGCGTAAGCAATGAGACCAGCCTTCCAATCGGGCTGAACATGAGTGAAGAAAAAGACTGAACAGGTCCTGCAGGCCTTTTCCGGAAACATTTTCCGGGAAGGGCCTTTCTTCATCATCTTCAGAAAAAGCGTCAGGAAGGAGGATTCATTCCGGACGTGCAGTGAAAACGGTTACAGTACAGGCCCTTCAAGGGGGTGTGTCCTGTAAAGTGAAGAAGTCATCGCGAATGATTCTGATGCCGGACATTTGTTTTTATGTTACTATAAAAACAGTCCGCAATTTTGCGAAGACACTATCTCATATAAAAGCAGCCGGCGGTTTGCACAGGTACTGCCTCATATAAAACAGCAGGCGGTTTTGCACAGGTACTGCCTCATATAAAAAAGCAGGCGGTTTTGCGCAGGCTCTGTTCCTTCTTTGCAGAATGTGAACACAAGAGAAAAAGCGTTTTCAAGGAGTGTTACTATGTACAGACTGACTTCAAAATTAATCGTATATCGTGAGATCGGAGAGGACAGCATTCTGATGCAGCTCGCACAGGTATGCAGGGATTTTGACCGCGGAGAGTATGACAAAGAGGCTCTGACAGGGCGTATTCTGGACCAGATCCACAGACTGCTGGATCTGGCGACACGCTATGGTTTTAACAAGAATCTCTGGCATAACTACCTGGCCTTTCTGCTCGCCATGACAGAGACTCCTTTTACCCTGGTTTCCGAGAAGACAGGTGCCAACGAAGGATCTGTCAATCATTTTGTAAAGAATGATCTGCGTGTTTTTAAAAAGCTGTTTGACTACGATTTTTCTCCGCTGGAAGAGGCGCTGGAAACGGACGTTTTTTCGGTGATCGAGGATTATCACGCAGTCGGCAAGAAGGAGAGAGTCTACAATCACAGTGTCTCCGAGAAGGTGCAGGAGCTCAGCGAGAATCTGGAAAAGGCCGCGGACGAGAATGATATGTACAGGGTCGTCACGGACTTCTATCGGGACTACGGCGTGGGAATGTTCGGCCTCAACAAGGCATTTCGTATCAACGAGAGATGGAGCAGCGCCGCCGACGTCCCCGGACAGGGTCAGAACCCCGCAGCAGGACCTGCAGCGGCTTCTGTTTCCTGCGTGGGCAGCACGGCAAAGCCGGTGGATTACGCGGCAGCGGGAGAGGACGATTTCCTGATCCCCATAACGGCTACCAGCGATGTGGTCCTCGATGACCTCATCGGCTACGAGCTGCAGAAGGAGAAACTGATCGCCAATACCGAGGCCTTTGTCAGCGGGCGCGCGGCCAACAATGTCCTTTTGTACGGCGATGCGGGTACCGGAAAATCCACCAGTATCAAAGCCATTTTGAATCAATATTACGACCGGGGCCTGCGCATGATCGAGGTCTACAAGCATGAGTTCCGCTACCTGCAGAGAATCCTTGCAGAGGTAAAAAACCGCAACTACCGTTTCATTATCTATATGGACGACCTTTCCTTCGAGGAATTCGAGATCGAGTACAAATATCTCAAGGCCGTCATCGAGGGCGGTCTGGAGACCAAACCCGAGAATGTACTGATTTACGCCACATCCAACCGCCGCCACCTGATCCGTGAGACCTGGTCAGACAGGGCAGACCGGGATGATGAGCTCCACCGCTCGGACACCATGCAGGAGAAACTCTCCCTCGTGGCGCGCTTCGGTATTTCCATCGGCTATATGAAGCCCTCCCACAAAGAGTACCTGCACATTGTCAGGGAACTGGCCGCCCGCTACCCCCAGATCACTCTCAGCGAGGAAGAACTTACCCTCAAAGCCAACCAGTGGGAACTCCGCTCCGGCGGTGCCACCGGGCGTTCCGCACAGCAGTTCATCAACTACCTCGCGGGAGCATCAGACTAAACAATTTTTGAAGGAGTGTCATGCACGAAAACGACTACGGTGATTTTCAGGACATACAGGAGCTGGAGGGGCTCAATGCCGCGCAGCTGGAAGCGGTCACTTCGACAGAAGGGTTCGTGCGCGTGATCGCCGGCGCAGGTTCAGGCAAGACGCGTGCACTCTCGCACCGGTTCGCTTTCCTGGTCAATGAGATCGGTATTCTGCCGGGAAATATACTGTGTGTGACCTTTACCAACAAGTCGGCCAACGAGATGCGCCAGCGGATCCACATGCTGACAGGAGACAATGACACCGGCTATATCAATACTTTCCACGGCTTCTGCGTCTCGGTCCTGCAGGAGGACAGCAATGCGGTCCAGTATCCCAAGAGCTTCCTGGTGCTGGACAATGCGGACATCGACGCCATGCTGGGCACCATTTACGAGGAGCGCGGGCTGACGCTGCGGGATATGACCTACGCGCAGGCGCGGGACATGATCGAGATCCGCAAGATCTTCAAGGAGCCGCAGTACTATCTGGATATGATCACCATGTCTCTGGATACCCTGCGTGAAAAATACCTGCAGTCCGGGGAAGCCTCCGACATCATTTTTTACGGGTATTTATATCAGGAGAAGAAATGCTTCGGTCTGGATTACAACGACCTGATCAAATTCTCCCTCTACATTTTTTCCGCCAGACCGGATATCCGCCTCAAGTGGCAGAGCCGCCTCGAGTACATCATGATCGATGAGTTCCAGGATATCGACGATCTGCAGTATGAACTCATGACTGTGCTCTGCGGTCATCACAAGAATCTTTTCATTGTCGGCGATCCTGATCAGACGATCTATACCTGGCGGGGCGCAAATGTGAAGTACCTGCTGGACTTTGAAAATCATTTTCCGGGCGCGAAGACGGTCATGATGATGGAAAACTACCGCTCGACGCCCCAGATCCTGGATGCGGCAAATTCATTGATCGGCAAAAATACGATCCGCATCAAAAAGGATCTCATACCGACCCTTCCGGACGGTTTTGTGCCGGTCTGCCACCACGCCAAAACGACTGCCGATGAGGCTCAGTGGATCGCCGAAAAGATCGAGGATCTGCATACGCAGAAGGAGATTCCTTACCGGGACATCACTGTGCTCTATCGGGCCCACCATGTGACCCGCAGTGTGGAGGAAGCCTTCCTGAAGAAAAAAATCCCCTACACGATCTACAGCGGTGTGCAGTTTTTCGGGCGCATGGAGATCAAGGATGCACTATGTTATCTGCGCATGATCGCTTATAAGGATGATCTTTCCTTCGCACGCATTGTCAACCGCCCCCGCCGGAATATGGGAGAACGCCGGATGGCCTTCCTGCGCGAAATGGCAGAGGCGGCTAAGATGTCGCTCTACCAGGCTCTTGTCAGGTACATTGACAATGATATTTTCAAGGGGACAAAGGCAAAGCAGTTCATTGAACTCATTGAGCGCTTTTCTTCCGAATCCGCCGCAAGGCCTGTCTCCGAGGTGCTCTCCGCGATCCTTGACGAGAGCGGCTATGAGACGGCACTGCGCACAGAAGGAAGTCAGGAACGTCTCGACAATCTGGCGGAACTCAAACAGTCTGTCTATATTTACGAGACCACCTGCGGAGAGGAGACGACGCTCGAGGATTATCTGCGTCATGCGGCCCTTTTTTCCAACAGCGACGCGGACGCAGGGACCAATGACAGGGTGCGCATGATGACTGTGCATACCGCAAAGGGCCTGGAATTTCCCTATGTCTTTCTTTGCGGCATGAACGAGGGGATCTTCCCCTCCCGCAAGACCCGGACTCTGGAGGGGATGGAAGAGGAAAGGCGTCTGGCTTTTGTCGCCCTGACAAGGGCGCAGCAGGGACTTTACATGAGCGAGGCCCAGGGGCGAAACTTTGACGGCTCCCCGCGTTATCCTTCGCGCTTTATCCTCGATATCGATCCTGCTCTCATCAGTTTCGTCCCCGACATGGACGAAAACCTGATCCGGGAGGCCAAAGCCCGGATCCGTCTGAGTGACCGCGGCCTGCGCCCCGAAAAAGACGACAATCTTCTGAAGGAAGGAGACCGGATCAGACACCGCATCTTCGGCCCGGGCACCATCACAGGCGTGGACACGGACCGGTCAGCCTACATTATCAGATTTGATGATATGGATACTGACAGGCGGATCACATTCCGGGCCAAGATAGAAAAAATCCAGTGATCGGGGAAAGGGACGGTTAGGAGACAGGGGACGGTTCTTTGTCTCCTCAGGGGAGGAGACAAAAAACCGTCCCCTGTCTCCCCCCTTGTCTCTTCTCCTGAGCAAAACAGAAGCGGAAAAAGAAGCGGGATTTCTTGCTTTTTTCCATGCGCATGTTTACAATACTTGTTACGGAGATGAAGCAAGGGTCTCTGAACTGCGTCTGGCAAAGGGACTTTTGCGCGTCTTTTTTGCGCGTAAAAATGAGTTACTGTCACGTCATCGATCGGCCGTGAACAGCCGGGGATTCGATTACAGGGCATCCTGTTTGTATGTGGGCATTCGGCTATGAACTCAGGAAACGACAATTTGAAAAAGAATATGCATAGAAGCCTGCCCGTTTTGTGGATCGTGATCCCCTGTTATAACGAGCAGGAGGTTCTGCCGATCACGGCGCCGATGTTCCTTGAGAAGATCATTCAGCTGCAGCAGGACGGGCTGATCGATAAGGAAAGCCGGATCCTGTTTGTCAACGACGGCTCAAAAGACAGGACATGGGAGATCATTCAGTCTCTTGCGGCGGATGATCCCCGCTATATCGGGATCGCACAGAGCCGCAACCGCGGACACCAGAATGCGGTTCTGGCCGGTCTTATGGAGGCCAAGGAGTATTGCGATATCACGATTTCCATCGACTGTGACGGGCAGGACGATATCAATGCCATGGACAAGATGGTCAAACAATATCACGATGGCTGTGAGATCGTTTACGGAGTCCGTTCCCGCAGAGATACGGACACCTGGTTCAAGAGTGTCACCGCCGAGGGCTTTTACAGGATGATGAACGGCATGGGCGCAGAGGTGGTCTACAACCATGCCGACTATCGCCTGGTTTCTGCCAAAGCCCTGCGTGCGTTTGAGAGTTTTCACGAAGTGAATCTGTTTCTCCGCGGTATGTTTCCGCTTGTGGGCTTTAAAAGCACTTCTGTCTATTATGAGCGCCGCGAGAGGATTGCGGGAAAGAGCCATTATCCGCTCTCCAAGATGCTTGCACTTGCCATGGACGGCATTACGAGCATGAGCACCAAGCCGATCCGCCTGATCATGGGTTTCGGCTGTCTGGTGGCCGTTATCAGTTTTATCGGTGTCATCTGGTCGATCGCGGCACATTTTATGGGGGTTACGGTCGCAGGCTGGTCCAGTATGGTCTGTATCCTTTGTTTTTTGGGCGGCATCCAGCTGCTGGGCATCGGAATTATCGGTGAATATGTAGGAAAGACCTATATGGAGACCAAACACCGGCCCAGATACATTATCAGTGAAAAGACCTGGGAGGATCCGGAGGACACGGATATCCGGATCGGATAGTTTTTCCGGTTTTTCCGGACGATTCCCGGCTGCACGAAAGCGCAGTTTTTTCAGCGTAGTTTTATTCATATGTATCTGCGGGTGTGAGATCATAGCCGCAGGTATAAACAGAGTTGCAGTATTATTAACAGAGTTGCAGTCTAAAGATGTTTTCATGGAGGAAAGAGAGGATTAAAGGATGATTCGTACCGCTGATTTTGATTATTATGCACCTACAAAAGTCATTTTCGGAAAAGGCGCGGAGAACAGACTCGGAGAGCTGGTCCGCGCGCAGGGCTGCAAGAAGGTCCTGATCCATTACGGCGGCAAGAGCGCGATCCGCTCCGGCCTGATCGACAGAGTCCGCGCCTCTCTCGACGCAGAAGGCATCGGCCATGTTTCTCTGGGCGGTGTTGTTCCCAATCCTCATCTGGGCCTCATCTATGAGGGGATTGAACTGGGAAAGAAAGAAGGCGTCGATTTTATCCTGGCAGTCGGCGGCGGCAGTGTCATTGACTCCGCCAAGGGTATTGCCTACGGAATCGCGGATCCTGAGCAGGGCGATGTCTGGGATTTCTATGTAAAGAAGAGAAAATCCACCGCCTGCCTGCCGGTGGGTGTTGTTCTGACCATAGCGGCAGCCGGCTCCGAGATGAGCAATGACTCTGTTGTCACCAATGAGAAGACAGGCATCAAGCGCGGCCACGGCAACGACATTTCCCGCGCGAAATTCGCCGTCATGAATCCCGAGCTCACCATGACCCTGCCGGATTACCAGTCCATGAGCGGCTGCACCGATATCATGATGCATACCATGGAGCGTTATTTTACCAATAACGGAAACATGGAACTGACCGACAGCATCGCAGAGGGTCTTCTGCGCACAGTCAAGAAATATACGGAGATCATCCATGCGGAGCCCGACAACTATGAGGCACGCGCGGAAGTGATGTGGGCGGGAAGCCTTTCCCACAACGGCCTGACCGGATGCGGCGCCAAGGAGCGCGATTTCGCAAGCCACATCCTGGAGCATGAACTGGGCGGTATGTTTGATGTCACACACGGTGCCGGCCTCGCGGCGATCTGGGGCACATGGGCGCGTTACGTCTACAAAAACTGCCTCGACAGATTTGTGAAGTTTGCCGTCAATGTTATGGAAGTCGAGCCCGGCGCGAACGATGAAGAGACAGCCCTCAAGGGCATCGAGGCTATGGAAGCTTTCTATCGCAGGATCGGCATGCCCACCAGTATTCACGAGCTGGGTGTGGATCCGACAGAAGAGCAGATCAAGATCATGGCACACAACGCGATCATCGCCTCAGGCGGCAAGCGCGGCAGTGCCCGTGTCCTCTATGAGGATGATTTCATTGAGATTTATAAAGCGGCTTTGAAGTAACAGCACAGACCCGCCTGAAACTCGAGATGTTTTCGCGGTTTTTTCGCGAAAAACCCCGTGTTGTACGATGAAAATCGCATGCGTAAGCACATTGGAATGCGATTTTCGCCAGTTACATGTACACGCCCTTCAAGAGAGCGTGTACTGTAACGCTTTGAACAGATAAACGGCAGTTTATCGACAGATTCTGGTTTGGGCTGTACGCAGATGGAATGAGGTGTTTATGGCTCTGCGCAGGAATGGAAAAGACGACAGACAATTGAACAGAAAAAACTATCGGCGCCCTTCCGGCAGAACGGCCGAGTTTTTTGATCTGCGTGAAACCGACCAGGACAGTTATTCTGACAGCAATTCCGGTTCCTATTCCGGTTCTTATTCCGGCAGATCTTCCGGCAGACCGGGTGATTCTGATTCCGCGCGTCCTTATCGCGAGCGTCACCGCGTGGAGGTGAACACGCAGGACTACTATTACGGGAGCGGAGAAAACAGAGCAGGCGGATACAGCGGCCGGACAGAGGACATGTACGGCGGACAGCAGAGCAGCGGCCGGATCGTTCACGGGAATGCTCCCGGAAACCGCAGCAGCAGGACGCAGACAAGCGACAGGAGAGATATTGCTCCGGATCTCCTCTACGGAAGCAGTACAGGCTCAAACACCGCAGGAAACGGAAGAAGCGGAGCAAACAGCAGGACCGGAAGCAGAAATGCGGGCACAGCAGGCCGGGGGGATTCCCCCGGCATGACTGGACGCAGCAGTTATTCCGCTTATGGCGCGGGTTATAACTCCGGCCGGTCGGGGAGCACATACTCTTCCTACGGCAGAAGTGACAGGACTTACAGCACTGCCGGCGGGAACAGACAGAACACCGCAGGAAGCGGCTCCTACTCATCCTACAGCAGAAACGACTACAACAGAAACGACTACAACAGAAACGACTACAACAGAAACGATAACAGCGGAAGAGATTACAATGGCCGTGATTACCGCCGTGCGGGCACATATTCAGACCGCAGGTACGCGGATGAAACGTATGCCGGTGAAGAATATCCGGAGGAAATCTACAGAGACAGCCTCCCTCAGGACGGGACGGAATACGATGACCTCTATGATGAAAGAGATTATTCCGGCGAAGAGACATTAGACAGCAGAGAGAATCTCGGCAGGAGACTGCGCCAGCGGGCACAGTCGCGCAAAGATAGAGAAATGCAGCTCCGCGCATTTTATATCCGGATCGGAGCCGGGGCGGCTGTCCTGCTGCTTCTCCTCATATTCATCCTTCCGCGCGTGATCGGCCGGCTGACTTCTGGAAAAGAAGGAAAAGAGCAGACCCAGACGGCCGCTGAGACGCAGGGCAGTCAGGGAACTGCCGATCAGGAGAAGGAGGCAGAAGCATCCGCAGATCAAAAAGACACAGCCGATGAAGAAAACGCAGCGGACGGGGAAGACGCAGATGCTGCCGCACAGGCCCCTGATTCTGGACAGACCGGGACGGAAGGCGGCGGCAGCGGCCAGACGGAATCCAGTCAGGAAGATGGACAGCAAGTTGGTCAGCAAGAAGGACAGGAGCAGGCGATCAATGGCTCAGGATATCCCGAAGGCGGTGAGGACACAGGAACGAGTCAGAGTGCTGACGGGACCGTTGCAGGCCAGACCGAAACTGCACAGACAAGTCCTGCGGCCGACCAGCCTGTGGACCAGCCCGTGAGTCCTTCCGGGACCCCTGTTGAAACAGCAGCTGCCTCAGGCCTGTATACAAAACAGGACGACTGGCATTTTATTCTGGTAAACCCCTGGTATCTACTGCCGGAGGAATATGCGGAAGTCACTACTTCATCGCTCCCCAACGGGGAATCAGTGGATACCCGCTGTTACAGTGACCTTGTGAAGATGCTGGATGACTGCCGTACTGCGGGTGGAGAGCCTGTTGTATGCTCTTCCTATCGCCCGCATTCAAAGCAGGAGGATCTTTACCGGCAGCAGGTCAAAGATCTGATGGCAAAGGGCATGAAGAAAGAAGAAGCGGAAGCTGAAGCCGGCACAACCGTGGCCCTTCCGGGGACCAGTGAGCACGAACTGGGACTGGCTGTCGATATTTGCGATTATGACTACCAGGCCCTGGATGATGCACAGGCAGATACGGCCACACAGAAGTGGCTGATGAAACATTCATGGGAATACGGCTTTATTCTCCGCTATCCCAAGAATAAATCAGATATTACCGGAATCATATATGAACCATGGCACTATCGATATGTAGGTAAGGAAGCAGCAGAGGAGATTACCAGGAAGGGCATATGCCTGGAGGAATACCTTGCGCGTTAGCAATGAGCCATGCGTGGACGAAAAATACTGCAGACGCTGCGAGCTCGCTCGCAAGCGGATGAAGGATTTTTCGGACACATACGGCGAATGCCGCGACAGCGAGCAAATGCCCTGCATTTGCGAGCCTGTCGTGCATTTGCGAGCCTGTCGGCATGGCGAATTGCGTCCGGCCCGACACAACATAATCTCGTTAGACTGTAACACAGAAAGCAGATCACAGAAAACATGCAACCAGACTCCGATACTAACAGGACAAAAATAAATGCCTCAGGGACTGCCGGCAGGATCTTGAAAGGAATCCCGGCTTTTCTGACTGACCAGAAGCGGACCGTCTTATCCGTTTACGGCAGAATTGCCGCTGCCTGCAGCAATGCCACAGATCTGCAAAAGGCAGCAGCTGCAGTTCTGGTACTGGTCATCTCCATAGTGACACTTGTTCATGAGACAAATGCCCTGCATTCGGCAAAGCTGCAGGACACAGCCGGGGACAGGATAGTGATGGCGTCCGCGGCGCAGGATGCGGCGGAGAGTGCGGCGTCTGAAGTACTTCAGAGCTTTATGAGTATGGAGCTCTGGGACGCGAGAGCGCATCTGGAGTCCGATCTCAACAGGCAGACAGCTTCCCTGCGCAGCGAATATATGAAAATTCTGGACAGAGGAGAAGGGGATTCATTTCATCCCGGATCCGAAACGGAAAGAAAGCTATGGGAAACGGTACGAGCCCGGCGCAAAAAAGAACTCAGTGAGGATCCCTATCTGATCCTTGTAAACAAATGGCATTATCTTCCGGATGACTATGAGGCGGATCCGGTCACACTTCCCAACGGACAGATGATCGGGAGCCAATGCTTCGAGCCCCTGATGAAGATGCTGGAAGACTGCGCGGAAGCGGGCGGAACCCCCATTGTCTGTTCCGGCTACAGGCCCCATGACAAGCAGGTATATCTCTTCGGAGAACAGATCAACCGCTGGCTTTATGCCGGCTACGGGCAGGAGGACGCCGAAGATCTGGCCGCCACCGCCGTCGCCATTCCCGGCACCAGTGAGCACGAACTGGGCTTCGCGGCGGATATCTATTCATCCGAAAATATGAGTCTTGACGAAAGCCAGGTTCAAACCTTTACTCAGCAGTGGCTCATGGAAAACTGCTGGCGGTATGGGTTCGTTCTGCGATATCCGAAAGATAAGAGCGATATCACAGGAATCATATTCGAGCCATGGCATTACAGGTATGTCGGAGATGAACATGCTCATAAGATCCATGAAGCAGGGATCTGCCTCGAGGAATATCTGGACGAGACAGATCATCCCGACCATGCAGAGGACTCCGATGAACCGGAGGACTGAGGAGATCCGCAGGACGACCGCTCCTCTTGATAACAGTTTTTTCTCTTTGATCAGGCATAAACGGTAACCTGTCACCCCTATACACTACTATATTAATGAGGTAAAAAATGAAACAGGATGTTATTTATATAACTGGTCATCAGCACCCGGATACAGACTCTATTGCGGCAGCCATCGGTTATGCTTTTTTTAAGAGGGCAAACGGTGTAAAAGCGATTCCCTGCCGTCTGGGCAAGATCGGAACAGAGACCAGATATCTTCTGGACAGGTTTGGCTTCCCGGAGCCTATGCTCCTGGAGGACGCCCGTGTCAAGATGTCCGAGATCGAGATTGATGAGCCGACTACGATCATGCCCGATAAGACTATCTATGAGGCGATTCAGGTCATGCACGGTGCAGGCAAGCAGACCTGCGGCGTTGTGGATGAGGAGAATCGTGTCGTGGGCATGCTCACCATGAATGATATAGCCCTGGTCGCCATGGGCGATACAGCCGAGACAGAAAAGCTGCTGGAGGATGTCTCTCCGGAAAACATCAATACAGCGATCAGCGGCAGGATCATCTACCGTGCTCCCGACCGCCACATCCGCGGCCGTGTCTCCGTTGTAGCTATCACAAAAGAAGATATCGCGATCCACGATATCAAGAACAAGATCGTTGTGGCAGGTGATGATCCGGAAGCCCAGAAGCACATTATCGAGATGGGCGCCGGCCTTCTGATCCTTGTGCGTACCGACAATGTGTCTGATGAAGTCCTGGAAGTGGCGAAGAAGTACGGCTGTACCGTGATCATTTCCGGACACAGCACTATGAACACTTCCCGTTATGCCTATTTCGCACCGCCCATCAGCAAGATCATGGCGACCAAGGTCGTCAAGTTCTATGCCAATGAGCTTGCGGAGGATGTGGGAACCAAGATGATGCGAACCCGTTTCCACGCCTATCCCATCGTTGATGAGAACGAAAGGATCGTCGGCTGCGCGTCGCGCTACCACATCATGAACAGCCGCAACAAGAAGATCATTCTTGTGGACCACAACGAGTTCTCCCAGTCCGTCCGCGCCATTGACAAGGCGGAGGTTCTGGAGGTTATCGACCACCACAGGATCAATGATTTCTCGACCAAGCGTCCTGTCGCTTTCCGAAATGAGATCATCGGCAGTACCGCTACTATCGTTGCGACCATGTTCCGTGAGAACCAGATCCCGATCCCGCAGAACCTTGCAGGTCTGCTTCTGGGCGCGATCCTCTCCGACACACTGAAGTTCCAGTCTCCGACGACCACTGAAAAGGACAGGCGCACTGCCAACATCCTTGCGGCAATCGCAGACCTGGATATCGACGAGTTCGCAGCCGATATGTTCTCTGTCGGCGCGGACATCAAGGGAAAGAGCATCTCCGAACTGCTCAACCAGGATATCAAGTATTTTGAGATCGAGAGCTGCAAGACCATGGTCTCCCAGGTCATCATTTCTACTTTCAACGCGCTGGAAGGAAAGGAAGACGAGATCCAGGAAGTCCTGAATGAATTTACCCGGAAAAAGAATCTCGATCTGTGCCTGATGGTCTTCACCAGTATCCTGGACAACGGTTCGATCGTGTTCCGCTCCGGCGAAAAATCAGACTGGGCCCTGGAGGCATTCCCGAACAAGGAAAACGAGGCACACTCTCTGCAGGAGGGTATCCTGTCCAGAAAGTCCCAGATCATCCCGATCCTGACCGGGACCATTCAGAAATACTCATAAATGAATACTCAAAAGTGATAGATGGTCCGTACCGCGCTCTGCAGCGGGGACCAAAAGGAAGAAATGGAAGAATACAAAGATTATATGATCCGCGCCGTAGCGGCAAATGCGCAGATCCGCGCATTTGCTGTTACTGCCAGAGATTTGACAGAAACTGCAAGAAAGGCACATAACACCAGTCCGATCGCCACGGCTGCTCTCGGAAGAGCCATGTCGGGCGCCCTTATGATGGCGGACATGCTCAAGGGTCCCCGTGACCTTCTGACCATTCAGATTGACGGCGACGGCCCCCTCCAGGGGCTGGTCGTGACCGCTGACAATCAGGGCCACGTCAAAGGATATGTAAAAAATACGAATGTGATCCTTCCTCCCAACGAGCAGGGGCATCTGAACGTGGGAGGAGCAATAGGCAGGGGAACACTCACCGTGATCCGCGACATGAATCTGAAGGACCCCTATATCGGACAGATTCCTCTTGTGACAGGCGAGATTGCCGAGGACCTGACGGCTTATTATGCTCAGTCTGAGCAGATCCCGTCTTCCGTGGGACTCGGTGTCCTGATGAACAAAGAGAATACAGTGCGCAGGGCAGGCGGTTTTGTCGTGCAGCTCATGCCTTTTGCCGATGACGAGGTGATCAGCAGGCTGGAGAATAATATCCGGAAAATCAGCTCTGTCACCAGCATCCTGGAAGAGGATCCCAGGCCGGAACATCTTCTGGACTTTGTTCTGGAGGGATTTGATATCCAGATCACTTCCAAAGAGGATGTCAGCTTTTTCTGCAACTGCAGCCGCGAAAGATTTGAGCGGGGCCTGATCCTTTTGGGAAAAGAAGAGCTGGAAAGTATCATAGCAGACGGGGAAGACATCGAGCTTGCCTGCCAGTTCTGCAGCAAAAAATATAAATATACGACAGAGGAAGTGAAAAAGCTCCTTTCCCGGGCAAAGAATGAAAAAAGCTAAGGATTGAAAAACCTTTAATCCATGCTTATAATGGGTACTATTCTGTTTTAAGTACTTGCCGCTTTTTTGAAGTCTGCGGCGAATGATTTACGGCGGCTGTCGGCCGCGTACGAGGATATATAAAGATGTTTTGTGCAAAATGCGGTGCTGTTCTGGCGGACGATGCCAGAAAATGCGATAAATGCGGTGCGCCTGTACGGATCCGTCCCAATCAGCCGGACAAGAAGGGCAGGGGCGGAAAATCTGCTTTTTCTGTGCCCGATGAATCCGATCTGCCATCCCGGGAGGCTGTTGAAAACAGTCTTCAGCAGGATTTATTCATGGATCCAGTGTTTTTCCAGGAAGCGGACGAAAATCTGGACGTAGATACCATTATTAAGATTGCGCGCGGGGAAGACCCGGGCATTATAGAGCATGCTCCTGAACCGGAGCCTGAACCGGAGCCGGAGCTGGATATGGAAACTTATCTGCAGAGTCTGCCCCTGATCGAAAAGATACGGCGGCGGCTCCAGGCACGGCATCATGCCAGGGAAGAAGCCGCTGATGATAAGCGCATGAAGAAGCATCTCGAGAGAGCTTCGAAGCATTTTTCAGAAGCGGAAAATGCTGCAATACATGCAGAGGAGATGCGGCTTGAAGAGGCGGCTCGCCGCAAGCGGGAGAAAGCCCGTGCCGAGGCAGAGCGCGTCCGCATGCAGCAGCAAGAGGCGGCCCGTCGGCAGGAAGAAAAACTCCTTGCCGAAAAAGCCGAGGCCGAAAGAGCGGAGGCCGAAAGAGAGGCATTCCGAAAGGCAGAAGCGGAAAAAGCGGAAGCAGAAAGAGAGGAATTCCGAAAGGCAGAGGCTGAGAGGGCAGAGGCTGAAAAAGAAGAATTCCGAAGAGCCGAGGCTGAAAAAGCCGAAGCTGCAGCTCGTCTTCAGAAAGAGCAAGAGCAGACAGAGCGCACTGATCATCAGGAAAGAGAAGGCCTGGAAGTAATCCGTCTGCAGAAGGCGGCTGTCACCCGCGAGGATCAGCGCACCGCCGACGAACGTGCCGCAGAGGAGGCTTTACAGCGGGAGGCCATGCTCGCAGAGCAGGCGGCCCTCAGACGGGAAGAAGCAAAACGTGCAGAAGCACAGCGCGCGCAGGCAGAGAAGACGATCCGTTTACAGGAGGAAAAAGCATCCGTTCAGAAAAATCTGCATGGCGTGCTGCATGACCCTGATTCATTCAAAACCTTTGATGAACATGGCAGGAAAGAACTTACCGCAGCGGAACGGGAGATGGAAGTACTGCGCCGCAAGCGCAAGTACCGCAGTAATCAGCCGGACCGCTTTGATGAGTATCTGGGCATGTACGGTCTGACAAAAGAGATCGCTGTGCGGATCGCGACACTTTTCCTCATTGTTCTTCTCAGCGTGATCTATGTCATGGGAAGAGGCAGTAAGAATACCGCCTCTGCACCCGCTCCTGCCAATGCGGGAAGTGCGGCGACAGGCTTCGATGCTGCAGAAGAACAGCCTGATGATGAAACAGGAGCAGTGCCTTCACAGGATGCAGGAGAGACTGAAGTTCCCACCGGCGGAGGTGATTTTGAGAATAACTGACCGGCATGGGGCACTGTGCACAGCCTGAAAGCACAGCTTCGGAACAGATGTTACATTTATACAGTAGAGATTTTACATAAAGGTTGGGAAACAAAAAAACAATGCAAAGAGAAACTTTAGGCAGTCGTTTAGGTTTTATTTTGATCAGCGCAGGATGCGCGATCGGTATCGGTAATGTATGGAGATTCCCGTATCTGTGCGGACAGTACGGCGGCGGAGCATTTGTGCTGGTCTATCTCTTCTTTCTCGCCATCCTGGGCCTTCCGGCCATGTGCATGGAGTTTGCAGTAGGCCGTGCAGCCCGCAAGAGCCCGATCCGCATGTATCAGGAGATTGAGCCCGAGGGAACAAAATGGCATATCCACGGTCTGTTCTGCATGGCGGGCAACTACATTCTGATGATGTTCTATACCACTGTAGCAGGATGGATGCTGCAGTACTTTTTCCAGGAAGCCTCAGGAAAATTTGAAGGACTGGACGCCGATGGTGTCGCAAATGTTTTTTCGGAGGGCCTTCTGAATCCTGCCCTGCAGGTCGGCTTTATGGCAGTAGTCGTTGTACTTGGTTTCTTTGTCAACATGCGGGGACTTCAGAGCGGTCTGGAGAGGGTCACAAAAGTGATGATGACTCTTCTGATCGTCATCATGGCGGTTCTCGCGATCAACAGTCTGTTCCTCCCGGGAGCAGCAGAGGGGATCCGTTATCTGCTCGTCCCTGATTTCGCCAGAATGCGGCAGCAGGGCGTCTGGAACGTTGTTGTCGCGGCTATGAACCAGGCATTCTTTACGCTGAGTATCGGAATCGGTTCCATGGCCATTTTCGGCAGCTATATCAACAGGGAACAGTCTCTTCTGGGAGAATCCGTGAATATCGTTCTTCTGGACACACTGGTCGCGATCAGCTCCGGACTGATCATTATCCCCGCCTGCTTTGCATACGGTGTTGAGTCCACTGCGGGCCCCGGACTGATCTTCATCACGCTTCCCAATATCTTTAACCACATGCCTCTGGGCAGACTCTGGGGAAGCCTCTTCTTCGTATTTATGACCTTTGCAGCCTTTTCCACTGTTCTCGCCGTGTTTGAAAACATCATGGCCATGTGCATGGATCTGTTTGGCTGGAACAGGACAAAAACAGGACTGATCAATATCGTGGCCCTGTTTATCCTCTCTCTCCCCTGCTCGCTGGGATTCAATGTTCTGTCATTCATCCAGCCCAAGGGCGAGGGAAGTACCTTCCTCGATCTCGAGGACTATATTGTCAGTAACTTCCTGCTGCCTCTCGGCGCGCTTGTTTTTGTTCTTTTCTGCACCCGCAAATCCGGATGGGGCTGGGAGAACTTCAAGTCGGAATCCGATGAGGGCGAAGGGCTGAAGATACAGGACTGGATGCGCCCTTACATCACATGGGTCCTTCCGATCCTGATCATCTTTGTCTTTATCATGGGACTGGTCTGAGCTGCAGTACAGGCAGGCACCTATTTTCAGGCCTTTCCAGGCAGGACTGAAAAATTATACAGGCATTATGCAGCGGCAGGAGCGAATGCTCAGGCGTTATGAGCCGGTCAGGGAGGAAGCGAAAAACACACAGAGATAATAGAATAGCACTGTGATACATGCTGCTTTCTGACAGTTCCAGAAGAAAGGAATGTACACGGAAGATGTCGTCGGACCGCCGAAGAAAAAAACGATATAATTCCGCGAAAAAGAGAGCACGGCAGGGAAAAATGTGGATTTTTCCGGTCGTGCTTCTTTTGTGTGTTCTGGTGGGACTGGCAGGCGCGGCAGCGATCTACTTTGTTTACTCTCCTCTGAAATACAGTGATGAGGAAGTCAGTGATTATGTTCACAGTATTTACGGCGACTCATGGACCCTTGTCAGAAAAAAGAAAGCGGACGGGGAGCAGGGCGGAATGAATACCTATCTTTATGAAAATAAAGGGGAAGGCTCTTTTTCGGTCTTTTCCATGTCCGTCCCGCTGGAGGAAGACGGAATCTCTTCAGGTTACAGCCGCAAGGCCCTCTATGACAATTACTTCAGGACCAGGATCGAGAATAACATAGAAGAAATCGAGAAGCTGGCAAAGCAGACCCGGGACAATTATGGTCCGGAACTGTCTGTTGAAGTGACAGGAGAGTCTGCCGGCGCTTTCGGGGCACAGTATTCATTTCATCTGTATCTGGAGAACCCCCGTCAGATAGAATCCGCGGCATCCCTCATCGCGCAGATGGACAAAATGCTTTCCTTCTCCTGTGAGGAAGGCAAGGAACCCTGGAGCCGGATGCGTCCGAAGATGCCATGTGTCCATCTGTACATGCGGCCAAACCGGGGCGTCACAGGCGGTGCGGATGCCGTCACTGCGGCGGCCAAAAGAGGGTCTGATCCGGACGCGGCGGCCGCTCTGACCGTTCCTGTCGACTGGCGCAGCACCGATGTGCGCGCGGGCTATGAGATCTGCACGATTCCTTTCACAGACCTCTCATCGCCGTCCCGGCTCACATCACAGGGCCTTTTTACCCGCATAGAAAATGACTATGTCGATGCTGCCAGGACTTTCGGAAAGGAGCACTATTCGGTCACCGACGAGCAGGTGGAAAAATATCCCGCCCCGGTCCTGACCCTGATCAATGTGGGGGGACACGATCTTACAGGTAAGAATCAACGGGCTTATACCTATCAGTTCGTGTACTGCCGGGAGACCGGAACCTACTGGATGACAGGCCTGGATCCCTGCGAGGACTTTGATGGAAATCCGTACGGAGACTACCCGCGGAGGGGGGCTTTTTCCAACCTTGTCACATGGCTCGGCGGCAGCTTTACCGCACAGGACTGGACCGGCAGCTGGCGCATCGGATCCACCAGGTGGGAGGCAGCCCTGGATACTAAGAAAATGCCCGGCCTTCCTTATGCCTACAAGAGCCTGAAGCTCACCTGCGACGGCAACATCACTCTCCTGGACAAAGTACCGGAAATATTTTCCGGCACGGGAGCAGTGCCCTCCGGCAGGCCTTTCAGTATCCGCGATCTCATCAGGATGCTGGATGTGCGTATTACGATCAATCAGAAAAAGATGACCGCGGTCATGTTCAGGGATTTTGAGGATGAATAATAAACGCATACTGTGCAGAGCAGTGCTGACTGTCTTGACCCTGCTGTGGATGCTGCTGATCTTTATGATGTCCGGAGCGGACGACGATGAATCCAGAGCCCAGAGCGGGTCAATCTGCAGATTTCTCTGCGAGACCTTTGTGGAGGGCTTTGAAGATATGCCGCCGGAAAAGCAGCTGGAGATTGAGAAATCCCTCACTTTCCCGGTCAGAAAAAGCGCGCATTTTACAGAGTATGCTATTCTCGGTATGTTGCTGACATTGACGACGGCAGCATGGCTTTTGCCGGGACAAAAGGATACGGTACATTTGCATGCCTGCCCGCCTGCAGCAGGTTTTCTGTCCGCCGGGGCAGGCTTTATCCTGCCCTTTTTGATCGGCGTCCTGTATGCGGTCAGTGACGAGATCCATCAGACTTTCGTACCCGGACGCGCCGGTCAGCTCCGGGATGTCCTGATCGATTCCTGCGGGGTCCTGGCCGGAAGCTGTATTATAAAGGTCCTGCGCCGCTTCCATGCTCTGCGCAGGGCAGGCAGAAAAGCAAAAGCCTGAAAATGAGCAAAAAAATAATGCAGCTAACAGGACTTGAACCTGCACGGGGGTTGCCCAACAGAACCTAAATCTGCCGCGTCTGCCAATTCCGCCATAGCTGCATAGAAGAGATGTATTAAATTGTCGCGGCATTCGCCGTATGCATCCAATCCGTAAGCCCTCCGCTTGAGAGCGGGTACGGAGCGGACATGGCGCATAGACTACGCAATTCGCCATGCCGACAGGCTCGCGAACGCGAGACGTTCGCTCGCTGTCGCGGCATTCGCCGTATGCATCCAATCCGTAAGCCCTCCGCTTGAGAGCGAGCTCTCAGCGGATGTCTTCCGTCTTGTCTGCGCATGGCTCATTGCTAACACGCAAAATGCGACGACGCAATGTTATTGTGCCGCCGCAGAAAAAAGGAAAAAGAAAATAAGAAAAAAGTGAGACATGGGGGACTCGAACCCCCGACAACTTGATTAAAAGTCAAGTGCTCTACCATCTGAGCTAATGTCCCGTAAACTGGGCTAGTTGGAATCGAACCAACGATACAGCAGTCAAAGTGCTGTGCCTTAACCGCTTGGCGATAGCCCATCAGTTTGACCGCCCATAAAGGCTGCATCTTTACATAAAAAAAGGGTGGGTAATGGGACTCGAACCCACGGTCTCCAGAACCACAATCTGGCGCGCTAACCAACTACGCCATACCCACCATATAAATCAGGAGAGAAGATGATCATCTCCTGCGTATGCCCGGGGGGACTCGAACCCCCGACACCCGGCTTAGAAGGCCGGTGCTCTATCCAACTGAGCTACGGACACATAAGCCGTTCGCAATCGCCCCTGCGGATTTACAATTACGAAAGCGGGTGATGGGAATCGAACCCACATATCTAGCTTGGAAGGCTAGTGTTCTACCACTGAACTACACCCGCACAAAAACTGAGTATGAAGTTGTGTGATTCATCGGGGTGACAGGATTCGAACCTGCGACCTCCTGGTCCCAAACCAGGCGCTCTAGCCAAACTGAGCCACACCCCGGTGGAGACCTCTGTCTCACATGCAAGAGAAATTATATCTAATAATCTGCCCAATGTCAACGACAAAATAATAAAATAATATTAACGTAATAACGTATATAAATCCCTTCCGCACTTTTGGCCGGTACTTCCTGTTTGTTATTTCCGGTCCGGTATACCTGCGGCATATATTCGAAAGCTGCAGATTTTCAGGAACCTGCAGCTTTCGAATACAATATGCTCAGATCAGACCCAGTTCGCCCAGCATTTTGCGTAGTGCCTGGCCTCTATGGCTGATGCTGTTTTTTTCCTCCGGAGAGATCTCGGCGCTGGTTTTTCCGTACTGAGGAAGATAGAAGAAGGGATCATAGCCGAAGCCGTTTTCTCCGGCTATGGAGTGGCCGATCCTGCCTTCCATGGCGCCGCGCACGACGCGGGACTGTCCATCAGGAAGAATTGCAGCGACGGCTGCTACGAAACGTGCTGTGCGCTTTTCATCGGGCACGTCTTTCATCAGGTCCAGAATGTGCTCCATGCGCAGGCGGTAATCGGTGTCGTAGCCCATATAGCGGGCAGAATGGACGCCCGGAGCCCCGTCAAGGGCATCGATGACAAGGCCGGAGTCATCGCTCATGACGATTCGGGTCGTGTTTTCGGGAACGGGGCGGGAGAGGAGAAGGTCATATACGGCCTGAGCTTTAATGAGGGCATTGTCCTCAAAATCGGCGCCGTTTTCTTCCGGGTCTGCCACGACATCTGCTTCGCGCATGGAGAGGACTTCAATATTTTCCGCATTGCGGCCGGCAGCCACGATCTCCTTGATCTCACGGATCTTTCCCTTGTTTCCTGTTGCAAAAATAATCTGGTATTTGTTCTTTTCCATTATTGTTCTTCTTTCAATTTGTATTTACACAACAGATGCTCCCCCCTGTGCGGAGGGAGCATTTTATCATTCTCACAAATTCATTCTCCCGGATTCGTTTTCTCGGATCCATTCTCCTGGATCTATTCTCCCGGATCTATTCTCTGAGATTCATTCTCTGAGATACTTTCTCTCAGACACTTTCTCTGGAACCGGTCCTGCGTCTGGGAGGGCGCGGGCCGGGAAACTGGTAGAAATATGTCTTGAGCATTCCGTTGTAGATTTTCCTGTTCCGGGCAGCCTTTTTGCCGATGGCTTCCTCACATCCTTCGTAGGATGTGATCAGGTAGAGGGACCAGGTGTCCATGGCACGGAAGCGCTCCCCCAATGTCTCATACAGTTCCCTGAGGGCATTTGTATTGACCCGGGAACGGGCGATGTCATTCTGGTCGGCCTCTGTCAGGGCCTCCGAACCGGGCGACAGGCGCTCGCCGTAGGGCGGGTTTGTGACGATAAAGCCGTATTTTTTTGGATGGGAGAGTGCGGAAATCGGGCGTGTCTGGAAGTGGATCAGCTTCTCCACACCCGCAAGCCGGGCATTTTCCCTCGCAGCCGCGATCGCTTCAGGGTCAATGTCATATCCCTGCAGGTCTGTATCCACTGACAGGTCGATCATATCCCTTGCCT
The DNA here is from genome assembly GCA_902780385.1 of uncultured Lachnospiraceae bacterium. Lineage (GTDB taxonomy): Bacteria > Bacillota > Clostridia > Lachnospirales > Lachnospiraceae > CAG-791. The sequence goes on from CACZFF010000036.1 coordinate 43,966, forward strand.
CTTCACGCGCATCTGCCCAGACATTCGAAGGAATGATCTCTGTCCAGTCTTCGGCGATGAAATGCCGGTAGAGGCCGGGGGCGATATTGGCGGACATGAGCGCTGCCTCGATCAGGAAGGTGCCGCTGCCGCAGAAGGGATCCACCAGGACTCTGCCGGGCTGCCAGGGGGTCAGCATGAGCAGACCTGCAGCCAGATTTTCAGCGATCGGCGCCTTGACTTTCATGCGGCGGTATCCGCGCTTGTGCAGAGAATCGCCGGAAGTGTCGATAGCCGCAGTGACCTCATCCTTGTAGATGAATACCCGCACCGGATAGTCGGAACCGGTCTCCGGGAAATAGTCGATGGGATATTTCTGCTTCATGCGCTCGACCATGGCCTTCTTCATGACCGACTGGATATCAGAGGGGGAGAATACCTTGCTCTTGATGCTGGCGGCTTTTTTGATCCAGAAACGGGATTCCCTGGGCAGGAACTGCTCCCATGGCAGGGACATGGTCCCCTGGAAGAGCTCCTCAAAGTTTTCCGCATGAAAAGACCCCACTTTGAGCAGGATCCGCTCGGCGGTCCGCAGGCATATATTGGCGCGGGCGATGGCTTCTTCATCCCCGATAAAAGTGACTCTGCCATCGGTCACTTCTGTTACGTCGTATCCGATTTCATAGATCTCGTTCTTGACTACGCTCTCCATGCCGAAATGACAGGGCGCGATCAGTTCAAACTGACGCATAGGTCACATCCTTCCCGGATCATCTGCAAGGGCACAAACCTTTTGAGAGTGCCTCAACTGCTCATGCGGCGGGGTTTTTTCAACTAATAATCACTATTAATAATCACTATGTATGAAAAAACACCCTGATTTCAGCGTAATACTGAAATCGGTCATGATGAGTTGTATAAAACTTTATTTGATGCAACTGGCTTGTGCGTAAAAAATCCCTGATGATAATTTTACCTTATAAAAAGCAAGTTGTAAACGAATTCGGTAAAAAAGCACTATAATCCATGGTAAAAAAACATCTTTTGTCCAAGGATTCTCTCCATGGAGCGGAGCCGCATACTACGGTCATGTACTATAGCCGAATACTGGCTGAATACTGCGGCCGGATACTGCGTATGGATAAAACTGCGCATCATGCAGCCTGCCTGTGATACAATAAAAGTGCAGATGAAAACAGCGGGCCAGGAGCGGGTAAGCGCGGCAGCACACGTTTTTTCATCATATATGTTTGTGAACAGGAGGTCATAGCCAAAGGTATGAAGAGGGAAAAAATCAGTCTGATCGCTCTGGATATGGACGGGACACTTCTGATGTCCGACAAGAGTATTCATCCGGACACGATCTCGGATATCGCCTTTGCCGCGGAGCAGGGGGTCCGGATGGTCTACTGTTCAGGAAGGGATATTGTTGAACTGGAACCATACACAGGCGATCTTCCGCAGATCCGCTACGGAATCTGCACCAGCGGCTCGGTCGTCTATGATTTTCAGGAGAAAAAGAATATCTTCCGGCTTGCCGTTCCGCAGGAGACCGTGCTGGAGATCATCCGCCTGGTGGGGGAAAAGACCGGCATGATCCATTTTCTGGGAGACGGAAAATCGATCACATGCAGGGAACAGATCGAACATATGGAAGATTACCGGATGGGAATCTATAAAGAGCTGTATCGCCGTGTCGCAACCGCTGTAGAGAGCATGCAGGAGGAGGCTCTGCGCCACGATTCGATCGCCAAGGTGAATATTTATTTCCGCTCGGCAGAGGATCGGGACATGGCCTTTCAAAAGCTGAAACACCTGCCCCTGAGCTTTGCCCGCGCGGAGGAGACTTCTCTGGAAATGACCGCCCCCGGCGTCTCCAAGGCGCTTGGACTGGAAAAGCTTGCGGAGCATCTGGGAATTCCCATGGAGGAGACCGCGGGTATCGGCGATTCCGACAACGACAGTGCGGTCCTGAAGGCGGCGGGGCTCTCCGTCGCCATGGGAAACGCGGAAGATAAGATCAAAGAGATGTGCGACCTGCTGACAGATGACAATGACCACAACGGTGTAGGCAAGGCGATCCGGCAGATTATCGGCGCATAGTCTGCTGATTCAGGTAAGACTTATAACGAAAGGGGCATCATGGCGAAAGACAAAAAAATGCTCCCGCGAAATATGGAGGTGCGGGGGGCACGTGTACATAACCTGAAAAATATAGATGTGGATATTCCGCTGAACACAATCACGGCGATCGCGGGCGTCTCGGGATCGGGTAAATCCTCCCTTGCTCTGGGGGTTCTTTATGCGGAGGGATCCAGACGCTATCTGGAATCTCTTTCAACTTATACCCGCCGCAGGATGACACAGGCCGCACGGGCGCATGTGGACGATGTCCGCTATGTTCCTGCCTCGCTGGCGCTTCACCAGCGCCCCGGTGTCCCCGGGATCCGCTCTACCTTCGGGACCATGACAGAGCTGCTCAACAGCCTGCGCCTCATGTTCTCGCGTCTTGCCAGCCACCGCTGCCCCAACGGCCACTATGTAGAGCCTTCCATGGATGTGGCGGCCATGCGGGAGACCATCTGTCCGGTCTGCGGTGCGGGCTTTTACGGGCCGGGAGCAGAGGAACTGGCCTTCAACAGCAGCGGGGCATGTCCCACCTGCGGCGGTACCGGAATCACCCGCACAGTCGACGAGTCAACCCTTGTGCCCAATGAGGAGCTGACCATCGACGAGGGCGCGGTCGTGGTCTGGGGGACCCTCATGTGGTCCCTGATGAAGGATGTGTGCCGCGAGATGGGCGTGCGGACGGATGTGCCCTTCAAAGACCTCACTGCGGAAGAAAAGGAGATGGTCTATCACGGCCCCGCCGAGAAGAAGCATATCTTTTATATGAATCCGCAGACAAAGCAGACTGCTGAAATGGATTTTACCTATTTCAATGCGGTCTATACCGTGGAAAATGCCCTGTCCAAGGTCAAGGACGAGAAGGGCATGAAGCGGATCGAACGCTTCCTCAAGGAGGGAGTCTGCCCGGATTGCCAGGGGACACGGCTTTCCGAGGCATCCAGGGCGCCCCGTCTGCGGGGGATCGGCCTCGACCAGGCGACTGCCATGACCCTCTCGGATCTCATTCCCTGGGTCAAAGGAGTGCCCGGATCCCTGCCCGAACCCATGCGTCCCATGGCTCAAAATATCGTGGAATCCTTTTTGGACACCTCTGTGCGGCTGATGGACCTTGGGCTGGGTTATCTTTCCCTGGACCGAGCAGCATCGACACTGTCCACCGGAGAGCGCCAGCGGGTGCAGCTGGCCAGAGCAGTCCGCAACCGGACCACAGGCGTCCTCTATGTACTGGATGAGCCCTCCATAGGCCTGCATCCCTACAACCTGAAGGGCCTGACCGGTGTCATGGATGACCTTGCGGCGGACGGCAATACAGTGGTAGTCGTGGATCACGATACACAGGTACTGTCCCATGCGGACTGGATGATCGAAATGGGCCCCGGAGCCGGCACTGCGGGCGGCACAGTGATCGCAGAGGGCACCATTGAGGAGATCGAACAGGATCCGGAATCCGTGATCGGCCCCTATCTCTCGGGAGATTTGACAGTACCCTGTAAAAATACAGAAGAAAACCTTTTTTCAAAGGGGACCATTCGCATGCAGACCGGCCCGATCCACACGGTGCATCCGCTGGATGTCAGGATTCCCATGGGCAGGCTGACGGTGGTCACCGGCGTCTCCGGCTCCGGCAAGACGACCATGGTCCTGGAGAGCCTGATCCCTGCCCTTTCCGCTTCAGTGAATGGGAAAAAACTTCCCGTCCATGTGAAATCCATCGAGGCTCCGGGCATCCATCAGGTGAAGCTGATCGACGCGACACCCATCGGCATCAATGTGCGCTCCACAGTTGCCACCTATGCAAATGTCCACGATGAACTGCGCAAGATCTACGCCCGTACGCCGGATGCGAAGACGCGGGGATACAAGGCGGGAGATTTTTCCTATAATACGGGGAAACTGCGCTGTCCGACCTGCGACGGGACCGGTCAGATCTCTCTGGATGTGCAGTTTCTGCCGGATGTCGATATCCCCTGCCCGGACTGCCGCGGCAGGCGTTACCGCAGGGAGGCGCATGACATACTGCGCAGGGCAAAGAACGGGACTTCCTACAGCCTGCCGGATCTGATGTCCATGAGCGTCGACGAGGCTATGCAAGCATGTTCAGATCTGGCGACAACCCGCAGACGCCTGCAGGTCCTGCATGATCTGGGTCTGGGTTACCTGACCCTGGGAGAGGAGACACCCGGCCTGTCCGGCGGCGAGGCACAGCGCCTCAAGCTGGCCAGCGAAATGGGCAGAGGGCAGGAGGATTCCGTCTTCGTCTTTGATGAACCCACGATCGGCCTTCATCCCAAAGACGTCCGTGTTCTCCTGGAGGTCTTCCGGAGCCTGCTCGACCACGGCGCCACAGTGATCGTTATCGAGCATGATCTCGATGTGATCCGCAGCGCGGACTACATTGTCGATATGGGTCCCGGAGGAGGCGCAGAGGGCGGCCGCATTGTAGTGAGCGGAAGACCGGCTGAAATCCGCGCCTGCCCCGAGAGCCTGACCGGACAGAACATGCGCGTTAGCAATGAGCCATGCACGTCCAACTAAAAATACAGGCGCATCGAGCTCGCTCGAAAGCGCCTGTATTTTTAGTTGGACGTATACGGCGAATGCCGCGACAGCGAGCGATCGTAAGATTGCGAGCCTGTCGGCATGGCTCATTCCGTCCGGCCAAAGGCTGTATTTTTAGTTGGACGTATACGGCGAATGAATTATCAAAAAAAGCGCAGGTACCGGAAAACCGGATGCCTGCGCATTTTTATGTGTTGATTCAAAAGAAGGCCTTGTGCGGATCTTTTCAGAAGAGTCCGCCGCGTCAATCATATGACGATCTTATGTAATTATTATGCAATATTGGATATTAGACAATACCCTGTGCTTCCATAGCGTTGAGGACCTTCTCGAAGCCGGCGATGTTGGCGCCTGCCACGTAGTTGCCTTCCATGCCGTACTTCTTGGAAGCAGCATCGATGTTGTGATAGATGTTGACCATGATGCCCTGGAGCTTCTGGTCGACTTCCTCGAATGTCCAGGAGAGACGCTCAGAGTTCTGGCTCATTTCCAGTGCGGAGGTAGCTACGCCGCCGGCGTTGGATGCCTTGCCGGGAACGAAGAGGACGCCGTTCTCCTGCAGGTACTGGGTTGCTTCCAGAGTGGTGGGCATGTTGGCGCCTTCGCAGACTGCCTGAACGCCGTTGGCAACAAGTGTCTTCGCATCTTCAAGGTGCAGCTCGTTCTGGGTTGCGCAGGGAAGTGCAACATCGACCTTGATGGTCCATACGCCCTTGCCTTCGTGATATTCGGCAGTGGGTCTTGCAGCCTTGTACTCGGTCAGGCGTGCGCGCTTGACTTCCTTGACTTCCTTGAGCAGAGCGACATCGATTCCGTCGGGATCATAGATCCAGCCTGTGGAATCAGAGCAGGTGACGACCTTGGCGCCCAGCTGCTGAGCCTTCTCGATCGCGTAGGTTGCAACATTGCCTGCACCGGAGACGGAGACGGTCTTGCCTTCGAGGCTGGTGCCGTGATCCTTGAGGAGCTCCTGGGTCAGGTATACGAGGCCGTAGCCGGTAGCCTGGGTTCTTGCCAGGGAGCCGCCGTAGGTGAGGCCCTTGCCGGTCAGAACGCCTTCATAGAGGGCAGTGATTCTCTTGTACTGGCCGTACAGGAAGCCGATCTCGCGGCCGCCTACGCCGATATCACCGGCGGGTACGTCAGTGTCTGCGCCGATATGTCTGTAAAGCTCTGTCATGAAGCTCTGGCAGAATGCCATGACTTCGCGGTCGGATTTGCCCTTGGGATCGAAATCGGAGCCGCCCTTGCCGCCGCCGATGGGAAGGCCGGTCAGGGAGTTCTTGAAGACCTGCTCGAAGCCGAGGAATTTGATGATGCCAAGGTTTACGGAAGGATGGAAACGAAGACCGCCCTTGTAAGGTCCGATCGCGCTGTTGAACTGTACACGGAAACCATTGTTGACCTGGACCTGACCCTTGTCATCGACCCACGGAACGCGGAAGAGGATGGCTCTCTCAGGGGTGGTCAGACGCTCAAGCAGAGCTTCCTTGCGGAACTTCTCTTCGTTTGCTTCGATGACAACGCGGAGAGACTCAAGGACTTCCTTGACTGCCTGGTGGAACTCGGGCTGAGCGGGATTCTGCGCAATTACCTTCTCCAGAACTTCATCAACATAAGACATAAAAATACCTCCTTAATGTGGTCTGCCGAAAGGCTCCGGTACAGTAACGGTCAGAGAATGTGCCGTGTGCTGCAAACAGGATCATAGTTCTGATTGGTCCGGAATGTATACAAAGTGTCCGAAATAGCAACATAATGCATTATTGTATACAATCGACAGGTCAAAAAATTTTTCAGAAACCGATCTGCTGCGGAATTGGAATCGCAAACAGGTTCGTATTTCTTCAAAAAAACAACTATACGTTGCATTATACTGCCTGAAAAGCCATACGACAAGAGAAAATTGTAAAAAATCCCCAAAAAATGAATATATGGATATTTGAATTCTGGAATAATTGTATACATCGATACAATTTTAAGGCATTTGTTTGAATTTTTACTTTTTCTAATTTTAAGCAAGGGTGATTTTTTGTTTTTCTGGTCGTCGGGTCGCTTTGCTTATTCGAGGCATGCGTGACCTTTTGCTTTTCCAGCCGCCCGGTCGCTTCTGTCTCCCGTCCGCAGTAGTGACCTTTCCCTTTCGGGACATCTATGTCGCTTTGCTTTTTCAAAACATGCGTGACCTTTTGCTTTTTGAGTCCCTTGGTCGCTTCTGTCTCCCGTCCGCAGTAGTGACCTTTCCCTTTTAAGACATCTATGTCGCTTTGCTCTTGCGAGGTATGCGTGACCTTTTGCTCTTTGAGTCCCCTGGTCGCTTTGCTGCCTCATCCGCAGTAGTGACCTTTCCCTTTTAAGACATCTATGTCGCTTTGCTTTTTCAACGGTTGATAAAAAACAGGCTGCGGCACCGTTCATAGTCGGTACCGCAGCCTAAGAGGCCTTTACAAAAGTCCTTTACAGGAGACGGATCCCGGCTTCCTGAAGTGCTTTCTCGGTCTCTTCGGGCCAGAGCGAAGACTGGACTTCGCCGATGTGGGCCTTGCGGAGGAAGAACATGCAGATGCGGGACTGTCCGATACCGCCGCCGATGGTGTAGGGAAGTTCATCGTTCAGGATAGCCTTCTGGAAAGGAAGTTCTGCGCGCTCTTCACAGCCGGCTTTTTTGAGCTGTTCCGCGAGGGATTTTGCGTCTACGCGGATGCCCATGGAAGAGAGCTCGAGGGCGATATCCAGGACAGGATAGTAGACCAGGATATCCGCGTTCAGCTGCCAGTCGTCATAGTCCGGGGCGCGTCCGTCATGGGGAGCGCCGCTGCGGAGCTTGTCGCCGATCTGCATGATGCAAACGGCGCCCTTGGCGCGGCTGATGATGTACTCGCGCTCCTTGGGAGTCTTGTCCGGGAAGCGGGCTTCCAGCTCAGAGGTGGTGATGAAATAGATCTCTCTGGGAAGGGTCTCTTCAATATAGTCGTAGCGGATGGACATATAGCGCTCCGTCATGCGGAGTGCCCTGTAGACATCGCGGACGACCGCCTTGAGGGTCTCGAGGTTTCTGTCCTCTTTGCGGATGATCTTTTCCCAGTCCCACTGGTCTACATAGATGGAGTGGATATTGTCAGTGATCTCATCGCGGCGGATGGCGCTCATATCGGTATAGAGACCTTCGCCCACCTGGAATCCGTATTTTTTCAGGGCGTAGCGTTTCCACTTTGCCAGGGACTGTACAACTTCGCCCATGCGGCCGTTCTGTTCCAGGATATCGAAATTGACGGGACGCTCGACACCGTTCAGGTTGTCGTTCAGTCCGGAAGAGGGATCGACAAAGAGCGGTGCGGAAACACGCAGGAGATTGAGTCTCTCGGCAAGCATGCCCTGGAAAAAGTCCTTGACAGTCTTGATGCCGACCTGCGTATCATGCAGATTCAGCGCGGAATGGTAATCTTCGGGAATCATTGTGTTTTTCATGATTTTCCTCCTCATACGCCTCATATATGTACACTGTGGCTGCAAGTGATACTTGCGCCACGCCAGAGGTATTTTCTCAGGTTACTGCCGCGTCCTCGAGGGGGCGCAAACAATAATGTATATAGTTAACACCATTCTTTCAAAAAATGCAATACTTTGTATACAAGGATACAAAGAAATGGGTTCCAAGTGAAATCGCTTCCGGGTGTGTTATAATAGATTATCCGTCACAAGTCACACCTGCACCAGACTCGGGTGTTTTCTCGCGTTCTTTGCGTGAAAACACGAGTTAAACAGCGAATGCCCATCCCCGATGGGGATTTGGAACGGACATTCGCAACGCTGCCCGGTCACAACCTGGTCAGGTTGTGACCAGTTACGTTTATCCTGTCGTCTGGCAGAACTGTAATTGTGTCATGCTGTCATGCCTCAGTATGCGGTAGTAAAATGATCCGGAGATTTGTGACTCAAATGGACCGGACCTCCGATGGGCGTGCCGGCTGCAAGGGATATAACTCCGGCGTAAATTGTTTCAGAATTGACCGGGATTTTCGGGGAGAGGCATCTGTTCAATGGAGAAGGAAGAAAACATCATTCGGATATCGGTACGTGCGCTCGTAGAGTTTCTCCTGCGCAGGGGGTCTCTGGATACGCAGGCGGGTCCTTCTTCCGAGGCGGCCATGCTGGAGGGTGCGAGGATCCACCGCAGACTTCAGAAAAAAGAGGGTGAAGGCTATCAGGCGGAGGTCCCTCTCCGCATGGATGTGCCCGTGGGGCAGGCTGTCCTGCGGCTGGAGGGACGTGCGGACGGTATTTTTTGCATGAAAAGTGCGAAAAGTGCGAAAAGTGCGAAAGGTGCGAAAGGAGCGAAAGACGCGAAAGACGCGGATCTGGGGATCGATAAGTCTTCTGCCCCTCTTTGGACGATCGATGAGATCAAGACAGTGTTCCGTGGACTCGGGAGTATGGAAGGGCCTGTGGATGTCCATCTGGCCCAGGCCCGCTGCTATGCCTATATGTATGCCTGCCGGGAAGGCCTTGACAGGATCCGGATCCGCATGACCTACTGCAGTCAGGCGACGGGTGATGTGAGGTATTTTTATGAAGCGCTGTCCTTTGAGGTTCTGGAAGAGTGGTTTGAGGAACTGATCGGAGCATATGAGCCATGGGTCGGCATGCGCCTGTCCTTTGGCGAGGCGAGAAGCAGCACCATCCGGCAGATGGTCTTTCCTTTTCCCTATCGGGAAGGGCAGTATGACCTTGCCGCAGGGGTCTACAGAACCATCGTGCATGGCAAAAAGCTTTTCCTGCAGGCGCCCACAGGCACCGGGAAAACGATGGCGGTCCTGTTTCCGGCCCTCAAGGCGGTCGGCGCAAAAAAGGCGGAGAGGATCTTTTACCTGACTGCAAAAGGCGTCACAGGCTCAGTGGCACAGGAGGCACTTTCTCTCCTCCATAATAAGGGACTCAGTATCCGCAGCCTTTCTCTGGTCTCGAAGGAACGTGCCTGCCCCTGCACCCAGGTCGACTGCCGGCCGGAGGTATGTGGACGGGCTGACGGTCACTTTGACAGGGTCAACGCTGCTCTTTGGGAGCTTCTGCAGGGGGCGGCCGAAGGCGCGCCGATGACTGCGCAGGCAGTCGCGGAGTGCGCCCGCAGGCACAATGTATGTCCGTATTCACTCTCTCTGGATGCGGCCGAATTCGCGGATGTGATCATCTGCGATTATAATTATGCTTTTCACCCCCAGGCCAGGCTGACTCGCTTTTTTGACGGCAAAAACAATTCGATCCTGCTGATCGATGAAGCGCATAATCTTCTGGAGCGCGGACGGGATATGTACAGCGCGCAGCTCTCTTACAGCCAGGTGAGGCGGTTCCGCAAATCAGTAAAGACCGTCTGGCCGCGGCTCTGGAAAAAGATGAAAAACCTTGTGCAGATTCTGCGCCGGCTGGAAAAGGATACCGCACAGGACGACAGGAGGATCACTGTTTTCAACGATTGGACAGCTGAGGAAACAGAGGCCGAAAGCCCTGCCGATGCTGCCGCTGCCAATGATGCGGCGCCTGAAGTACCTGATGCAATGCCGGTCAGGCGTTCACAGCTCTATTATGCGGTGGAGGAAGTGAGGGATCAGATCCAGTGGATCCTGGAGCAGGAAAACAGGAGCGCCGCTCTGTATGGGGAGGCGCGGGATTCTGCTGCTGCCCCGGATTCTGCCTTGGACGCTGCCTTAGACTCCGTCTCGCATTCTGCCTCGGATGCAGGTGATTCCGGTGACCACAGAGATGATGATCCGAAGGCGGACGGGACTGCAAAAACAGACTCCGGGCCCGCCGGGATCCCGGAACTTCTGGAATTCTACTTCGGCCTGTCGCATTTTAGCCAGATGCTCCGCGAACTCGATGCTCATTATATCGTCTACGCGGAAAAAGGGGGCGGAAGTCAGCCGGGAAAAGGTCCTTCCGCCGGAGGAGGTTCCGGGAGTTCCCGCTCCTTAAGCTCTCATGGAGGATTTACAGTGCATCTGTATTGCGCTGATCCGTCCGGACATCTGCGGGAATGTATGGAAGGCCTGACGTCGGCGGTCTTTTTCTCGGCGACATTTCTGCCCATCCAGTACTACAAGAGTCTTTTGGGAGGAAAGCCGGAGGATTTCGAGATGTATGCCAGATCCTCCTTTTCTCCTGAACGGCGCAAGGTCGTCATCGTGCGTGATGTGACCAGCCGCTACAGGGACCGGAACGAAGAGACCTACACGCGGATCGCCCGCAGCATCGGGCGGATCGTGGCCTGCCGCCCCGGCAACTATATGGCATATTTTCCGTCCTATGCCTTTCTGGAAAATGTCCTGGATGCCTTCCGCAGAGAATGCCATCCGGAGGGACTGTCTCTGCGGGAGCCGTCGGAGCTGCCGGAACAGTCGGATATTGCCGACAGACCTGTCGGCCTTGACACATCCTCCCGGGTATGTGTTCTTGCCCAGAAGAGAGAGATGGGGGATGTGGAGCGGGCAGCATTTCTGCAGGCGTTTGAAGACGTGCGAAGCGACCGTCATCTGATCGGTTTCTGTGTGCTGGGCGGCATGTTCGGAGAGGGCATAGATCTCAGGAGCGACCGGCTTATTGGAAGCCTGGTCGTGGGGACGGGGATTCCGCCGGTGGAGCCTCAGCGGGAGCTGCTGCGCGAGTATTTTTCGTCATGGGGCAGAAACGGTTATGACTTTGCCTATCGTTTTCCCGGCATGAACAAAGTGCTGCAAGCGGCCGGACGTGTCATACGGACGGCAGATGATACAGGAATTGTTGTTCTGATGGATGGGAGGTTTTCTGAAGGGGCAAACCGGGAACTTTTTCCTCTGGAATGGGGGCAGCCGGAGTCGGCTGGAAGCGACATGGCAGCAGAGATCATCCGTCATTTCTGGGAAAAAACGTCTCCCTCATAGGAATATATTTTTGTTAACTTTGAAAAGGCAGAATACTCTGTAAATTAGGTGAATTAAGCCCGAAAACCCGCAAAATCAAAAAAATCAGACATCTAAGTCATTGTGGATAACTCTGTGGATTCTGGGGATATCTGGGTGAAAAGCAGAAAAAACATGTGGAAAAGTCAATTTTATGTGGACGAAATAGCAAGCACTTTGAAAGTGCCAAAAAAATTGACTGATTTGGATAACGAACATTTTTGTCAACTTTTATTGAAGGCCGTTATAAAAATGGCATTTACATAGATACAAAAAGTCCTGTCGATTGTACAATAACTGCAGAAATACTTTCAGGAGGATATACTACAGGAGGATAGACTATATGTGGGCATTCAACAGCGTGTTTTATCAGATTTATACTTTGGGATTCTGCGGAGCTCCTTTTGCCAATGACAAGGATCCGGAAGAGGAAATGGCACAGCACAGGATCCGAAAAGTGACGGAGTGGATTCCTCATATGAAGAAACTGGGGATCGACGCAGTCTATTTCTGCCCTCTGTTTGAGTCTGACACGCATGGTTATAATACAAGAGACTATAAAAAGATCGACGTCCGCCTGGGGACCAACGAGGATTTCCGGGAGGTCTGCAGGGAACTTCACGAGAACGGGATCCGCGTCGTTCTGGACGGTGTCTTCAACCATGTGGGCCGCGGTTTCGCGCAGTTCCGGGACGTGGTCAAAAACAGGGAAAACTCCCCTTACAGGGACTGGTTCCACATCAATTTTTACGGGAATTCCAACTACAACGACGGCCTCTGGTACGAGGGATGGGAAGGAAATTACGATCTCGTCAAACTCAATCTCTGCAACGAGGAAGTGATCGGACATATTTTTGATGCCATCCGCTACTGGGTGGAGTACTTTGAGATTGACGGTCTCAGACTGGACGTGGCTTACTGCCTGGACAGGGATTTTATCCACAGGCTGCGCGCTTTTACGGATTCCCTCAAGGAGGATTTCTTCCTGGTCGGCGAGATCCTGGGAGGGGATTATAAGGTCATCATGGGAGACGGAAAGCTCCACTCCGCGACCAATTATGAGTGTTACAAGGGCATCCATTCTGCCTTCAACAGCATGAATATGTTCGAGATCGTCCACTCCCTGATCCGGCAGTTCGGTTCCGATCCCTGGACTTTGTACCACGGATATCACCTGCTGTCCTTCGTCGACAACCACGATGTGAGCAGGATCGCGACGATTCTGGAGAAAAAAGAGCACCTTCCCCTGGTCTATGCCATGTGCTTCGGCATGCCTGGAATTCCCTGCATCTATTATGGAAGCGAATGGGGGGCGGAGGGAGACAAGAAAAACGGCGATCCCTCGCTGCGTCCCTGTTTTGATGAGCCGGAGTGGAACAGGCTCAGTGACTGGATAAGTCATCTTGCCGCGGCAAAGAAAAAGTCCCAGGCTCTCTGCAATGGAGACTTCCGAAGCGTGCTTTTGACCAACAAGCAGTGTATCTTTGAACGCAAGACCGATCAGGAGCGTGTGCTTGTCGCAATCAACGCCGATGGCGAGGAATATGTCGCGCATTTTAATGCCGGCTGCGGATTGGCTGTAGATCTTATCACCGGGAAAAAGCATGATTTCGGAGGCGGAAGCCATCTGCCTCCCTACAGTGCGGCTTTCTGGCTGATGGAGAAATAAAGATCCGGCCGCAGGCAATCATTGTAAGTAAAAGAGGAGGATCTCAATGCTTCATCTTGAATCTCCTGAAGTTCGAAAATGTCTCCTGCAGGGAAAATTCGGACTGGAAAAGGAAGGCCTGCGTGTATATGAAGACGCCTCAATGGCACATACCCCGCACCCTTTTCCGAATGACAGCCATATTACCCGTGATTTCTCTGAAAACCAGGTAGAGATCAACACCTGTGCCGAGCCCTCGGCCGAGGGGGCTGTCCTTGCGCTGGAGGCCTACAGCCGACAGGTCCGGAAGACGATCGGTGCACTTCCGCGCCCGGAGTATATCTGGCCCTTCTCCAATCCGCCCTTTCTGGCGGGGGAGGAGGATATTCCCATTGCGCAGTTTACAGGTCCGCTGGCATCGAAGACCGTTTACCGGGAATATCTGGCAAGGCAGTATGGACGCTATAAGATGACTTTTTCCGGCATCCATGTGAACTATTCCTTTTCCGAGGAGCTTCTCAGGGAAGAGTTTTCTCTCAGGGGCACCGGCCGGTCCAGGTCCTTCCGTGACAGTTTTTATCTGGAACTGGCGGAAAAGGCGGCCGCCTATGGCTGGCTCCTTGTCATCCTGACGGCGGCCAGTCCGGTGCTGGATGCAAGTTATTTTGAGCACGCAGACAAGGCAGGCAGGATCACTGGACGGGATGTCTTTTCGGGAATGGCCAGTGTCCGCTGCAGCGAGCTGGGCTACTGGAACGCTTTCGCGCCGGTATTCGATTACGCCAATATCCAGAGGTATTCGGACGGGATCAGAAAATATGTGGAGTCCGGTCTGTTGTCCGCTGTCTCAGAACTCTACTACCCGGTCCGCCTAAAATCCAAGGGAGAGAACAACCTCAATTCCCTCAAAGAAACAGGTGTGGATCACATTGAGCTGCGCATGTTCGATCTCAATCCTCTGGCCGGGGCCGGACTGGATGTGCGGGATGTGCAGTTTACTCAGCTTTTCCTGGTCTGGCTGGCTTCGCTCCCCAGGAGAAACATGTCGGTCGCGGACCAGGTTCTGGCTGTGCAGAATTTCAAAAATGCTGCTCACTATGATCTGCGCACTGTGCGCATTGTCATGCCGGAGCTCAAAGAGCAGGCAGCAGATACTGCGCAGGATGCGGCTCTGTACGTAATGGAGAGGATCCGGCGCTTTTACCGTCCCCTTCTTCCGGACCTTCCCGACTGGGTGGATGAGATCCTTCATTTCGAATATCAAAAGCTGAAACATCCTGAAAAGCGGTATGCAGCTCTTGTGCGGGAGAAGTTTTCCGGAACTTTCCTTGAAAAGGGGATCCGTCACTGTATGCACCCCGACGAGGGTGAGTAAGTTTCAGGTGGATTTATACTGTAACCGGTAATCTGTATAACAGCTGACCGCACCTGCTTTGCGGATTGAAACACAGGCGCGCAGGTACTATAATAAGACTGCAGCGAATGGCTTGGGGAAGGCCGCATCAGACGGTCATCCCGGGAGGCCTTCTACAAGTTCTGAAGACAGGATTTGTCATACGATATGCTATTTGCATGACGGGAAGAGAGAAGGGAGTGACTGTGGAAAGAGATAAGAACAATACCGCCAATACAGGGGCGGGCAGCATTGACATCGATGAAGAGGTGTCTGTATTACAGGACGGCGGCATCGAGCAGATGACGTTTGAGGACATCTGTGCCCTGGCAGAGGAGAACATGCGTCTGAAGCAGGAGCTTCGGATCAGAGATAATGATATCCTCAGCCATGATCAGGTCTTCGACTCGATCGTCAGCGGGACACTGAATCTGATCCTTGTAATGTCTGTTACCACCTTTAAGGCGGAGTTCATCACTTCCAATATCGATACCGCACTCGGAGTCAGCCGCAGTGAGGCCATGGAGGATGTGCGCAATATCAGTCATGTCTTTGACGACATCGAACAGCACAACGGGCTGGAAGAGTTTTTTATCCACCGGAAGAACGGGGCGCGCCGCCAGTATCTGATCTACGTGATCCATCTTCCTTACGGACGCTCTGACCGGGTCGCTGTGGTTTTGCTGTGCAAATCCAACGCGTCGAAAACAGATCTCGAAGAGATCATGATCCGGCAGACGCAGGATGCCAACCGGGCTGCGGGCTATTTCCTTGCCAGCATGTCACACGACTTCCGGGTGCCGATCAACTCGATCTCCGGATTTGTCATGCTGCTGATGAAGAATGCCAACAATCCGTCCAAAGTCATGGAATATTCCCACCGGATCGGACTGGCCTGCCAGGAGATTCTGACTACTGTCGACCAGATCCTGGATATGAGCCGTATAGAGACATTGGAGGCCGAACTGGCATCTGAGGAATTCGGTCTCGGCCTGGTTCTGGAGGAGGTCTCTTCCATTATTAAAAGTCTCGCGAAAGCACGGGACCAGAAATTCGTTTTTTCTGCTGTGGGGATCGAGCACGACATTGTCCTGGGAGACAGGGACAGGATCACAGAGATCCTGCGCGGCATTCTTTCCAACGCAGTCAAATATACACCTCCGGGCGGACGGGTGGAACTCACCGTCACAGGCGTCCCGGATGAAAATAATGAAAATGTCGCCCTGATCTTCGAGGTGCGGGATACCGGCATCGGAATGGAAAAAGATCAGCTGCAGAAATATTTCCGGGACGAGATTCCGGAAAATGCGGATGGCAGGCCCGGACGCGGAACAGGCATCTGGCTTGTGCGCAGACTGATTGAGATGATGGGCGGAAGCATATCGGCCCAGAGTCTGCCGGGGGAGGGGACGATCATATGGATCCGTCTGCAGCTCAAGATGGTCAACAGCGGCGGCTCAGACTTCTGGAAACAGCACGGGATCCAGAACATACTGGTCGTCAACAATAACCTGCAGGAGGCCGCGAGGATCCGGAATCTGATGGAGAGCGCGGGTGTTACTGCGACCAGCACTTCCAGCGGATATGGAACGATTAAATTGATCGAGCAGGCGGCTGTCGCTGAGAACGAGTTTGATCTGCTCCTTCTGGATGAGGATCTTCAGGATATGGACTGGCATGAGGTCGTGAACAGCGTGCGCAGAATGTCCTGGATCCGGATGCCCCATATTTTCCTGATGACCAGCCGTCATATGTATGACGAGGAACGGCGCGGTGCAGGGATAGGACAGACTCTTCAGAAACCTTTTTATGTCTCGGGACTGCACAGGCTGGTCGATCAGGTCTGCGAAGTATCCGGAAACGGTATCGGCGACTATGAGGATGGTGAACAGTCCATGGACGGACTGCGTTTCCTGATCGCGGAAGACAATACCATCAATGCCGCCATGCTCAAGGAACTCCTGGAGATGACCGGCGCCCGCTGCGAGATCGCCGGAAACGGCAGGGCGGCACTGGCTATGTTCAGCAATTCCAGGCCGGGCTTTTATGATGTGATCCTCATGGATCTGCAGATGCCCGTGATAGACGGTTATGCCGCAGCGGAAGCAATCCGGGCCCTGGACCGCGAAGACGCAAAGACGATCCCGATTTTTGCCATGACAGGCAACAATAATGAAGAGGACCTGAACCGCACTTTTGAGGCCGGGATGAATGCGCATATCACCAAGCCCATTGATATCCGGGTGCTGCAGAATCACGTGCGCCGTGTCCGCGGCAGTTGACGGCAGGAAATGCCCGGAAATGCCCGGTAATAACCGGTAATAAACGGTAATGCCCGGAAATGCCCGGGAAAACTCCCTGTTCAGGAATATGCAGGAATGGAAAATAACAGTTTTTTTCAGAGATTGATCCGCAGGATCCGGGAATGGCTGCAGAAGCTTCTGCAGATCCTGTTTCCGGCAGATGTCCTCGATCGTATCAGACAGACTGATGCGGACGCAGATGATGCGCCAATTGGGGAGGGACCTCCGGAGCTCACGGAGGAAGAGAGGAGACGCATGATGGAGACACCCGTTGAGAGGCGGCATATCAGATTTTACGGCCGTGTGCAGGGTGTCGGTTTCCGCTATCATATGATGTATGATGCGAGAAATCATGGCCTCACCGGCTGGGTCCAGAATCTGGCGGACGGAAGCGTCGAGGTGGAGATCCAGGGGCCTTCCGCGGTCATTGATTTTGTGATCAACAATCTCGGAAGAGGGCGCTGGATCCGTGTGGACGAAATGGACTGCGAGAAGATTCCTGTCGTGCAGGGTGAACATGGTTTCAAGGTGACAGGATACTATTGAAGATACAAAAAACCATATGCCGTCGGTACCATCCGGCGGCTTATTTACTGTAAAAGTTCGATCAAGCGGCTGCGCGGATGGGCGTGCTCGCACGCACAGACGTGCAGACATTTGATCGGACCCCCATGTATGAGACAAAAAGCTACGCGCAGCGAAGCAAGCGGAGCGATTGTGTCGAATACATGGGGGCGATTGCGGGAGTGCGGCCTAAGCCGCACGGAGCAATCGACTTTTACTCCCTTGGTGAAGGCAGTTTTCTATAAGATAAAGAGGCCGGTGAAAACACGATCGGCGGGAGAGAAGAAGATGAGAAAAAGTGCGGCACTGAGTACGCTATGCTACATGGAAAAAGACGGAAAATACCTTATGCTGCATCGCACAGTCAAAAAGAACGATGTGAACAAGGATAAGTGGATCGGTGTCGGCGGCCATTTTGAGGCCGATGAGAGTCCGGAGGAGTGTCTTCTGCGGGAGGTCCGCGAGGAGACCGGCTACCGGCTTACTTCCTGGAGGTTCAGGGGGATCGTCACCTTTGTCTCAGGGGACGGCGTCACGGAATATATGCATCTGTTCACTGCAGACGGCTTCGAGGGAGAGCCCATAGCCTGCGATGAGGGGCAGCTGGAATGGGTGGATATAGCCCGGGTCTGGAAGCTCAATATCTGGGAGGGGGACAAGATCTTTTTCCGCCTGATCGACGAGAATGTCCCGTTCTTTTCTCTCAAGCTTGTCTACAACGGAAGCGGCGGACTTGTATCCGCAGTCCTGAACGGGGAGCCGATGGAGCTCTTCGACATCCTCAATGAAGACGGGACCAGGACGGGGATTGTGCGGGAGAGGGGTGTCGCGCACCGCGACGGAAGTCTCCATGAGACTGTGCACACCTGGATCGTCAGGCGGGCGCAGCAAGCAACCGCGGAAGAGGGGGAAAAATCATCTTCTGACGCCTCTGCTGAAGATGAAAAGAAGGCAGGCACTGAAGAGGAAAATACGACAGGCGCTGAAGAGGGAAAGCACTGGGAGGTGCTGCTGCAGAAACGCAGCGCGGTCAAGGATTCCAATCCCGGCTGTTATGATATTTCCTCCGCAGGCCACCTTTCGAGCGGGGATATTGCTCTTGAGGGCGCGCTGCGGGAACTGAAGGAGGAACTGGGTGTCACAGCCTCTCCGGAGGACCTGCACTACATCGGGAAACACCGCGGATCATTCCAGGCACCCTTTCACGGAAGGATGTTCCGCGACAATGAACTCAGCAATGTCTATGTCATCACGAAGTATATCGATGAGAGCAGGCTGCGTCTCCAGGAGAGCGAAGTCGAATCCGTCATGTGGATGGATTACGAGACCTGCAGGAGACAGATCCATGAGGGGACCCTCCCCAACTGTATTTATGAAGATGAATTTGACATGGTCGGAGAGTATCTGAAGCATTTATGATCCGGCAGGACGGATGATCGCAGGAAAAGGCACAGCCGGATATGGCGGCTGTTCGTTTGGAAGTCGTGAATTGACAGAGGTAAAAGACATGGCATTATCTACGTATACTTATGAGCAGCAGGGGTTAGGAGCAGAGCTCGGACTTCTGACCGATAAGGAAAAAGACGCTTTGGAAAAGTCCTGGGCGGCAGCCTTTGCGTCGGATATTTTTCCCTATATCGATGAGAAGATTTTCATCCCCCTCTACAGCGAGAGAAAGTCCAGAAGAAATGTTCCGGTCAACGTGCTGGCGGGAGCCCTGCTCCTGCAGAAGATCCGCGGAATGACGGATGAAGATCTGGTGGAGGCGGCCATGTTTGACCTCCGCCTGCGGACCGCCCTTCATATCACCAATGCGGTCGGACAGCCCCTGAGCCTGCGCACCATACAGAGGTTCCGGACCCGCCTCAAGAGGCACAAAGAGACTTCCGGCGATGATCTTCTGAAGATCTGCTATGACGGAATTTCAGACAGACTGACTCCTTTTCTGGAAAAATACGCCAAATATATGGCCAATCCTGCCCAGCCTGATCCGGAGAACAGGGAGCGGCGCAGGGATCCCGGAACCCGGGCGGCAGGGAAAAAAGACGCATCGTCTGTTTCCGCTTCCGGCACAGTATCATCCGCAAAAGCAGACGGGACAGCTCTTGATGCCGGGCCGGAGCCGGGACGGGAAAAAGCGTCCGGGTTTGATCTCTCCATTCTGGCGGATCCGGCCGTTTTCAAGGTAAACTGTCTTCCCGCCCACTCGGACCATATGTTTTTTGCGGATGAAAGGGAACTGGAAAAGGGCGCCGGGGAGCCGGCCGGAACCGCAGGTTCATCGGTATTGCGCTATTCCCTGAACGGCCTCTGGAAGTTTTCCTATTCGGAAAAGCCGGCGGACGCGCCCGCAGGCTTTGAAGCCCTCTCTTATGACTGCCGCACATGGGCGGACATCCGTGTCCCTGCCCATATTCAGATGGAAGGGTATGATGTTCCCGCCTATATCAATTATCAATATCCCTGGGACGGCAGGGAGGATATCATTCCCGGCGAGATTCCGGAGCACTATAATCCCACGGCGTCCTATGTAAAATATTTCCCGATCCCTGCATCCATGCAGGACTATCTGGACCAGGGAAGTCCCCTGATCATTTCCTTCCAGGGAGTGGAGAGCGGTTTTGCCCTGTGGTGCAACGGACAGTATGTCGGCTACAGCGAGGACAGCTTTACCCCTTCGGAATTTGACCTGACAGCTTTCATCCGGCCGGGCCTCAACAAACTTGCTGTGCGTGTCTTTAAATGGACTGCCTCCAGCTGGCTTGAGAGCCAGGACTTTTTCCGCTTCTCGGGTATTTTCAGGGACGTTTACCTGTATACGGTCCCCCGTGCCCATATCTATGACCTGAGCATCCGTCCGACTTTGGACGACACATTTACGACGGGCACTCTTTCCATAGAAGCGCAGATCATGCTGCCGGGAGAGTCCCGTTCTACCCGGGATAAGACCGGACGCCTGTGCCTTTACTATGCACTTGTAAAAGGAGGGGAAAAGATCCTGGACGGCGCAGTGGAAGTGGCTGAGGACGCATATGATCAGGACAAGGGGACTTCCCTTGTGACTGTCTCGGAGACTCTTTTGTCGCCGGCGCTCTGGAGCGCAGAGGATCCCCTGCTCTATGATCTGACCCTCCGCCTGGTCAGTGAAAACGGAATGCGGGATGATGAAAATGAGCCGCAGGAGGCTCTTTTGGAAATCGTCCGGGAGCGCGTGGGTTTCCGGCGCTTTGAGATGAAGGACGGCCTCATGTGCCTGAACGGAAAACGCATCGTTTTCCGCGGCGTCAACCGCCACGAATTTACCTGCGACAGCGGCCGTGTCGTTCCTACGGAGGTGACTTATCAGGACCTCCTCCTGATGAAGCAGAATAATATCAATGCCGTGCGCACCTGTCATTACCCCAACAGTTCAGCCCTCTATCGCTTCTGCGATGAGCTGGGTCTATACCTGATCGCGGAAAACAATATGGAAAGCCACGGCAGCTGGTCGCCGACAGAACTGGGGCTTCCCACACCGGGAATTGTCCCCGGAGATGACGGGCGCTGGCTGGACCTGCTTCTCGACAGGATCAATTCCTGCTGGCAGAGGGACAAAAATCATCCATCGATCCTCATCTGGTCAGTGGGCAATGAGTCCTTCGGAGGGACGGTGATCCGGGACATGGCGGAAAGATTCCGTGCCCTTGATTCAGACCGCCTTGTCCACTATGAGGGCATTTTCCATGACCGCACCTGGCCGCAGACATCGGATATGGAGAGCCAGATGTATCCTTCCGCGGAAGCGATTGAGGAGTTCCTGAAGGAAAACAGGGACAAGCCTTTTATCTGCTGTGAGTACACTCATGCTATGGGCAATTCCTGCGGCGGCATGCACCGCTATACGGACCTGACCCTTCGCGAGCCCCTCTATCAGGGCGGCTTTATCTGGGATTTTGTCGATCAGTCCATCCGCAGCAGAAACCGTTATGGAGAGGAATTCCAGGCCTATGGCGGCGATTTCGGCGAGCGTCCCACAGACTATGATTTCTCCGGGAACGGAATTGTCGACGGCACCCGCCGCCCCTATGCGGGGAAGATGCAGGAGGTCAAATTCAACTATCAGAGCATCCGCTTTGGAGTGGAAAAAGACCGTGTCCGCGTCATGAATGACAGCCTCTTTACGTGCACGGACCGGTACAAGTGCATCGTCCGTCTGGACAGGGAAGGGCACCAGGCAGCGGAGGCCCTTTTGCAGACCTCGGTTCCGCCTCTTGCAGAGGAGGAATATGTCCTGCCCCGCCCGATCCTGGAAACAATCGATCAGATCTCTTCGGAGGCTGCAGCCGGGGGAGAGACTGCGGAGTATACCGTGACAGTCTCCATGTGCCTGCGCGAGGACTGTGCCTGGGCACCGGAAGGCTATGAGATCGCCTTCGGGCAGGGTGTTTTCCGGACTCCTGACCCGGCTTCTGAAATGAAAGCGGCTGCAGGAACGCCGGAGCAGAAAACCGGTCAGAGAGCCGGTGAGTCCGCGGAGACCGCGGGTGAGAAAATCGGTGAGATAAGCGGGTCCGACTGGAAGAGGACCATAGTGGTCCGGTCACCCTGCGGAAAGCTGGAACTGACAAGGGGAAGCTTTAATATAGGCATTCGGGGAGAGCATTTCGACGCCCTGTTTTCCATTCTCCAGGGAGGCCTTGTCTCCTTCCGCCGCGGCGGAAATCCCTTTGCGGGCGGCGGCATGACGGGCTGCGCAGGCGGACCTGCCTTTGGCAGAGATGCCGTATTTACGGGCTGTGAATTGTTTGAAAAAATGCCCCGTCCCTGTTTCTGGCGCGCCCCCACCAGCAACGATATCGGTAATCATATGGCGGCCCGCTATGGTGCCTGGAAACTTGCCGAAGAATATCAGATCCCTCTGCCCGGGACATTGCGGATCTTCGCACAGGAGGATTCGGTTCTCCTGCAGCTCCGGCATGCGCTGCCCATACCGGGGGTAAGGGCAAGGACCGGGGCCGATAGTGCTGCACCTGCTGAACAGAACCCCATGGATCTGCTCCCATGTGTCACAGTCGGCTATCGATTCTATGCGGACGGAAGGCTGACATTGTCCATGGACTGGGATCCCGCGATGAACTGCGCGGAATCCGGACCTGGGCTTCCGCCCATGCCCGTGTTCGGATTCAGTTTCCGCCTGAACCCGGATCTCGACCGATTTACTTTCTACGGGAAGGGGCCGGCCGAGAATTATATCGACCGGAACCGCGGGGCGAGGCTGGGAATATTCAGCAGCTCCGTGGCTCAGAATATGTCGCCCTATCTTGTCCCCCAGGAATGCGGCAACCGGACCGGTGTCCGCTGGGCTGCAGTAACAGACCGGCGCGGCAGAGGCCTGCAGTTTACAGCGGGCGGGGGAAAGGGGAATGATCGGCAGCCATACTATGCCGGGAATTCTGAGTCCTGCCAATCCACATGTGCCGGAATGGAATTCAGCGCGCTGCCCTACACACCGCAGGAACTCGAGGCAGCCTCTCATCCCTATGAACTGCCTCCGGTGCACTATACCAACGTGCGTTGTGCCCTGATGCAGATGGGTGTCGGCGGTGATGACAGCTGGGGGGCACCCACACTTCCCCAATACTGCCTGCCGGCAGACCGGAAACTTCATTTCGAAGTGACTGCGGAAGGAATCTGATGGTCAGTATCATTTGATCTTCCCAATACGTGCCATGTGTACCGCCTGAAGGATATATATATATCGAAAGACGTACATCTGAAATAAATATTGATAAAAAAGAAAGGTATCCGGGCGGATACCTTTCTTTTTTGTTATGGATGTCAGAGGGGGCCGTCCTCCTGAGAAAAGCAGTAGAGCATGGCGGGTCTGCCGACAGCTCCTTTTTCCAGGCCTTTCTCTGTGATGCGGCCGGAAGCTTCATAGTCCCGTTTGATGGTGCGGCGGAAATTGCCGATATCCAGCTTATGGCCGAGGATCGCTTCGTGAATGAGGCGGAGTTCCGACAGGGAAAAGGCCTTTGGATCCTCCAGAAAACCGAATGCCAGATCTGTGTAGTCCAGTTTGCCCCGCATTCTCTGCACAGCGGTCCGGATGATCCTTGCATGGTCAAAGGCAAGGCTGGCCTCCGTGATGATCTCGCCGTCCGGACCGGTTAGGGTGAGGCATTCGTCCTCCTTGCTGCCGGAACTTTCGGGGTGCCCGGACGAGTTTTTCCCTGCTGTACACTCTATGGAAAAGAGGGCCGCTTCGTCCGCACCGGTCCCGGCACTGTAATGAAGCTTTCCGAAAGGCACGGTCGCCAGATAGGCAATGGAGATAACCCTTGTGCGGGGATCACGGTTGACGGCCGAAAAAGTATAGAGCTGCTCCAGATGGACGTCTTTTACACCTGCCTCTTCGCGGATACGGCGTGCGGCCGCTTGGTCCGCGGATTCATCGATCCTGAGGAAACCTCCGGGAATTGCCCATTTTCCAAGGAAGGGATGGGTATTTCTCCTGATCAGCAGGAGATGGAGCTTTTTGTCCGTCACGGTAAAGATCAATATATCCACTGTCACAGAAGGGTGTTCAAACTGGGACGGGTCATAGTTTTGCAGGTACTGCTGTTCTGACTGCATGCCGATTCTTTCCTTTTTGCGGTGCAATGCTTTTTTGATTGACGGGTAATATCAAAAAGTTACATCATGATGTAAAGGTCAAAAGATATCTGATGGCTCTGAGTCTCGTCATATTGCACAAACAGCCGAAGGGCCTTGTGCAGCTCCGAAGGAGATGCTGCGTGCCAGGTACTTGGCCGCTGATTTTTAGCGGCCTTAGTACCGCTGCCAGCGAGGGTAGAGCGAGAGCGTGCCCAAGGCGTTTGCGCAACATGACGAGACGGTGTTCCCTTAACCACTTTTGACCTCAACACCATATCATTGCAACATCAATGCAATATTGGATTACAGACAGCAGCCGGGTCGGACGATCCGGTTTTCATGCTCTGATCCGGCAGGCAGTTACATGGTCTGCTGTCCTGCCGTCCGACAGGTACAGGGTCCCGAAATGGTCCGCAGCAAGGTCTGTATCGATGCATGCATATTCATTTAAATGCGTGACCATCAGGGAGGGGCGGAAACGGTTCCGGGCAGCTCCTTTGCAGTGCGCGAAATCGGAGAGGATTCTTGCGGTCAGTAAATCCGTATCCATCTTACCATATCGAAGCCGTCCCTGAAAACAATTCTCGACGTTGGTGAGGTCGGCGCAGACCCCCGGAAGCTGCTTTTTGAGTTCTGCGGGGGCGATTTCGTGCTCCATTGTTCCGTCTCCGTGGCGGGTGAGATAGGAGCGGGTCACGTAGCAGACTTCTACATCTGCATTTTCAAAAACATTTTCCACGGTCTGAAATACACGTCCGATCCCGGTCGTGGAGGGTGTGGTAAATGCCTCCTGATCTCTGGAATTTCCGTCCAGCAGAAGTCCCTGTGCATTCTCAAAGAGAATGGTCTGAAAACGCTTCAGAAAGGTTTCCGCCAGCATGGGGCACAGGATCCGCATGCTCTCACAGTCTTCATCGAAGTGGAAGAGCAGGTCTTCCGAGAAAAAGTAATCCGGCAGGCCGGCGATCTCTTTAAGGGTCATCTGTGCATTTGCGCTTTCCTCCGCTGCAAGTCCTGCAAATGTGCTTGTGCCGGCAGCAGCCTCATTTTCATTTTCACCAATTTCCTGAATTTCGCGGATTCTTTTTGCAAAATAGATATCCCGGATCCTTCGCAGGTAAGTGATCCTGTCCTCCCTGCTCATGTTCGCAAAGGAGTGAAAGGGAATCCCCCATCCTCTCTGATAGCGCAGAACGGTCTCCCAGATTCCGAATCCGCAGCTGTTGTGGAGTCCTCTTTTTTCCTGAAGGACCTGATTGGCGATCATATCCCAGGGAGTCGTGAAACGACAGTCCGGATGCATATAGGCCGCGGGGGCTGTCCCTTCTGCGGCAAGCTCATCATATTCGCGCATAAATTCCATGGGGTTTATCATGAACTGTCTGTCAAAATAGGAAGCCGCCCCGCGGAAAGCAGCAGAACCGAAGTGCTTGAACACGTGCCTGCGGCCGTTTTTCAGCTCCACGGTATGTCCGCGCTGGGGACCGCCGTTTGTCAGAACATTGATGATTCCGGATGAAGGGTGCTCAGCAGCGGAAAGGAGAGGCACTCGGGAAACGGCCGTTTTTTCTGCAGAATGGCATGCAGTCTTTGCTGCAGCTTTTGCGCCGAAATAATCTGTCGCGAGACCTTTTCCCTCATCTCCGTAGGATGCCCCGATGATCACTTTGATTTCCTGCATGACTTCTCCTTTCCGCTGTGCTCTGAATCACACATGCTTTTTATCTATTTGGATACCAGCCTATCTGTTCCGTTTCCAGGATCTTCTGCCGGTCCTGTATTCACCCGGCTCTGCCCTGTATTCCCTGTATTCCCTGTATTCACCCGGCCGATGGCGCGGCTGATCGTTTGTGTCTGTTTTTGCTTTTTCCGCGACAGTAGGGACAGCGTCTTTTTCCTGCCGGACGCCGCTTTTCCTGAGGCATTTGAGAATGGTCTCCGGCAGTCTGTCGAGAGTGGAGATGAAGAACCTGTCTTTCAGAAGCCGTCCAAAGCTGCCTTTGATCTTACTCTCGTAATGGCTGTAGCAGTCCTCCCTGTCGTCGATCGCGATGTGGAAGATCTCAAATTTCTGCAGGGCTTCCCGGTACAGGCTGCGGGTCTCCACATCACCCTGCAGAGAATCCCCGGTGACATTTGCCAGAGGTTCTGCCGGCAGATAGGGATTGAGCGGTTCGTCGCCCATAGTGATGATGATTCCCTTTTTTCCTCTTTTCCAGCAGTCGAGACTGGTGTGGTACAGACCCATATACCAGGCAGCTGTATAGGACTCAAAGCTGTTTCCGCCGCCCCCGCGCTCGAACCAGATCTTGTCCAGTTGTTCCGCGATGCGGATGTCGGATTCAAACTGGGAGATCTGTATGGGCGCTTTATCGTAGGCCAGATCACCGATCCCCATGACCATAAATTCCACATCTCTGTACTCGTCCAGAATGTTCTGCATGATCACATTGAGGGATGCAGCCGTCTTGAGGCAGGCACCTCCCATGGACCCGGTGACATCCAGGGCTAGGATCACCGGAACCGTCTCCGGATGTTCTCTGCTGTCACAGCATTCCCGGTTTACTTTGTAGGGGTTCAGCTGCGGGTCCAGCTGCCTGGACTGATACATATCCTGCGCGCCGCGCATTTTAGAGGTATCGATATGTCCGTCCCTGCGCACGGTCCTTCCGCGTATTCTGGAATAAGCTGTAAAATCTTCTCTTCTCCAATATCCTCCGCCCATTTTGTACCTCCTTTCGAAACTGATCTTTGACTCCGGTTTTGCCGGAAGCAGACAAGATTAAAACCCTTTAGCATCTCTCCGATTTAATAATAGTCATATTGACTATAATTAAACTAACATAGAGAACACGCCTTGTCAAGAGGGATATAGTCAAAAAGACTAAAATATTTTTATGCGCGCATTCACGGGGACAAGCATGGGGATTTGGTGTATTATAAAAATGTTACTGAGGATTGTGCTCCGCGCAGCCGGATTGCATGATCCGTCATCGTTTCAGCCTTTGTGAAACGTTTCCGGCGCATGAGCAGTAAGTGCTGACATTGAGCGGGTGCGCTCCGGTATTGGAGGTATGTATGGATTACAGAAGATCAGCGCGACCTGTGAGATGGTCATCCGCATCCTGGAGGGGTGCGTGGACCGCAAATTCAGCGAGGAAGTCGGATTGAATCTGTTTGAGTTCTGATCCGTGCTATAATAAGTGAGAACAGTCCAAATGTTTTCACAAATCTTGTTCTGAAAATACAACCGGCGCATTCTCGTGACTTCAGTCGTGAGTTAGCAGGTTTTTATTTCCCCATATAAGGGAATGTTCGAACTGCCGTAACAGGCTGTCATTTTTCCCTGGAAGGATCCGGAACGGGAAAGGCGGTCCCGCTTCCGGGCAAAATATTCCAGAGCAGGTGATCGCTGACAGGTGTTGATACGATCAGTGCGACCAGTGTGAACATCAGAAAAATTCGGCCAGCGATATACCATCATAAATCGAACAAATATTCGATTTATCTTGTGGCTTAAGAT
>CACZFF010000037.1 GCA_902780385.1 uncultured Lachnospiraceae bacterium
TGCTGGCATCCCGCACCCCAAAAGCGTGATCTGGGGGTTATTGCAAAGTTACCCTTTCAACCCCTCGATAGTCTATATTTATACACCGTGAATAGTAACAGGGGCAGGAAGGATTTACAGCCCTCCAGGGGTACGAAGGTTCTATAAGCCCGACAGGGGCAGGAAGGCAAGATTCACGGAAGTTCATAAATCACATCCGCTCACCGCAATGCGCAAAAAAAGACTGCGCAGGAGATATTTCGCTCTTGCGCAGTCATATATGGGTTTGTCGAGGAGGGACAGTTCTGCGACTGCACCTCTCTGATCGACGCAGGAGGTATACCTTGAAGGCGACTTCCTAAGGGCGCGACAAACCTGTATTTATCTCAGGGAGAACAGCATCTGCTCGTAGGTGGGATAGGGCAGATACTGATCAGGAATGATCGCTTCGGCCTTATCGGTCCAGCTTCGCAGTGTCTCCATCTCGGCCAGGATAGTCTTCTGGTAGAAGGCAGCCTGGGCCAGAATGTCATCGATGGCTTCCGCCTTCTTTGTGTCTGCCTCGAGAGCATCGAGGGCATCCAGAATCTGCTCACTGGTCTCATCCAGCTTCTGCAGGATGCGACCTTCGTAGCTGCAGCGGCTGTCAGGGAGAAGATCTCTCTTCTTCAGGGCTTCATTGGTGACATCCTTCATATACTGGACGAGGCCGGCAGTGAAGTCTTTGCGCACCATTTCCTGCAGGGTCAGAGACTCGATGTGAATGGTCTTGGCGTAGTTTTCAAGCAGGATCTCGTAGCGGGATTCAAGCTCTTCCCTGGTGAAAATCCCGTGCTTTGTGAAGAGCTCGATGCTCTTGTCGGCAATAAAGGAAGGCATTGCATCGGGCAGGGATTTGAGATCCGCAAGGCCTCTTCTGTGTGCCTCTTCGACCCACTCGTCCGTATATCCGTTGCCGTTAAACAGGATGCGTTTGTGCTCTGCAAGCATCTTTTTGAGAAGGTTGTGAACGGCATCGTCTATCTGGTCAGGAGAGACATCTTTGAGTTCATCGTAAATCTGTGACAGAGTCTCGGCGACGGCTGTATTGAGGACAATGTTGGGGTTTGCCACGGAAAGGGCGCTGCCCGGCATGCGGAACTCAAACTTGTTGCCGGTGAAGGCAAAGGGAGATGTCCTGTTGCGGTCTGTCGTATCCCTCATAATATGGGGAAGGACATGGGCACCCATACCCATCTGGGTTTTGCCGCCGCCGGCGAAAACGGTATCGTTCTCAATCGACTCCAGGACCTGTGCCAGCTCGTCACCGACGAAAATGGAGATGATTGCGGGCGGAGCCTCGTTGCCGCCCAGACGATGGTCATTGCCCGCAGTGGCGACGGAAACACGCAGGACCTCCTGATACTCATCCACAGCCGCGATCACAGCCAGAAGGAATACAAGGAACTGCTGGTTCTCTGCCGGTGTCTTTCCGGGGTTGAGGAGGTTCTCGCCGGTATCCGTGCTTATAGACCAGTTGTTGTGCTTACCGGATCCGTTGATTCCCTCAAAAGGCTTCTCGTGCAGGAGGCAGGCATAGCCGAAGCGGTCGGCGACCTTTTTCATGACCTCCATGGTCAGCTGGTTGTGGTCGACTGCGATGTTGGCGGTCTCAAAGACCGGCGCCAGCTCATGCTGGGAGGGAGCGACCTCATTGTGTTTGGTCTTGGTCGGCACACCCAGTTCCCAGAGTTCGCGGTCCAGAGCATGCATATACTCGGATACCTTGGGCTTGAGGACGCCGAAGTAATGATCTTCCATCTCCTGCCCCTTGGGCGCCGGTGCTCCCATCAGGGTGCGGCCGGTCAGCAGCAAATCTTTTCTCTTTTTGTAGAGTTCCTTGTCGATCAGGAAATATTCCTGCTCAGAGCCGACTGTGGTATCTACATGGGCCACATCCGTGTTGCCCAGAAGGTGCAGGACCTTGACGGCTGCTGCGGACAGGGCCTCCATGGAACGCAGGAGAGGAGTCTTTTTATCCAGAGCCTCGCCGCCGTAGGAGCAGAAGGCTGTCGGGATATAGAGGGAGCCGTCTTTGATGAAGGCGGGAGAGCTGGGATCCCAGGCAGTATATCCGCGTGCCTCGAAGGTAGCGCGCAGGCCGCCCGAAGGGAAGCTGGAGGCATCCGGTTCACCCTTGACCAGTTCCTTGCCGGAGAACTCCATGATGACACTTCCGTCGGAGGTCGGAGAAATGAAACCATCATGCTTCTCTGCTGTCAGTCCTGTCATGGGCTGGAACCAGTGTGTGAAGTGGGTCGCGCCCTTCTCAATTGCCCATTCCTTCATTGCTGCGGCAACTGTATTTGCCACATCCAGTTCCAGGTGTGTGCCGTTTTTGCTGGTCTTGCGGACTGCCTTATAGACGTCCTTGGGCAGGCGCTCCCGCATGACCTTGTCGTTAAAGACCATGCCGGCATAGATTTCGGGAACTTTTGCATTGCTTTCCATCATCTCATTTTCCTCCTGATTATACCTGTATCTGTCCCGGATCTGTCTGAATCTGTCCAGGTCTGTCTGGAACCATCTGTATCTGTCTGGATCTGTCCGGGTCTGTCTGGAACCATCCTGAAGTGACTTGCGCCGTGACAGATACGTATGCTGTTTCCAGGCAATAGAAAAGGCGCCTGAAGAGACGGGCTCATACCGTTTCTTCAAGCGCCTTTGCTTTATGAACTCTTATTATACACATGAAAATATGTCTGTCAACACTTTTGTATACAATTATACAAAATTTAATTCTGCATATTCTTCAGTCGCTGTCATTCCCCGCCCACAGTAGTGGTTTTTTTCTCCTGCGGCGGCTATGTCGCTTCGTTTTTTTTCGAAATGCTTTTTCTTCCTGGAAATCTTGATCATTCTGGACATCCAGCACAATCCTGTTTAATCCTGCACAAACACACTCTCTAGCATCACTTTTCAGGCGGAAAAGAAATCTGCAGGTGCTCCTGAGACATGTCGTAGTACAGGGTCAGACCGCTTTGTCCCGTGTCATAGGCCTGCAGGATTCCCTCCAGTCCATCTGCCTTCCCGGCATAGTCGGACAGAGAAGCAATATAGGGTTCCAGCAGGGACGGTGCGAAATGCAAAGTGGTCTGCGTCTCAAAAACTGCTGTGTACAGAATTTCTGCCTCCACCAGATCCTGGAAGATGTGGCTGCCATAGCTCAGCTCAGGGACATATCCCGCCCTGGTCTCGGAGACCTCTGCGATCATGTCAAATTCACTGATATCAGCGAAGGCAGAAGGCACCCCCAGCTCCGCCGAGGATGTACAGATCCGGCCAGGCGTAAGGAGCAGCATCCGCTTGCCCTGCCCGCGGAGTTTCCAGTTGATGGCGGACAAAAGATCCCTCACCCGGAATTTGTCCCTGTAAGGCATCTCGTAATAAAGGATGGGGTCGATGTAGATGACCAGATCTACGGGGAAGGTCCGGGAAAATCCCATAGAAACGCCCTTTGTCTCCAGAAGAATCCATTCCGGGGACACCTGAGGCACGATGACAGTATCTCCCTCTTTCGACTGCTGAAGGGGCCGGCACTGGAGAAGGTCGATCACATAATCCCCCGAGGGAGCGACGTTGATCGTGTACTCAATATCCACGGGATAAACATAGGCTTCCTTCAGAAGCTTAAGGATGCCCCGCATGTCGTCCATGAGCTGTCTGTTTTTAACCAGGCCGTCGCAGGAGACATAGAAAATCTGCCGGTCCTCGCCGCGGTCCGTAAAAATCCGCTCCGCATCCCAGTCGTGGGACAAAAGAAGGCGTGTCATATAGGACGGAATTTCTCGGCGTACAAAGTCCGGATCCAGCCCTTCCACCTCTCCGGACGCAAAGCTCACAGCATCCACCAGGCGCTGGGAAAACTGATGCTTGTCCGAGGATGATGTCAAAGTCACTTTGGTGGGATCCTCCATCATCACCATCCGCGGATAAGAGCCGGTACGCCGGTCCACCGCAGCTGTTCCCAGGCCCATGACAAGGCGCAGCATTCCTTCGCTCGGGTGCTCCGGACTGAACCGGTAGGGACTGACAGAATAGCCCACGCCGGCCGCACAGGGCATGTAGAAATCTTTGTATCGGGAGCCGGAGACCCGCTGGACCAGGATCGCCATCTGTTCATCCCGCTTGTCCAGACCCCTGCGTTTGCGGTAGTCGAGGGCCGAAAGGCCCATGGTGCTGGCATAGACTGTCCGGATTGCCTGTTCGAAGGTCTCCAGCCTCTCCTGCGGCGACCCGGTGCCGGCGCAGAACACGGATTCATATTTTCCCGCAAAGGCATTTCCGAAACCATCCTCCAGAATGGAACTGGAGCGCACAATGACCGGATCATCACCATAGTATTCCAGAAGACGCCGGAATTCTTCTTCCATCGCGTTTGAAAACACTCCCTGCAGCAGACGTTCCTCCACTTCCTTAGCCAGTGTAAAATAGCCCTCCTCCGTGCGCTGGCGCACGCGCAGGTCCCAGAGTCCGTTGTCAACAATATAGGTGTAGAAAACATCTGAGCCGATGTAGAAGGAATCATGCGGCTCGATCCGCTCATAGATGTCCGGCCGAAGGTTTTCCGTCAGCTTCCTGGCCAGCAGCATACCGGTCGCCTTTCCGCCGATCATCCCGGTGCCGACCATGCGGTCATGCACTTCGAAATAGTCTTCCGGTTTGAAATGCTCCTTGATCAGGACACGCAGACGCTCATCCCGCGTCAGCATGATATTGCACATACGGCTGCATTCCTGCGTAATGTCCAGCCCGCTCACATACTTGACCCTGGCACTCTGAAAAAACCTCTCCCAGCTGTCCATGCTCTGGTTGATGTTCGATCCGGTCAGGTTCATCTGCCGGTATAAATGACTGCGGTGCACACTCTCCGTCTCCGGCAAAAATGTTCCTGCACGCAGATCGTAGAGATGCGGGCGGAACATGGTCTCCGATGACCGCTCCCATACCTTCAGAGGACGCACATACATACTCCGGATCAGGTTTTCTTCTTTTTCCTCCGCAAAGACATCCAGAAAGAGCTGTGTCGTATTCCGGATTTTACTGACAGCGTCATTTGAGTGCCGGCCGCGCAGCACCGGAAAATAAGCGACAGTGTCCAGGATGAACAGAAAAGGGCAGGTCAGATGGAAAAAATCCCCCATCAGAAGGTCTGTCGCCCAGGCAGCCTCCAGTTCGGAGAGACAGTCAAAGACATAAAAGGCGTCATATCCCTCTTTTTCGATGATATTGTGGATCTCCACCGTAAAGGTCTCGAAGCGGTGAGATAGGGGGACATGCACTATCCGCAGCCCTTCCATCTCCGGAAGGATTGGGGCGTGCTCCGCAAATCGTATATATAGGAGATTTCGCCCGTCCCGGATTGCCTGTTCTGCAAAGGGTCTTGCAAACAGACGGAATTCGTCCAAAGAAGACACCTGCCAGACGACATTGTCCCCCAGACGGATATTGTCCAACGCGGCATCCATCGCCGGAATACCGGATTGGATTCGTTCGAATGCTGCCATGTAGTGCCTCCTTTCTTGATCAAAATATGGGTTTGTCGCGCCCTTAGGAAGTCGCCTTCAAGTTATACCTCCTGCGTCGTTCAGGCTTTTTTCGCAGAGTTGTACTAGATCTCGCTTATGCTCAGAACGGATCGGACCAAACTCGTCTCCCGTGTTGAAGACACGGGAGACTCAGACAGGTGGTCCTAAAATGCCCAGCCTTGAGGGCTGTGCATTTTATCCGTTCTTCCCTATAAGCTTCGATAAGTACAACTGACTGCTCAAAAAAATTCACTCCGCCAGGAGGTATAACTTGAAGGCTCCAATTTCCTGCCGGGCTGTGGGATGGATGATATTACAGCACTCTCGAATAATTCTGCCGATAGTTGGGGAAGCAGGATCCCTGCGCAGATTATGATTCATTGTGGATATGCAGATCAGCAGTTTATCTGCTGATCAATATGAATGCACCCATGGAATATATTTATTCCATCGTCCGCAGAAAATGAGAACCTTGGCGTTTTTTATTTCTTCCCCCTTGGTCGACGGAGTGACAATCAGGGTCGAGGACTGCACCTCTCTCGCGAGGGAATAGTTCGGAGTCTTAGATGTACTTGATGGAAAAAGGGCTGAGAGAGGGTAAAACGCACAGCCCTCATGACTGGGCGTTTTAGCGCGTAGTCTGTCTGAGCAGACCGGGCTTTCAGCACGGGATGCGAGTTTGCGCGAAGCAATGAGCCATGCGCAGACAGTATGGCAGGCGGACGATGAGAGCTTGCTCTCGATCGGACACATGACATACTGGCTGCATACGGCGAATGCCGCGACAGTGAGCGAACAAAGTTCGCGAACCTGTCGGCATGGCTTATTGCGGCCCTCTCGAGACCCTTTTTCCGTCATAGTACATCTTGATGACGAACTCCTGACCGAGCAGAGAGGTGCAGCCGCAGAACCGTCCCTCCTCGACAAACCCGTATTTAAACGCCTCGCTGACAGAATCGGATACTTTGCTGCTCACTCCACATCCTGAAGAGCCGCGAAATCCTCTTCTCCGGTGCGGACCTTGACAACGTGCAGCACGTTGTAGACGAAGATCTTGCCGTCGCCGATATGGCCGGTATACAGGACGCGGCGTGCCGCTTCGATAACCTTCTCTACAGAAATCTTCGCGACAACGACTTCCACTTTTACCTTGGGGAGAAGGGTGGAGTCGACCACGGCGCCCCTGTATCGTTCCGTGGAACCTCTCTGAATGCCGCAGCCCATGACCTGGGTCATGGTCATACCGGTCACACCGATCTCATTGAGGCCCCGCTTGAGTTCATCAAATTTATTGAGCCTGCAGATGATGGAGAGACGATACATGCCTGTGTCAGGGAGCATGCCGGCTGCCACACCGGGTGCTGTGCTGTTTGATGTGTCTCCCTGGACTTTGACTGCCGCCCGGATCTGTTCCGGAGTCGCCTTTTCATAGTCGTCCTCGCCCAGATCCGTATTTTCATTGACATCCATCAGCATGTTGGTGACATCGCTGATTGCAAATCCGGAATAAGCGCTGGTAAGACCGTGCTCATGCTGGTCCAGGCCGTCGATTTCAACTGCAGCAGGTACGCGCAGGCCGATAAAGTGATCGATCAGCTTAAATATGATAAACATGACGACAAGGACATATGCATCGATGGCAGCTACTCCAACCGCCTGAACGCCCAGAAGCCTGCCACCGCCGCCGTAGAAAAGTCCCTTCATCACACCATCTTCTCCGGTGGAGAAGAGGCCGACAGCCAGCGTGCCCCAGATTCCGTTCACCATATGGACGGAGACCGCGCCGACCGGATCATCGATCTTCGCGATATTGTCAAAGAACTCAACAGAGAAAACCACCAGGAATCCTGCAGCAAGACCAATGATAAAAGCTCCCAAAGGAGATACGCAGTCACAGCCCGCAGTGATGGCGACCAGACCTGCCAGCGCGGCATTGAGTGTCATGGAGACATCCGGCTTTCCGTAGCGCAGCCAGGTGAAGAGCATGGTCACGACAGTGGCGACCGCAGCCGCAAGGTTGGTATTCATAAAGGCCAGGGATGCGTGGAAGGCATCCGCGCCGTCCGCCATAGAGGCTGTTGATCCGCCATTGAATCCGAACCAGCAGAACCACAGAATGAAGACACCAAGGGCAACTGCCAACATGTTGTGGCCGGGAATGGCACGTGCTTTGCCATCGCGGTCATATTTGCCGATACGGGGACCAAGCATCCAGGCACCCAGACAGGCGATTGCGCCGCCAACGTTGTGCACGACTGCGCTGCCTGCAAAATCGTGAAAGCCCAGACCGGACAGCCAGCCACCGCCCCATGCCCAGTGTCCGCCGATCGGGTAGACCAGAAGCGAGATCGCCGCGGAGTACAGGCAGTATGCCTTAAAATTGGTTCGCTCTGCCATAGAGCCGGACACGATCGTTGCTGCTGTCGCGCAGAATACCGTCTGGAAGATTACAAAACACCAGAGGGGCATGGCCTGCGGCACGACTGTATTTTCCGCACCGTAGAGGCCTCGGATCATGGGATCCAGTCTTCCGATGAGCGGAGCTGTGCTGCCGAACATCAGGCCGAAACCAACCAGCCAGAAACAGGGAGTCCCGATACAGAAATCCATCATGTTCTTCATCAGGATGTTGCCTGTGTTTTTTGCTCTCGTCAGCCCGGCTTCGCAGAGGGCAAAACCGGCCTGCATGAAGTAGATCAGTGCTGTAGCGATCAGCACCCATGTGACGGTAGATACATTGAATTCCATTTTTCTCTCACTTTCCGACCATGCCGCCCGCCAGAGCGGCCGCCAATGAAATAAAATATCGTCTGTGTACACACCCAATTGATGATGCGTACACAACCTGCGACCCCCCCCTGAAAACAAAACAGCCCGGACTCATTTCGAGTCCGGACTCCCTTGTCCGAAGAATCCCGATCCGGGCAAGCCGGCTTTCTGCTGCGGATCGATTCTTGTCTTAAAAGAGTAGAGGCGGCAACGAACTGCGATGCAGTTCATATGCGCCCTCTGCCCTCCCGCGGGCTGCCGTTCGCCATCCGGCGAAAGATACCTTACGGCAGCCCTGAGATAAAAAAGTAAAGGCGCTGCAGGAAATTTATTCCTCAGCGCCTTTGCTTTTATGTCTGTTATTATACACGGTTTACATGGAAAGTCAAACGTTATTGTATACAATAATACACTTTTCAGGGCAATTTTTTTGTGACCTTTGATTAAAGCAGCGAGGAAAACTGCCGCAAATGCCGGGCTCGCTCGAGCATTTGCGGACATTTTCCCGGCTAAAATAATGGCTGCTCGAAACGGTTTTTTCCTGCATCGCGCGGAACTTGTGTAGGATAACATCCATCAAAGCATGCGGTGCATAGCCCGCATCCCATTTGCCCGGGAATTTTTTTCGCATCCTCGACAGACAGATAGCCCAGAGTGTCCGCTCCGATGAATGCTGCCGTCTCCTCCACACTGTGGCGCGCCGCGATCAGATTCTCCTCGGAATCGATATCTGTCCCATAGTAGCAGGGGTGCAGGAAGGGCGGAGCAGAGATTCTCACATGAACTTCCTTTGCCCCGGTTTCCCGGATAATATGGATCAGCTGTGCGATCGTTGTACCGCGCACAATGGAGTCATCCAGGAGGACGACTCTTTTTCCTTCAATGACCCGGCGGATCGGATTGAGCTTATTCCGCACCATCTGTTCGCGCAGCTCCTGTGAGGGCGCAATAAAGGTGCGGCCGACATATTTGTTCTTGACCAGTCCGACATCATAGGGAATACCGGAGGCAGCGGAAAAGCCAATCGCCGCATCCAGTCCGGAATCCGGAACACCAATGATAACGTCCGCGTCTACTGGATGTGCCGCAGCCAGAAGTTTTCCTGCGCAGCGGCGCGCATCATGCACGGTGCATCCCTCGATGACGGAATCCGGCCGCGCAAAATAAATATATTCAAAGACGCAGAGAGCGCGGGTGGACTGCAGGCAGTGACTGCGGATTGAAGAGACGCCCTCACGGCTGACGACTACGATTTCTCCCGGTTCCAGTTCCCGCTCAAGGCGCGCCCCGACAGCATCCAGTGCACAGCTCTCGGATGCTGCCGCAAAGCCTCCGTTCGGAAGATGCCCGATGCACAGCGGCCTGAAACCGCGGGGATCCCGGGCAGCAAGCAGTTTTGTCGGCGACATCACAACCAGGGAATAGGCTCCGTCAATCCGATCCATGACACGTTCCAGTGCCTCCTCGATCGAGCCGCTTTCCAGACGCTCCTGTGTGAGCAGATAAGAGATCACCTCTGTGTCACTTGTCGTGTGAAAAATACAGCCCTTCTGTTCCAGTTTTTCTCTCAGCAGTGTGGAATTGACCAGATTGCCGTTGTGACAGACAGCCATGTTTCCTTTCCCGTGGCGGACCACGATCGGCTGAGCATTACTGCGCCCGGGATTTCCGCTGGTGGAATAGCGGACATGCCCGACTGCGATGTTCCCTTCTCCCAATCTGTCCAGTTCATCTTTTGCAAATACTTCGCTCACAAGCCCCACATCCTTGTGATGGCGGAACACGCCCCGGTCGCTCAATGCAATACCCGCCGCTTCCTGTCCACGGTGCTGCAGCGCAAATAAGCCTGTATAGGCCATCTGCGCCACAGGTCCGCTCTTTGCCTGCCAGATTCCGAAAACGCCGCATTCTTCATGAATCATCTCCGTCGGTCCTCCTGTTCTTTGCACTTCACCCAGCATCAATGGTAGATATCCCCATGGTCACTTCCTCGAGCACATCCAGCAGCATGCGGACCGTATCCAGGGAGGTCAGCATGACAGCGTTGTTCTGGGCGGCGCAGTCGCGGATCAGAATGCCGTCACCATAATGGACGCCGGACAGGATCGCGCGTGTATTGATCACGTAGCTCACATAGCCGGCACGGAGGGAATCCAGGATCTCAGTACTTCCCTCACTGGGCTTACGGCGGATCCGGTTTCGGATTCCGTCTCTTTTCAGATATTCCCCTGTCAGTGCAGTTGCCTCGATGTTAAAGCCCATGTCATAAAAGCGTTTGATCAGAGGAATCGTTTCCAGCTTGTCCTCATCCGCGACGCTGACGAGAACTGTCCCGTAACTTCGCAGCTGCATACCGGAGGCGATCATCGCCTTATACATTGCCCTGTGAAGCTTTTTGTCATATCCGATTGCTTCCCCTGTCGATTTCATCTCCGGGGACAGATAGGCATCCATTCCGTGGAGTTTGGAAAAAGAAAATGCCGGAACCTTGACATAATACCTTGTTTTTTCCGCAGGGTAGAGGGCCGTTTCCATTTCTTTTTTCTTTTCTGTCCCCTCCTCATTTTCCGAACTGTTTTTTCCCGGGCAGCTGCCTCCCAAACTGCTGCTCATGCAGCTTTCCTGCGTTATTCCCTGCTCGCGCAGAGTGATCCCCAGGCTTACCAGGGTTGCAATATCCGCCAGGCTGTACCCGGTCGCTTTTGAAAGAAAAGGTACCGTGCGGGAAGAGCGGGGATTGACTTCGATGATATATACTTCATCATTTTCATCTACAATGAACTGGATATTGAAAAGCCCCCTGATGCCGATCCCCATTCCCAGTTTCAGGGCATACCCAAGGATGGTCTTTTTGACCTCTTCCGAGAGGCTGCGGGGCGGATAGACGCTGATGGAATCTCCGGAGTGCACACCTGTCCGCTCGACCAGCTCCATGATTCCGGGGACAAAGACGGTCTCGCCGTCGCAGATGGCGTCGACCTCCACTTCCCGGCCGCGGATGTATTTGTCCACAAGAACCGGTTTGTCCTCGTCGATCTGCACCGCATTTCTCAGATATTCGTGCATTTCCTCTTCCTTGCCGACGATCTGCATGGCACGTCCCCCCAGGACAAAACTAGGGCGCACGAGCACCGGATAGCCGATCTGCCCGGCAGCCCTGATACCCTCTTCCACAGAGATCACAGCGCGTCCCTTTGGCTGCGGGATCGCCAGTTCTTCCAACAGCTTCTCGAATGCATCCCTGTTCTCAGCGCGGTCAATCGCATCGCATTCCGTTCCAATGAGGCGGACGCCGCGTTCGTGAAGGGGCTCAGCCAGATTTATGGCAGTCTGTCCGCCGAGCGTGGCGATAAGGCCCTCCGGTTTTTCCATCGCGATGATATTCATCACATCTTCTACGCAGAGAGGTTCAAAATACAGCTTGTCCGAGCAGGTATAATCCGTGGACACGGTCTCCGGATTGTTGTTGATGATGATTGCCTCATAGCCCGCCCTCTGCAGGGTCTGGACTGCATGGACAGTGGAATAATCAAATTCCACGCCCTGGCCGATGCGGATAGGACCGGAGCCCAGAACGATGACTTTCTTTTTTTCAGATGTTCCGACACCTTCCTGCGCAGCACCGTATTTTGGATCTTTCGTCTCTTCCTGCAATCCGCTGTCTTTACTTTTCCCGGCAAGCTGCTTTCTGACCGGCGGGAAAGCTTCATTTTCCTCCTCATAAGTGGAGTAAAAATAGGGGACATAGCTGTCAAATTCCGAGGCACAGGTGTCGATCATCTTGTAGACTGGAACGATTCCGCTCTCCTGCCTCATATCAAAAATCTCTTTCTCCGTCTTTCCCCAGAAACGGCCGATTGCAGCATCCGAGAATCCCATCCGCTTCGCCTCCCGCAGAGCATCCGCATTCCCGGGCTGCATGCGAAGAATCTTTTCCTCTGCAGCAATATTTCTGAGAACACGTAAGAAGAGAGGATCCATGCCTGTTGCGCAGCGGACCTTCTCCGTCACTTCTTCAAAGTGTTCTTCTGCTGATTCTGATGATTCTGCCGCTGCTGTCCTGCGGAAAAGTTCCGCAATGGCAAAAATGCGGTCCTCCCTGCCTTCCCGGATATAGTCAAAAATCGCTGCGCTTTCCATATCATCATACTTCGGATCATACAGATGTATATGCCCGGTCTCCAGGGAACGGATCGCCTTGAGAAGGCTTTCCTCCATGGTGCGCCCTATGCTCATGACCTCGCCGGTCGCTTTCATCTGGGTGGATAAAGTGTTGTCTATTTCTTCAGAGCTCAATTCCTGCAGCTTCCTCCATTCCGGAATTCCGGATTGCGGAAGCGGGGTGAGTCCGGTCGGCCTGGTAAACTTGTCAAAAGGGAAGCGGGGCATTTTGGTGACGACATAATCCAGAGAGGGCTCAAAACAGGCCGGGGTATTGGCCAGCATGATCTCGTCCAGGGTCATGCCGATACCGATCTTGGCGGACACACGGGCAATCGGGTATCCGCTCGCCTTGGAAGCCAGGGCGGAGGATCGTGAGACGCGGGGGTTGACTTCGATCAGATAGTATTGGAAAGACCGGGGATCCAGCGCGAACTGGACATTGCAGCCTCCCTCGATCTCAAGCGCCCGGATCACCTTCAGGGCACTGTCGCGGAGCATGTGGTACTCCTTATTGGTCAGAGTCTGGGAAGGACATACGACAACAGAGTCTCCGGTATGGATACCGACCGGATCGACATTTTCCATGTTGCAGATTGTGACAGCGGTGTCGTTGCTGTCGCGCATGACTTCATACTCGATTTCTTTATATCCCTTAACACTTTTCTCAATAAGTACCTCGTGGACCGGGGACAGCTGCAAGGCATTTTTCAACAGGGAAAGAAAAGCATTTTCGTCCTGTGCAAAACCGCCTCCGGTTCCTCCCAGAGTAAATGCGGGGCGAAGTACGAGCGGGTAACCGATCTTTTGCGCCGCACTGAGCCCTTCCTCGATCGTATGAGCAATTTCTGATGGCAGGACAGGCTCTCCCAGGGATTCACAGAGTTCCTTGAACAGGAGCCGGTCCTCCGCCTTCTCGATGGAAGCGCTGCTGGTACCCAGAAGCTCTGTGCCGCACTCGTCCAGCACCCCCTTCTTCTGCAGCTGCATGGCCAGATTCAGGCCGGTCTGCCCACCGATTCCGGGAAGGATCGCATCCGGGCGTTCATAGCGGATGATCTTCGCGATGTACTCCAACGTCAGCGGCTCCATATAGACCTTGTCAGCAATTGAGGTATCTGTCATGATCGTCGCCGGGTTCGAATTGCACAAGACCACCTCATAGTCCTCTTCTTTCAGGGCAAGGCAGGCCTGTGTCCCTGCATAATCGAACTCTGCCGCCTGGCCGATCACGATCGGCCCGGAACCGATGACGAGTATTTTGTGGATGTCCTTTCTTCTGGGCATGAGTATCTCCTTCAGAAAAAAAGCGCCCGAAAAGACGGTATTCACCGTCTCTTCAAGCGCCTTTGCTTTAAGATATAAATTTAGATTGCTGCCGGTTTACTCTTACCCGACAGGCAATTTTTTTGTTTACAGGCTTTTGCCCAGAGCCTCCGCCCTGGCAAGAGCTGCCTCGCTCTTATTGTCCTCGCCGTTTACTGCAAGGATTCCGGCATCCTCTGCGCCGAACATGGCCAGGATGCATTTGTACTGTGCTTCGATTCCGGCAGTGACACCCGGAGATGCGGAGCTCAGGATCAGTGCGTACTTTGTTGCTTTCGCAGGCTTCATGCCGGCATAGAAACGGGAAAGCGCGCTCTCCATCTGTCCGGTAAAGCCGAAATAGTGAACAGAAGAAGCCAGAACGATCATGTCGGCGCTGTTCAGCTCCGGATAGACATTCTGCATATCATCCTTCTGGATGCAGGCACCTTCGCCCTTGGTGTGGCAGTACTCACAGCCAAGACATCCGTTGATCTTCATAGTGCCGACGGGACATACGACCACCTCATGGCCTGCCGCTTCCGCACCCTTTTTGAATGCGTCAACAAGAGCCGTGGTATTGCCGTTCTTGTGGGGACTGCCGTTTAAAACGAGAATCTTCATAAAACAATTCCTCCTTCCCTGGTTCCGTACCTTGCTTGAAAACAAGCTGCAGGCGGGCTTATCTCCCGCTGTTCAGCAGGCATCCAATAAGATACTTTTTTATTTCTGAATTGATTATAAGAAAAGGGAAGAAACTATGTCAATGGGAGACAGGGGACGGTTCTGTGTCTCCTTTTCCCCAAGGAAATAGGAGACACAGAACCGTCCCCTGTCTCCTCGAACCGTCCCCTGTCTCCCTCTTCCTCACCAGTTCACTAACGTATTATTTGCAGGAATTTGTCAAACAGGTAAGCACTGTCCTGGGGTCCCGGCGCGCTCTCAGGATGGTACTGTACACCGAAAGCCCTGTCCCGGACACACTCAACACCTTCAATCGTTCCGTCCAGCAGGTTTACATGGGTGATCGAAAGCGGAGTATTAGCGAGGCTTTCTTCTTCAATGGCATAGGAATGATTCTGGGAAGTGATCTCAATCTTTCCTGTCAGAAAATTTTTCACCGGATGGTTTCCGCCTCGGTGGCCGAATTTGAGCTTGTAGGTCCGGGC
This sequence comes from uncultured Lachnospiraceae bacterium, assembly GCA_902780385.1. Classification (GTDB taxonomy): domain Bacteria; phylum Bacillota; class Clostridia; order Lachnospirales; family Lachnospiraceae; genus CAG-791. The sequence continues at coordinate 14,951 of CACZFF010000037.1, forward strand.
ACCATAGGCCAGAGAGAGGATCTGATGGCCAAGGCAGATTCCGAAAATGGGGAAGCTTCCGATCAGGGAGCGGACAGTCGCAATGGTCTCCGGGACATCTGTGGGATCTCCCGGTCCATTGGACAAAAGGATCCCGTCCGGCTGCAGTGCGCGGATCTTGTCTGCCGGCGTATTCCAGGGCAGCACCGTCACAGTGCATCCCCTGCGGTTGAGGGAGCGGACAATATTTCGCTTCATTCCGCAGTCGACAGCAGCGATCCGAAGGGGTCTTCCTGCGGCAGAGGATATGGAATCCAAGGGGTTCAGTGCAAGGGGAGATTCCGAAGTCCAGGGATCCCTGCAGCTCACCCGGGAAACAGCATTGGTCGGAAGTATTGTACTGCGCAGAATATCGAGTCCCTCTGCCTGCGGCATATCCGCATCCGTGATCAGGGCCTTCCTTGTCCCGTAATCCCGGATAGACCGGGTCAGGGCGCGTGTGTCCACCCCTCCGATTCCGGGAATTCCGTTGGACTCCATCACCTCCCCCAGCGTCTTAAGGCTGCGGAAATTGGACGGCTCATCATTGTATTCGCGCACGATCAGGGCACCGATCGAGGGGGTGATAGATTCATAATCCTCTACTGCCATCCCGTAATTACCGATCAGCGGATAGGTCATAACGACCGCCTGATCCGTGTAGGACAGATCAGACAAAATCTCCTGATAGCCCGCCATGGAAGTGTTGAAAACTATCTCGCATACCCTGTTACCAGAAGCGCCGAAGGCATATCCGAAAAATTCCCTTCCGTCCTCCAGAATGATTTTTCTATCGATCGTCTTGTTCATGTTTATCTCCCGTGCCGAGATGCCTCAGGACAATGGTTTCCTGAAGCTTTTTCGCGAAGGCCGCACATGCTCCGCAAGTGTCAAAAGGTGAAAGATCATACCGGAGTACTCATTACAGTCCGCTGGCGCCGTAGTTGGAGAGGACACTGGCGGAAGGATCGTTGACATCACACCCCTCCCAGCTCTTGTTGGGCATCCAGAAGTCAGCTACCATCTGTGCCTGGCCGGGGTAGTATTTTTCAAAGATCTCGCGGTAAAGCAGGGATTCTTTGGTAAAGGGCATGGCATGTGTGTACCCCTGTCGTTTGGTCTCATATTCTTCATCTGTGTAGAGAGTTTCGGCATAGTCCATGAGGTCGCGGCGCATGGAATGGCCGACCGCATCGGAAAAGGCGGCTTTCTCACGCATGAGGATCTCACGCGGGATCAGATCATCCTGCTCGAAAGCATGGCGCAGCAGATATTTGCCGATGCCGTAGGTGTTCAGCTTCTTTTGGGGGTCGATCGCCATACAGTAGGACAGAAAGTCAAGGTCTCCGAAAGGTACGCGGGCCTCCAGGGAATGGACGCTGATGCAGCGGTCCGCGCGCAGGACATCGTACATGTGGATCTCGCGGATCCTCTTCTCCGATTCTTCCTGAAAAGCAGCTGCGCTTGGTGCGAAGTCCGTATATTTATAGCCGAAAATCTCATCGGAAATCTCGCCGGTCAGGATGACACGGATGTCTGTGTTTTCATGGATCCATTTGCAGACCAGATACATGCCGATCGAGGCGCGTACCGTCGTGATGTCCCAGGTACCGAGGGCGTGGATAACGGGCTCCAGAGCTGCGATGACATCGTCCCTCGTCATGATCACTTCGTGGTGGTCGCTCCCGATATAATCCGCCACTTTACGGGCGTATTTCAGGTCGATGGCATCCAGATCCATTCCGATGGAAAAAGTCTGAAGAGGCTTGTCCAGGAGCTTTGCCGCCGCACCGCAGACCAGGGAAGAGTCCAGTCCGCCGGACAGCAAAAAGCCCACCGGCGCGTCCGAATCCAGGCGCTTTTCGATCCCTGTCAGAAGCTTTTCCCGGATCCGGACAGCAATCGTTTCCAGATCATCTGAGCACATATGATCTGCTTTCCAGATCCTTCGGTATTCGTGAAGCTCCATCTTCTGTGCCGGACAGGTTTCCGCAGGATTGTCAGAGCTGTGCCGTTTGATGCCGGCGTGCGTCCCGCTTTCCTTTGCTTCAGAAGCATCCTTCGGACCAATCGCCTCGATCACTGCATAGTGTCCGGGCGGGAAAGGCATGATCTTTGTACAGACGCCGACCAGGCTCTTGGGCTCTGAGGAAAAGACATAGGCACCGCGCTCGTCCCGTCCGTAGTAGAGAGGGCGGATTCCCACCGGGTCCCGTGCCGCGATGTATTTCTGTGACTGTCCATCGTAGAGGACAAGGGCAAACTCCGCATCCAGCAGGCGGAACATCTCCGTTCCGAACTCCCTGTACATAGGCAGCAGGATCTCGCAGTCTGAATCACTTTTGAAAAAATATCCCCGTTTTTTCAGGGCATCCCGCATTTTGCGGAAGCCGTACAGTTCTCCGTTGCAGACTACAGCGTTATTGTTCATCACAAAAGGCTGCATACCTTCCGGTGTGAGCCCCATGATTGAGAGACGGTTGAAGCCCAGATAACCGTTTCCGGTCTCCATGATCCGGGTATCATCCGGTCCCCTTGAAATAGTCTTTGCAAGCATTTCCGCCATGACCTGCGGATCCGCCTGCCCGCTGCAGTAAGCAAGTATGGAACACATAATAACCTCCGTTTTTTGCCCGCATATCCCACAACAATTATGAAATAAGGGGCATTCGCAATGAAGAATAAAAAAAGAAAGAATAAAAAAAGCGCCTGAAGAGACGGACTGTGCCGTCGCTTCAAGCGCCTTTGCTTGTCGATTCATTATTATACCCGTCAGAAGCAGGATGTCAATCACTTTTTGTATACAATTATACACTTTTTACTTTATTTACTTTAAAAGTCCAAGCCCCCGCCCCTGTAGTAAAGACTTCCTGCTTCGGCAGTCAGTGTCCGCACGGTTTGCATGAAACAGGATTGAGTCAGGCTCCTGCATCAAACAGATTTATCGATCAGATTTATCAAACAGATTCATCAAACAGTTTTTTTCAAAACTGTATCATGTGCCAGATTTTCGAAGTTATCCTGCAGAGGTTCCAGGGAACAGGCTCCGTATTTCCTTCTGAGTGCCGTCTCGATCAGAGTGTCGGCAAGGGCCGGATTTTTGGGCAGGACGGGACCATGGCTGTAAGTGCAGAAAGCATTGCGGTACCGAACGCCCTCGGTTTTGTCCATACCGTTGTTTCCGTATCCTTTCAGTACTTTTCCCAACGGGTGGACGCCGCTTCCCAGCCAGGTACGGCCGCTGTGGTTTTCAAACCCGATAACCGTGCTGCCGCCGGACTCCTCCCCGAGACGGAAAGCATAGTTCCCGATCATCCTCTTCTTCCCCCCGACCGTGTAGAAATCAATTGCTCCCAGAAACTCGCATTTCTCACCTTCTGCTGTCTCATAATAATGTCCCATCATCTGATAGCCGCCGCAGATACACAGAAATGTCCGTCCGTCTTCCAGCGCCGCCCCTATCTCCGGGCCTTTCTTTGTGCACAGATCCTCCAGCAGTACCTCCTGATCAAAATCCTGTCCTCCGCCAATGAAGAAAAGGTCATAGCCTGTCAGGCTATTTGGGTCCCCCAGTTTTACATAGTCTACTCTGCATCCGATCCCGCGCCATTCCAACCGCTTCTGCAGGCAGAGGATGTTCCCCCTGTCTCCATACAGGTTAAGCACGTCCGGATAGAGGTGGCAGATCTTCAGTTCCATTTTTCCAGTCCTTTCCTCTTGATCGGCAAATCAATCTGCAAAATATTTGATTGATTAAAGACTCGCTCGCAAATCTTGCGCATTTTGCATGTTCGCATTACTTTTATCGTGTCTCATCCCTTCCAGAAAGAGTCCTTCCCAGCCGCTCTGCGCAGAGCATCCCGGAGCGGCAGCATAGTCGTATAATTCGGAAGGATAAAAACAGGTACCTGGCTCTTGTAGATTGCCTCAAGCAGCTTTTTCAACTCCCTCTCCGGTACCCTCCGGATGCGCTTCTCCTGCAAGCCTGCATATTTCAGACGCAGCTGCAGATCCTCCGCCCTCTTTCCCCACACCAGGATGCGGCGGATATTGCCGCGGCCGCAGAGTTTTTCGTAATCCACATCCCAGATCCAGGAAATGTCGTGTCCGTCGGCATCCAGATCATTGAGGCAGAGGACAAGGGTGCATGGTTCCTCTAATGCACACAGATAGTCCAGCGCCTGATTACAGCCGGCAGGATTTTTTACCAGGATCATCTGCACGGAAACTCCGCCAATTACAAAATGCTCCATACGGCCGAAGCTGCTGTGCACACCTGCAAGTCCCTCCAGAATCTCCTGTATAGGAAGCCTGGCCGCAGAATAAGCCGCAATGGCGGCCGCCGCATTATAAATGTTATAGACTGCCGGCAGGGCAATCCGGACAGGGAGTTCCTGAGAAACACTCTCCTCTGAGACTCTTTCCTGTGGGACAATTTCCCTATGGACAGATTCTCTTCCCCGAACGCGCATATGCACCCTGGATCCTCCGATATCAATCCCGTCGATGGATGATACTGCCACATCCGGCACAGTGCGGGAAAAGCCGCAGGAAGGACAGCAAAATCCTCCCAGATGCGCATAGGTGTGATACCGGTAAATGTACTCTGTTCCGCACCGTATACAGTATCTGGCATCGCTGATTTTTTCCGGAGGATCCGGAGACAAGGGACGGTTCTTTGTCTCCTCCCCGGTGGAGACAAAGAACCGTCCCCTGTCTCCCTTATCAACCGTATTTACCGCATCCTGTCTTTCCTGCGCTGTCCCGGATTCTTCCCGCAACACTTTTTTATCAGCGTTTGACGTATCCTGTATTTCCTGAACCACGGTTTTCACTGCGGTCTCCTCCATACCGAACCAGATCACCGGATTGGGGACATCCAGCGCAAGAGAGGCGACGAGAGAGTCGTCCGCATTCAGACAGAGAACCGCTTCCGGCGCCAGCCGGATCCCCTCCCGGACTGCCTCAAGCGTGTGCATGACTTCCCCATAGCGGTCAAGCTGATCCCGAAAGAGATTGGTCACCACGATCACACGCGGTTTCAACAGCGGGGCCACATGACGCAGTGCCCCCTCATCGCACTCAACGACCGCATACAGACCGGAGTCCCGGTCTGCATCTGCAGGCTGATCCGGGATCTTCCTTCCCTGCAACGGCCTTCCCCGCAGATCTGCCGCTGCAGCAAACTCCGCAGTGACCCCGGAAAGAAGATTGGCCCCGGATCTGTTACAGAGAGGTGCTCTTCCAGCTTCTTCCATTGCGTGGGACAGCATTGCAGCTGTCGTGGTCTTTCCATTGGTACCCGTTACCAGAATAGTCTCCACCCCTTCTGACGTAATGGCTAAAATATCCCGCCTGAACCACATGGCAAGTTTTCCCGGGAGAGAGGTTCCTCCCCGATTTAATCGGTGCAGAAGCTGACGCGAAAACCTGCAGGAAGCAACCGCCATGGCAATCTGCAGTGAGTCTTTTCCTGACATATCTTTGAATATGACCTCCTAAACTTTGACGATGAACTATGAAAGAGCGACAATGTTCCTCTTGAAAGAGCGACCATTACCTCCTGAAAAAACGACTATGGCCTCAAAAAAATCGACCATGACCTCAAAAAAAGCGGCAAAGGCTGTGAGAATTTCTCTCACGGCGCCTTTGCCGCATCAAATCAATCAAATCAATTATTCATTCAATTTTTATTCATTGTAATGACCATTGTCAGATTTGTAAAGACTCGCATTTGTGAAGCTATATCACTCATGCTTTTTCAATATGTCGATGCTCTGGAGCTGGTAAAACGCCAGACTCCCTCTTCCTTGCGCAGGGTGAAGTCTCCCTGCAGCCGCCAGCTGCTCTTTCTCCCGCCATACACAGCAGCCACCACACGGCTGCGGCCTGTCATCGATGCCCTGTCGCCGTTGATCTCGACGTCTATACAGTCATGTTCTGCAGAATAATAGTTGAAGGTCCCGTCAAGAAGTCCTCTCAGGAAGACTTCTGCTGACTGCTTCAGACCGGTCATATGGAGAAGATAATAGTCCCCGGCCATCAGGCTCCGCAGTCCCTCTGCATCCTTATCGATCATGTACCGCCAGTATTTTCTGTAAAGCCCGCGAATCAATTCCTTCTCGTCCATGCTCATTCCCTGTTCATTCCTTCTGCTCTGAGGGATCAAGGTATTTGATGACCTTGGCGGGCACACCGCCGACAACAGCATAGTCGGGAACATCTTTGGTGACGACAGCGCCTGCCGCTACAACGGCATATTTTCCAATTGTTACGCCGGGGCAGATTGTGACGTTCATGCCCAGCCATGCATTTTTCTTTACCAGCACCTTGCCATAGGTGTAAATGATATGGCGCTCGTTCATGTCGTGATTGATCGTCGCGATCCGAAGTCCCGGTGCGGACATGACACCATCCTCAAACTCAATGCCGCCCGAGGCAGAGAGAATGGCGGAATGATTGAGAAACACGCCCTTTCCGAATTTGACCCTGTTCCCAAAATCACAGATAAAGGGAGTCAGGATGCGGACATCATCCAGTTTCCTGCCGAAAAGCTCCTCCAGATAAGAGACATAGCCCGGATCATCCGGCATAGCCGCATTTGCCCTGGCGCAGAGCGTCCGAGCCCTCATCATTTCGTCGACTGCCTCCTTGAAGTAAGGCTCACGATTATCTGTCGGACCGCCCTGGTCCATCAGTTCATATACATAGCCCTGTTTGTAATCCATATTCCCCTCCTTACAGAAGACCGTTGGCCTTCAGCCAGCGCTGCAGACTGCTCTTTGAATTGGCTGCCTGGCTCCCAGTGATGGAAAGACCTTTTTTCACGGCTGCGCCGGAGCAGGTGCGTTTGATGTCGCGCTCGCTGCCGCCCATGCCGCTGCCCTCATTGGTGCAGAGGGGAAGGATGGTCTTGCCGGAAAAATCAAACTGCTCGAGGAAGGTAAAGACAGCCATGGGCATGGTGCCCCAGTAGTTGGGGTAGGCGAGCACGATGGTGTCATATTCGTCGATGGATTCGGGGACGGCCACAAGCTCCGGTCTGGCTTTGGATCTCAGGTCTTTCTTGGCTTCCTCGATGCATGTCATATAGACCGGGGAGTAGGGGTTCTTCATTTCAATCTTGAAGCTGTCCGCCGGAATCAGCTCTTTCATGATGTTACAGACAATCTCCGTGTTTCCAACCTTCACATAGCGCATGGCTCCGCCGAAGTAGTTCTCATCTGCTCTCGAAAAAAAAGCAATTAATGTTCTGGCCATCTCTATTACCTCCTGGTCTGTTCTTGTAGGGTTCTTGCTCGGGAGATGGAAGGGGACTGTTCTTTGTCTCCATCTCTCCGTCTCCATCTCTTGTTTTTGTTGTCTTAATCATAGCCGGAATCTATTGCAAAGTCCAATCGAAATAATATATAATTGATTAAATTATTAAATAGCGAGGGCAGTCATGACTACGAAACAGATCGACTACTGCATCGAACTTGCCCATACCCTGAATTTCAGCCGCGCGGCGGATAATCTGTTTGTCAGCCAGCCGACCTTCTCTTATCAGATCAGGCTGCTGGAGGAAGAGATCGGTTTTGCAATCTTTGAGCGGAGCGGGAAGGGCGCGGCACTGACTCCTGCCGGAGCACAGTTTGTTTCCTTCCTTGCAGGCATGCGCGAAGACCTCAAGCGTGCCATTGAGCAGGGCCAGAATTTCAGTGCAAAATACCAGGATAATATCTCCATCAGTCTTATGGTCCGACAGGCGGTCTGTTTTCTTCCTGAGGCCATACGGCTGTTCAGCGAAACGAATCCGGATGTTCAGATCACCCCTTTATTTCAGTACGAAAACGGTGTCGAGTCTTTCCTGAAAAACGAAGCGGATATCCTTTTTGCACTGAAAGAGCAGACCCGGCAGATTCCCGGCATCGCTGTCCACAATCTGTTTGAAAGCCGCATTTATCTGATTGCGGACCGCAACGATCCGCTCACTGCAAAAAACCTCATTCAGGAGGCAGATCTCTACGGGCGCACACTGATGGTAGGCGGAGGGTCCCCTCCTGCCCTGAAGTCAGTCCAGCACAGATTGATCAGTTCCGGCAAGATCCAATATTTCAACAGCCCGGACCACGACACAACGCTCACCAATGTAGCCGCAGGAAGAGGGATCTGCCTTGCGCCCGGTTTTCTCAATGACCACAGCGGCCAGTTCGCATGGATTCCCTTTGACTGCAAAGAATCTTTCTCCTGCGTCCTCTGCACCCACAAAGCCGACAGCAGACCAAGTGTGACCTCCTTTATCAACATCTTGAAACAGCTTTACCACGATGCTGTAGCGTTTCCGCTATAATTCATGACTCGCTCACGAGTCTTGTACAATAATGAAAAAAACTCCTGACTTCCGGCGATGAGCATTTCTCGATGCTCCATCATCGGTTGGCAGGAGTTTTCTGTTACTGCTTTTTCATTAACATCTTTAGCTCAGGTATCCTTCTTCTATGCGTTATCTGAACTGACATTATTAAATCATTATCTGCAGAATGTCACCAGGTTTTCATTATGCCAGTTCTTCCAGAACATCCCGGTACTTCTCTTCGATGCTCTTCTCAAGTTCCTGGAAAGCAGGAATAAACTCATTGCTCAAATCCTGCTCCCCGGCACGACTGAGCACAGCGAGATTGCTTTTATAATTGTCAAACTTCTTCATAAAGAACAATACCCTCTTTCCGGATCACATCTAAAAGCTCTACACTGGCGGTATGATCAAGATCTACTACATCATAGGTCAGGAGTGTGTCTGTCTCCTCTTCCACCGCAAGCCGGAAAAGATCTGCGTTTCCGCCGGAGACAGCCAAGTCAATGTCACTGTCCCTTCGGAAGGTTCCTCTCGCCCGGGAGCCGAAAAGAATCACTTTATGAATCCCATACCTTTTCGCGTGGCCGCGGATCTGTTCCAGCACGACAGGTTTGATACCAGTATTAAAAAGATAGTCTGCCCGAGCCGGGCATTTTGTGCTTAAGCTCATTGTCTGACTCCCGATTATCTGTCGTTTCCTTTCCAATAAGCTGAATATCCAGCCCCTGTTTTAATCCATAAAATGAATTTCCGGACTTAATTCTTAATAAAGCTCTGCCGTGGCCTCCTCCAGGATCCGCATCTGGGTCATGGTCTGCTCTTCGCTTACCAGCGGGGCGGCGTTGTTCAGGATCGTCTCATAGAGATGGTCATAATAGATTCCGTAATCACCGGGCACTGTCTCCACTTTGCACTCCTGATAGTGACCCTTCTCATCGTACCAGGACAGGGTGCCGTAATCAGCGGGCGTATCAAGGCCGAAATCGGCGTGGTCGGGAAGATAGAACTTCTTCAGGTCAGCCTCCTGCAGGTCTTTCTTTGCCTTTACGAACATTCCCTTCCGCCCGTAGACGACAAAGCTGGGACGCTCCTTGGCACGGAAGTAACTGGACTTGACAGATACCTTAAGCCCACCGGGCATGACATCAAATTTGTCCGTTCCTTTTTCATAGTAGAGATCCAGATCAAAATAGTCGTTCATCCGTCCCTGTCCCAGCATCTGACGGACATCATAATGGTGAGCATCCGGAATACCGAAATAAGAGAGCACCTGATCCATCGTATGGCAGGCATGACTGTAGACAAAGGAGTCCGCTCTGACGTATTCTTTGGCTTTCTCGGGAACCTCCGGCCGATAGTAGTCAAAGCTCATTTCCACCTCGGTAATCTCCCCGAGTTTTCCGGATTCAATGACCTTCTGGACAGTCAGAAAATCGCTGTCAAAGCGCCGATTCTGGTAGCACTGGATCTTCACGCCCTTTTCTCTTGCCAGATCAAACAGGGCCTGTGCCTCTTCCGCACTGTGGGTAAAGGGTTTCTCGACGACGACATTTTTTCCTGCCTCGATGATCTGCCTAGCTGCCATGGCATGGGCCTGGGGAGGCGTGGTGACGACAATGACATCGATCTCCGGATCCTGCAGCAGTTCTTCCGCCTTATCTGTGTAATGCACGCCTTCCCACCTGGCCCAATCATCCCGCAGATGGCGGGCATAAATGGTCTTGACCCGGATCCTGTCTTTTCTCCGCAACAGGAAGGGAATATGGTATCTGTTGGTGCTCTTTCCGTTTCCATAATATCCGATCGTCAATATCTTCTTCATTCTGTGTCATTCTCCTTTTTTACTCACAAAGATGAACGCCCATGGCTCCGACATAATTATGCGAATATTTTAAACACACTCGATTGTATGTGTAATGTGTCAAATCCTGCCGCCCTGCGGACCTGATCAGTCGTCCCCGCGATAGTGACGGATTGCGCGCACCATGGCGTCAACATTTGCCGGCGAAACATTATCCATGATCTCCTGGGCCGGCCCCACAATGTAACCGCCGTCTTTTCCCATGATATCAATGGTTCGGAGCGTCTCCTCATAGACTTTCTCCGGCGGATCAAAGGCCAGCAGTCTCTGCGTATCAATTCCGCCGTAGAAGACCAGGTCCTTGCCGTATTCACGCTTCAGGAAGGCCAGATCCATGCAAGGCTGGCAGGGTTCCAGAACGGTAAGACCGATGTCGATAAGATGGGGAATCAGAGGTGTAATATAGCCGCAGCTATGCATCTGCATAGGCAGCCCCGCATCGCGCCAGACGGAGAATATTTCTTTGAGCCTGGGTTTGAGGAAGGTGACGAACTGCTCCTCCGAGAAAAAGGTAGATGTCTGTGTTCCGAGATCATCCCCATGGTGGCCCAGCTTAAAACCACGCTTCACAGCCTCCCTGGCAATCTCAACTTTGTAATCTGTGACAATATGGAAAAGACGCTCGATGATCTCCGGCTCTTCCATGAGGGTGATCATGAAATTCTGAATCTCCATCATGTCATAGGTCTTCTCCCAGATTCCATTGTAGCCGGAGAGGACGCAGAGCATTTTCCCGGAATACTTTTTCAGATCCTCCTCTGCATACTTGAACTGAAGATCCATATCATCCAGCACAGGCGCATGAAAGGCATCCAGGATCGAGGGATCTTCTTCTATATCGATCAGCGGATGCCCGTAGTTAAAATAACTCGTTGCATTTGGATCAAACTCCAGGCCCCAGGGATCCACATAATGACCGTTGTCAATAGCATGTGCCCGGCCTGATGCAAGCGCAAGCTCTACCTTTTCCGTGTCATCCATCCCGTTGCTGACAGCATCATCCGTCGTATAAGTGAATTTGTAATGATTGGTCAGATACTCATCGTACTCTTCTTCAGATGTGATCCCCACATAGGCGGCACACTCCATTTTCTTTTTCAGGTTTGCAAAATTGACGATGTTCGGAAGATACGTTGTGTTCTTGCGGCTGATCACATCCAGTACCAGCTGTTCACGATTGATTGACATGCTTTTATCCCCTTTCCGCCTCCGATGATATACTCATTTAGTCTGATTTTTATTCCCTGTTTTGATTGTATCATGCTGCGTTTAGAATTTGGAACATAAACTAAGATATACTTTTTTTCTTCTTTGCGCAGCAATCTCCGATCAGCCAAAAAAGACACACCAGCCGATTACGGGTTGGCGTGTCAGTATGTCATTTTTTCAAATATTCCATGACCTCCTCGATCCTGTCAGCCACCCGGCACATCCGGCGCAGCTCATCGGTCGGTCCGGTCAGGTCAGGCACCATGACCACTTTTACTCCCGCGCTGTAGGCGCTCCTGACCCCGTTCGGCGAATCCTCAATTGCCAGGCACTCGCCCGGTTCCATCCCAAGCTTCCTGCAGGCAAAGAGATAGACATCCGGAAAGGGCTTGCCCCGCTTCACCTCTTTTACCGACACAAAGCTGTCAAAATACTGTCCGATCCCCAGTCTTTCCAGCTCCGGCTTTTTTTCCTCCGGCCTTGAGGAAGTCACAATCACTTTCCTGACCGGGAGTTCTCTGCACTTTTCAAGAAAAGCTTTTACCCCGGGCTTGAGTTCGTAGGTGTGCTCTGACAGGAAGTCTTTCATCAGTATTTTGCGCCGTGCCCGGACCCGGTCATAGGCACCGCTTTCACCTGCGGCTTCATCAACGATCTTACGGGCGATCGAAGAGTCGCAGCTCCTGAGCCGGAGAACGACGTCTTCCGTAAGAGGATAGCCGAGTTCTTCTGCCGCCTGCATCCAGAACCGCCTGTATTCTTTCTCCGAATCCAGGATGACCCCGTCAAGGTCAAACAAAATTGCCTTTGTCTGCATTGCTCTCCCTCTGCGAAGGGGACGGTCCTTTTGTTTCTGTCCCCTTGTCCTGAATAGGAACAAGGGGACAGAAACAAAAGGACCGTCCCCTGTCCCTCACGGACTCATAAACACATTCATTGCATTCTCCGCGTCCGCCTGCATTGCTTTCTGTGCCGCAAATGCGAGGTCGTGGAAGAAAGTCACATCTTTCTTTGCGAGAAAATCCCGGACTGCCCGGCTTCCTGCATTGGACATATAGGTGTAGTAATTGATCTTGCGAATGCCTGCCCTGATAGCTCTGCGGTAATCTTCCTCCGAAACACCGCTCCCGCCGTGCATGACAAGGGGAAGGCCGGTCTTCTCCGCAATGATGCGCACTCTCTCCAGGTCAAGCATGGGTTTTGCTTTGTAGATTCCGTGTGCCGTGCCAAAGCTGGGCGCGAGCGCATCGATCCCCGTCTCCCTGCAAAACTCCACTGCCTGCGCAGGATCGGTATATACGGGTCCGGATGCCGCCTCTCCTCCCTCGCGGGAGGGCATTGCCCCGAGCTCCGCCTCAACGCCGGCATTATAGTTTTTCGCCATTGCCACTGCCTTCTTTGTATTCACGAGGTTATCTTCATAGGGAAGAAGGCTCCCGTCGTACATAATTCCGGTAAATCCGATCTCCAGCGACCTCTCGATATATTCGAGCGTCTCGCCGTGATCGAGTTGAACGCAGACCGGCACACTTGCCTTCTCTGCCGCCTGCACCATTACAGGACCGATCTTTTCGAGCGGAGAAATGCTCTCGTGCAGCTCCGCGTGGGAGATGATTACAGGCGTACCCAGCTTCTGAGCCGCGTCGATCACAGCCAGCAGACATTCCAGGTTGGGCGTATTGAAAGCACCGACCGCACATTTTCTTTCTTCCGCGATCACAAGGATTTCCTTCAGGTTAACAAGCATTTATGAACCTCCTTCTTCAGGACTTTCCACAGCGGGCAATGCGGAACATTGGAAGACGTGGAAAGCTGAATAGTTACCAGTATTTTTAAAAATGCAGCTACCCCCCTTCGCCAAGGAAAGCAACGTTGTGTTCATGATACCATATTTCCCGAATGTTTGTACTATTTGCCAGCCACTCTTTTTCTGATTTACAGTTTAAATAACAGATTGAGAACGCACGCTTTACCGTCAAAATATCCTAAAATAATATATATAGTTAAAGCATCGCGGAAGACTGAGAAGACAGATAACTATTACTAAAGCACAAAGCAGTATACGGCGGAGAAACGGCTAAATCATAAGCATTCGATATGTACAGTCTGCGGTGATAGTTCCGGAACGGAATTCCCATTTTGCGCAGCATTGTCTCTGCTATATTGGCCTGAAGAAAGCTGAAAGGAGGAAGTCAAAGTAAGTTCATTTTTTTCTTCATATATCTGGCTTTCCTGTAGGAACCGATTTTTACGATTTTGCCTTCTTTTAGCATCTTTCCAAGAACAAGTTCTACTGTTTTTACGCTGATGTCCGGTACCTTGTTCAGTATGTCACTCTTTGAAACAGGAACAATTGCAGTGAAGCCTCACACGACTTAAGTCGCGTGCTTCCTACTGCCTGCCTTGCGGCAGGTCCCCCTTTCGGGGTTCGGACTGCCTTTCCTCCATACAGCCTGG
>CACZFF010000038.1 GCA_902780385.1 uncultured Lachnospiraceae bacterium
AGGCTGTATAGAGGAAAGGCAGTCCGAACCCCGAAAGGGGGACCTGCCGCAAGGCAGGCAGTAGGAAGCACGCGACTTAAGTCGTGTGAGGCTTCACAGACGGAATCATACTTATGTATCTTAATCATTATTTTTACAGGAGGAATAGGGATGGCAGAAGAAACAACAAGGAATAATGCACAGACAGAGAACTGCGATACATACACCGGCATGCCTCTGATCGGTGATAAGGCGCCGGCCTTCCGTGCCATGACAACCATGGGAAAATGCAATTTCCCGGATGATTATAAGGGCAAGTGGGTGGTCTTTTTCTCACATCCCGCGGACTTTACGCCGGTCTGCACGACAGAGTTTGTCGCCCTGGCCAGACGCGCGGAGGAGTTCCGGGCTCTCAATGCAGAACTTCTGGGCCTCTCGATCGATTCCCTGCACTCTCATCTGGCATGGGCGGAGAGCATTGAGCACATTGATTTGGGCGGCAAAGGCAAAGTGGAGATCCCTTTCCCCATCGTGGCGGATATCAGCATGAAGGTGGCGAAACTGTACGGTATGCTGCAGACTGTTGCCAGCACGCAGACCGTGCGCGCGGTCTTTATCATCGATCCCGATTCCATTATCCGCGCCATCCTCTTTTATCCTATGTCCACAGGGCGCAATATCGACGAGATCAAGCGTATCATCCTCTCGCTCCAGAAGCATGATGCCGATAACGTATCCACGCCGGCGGACTGGAATCCCGGCGATGATGTGGTGCTTCCGGCTCCGCTGACCCTGGAAACTGCCAGGGGAAGACTGGCTGATTCCGATGAAGCCCTGAAAAAATACAGCTGGTATCTCACGATGAGAAAAGACAGCTGATGCTGATGTTGCATGAGAATCGACGATATCTGCATTCTGACAATGTCTGCGCACTGACCTGCTGCAGTATTGCCCAATGAGAAATAGACGGATCTGATATTCAGCCCCTTTCCCGGGAGTGTTTCGGGAAAGGGGCTGTTTTGCGAAATAAGATCCTGTAAGATTCCGTAATATAATCCCTTGAGAGTTCTGCATGGCTTTTGCAGGTTTTATATTTTGTTAATAATTTTTATAAATTATATATTGACTATGTGTTCTATCAGGTGTATAACATATATCGTAAAGAGAACAAAGGAAACAGCTGCAGGGGCCGTAAGGCAGCGGGAGAAACGTCCGGGACAGGAACAGTTCAGGAAGTCATCACAGCGAATGCCCCGCAGCTGATGAAAAAAAGGAGGTATACATTATGTTCAGACCTACAGTTTTTACAAGAGACAATTTCTGGAGAAACCCTTTTTATGATTTTGACAGGATGTTCCCGGATTTCTGGACCGACAATACGGAGCTGGAGAAGAGCTTCTCCGGATTCTCCACAGACGTCATGGAAAAAGACGGCAATTACATCCTGCAGGCTGAGCTTCCCGGCTTTGCCAAAGAGGATATCACCATCGACCTCAAGAATGATGTCCTGACCATCGCTGCTTCCCACAAGGAAGAGAAGAAGGAAGAGGACAAGGAGACCAAATATCTCCGCAGAGAGCGCAGGGAGAGCTCCTATTCCAGAAGCTTCCGTGTTGCCAATGTTACTCCTGAGGACATCAGTGCATCCTATGAGAACGGCGTCCTGGAAGTCACCTTCCCCAAGAGGGACAAACTTCCCGAGAAGGAAGCACAGCGCATCGCGATCAAATGATCAATGTGATCAAGTGATCAATATTAATAATAAATGACCGCAGAAGGTTCCGGCTGGAATGCGTACCGGCAGACGCAGGTCCGGCAGGGAAACCTGAAATGTGAAGCAAGTAACAAAAAACTTTTTGACATTACATATTTTCCTTCTACAATCCAACTGCGCGGACAGCTGTTTACAGCTGTCCGCGCAGTTTTTCTTCTGTATGCAGCCAATTGTGTTATACTTCCTAATAATTGCAATGCGACAGGTATCTATTTAGACAGGTATCAAATGCGACAGGTATCTGCTGCAGTAAGAAATCAGCACAGATCGCGCGGAGGAAGATTTACATGGAAGACCAGATTGTGGAGTGGGCAAAGGAATTGCAGAGCATCGCGCAGGCGGGACTTTTTTACGGAAAGGATGTTTTTGACCGTGAGCGATATCAGCGAATCAGGGAGATTGCCGCGCAGATGCTGTCCATGCGGACGGATCTCCCCATGGACAGGGTGGTAGAGGTTTTCTGCTCGGACACCGGCTATCAGACACCAAAGGTGGATTCGCGCGCGGCGGTTTTCGTAAATGGGAAAATCCTCCTGGTCCGGGAAAAAGACGGCCGCTGGTCGCTGCCGGGCGGATGGTGTGAGTTTAATCTTGCTCCTGCGGACAATGCCGTCAAGGAGGCAAAGGAGGAGGCAGGTGTCGACGTCTCAGTGAAAAAACTGATCGCCGTACATGATAAAAACAAGCACAATCCCAGGCCCTATCTCTTTGGAGTGATCAAAATCTTTTACCAGTGCGAATTGATCGGAGGGGAATTTGTCCCCAATATCGAGACATCCGAGAGCGGATTCTTCGGGCCCGACGAGCTTCCTCCCCTGGCAGAGGAAAAATGCAGCACGGAACAGGTCAGGATGTGCTTTGAGGCCTGCAGTTCGGAAAACTGGACCGTGCAGTTTGACTGAGGCTTTCCGTTTTGACGATATGCTGTGGATCCGGGCTGAATAAATTTTCCAGGCTGAATACAATTTTCCAGACTGAAGCATATTTTGCGAACCGTTTTTATAGAATACAGGCAAAATTTATTTTTAGAATACAGGAAAAATAAATGTTGACATATCAACGTTCTGGTGCTAAGATGGGCGAACGTTGATAAATCAACAAGTTTTATATCTGTGAAAACGGAGGTAAGATTAATGTCTATTCGCATTATTACGGATTCTACAGTAGATGCTGATATAACCTATACAAAGAATTTTTCCATTGTCCCGATGACAGTAACCTTCGGCGAAGAAGAATACAGTGACGGTGTCAACCTGTCCAAGCAGGAGTTTTATGGGAAACTGGAGACCAGCGATCTTCTCCCCAAGACAAGCCAGGCCTCTCCGGATGCCTTTGCACGGGTATTCAAGACTCTGGGCAAGGATGAGGAGGCGATCGTGATCACAGTCACTTCCAGGCTTTCCGGCACATACCAGAGCGCCAGGCTCGCCGCGGAGGACTTCCCCAACGTGCGGGTTGTCGACAGCCGCAATGTCTCCATCGGTTCCGGTGTTCTGGCAGAGTATGCGCAGAAGTGCGTTGACAAAGGTATGGGACTGGATGAGCTGTTCGAGCACCTGATCCAGAAGCGCGATGAGATCTGTCTGGTGGCGAGACTGGACACACTGGAGTATCTTAAAAAGGGAGGCAGGATCTCCGGAGTGACGGCTTTTGCCGGCGGTGTATTGAACATCAAACCGGTCGTGACCATGAAGGACGGAGAGCTTGTTATGCTCGGCAAGGCGAGAGGATCTAAAAAGGCAAACAACTTCCTGGTTGAGCAGATCGAGCAGAACGGCGTCGATTATAACGACCCCATCCTCCTTGGATATACCGGTACAAGTGATGCCATGCTGCAGGAATATATCTCTGACAGCCGTGCTCTCTGGGACGGAAAAGTAGATCATCTGGACTGCGAGCAGCTCTGCAGCGTCATCGGAACCCATGCCGGTCCCGGTGCTGTAGCAATTGCTTTTTTCCGGAAAAACACTGCAGCGCTTTGATCACAAGACGGATTGTGGGACTATAGAAGGAATATTGGTTATAGACCCACCTGAAATTCGAGGAGTTTTGCGCGTGTTTTCCGCGCAAAACCCGAGTTGTACGGCGCGCGGCGGCGCATATGCGCATTGGAATTGCCGCGCGCAGCGTTACATGTACACGCCCTTTAAGAGGGCGTGTACATTTAACGAATATTGAGAAAGTGCCGGTGTTCCCTTAAGTATCTTTTGGTCTCAACATCATTACATCATTGTTTCGTAAAGAAGGACTTTTACCATGATCAATCGCTTCGAACACTTTACGATGGATATTTTCAGTATCACCAGATCCTGGAACCGGCTCGCAAATGAAGAAATGAAAAAATACGGGCTTCGCGGTGCTTACGGACTGTACCTGGTAATGATCGCGGGCAGCGAAGGGCAGATCACCGCCGCAAAGCTGGCCGACCTCTGCCAGCGCGATAAAGCGGATGTCTCCCGCGCAGTCGCAGCTTTTCAGAAAAAAGGGATCCTGGAACCCTACGGGGAATCAAAATACAGGGCATCGCTGATATTGACAAAGGAAGGAAAAGAGCTGGCGTCGCAGATCAGCCGACGCGCATCCGAAGTGATCGGGCAGGCAGGGCAGGATATTTCCCAAGAAATGCGTGAAAATATGTACCAATGCCTGGACAGCATCGCACTTAGAATGCGGGAGATCTGCGAATCCTGAATCTGTGCGGATGATTTGTGCAAATGCAGTGCAGGTTCTCTATTTGGACAAGGTTTTTCTGTGCAGGTCTTTGCAGCGATTTATTTCTGTGCAGGTCCTGTTTGTGATATATTTCTTGCCTTTTGGGAAAATCGGAGTATGATGGTGCGTGTCTGACAAATCAATATTTCAGGAGAGTAAATAATGGACAGATATATTCTTGCATCACAATCTCCGCGCAGGCGGGAACTGCTGCACCTTGTTTTAAATGAGTATGAAGTGATTCCGGCGCAGGGAGAGGAAGTTGTGCGCAGCACAGATCCCGCAGAGGTCGTACAGGAGCTTTCTCTTCAGAAGGCAATGGAAGTAGCCAAAAGGGTGCAGCCCTGTGAGGGAGACCGCATCATAGTGATCGGAGCGGACACTGTGGTCGCAGTGGACGGAGAGATCCTCGGAAAGCCGGAAGACCGCGCGGACGCGGCGCGGATGATCGGAATGATCCAGGGACGCGAACATCACGTTTACACAGGTGTGACGGTATGCTGTGTGGAAAGCACGGATACGATCCGGGATGACGATGACGAGACGGCTGTCACCGGGGAAGAGGATAAAGATCTGCAGACAGGCTCTTTCTTTATCCGCACGGAAGGTGCCATCGACATCCGATATTTCTCCTTCAGCGAGGAGACGGCAGTGGATGTATTTCCCATGAACAGGGGCGAGATTGAAGGGTATATTTCCCTCAAGGAGCCCTACGACAAGGCGGGCGCCTACGGGATTCAGGGAGCTTTCAGTATTTTCATCCGCGGGATCCGCGGGGACTACAACAATGTCGTCGGCCTGCCGGCGGCGCGCCTGTATCACGAACTGGCGGCACATGATCTGCTGTGAAGCATTTACTCCCTTGGTGGAGGCAGTCACGCTGCCATGGCAGTTTACTGTAACAAGTTTTTGCCGCTGATCGCAATGCGCTGCGGTTCTGACCGGCGGCAGGACCTGAATAATAGAAAAATGAAATAATAAAAAACCCGGATGAGCCTTTGCCGTGCCCATCCGGGTTTTATTCGTTATAGTTCATGCCTCCTCGAATCTGTGCAGTAAGCGGCGCCCCTCGAAACTGTACAGTAAGCGGCGCCCCCTCGAATCTGTAATCTGTACAGTAAGCGGCGGTCAGTAGTCCTCGAGGAAGGTGTGCCTCTCGCCGTTGATCTTGTAACCCAGGACTTTGTTGAGAACGACGTTCTCCGTTGCCCGGAAGAGGTTGCTCTCCACCTGGGGAATGGTCTCTGCAAGGGAGGCAATCAGGCGCTTGGTCTCCAGGCGCTTGGAGGCAGAGGGCTCGTCCGAGATTCCCTCCTGGGCGAGGGCTTCGGTGAAGCGGCAGGCGCACTGCAGAAAGCGCAGGCCGTTGTGGTCCCGCCAGCGTATGATATCTTTTTCGCGGATCAGGTACATGGGGCGGATCAGCTCCAGACCCTCGAAATTGGTGCTGCGCAGCTTGGGCATCATGCCCTGGTACTGTCCTGAGTAGAGCATGCCCATGAGGATGGTCTCGATGACGTCGTCGTAATGGTGGCCCAGGGCGATCTTATTGCAGCCGTGCTCTTTTGCGAAGCGGTAGAGATACCCGCGGCGCATGCGGGCGCACAGGTAGCAGGGGGACTTTTCGATGGTGTAGACGGCATCGAAGATGTTGGTGCCGCAGATCTCAAGAGGGATGCCGAGCAGCTCCGCGTTTTTTTCAATGAGATTCCTGTTTTCCGGAAGATATCCGGGATCCATGCTCAGAAAGACGAGAGAAAAGGGGAACTTGTTGTGACGCTTAAGTTCCTGAAAGAGCTTTGCCATAAGCATGGAGTCCTTGCCGCCGGAGATGCAGACCGCGATCCGGTCCCCTTCTTCCACCAGCTGGTACTGTACGACGGCCTTTTCAAAACGGCCGACCAGATCGTGCTTGAAGGTCTTACGCAGGGTTTTATCCACGTCGCTTCTGTATTTTTCGATATCCAGACCGGGTCCGTAAATATCTGTTTCTCTGTAGTCGGCATTCATATTTCCACTCGACTTTCTGCCGGGCACATATTAACGGTCACATCCTGACTTTCTGCCGGCTGTATTTCCGCTTATGTTACCACTCGATTTCCTGCTCGGTATATTTCTCGTCGCAATAGCGGCAGCGGTAGATGTTGCGCCTTGAATCGGCGAGATAGAACATGTGCTGGACTCCCTGCTCGATCGAGGTGATGCAGCGGGGGTTGGCGCACTTGATGACGTTTTTGACTTCTTTGGGAAGAGAGATGCGCTTTTTCTCGACCAGCTCGCCGCCTTTGATAATGTTGACGGTGACGTCCGGATCGATGAAAGCGATGACATCCAGATCAATGCTGTGGGCGTCTGTCTCGATCTTGAGAATATCTTTTTTGCCCATGGCGTTGCTGCGGGCATTTTTGATGATGGCAACAGTGCAGTCCAGCTTGTTGAGTTCCAGATAATGGTAGATCAGCATGCTCTTGCCTGCCTGGATATGGTCGAGCACGATTCCGTTTTCAATTTTTCCTACATTCAGCATGTTATTCTCCTTTTCTGAAGTGCCTTTTCCTGTTTCGGATCAAATCTTGTTACTGTGCACAACCTCAAAACTCTTGATGTTTTGAAAAGACTGATGACAGAATAACAGCATCACAGGGGAAGCTTCCCGGGTCCTTCTTCGATGACTTCTCCGTCATCATTGACTTTGATCCCGAGCAGTGTGAGGATGAGGGCCATGCGGACATAGACGCCGTACTGGACCTGTCTGAAATAGGCGGCGCGGGGATCATTGTCGACCTCGACCGAGATCTCGTTCACGCGGGGAAGGGGATGGAGGACAAACATGTCGTTCTTGGCCCTGCGCATAGTTTTTTTGGTCAGAACATAGAAATCTTTCAGGCGGACGTAGTCCTCTTCGTTGAAGAAACGTTCGCGCTGTACGCGGGTCATGTAGAGGATATCCAGCCGGCCGATGACATCATCGAGGCGGACATTCTCCTGGTAGGGGATGCCCTTTTCATCGAGCATGTCGGTGACATAGTCCGGAATCCGAAGTTCATTAGGAGAGATGAAAATAAAGCGGATGCCCTGGTAGCGGGACATGGCGGCGATCAGGGAGTGGACTGTCCGGCCGAACTTGAGGTCGCCGCAGAGGCCGATGGTCATATTGTTGAGCCGCTTTTTCAGGGACCGGATGGTGAGGAGGTCGGTCAGCGTCTGGGTGGGATGCTGGTGGCCGCCGTCGCCGCAGTTGATGATCGGGATGCGGGAGGCCTGTTTTGCGACCATGGCCGCACCTTCTTTGGGATGCCGGATCGCTGCGATATCCGCAAAGCAGGAGACTGTGCGGATGGTATCGGCGATGCTCTCGCCCTTGGAGACAGAGGAGCTGTTGGCATCCGAGAAGCCCATGGTGGATCCGCCCATATTCAGCATGGCTGTCTCTGTGCTCAGCCTGGTACGGGTGGAAGGTTCATAGAAGAGTGTCGCCAGTTTCTTTCCGCGGCATGCATTCGCGTACTTTTTGGGATTTGCTTCAATGTCTGCTGCTGTGTCGAAGATTTGATCAAGTTCACTTACAGAAAAATCCAGTGGTGTCAGAATATGGCGCATGTACACTCCTTTCTCATGAGATAAATATAAAGATTCCGCAGTCTGAAAAGGAACAGAATCAGTAAGGATCCGTAACGCATCCTGACAAGAATTCCTTCTCAAAGACTGTATTTATCAAAGCGTTTCAAAGGCGATTTCCTTTGCCTGAAGGAACCTGCGGATTACTTTGTCCCACAATATATCAGCATTTTTATTCATAGTAAAGCTTTTCATGGAAATTCCGGAGAGCAGGGATACCTGGCCTTCTTTGTAGCGGATGGTCAGGACGAAGGCGCCGACGCAGGAGAGAAGCTCACTGTCGCCCTCCTTTTGGAGCAGGCTTTGCATCAGCTCAGGTTTTAAATGAAGGACAAACCGGAAGGAGACAGGGGCTTTTTTGCCCCGGATCAGTTCCCGCAGGGCGGGACGCACTTCGCTCCAGGACATGTAGTCATAAGGGCGCTGTGAAGGATCCTCCCAGACGTCTTTTTCATAAAAATCCCTGTTCAGTTTTCCGTCCACCTGCCAGGTCACGCCCATCTGCAGCGTGCCCTCTGCAAGGAGGAAGGAATCGAAGGTGTTTCCTGAAAACAGCCTTGACATGAAACTGCCAAGGCCGGTGATTTTAAGTGCGATCATGTCCGCAACCTCATTAAAAAGGACGTCAGATGAACTGGATGGTTACAACAAGGGAACGCAAAAGTATGATGAGACCGATCTGGACCACCAGGATCAGAGGCAGACCGAATCGGAATAAGGGTTTGCGTGTCTTGTGGTGGAAGAGCAGCATTCCCAGAAGAGAGCCGATGCTGCCGCCGATGATGGCGAACAGGATCAGGATGGCTTCCGGAATGCGGTAGCGGTGTTCCATGGCGCGGATCTTGTCGGATGCCATGGAGGCGATACCTAAAAAATTGACGAGTATAAGATATACAATGAGTATGATTCTTGCGAGCATTCGTAAACCTCTTTTATGTATGATGCCGCTTGCTGCGGCTGTATTTATGATTATTCACAAGCGAATATCCGCAAGTGACTATCCGCAAGTGATGATCCGCCAGGGCAGGATGCCCTGCGCTTTCCCTATTTTAATGGCTATCATGTTCCGGCGCAAGGGAGAAGCGGAAAAACAAAGGGCACCAATAAAAATACAGTAACAATAATACAGTAACGTTCAGCATCCGTGGAAGGGCAAAAAAACAGTTACAGTCCGTGCCCCAAAGGCAGGAACTGTAACTGTAAAAAACACTTTTTAATTGTCTGCAGCGGGATGCTGTCCGGATTTTTTCGAATGGTTCCCGGTCAGGTCCGGAGAAAAAACGGATTATTTCTCCAGAACTCCTGCCTGCTGCATCTTCATGGCGCGGACCTTGGTGGAAAGGCCGAACAGGGTGATGAAGCCGCTTGCGTCGTGGTGGTCATAGAGGTCGCCGGTAGTGAAGGAGGCCAGGCTCTCACTGTACAGGGAGTAAGGAGATGTTGTGCCGGCTTTGATGATGTTGCCCTTGTAGAGGCCCATTTTCACTTCGCCGGTGACATATTTCTGTGTGGACTCGATGAAGGCCTGCTCTGCCTCGCGGAGAGGGGAGAACCACTTGCCTTCGTATACGAGGCTTGCGAACTTGTGGCCGATCTCGTCCTTGAGTTCGTATGTCTCACGGTCGAGGATGAGCTCTTCAAGCTGCTGGTGTGCTTCCATCAGGATGGTTCCGCCGGGGGTCTCATAGACGCCGCGGGACTTCATGCCGACGACACGGTTCTCGACGATATCAATGATACCGATGCCGTTCTCGCCGCCCAGCTTGTTGAGCTTGCGGATGATGTTGGCGACGGACATGGCCTCGCCGTTCAGGGTCTTGGGTACGCCTGCCTCGAAGGTCAGGGTGATGTAGGTGATCTCATCGGGAGCCTTCATGGGAGTCTGGCTCAGTACCAGGAGGTGGTCATAATTGGGAGCAAGAGAAGGATCTTCGAGCTCCAAGCCTTCGTGGCTGATGTGCCAGAGGTTGCGGTCGCGGCTGTAGCTGCTGTCTGCGGAGAAGGGAAGATCGATGCCGTGTGCCTGGCAGTATGCGATCTCGGACTCACGGGAGTCCATATTCCACTTGGGGCTTCTCCATGCAGCGATGATATTGAGGTCGGGGGCGAGTGCCTTGATGCCCAGCTCGAAACGGATCTGGTCGTTGCCCTTGCCGGTCGCGCCGTGGCAGATGGTGGTCGCGCCTTCCTTGCGGGCGATCTCAACTAGCTTCTTGGCAATCAGGGGACGGGCCATGGAAGTGCCCAGGAGGTATTTGTTTTCATATACCGCATGAGCCTGCACGCAGGGAACGATGTATTCGTCTGCAAATTCTTCTGTCACATCGATGATGTAGAGCTTCTCGGCGCCGCAGTATTTCGCACGCTCATCGAGGTGGTCCAGCTCCTCTTCCTGTCCGCAGTCGATGCAGACGCAGATGACGTCAAAACCGTAGTTTTCTTTCAGCCAGGGAATGATCGCTGTTGTGTCCAGACCGCCGCTGTATGCCAGAATAACTTTTTCGTTTGCAGTGCTCATGATAAAAAACCTCCTGTTTTTCTTCTTATTTCATTTTGTGATGATCATCTGCAGTCAGGATCTTCTGTCCGCAGATATGGATGAAGCACAGCTGTCTGAGCTGTGACTGTATGATCAGATCAATGCGGACATTGAAGAGGCTGTCCGCCCGAACGATTATCACTATACAACATCGAACAAGCTAATGCAAGACCCAAAATATGAATATTATTAATAATTATTGCATAAAGCGTGCATAAATAGAAATAATATGCATTTACACTGGACATATATACAAGTTGGGTGTATATTATCTAACAACGCAGCCGCCTTCGCAGGAGGGGGCTGAACAGACCTGAGACCTGCTTGATCCAATTTGAGTTTTTGCTCCGCTCTCAGGAGAGAGTGCAGAGGAGTAATAGAGGAGCAATAGTTACTATTCACAGTCTCCGCGTTCGAGGTGTTTTTGCATGTGTTTTTTCATGAAAAAACCCGAGTAAAACGGCGTTTGCCCATGCTCGAAGAGCATTTGGAATGGGCAAACGCAAGTTACTATCACAGTTCCGAAGGGACTGTGAATAGTAATGGAATAACGTGTGTAAAGCGCCCTTACGGGCGGCATGTTTGGAAAGATAGAGAGATTTATGGCAGAACAGATCAATTCGGCACCAATCCGCATACGCGCCATGGTCATCGGAGACTATGAGCAGGTGCGGCATCTTTGGATGACGATTCATGGCTTCGGGATCCGGAGCATAGATGATACAAAGGAAGAAGTAGACCGTTTCTTAAAACGGAATCCCACGACAAGCGTGGTCGCGGTCTGCGGCGAAAAGGTCGTCGGCGCGATCCTGTGCGGGAGCGATGGCAGACAGGGATGCTTCTATCATGTCTGTGTCGCAAAAAAATTCCGCAGACAGGGCATCGGACGCAGGATGGTGGGCTACTGCATGAACGCGCTGCGAAGGGAGCGG
The DNA here is from genome assembly GCA_902780385.1 of uncultured Lachnospiraceae bacterium. Classification (GTDB taxonomy): domain Bacteria; phylum Bacillota; class Clostridia; order Lachnospirales; family Lachnospiraceae; genus CAG-791. The sequence continues at coordinate 11,555 of CACZFF010000038.1, forward strand.
ATCAACCGCATCACCCTGATCGCTTTTACGAAAAATGATGTCGGAAATGCTTTCTGGAGACAGATCGGCTGGACATGCAGGCAGGACTGCAATTATTACCAGTTTGACCTTAACGAGGAGAACATCACAAGATTCGTGGAATATCAGGAAGAATAAGTAGATAATTGAGCATAATAAATGATTTTATAATTATTAATTTCATAATTATTATATAGAAGAGGTGGAGTATGGGAAGCGTGAAAGTGACAAGAATTGAGGGCGGCGTCACAGCCGCAAAAGGCTTTTCGGCGGCATCGACAGCCGCAAGGATCAAATATGAGGGCAGAACGGATATGGCGATGATCTACAGTGCTTCGCCCTGTACTTCTGCCGGTACTTTTACCAGAAACGTCGTCAAGGCGGCGCCGGTCATCTGGGACAGAGACCTGGTTAAGAGCGGAAAGCCCATGCACGCCGTGGTCGTCAACTCCGGTATTGCCAATGCCTGCACCGGGCAGGAAGGGCTGGATTATTGCCGTCAGACGGCTGAAGCAGCAGCTTCCTGTCTGAATATCCCGGCAGATTCCGTTCTGGTCGGCTCCACCGGCGTCATCGGTTTCCAGCTCCCCATCGACCGTATACAGGCTGGCGTCTCGGCGCTGGCCAAGAGCCTGGGAGAGGATCTGGAGCACGGCACAGCTGCGGCCAGGGCAATTATGACCACAGATACCCACAAGAAGGAATGTGCCTGCACCTTTGAAATCGAAGGGAAGACCGTGACAGTCGGCGGCATGTCCAAGGGTTCGGGTATGATCCATCCCAATATGTGCACCATGCTGGGTTATGTGACTACGGATGCCGCTGTGGACACAGATGTCCTGCAGACAGCCGTGAGCGCCATTGTCGACGAGACCTTCAATATGATCTCTGTGGACGGAGATACCTCCACAAACGACACCCTGCTGGTGCTGGCGAACGGCGAGGCGGGAAACACTGTGATCAATGCGGCGGAAGGCCCGGCCTATGAGGCACTTTATGAAGCGCTGTACACGATCTGCAGAGATCTGGCTATGCAGATGGCCGGCGACGGCGAAGGCGCGACCAAGCTCATCGAAGTAAATGTGCAGGGTATGGACACGATTGAGAATGCAAGAATTCTGGCCAAATCTGTCATCTGCTCCAGCCTGACCAAGGCGGCAGTATACGGAAGCGACGCCAACTGGGGCCGTATCCTCTGCGCACTGGGTTATGCGGGCGTCGATTTTGATCCCAATGATCTGCAGCTGTATTTTGTGGACGGCGACAGGAACATGCTGATCTTCACCGAAGGCGCAGCCGCGGATTACAGCGAGGAGGAAGCTACCGCGCTTCTGAAGAAGGAAAAGGTCACCATTCTGGCTCAGTTCCACATGGGTGAGGCATCCGCCACTGCCTGGGGATGCGATCTGACCTATGATTATGTCAAGATCAACGCAGATTACCGCAGCTGATAATAATTGAAAAATACTATATAAAGTGTCAGGAAGGAAATAGAAGATATGGAACCTTATCTGAATAAAGAACAGACAGAGGCGCAGCAGAAGGCGCAGGTGCTGATCGAGGCGCTCCCTTATATTCAGAAATTCAACCGCAAGATCATCGTCGTCAAGTACGGCGGCAGCGCAATGAGCGATGAAGAGCTGCAGCGCAGTGTCATCCAGGATGTCACCCTGCTCAAGCTCGTCGGCTTCAAGCCCATCATCGTGCACGGCGGCGGCAAGGCCATCAGCAGCTGGGTCAAGAAGAGCGGTAAGGAAGCGAAGTTTATCAATGGCCTGCGTGTCACGGACGCGGAGACCTGCGAGATCGCCGAGATGGTACTGGGCAGCGTATCCAAGAAGCTGGTCTCTATGGTCGCCGAACTTGGTATCCGCGCTGTCGGTATCAGCGGCAAGGACGGAAATCTCCTCCATGTCAGGAAAAAATATGCAGACGGACAGGATATCGGCTTTGTCGGCGAAGTTACTGACGTCGATCCCAAAGTCCTCTTCGACCTGCTTGAGAAGGACTATCTGCCGATCGTCGCGCCCCTGGGCATGGATGATGATTTCAACACTTACAATATCAATGCTGATGAGGCGGCGAGTGCCATTGCCCGTGCCGTGTGCGCAGACAAACTCGTCTATCTGACCGATATCACCGGTGTTCTGAGAAGCCTGGATGAGCCTGATTCCCTGATCAGCCGTATCAACATATCCGAGGCGGAGGAGCTGGTCAAGGACGGCATCGTGGGCGGCGGCATGCTTCCCAAGCTGGCCAACTGCACAGACGCAGTCCGCGGCGGAGTGCACCGCGTCCATATCCTGGACGGCCGCATTCCCCACTGCCTGCTGCTCGAGATCTTTACAGACAAAGGCGTCGGCACCGTATTTTATAAAGGTGACTACAACGCTGAGCGAGGCTATTGATCTTTGTATTCAGCTTAAGACAGCAGCTTTTTTGAACAATCACTGTTCTTGCCCGGGGGGCTGAGCAGCCCAAGACTGTAAACCTGTTGGAATGGCGGATTGCTTACCGACAATGCTGAAGCAGTTTGGAAAGATGAGGATTTACCATGTCAGAAAATAAAATGCAGGCAATGATCGAGCAGGCGGAGAAAGACCTGCTCCACACCTATAACCGCTATCAGGTCGTCCTGGATCACGGCGAGGGAATGTACCTCTATGATGTAAACGGCAAAAAGTATCTGGACTTCATGTCCGGCATCGCTGTTTTTGCCCTGGGATACGGCAATCAGGCCTATAATGATGCTCTCAAGGCCCAGATCGACAAGATCCTGCACACATCCAACTATTTTTACAATGAGCCCGCGATCAATGCGGCAGCCAGGATGAAAAAGGCGTCCGGTATGGATCGTATCTTCTTTACCAACAGCGGCGCAGAGGCCATCGAGGGTGCACTCAAGTCCGCTATGAAGCACGCATTTCTCAAGGATGGCAGGAGAAGCCACCAGATCATCGCCATGGAGAATTCCTTCCACGGCCGTACCTATGGTGCTCTGTCTGTCACTGGAAATCCCCACTACCGCGAAGCCTTCGGCCAGATGCCCTGCGACGTTCAGTTTGCACAGCTCAACGATCTGGACAGCGTAAAGGCACTGGTCAATGACGAGACCTGCGCAGTCATCGTGGAACCTGTTCAGGGTGAGGGCGGCCTCAAGCCCGCAAGCGAAGAATTCCTCAAGGGCCTTCGGAAACTCTGCAATGAAAAAGACATTCTTCTCATCTTTGATGAGATCCAGTGCGGCATGGGACGCACCGGTTCCATGTTTGCATGGCATCGGTTCGGCGTCCGCCCCGACATTATGACCTGTGCCAAGGCCCTGGGCTGCGGCGTTCCGGTCGGCGCATTCCTTATGACAGAGGAAATCGGACAGAGTTCCCTGGTGGCCGGCGATCACGGTACTACCTACGGCGGCAATCCTTTTGCCTGTGCGGCCATCAACGCGGTCCTCGACCAGTATGAGGCGCTCGATCTCGTCCACCATGTCAACGTGACCGCACCCTATCTCACACAGACACTTGAGAAACTCAAGGAAGACTTTGCCTGCATCACAGAGCGCCGTGGCGTCGGCTTCATGCAGGGACTTGTTTTTGACCGTCCTGTCGGACCGATCATTAAGGATGCCATGGACCACGGCCTGATCATGATCAACGCCGGTTCCAATATCCTTCGTTTTGTTCCTGCCCTGATCACAGAGCGTCAGCACATCGATGAGATGGCGCAGATCCTGCGCGGCGCAATCGAGAGAAACGCCTGAAAGGGATGAGCTGAGGTATAGACTGAGAGTTACCGGATATAAAGAATAATAAGAAGGGGATGCTGATCAGCTGAGAAGTTCTGCTGATCAACATCCCCTTAATACATGTTTTTATGGGTGTGTGATGCCGGCGGCGGCTGTCATCCCGCCTTTTTTTCGTGGGTGCGGGATGCCGGTAATTGCTGACATCCTGCCTTTTTTCGCCTATTTTGACTTCATGTGCGCCCCTTTCAGGACCATGCCGGTCAGGGCGAAGAGGGCAATGGTGTTTGGGATGACCATCAGCTGGTTGAACAGATCGGAGAGCTCCCAGACCAGATCGTTGGAGGCAAGAGTTCCGAGGAAGATGAAGACCAGGGAGATGATCTGGTAGATGATCACGGATCTGTGGCCAAACAGGTAGATTGCGTTAATGCGGCCGAACATGTTCCAGCTGAGCACTGTGGAAAATGCGAAGAAGAGCAGGCAGACTGCAACGAAGATGCTGCCGAAATCAGTCCCGAAAGCTGACCCGAAGGCGGTCTGGGCCAGGTTTGTCCTGGCAATGGTCTCGCCGGCTGCATTGATCTCGTTTCCCGTATATCCATTTTCAAGAATGCCGCCTGGTGTGTACAGGGTGGAGATAATGACAAGTGCATTGAGGGAGAGGACGATAAAGGTGTCTATGAAAACACCGACGATGGCGACAACACCCTGGTCGTGAGGAGTCTCGACATTGGCCTGCGCGTGCGCGTGGGGCGTGGAGCCCATGCCTGCTTCATTGGAGAAGAGGCCGCGCTTGGCGCCCTGGGAAATGGCGGTCTTGAGTGCCATACCGAAGCCGCCGCCTATGACAGCCTGGGGCTGGAAGGCGTAACGGAAGATCATGGCGAAGGTTGCAGGTATATAGTGGATGCGCATTATGAGGACGACCAGGCCGCCTGCCAGAAATACCGCTGCCATGACAGGGACGATTTTTTCCGTGACATAGGCAAGGCGTTCCATACCGCCGATAAAGATGACGGCACAGGCTGCGACCAGGATGATTCCGACGACCCAGGAAGGAATGCCAAACGCTGTGTGCATTGTGGAGCCGATGGAGTTGGACTGTACCATGCATCCGAAGAAGCCAAGTGCCAGAATGATCGCCACCGCAAAGAAGTGAGCCAGGAATTTGCCGAAGGCGCCCTTGAAAGCGGCTCTGATGTAGTAGACCGGTCCGCCCTGGATATGGTTTTTTCCGGTATGGATCCTGGTCTCCTGAGCCAGAACGGCTTCCGCGTAGATCGTAGCCATACCGAAGAAGGCGATGACCCACATCCAGAAGATAGCGCCGGGGCCGCCGGTCAGGATCGCTCCGGATGCACCGACGATATTGCCGGTACCGACCTGGGCTGCAATGGCAGTTGCCAGCGCCTGGAAGGAACTCATGCCTTTTTCATGCTTTTTGCCGTTGAGGGAAAGATTTCCGAAGACACTCCGGATCCCTTCGCCAAAGCACCGAATCTGAATAAAGCGGGTCCTGATCGAATACCATAGTCCGACCAGCATCAGCAGGATGACCAGAACATAGTCTGACAGGTAGGAGTTGATTGTCTGAACAAGATGCAGCATGTGAAAAATACCTCCTGTGATGTGCGAATGTTTGCAGCATCCAGTCATTGCCTAGTATGAGATTGTCCAGAGTGACATCCGCATCCGGTCTGTATCCGGGCATTCCGGATGTTTCAACTGTACAGCATTATGTAGTTAGACAAAGAGAACCTAACATGGATTGAAGTTTCCGTCAAGCACAGAGTCTGACTTTTTGCCAGTCTTTTGCCGGCATGGAGTTGAGCCCTGCCGACTTTAAAGAAAAGGACCAAACGGAGCTTTATTGTCTGCAGTTTCCCTTTTTCAGTACATTATATGTTATACTTTTCTTAATATTTTTCAGCGTATTTGCAAACGAAAGACAGCGAATACAATCGGGGAAACTTGTGACATGCTATTTCAAAAAAGGAGGTTCTTATGTGGAAAAAGAGAGCCTGCAGTGTATTGCTCGCTTTGATGGTGGCAATGACTGCAATCCCCTTCTCTGCTGTGCCTGTGTATTCACAGGAGGCGGAGACAATGCAGGATGCCTCTGATACGGAGGCAATTGGAGAAGAGGAGGTTTTGACGCAGGAACCTGCTCAAGCTGCAGAGGAAGCGGTTGAGGAAGAAACAGACACAGAAGATGTGTCTGCTGCTTGGGATGCTCAGTCTCAGGAAGAGGAGCAACAGCAGGAAGAAGCCCTTTCTTCTGAAGAAGCTGCCGCAGAGGATGACGTGCCGGCATCCGAAGTCGAAAAGAAGACAGATGCTGAAGCAGAAGATGCCGATGACCAGGAGAAGGCAGTTGAAGACGGGCCTGACACTGCTGAGGAAAGCAGTCCGGAGGCCGATTCAGATGATGCTCTGCCCTCCGGGCAGGCTGATGATACTCAGACTTCCGACGAGGAGACTCCTGACGAGGTGATTTCAGAAGAGCCTGTCACGGAAACGGTGTCAGAGGATGCCATGGCAGAAGGCCAGAATGAACAATACCGGGTCGACCTGGTGTCCCGGGACGGAAAGACGATCGTATGCCCCGGAGAGGAAATCGTGCTGGATGCGCATGTATTTCGCGATCCGGACGGCTCTGCTGTGAGCAGCGGACTCAAGTATAAATGGGAGATTGTAAAGGGTATCGACGGAGGGTATGCAGCTCTTGACGACAACATCGAAGGGGCTGTCGGAGATTATCCTTCGGCGACACTGAAGTTTACCGGTATTCCGGATTCCGCCTCGGAGTCGTTTGGATATGGAGTCACTGTGAAGGTGACAGTTTACGACGGGAAGGACAGCGGGACAGAGCTGACATCCGGAACAATTGATACTTTGCTGCTGGACGAATATTTTGAGATCACACCGCACCGGATCGACCAGATCCAGGTCGGAGAGGAAAGGACGATCCCGATCTCGATCCGCTACTGCGGATACTATTTTGACAGCTTCCGCTACGGCTATGATGTGGAATGGAGGTTTACCTATGATGAGAATGTGCTTCAGCTGACAGATCCGGACGGCAACATTCTGGATGGAACGGGCACAGAACCATATGAACCCGGCAATAGTATGAATGAACCAGAGATCACGATCCGGAGACTTTCGGGTGGATGGACAGACCTTGAGGCGAAGGCGACATTCCACTATATTGATCACAATCAGAATAAGAACTTTGAGGATGGCTTTAGCAAAGTCTATCACTTTGATGGTCTTGAGGACCGGGATGAAAACGGCGGAAGGATCTGGTTTGATATCAATGAGAACAGGATTTTCAGTGACGGAACCTATTCGTTTGACCTTCATACAGAGGATATTCCGGAAGCCTATGATGTTCAGGTGCAAGTAGGCCACTACGACGACAACGGACTTGTGGAAGCCTACACGGAAGGAAAGGAATACAGTTTTGACGGATCTAAACTGACACTGGATGGCCAACGGATCTTCCAGAGGGGATACCACTGGTTTGGTATGGAAGTACAGGCCGTATCCAGGCAGGACGGACATATTCTCTGCGGAAACGGATTTGGCTTTGAAAGCTGGGAGGCCAGAGCCGAATATGATTTCGCGGAAGATAAAGAGATGCTGACCGGCTGGTATGCAACCGTTAACCACTGGGAGCGGGTCTATGTCGAAAATGCCGGGAATCCGAAAGGAATGGATCTGAGTTATGAGACGACAAACGTCAGCATTGTAAGCCAGGAGCCTGTAGAGAGCGGCAGGGAAGTCCTGGAGATGCGTATCCATTATCCGGAGGGTGACACGTCATCCGACAATTACTGGTGGCATTACGAAGCTGTCAATCAGGGCACAGCCGTCTTGCGCGTGGATTACAAGGATATTGATGGGAACGCGCAGTCTTACACTTTTAAGGTATACGTAAAAGGGGATGTGTACGGAGTACATGTTTTCACTGAGGACGGCTCCACAGTCACCCGCCCGGGCGGGACGATCAATCTCGAGACAGATGTCTGGCATCACTCTATAGATGACGAACAGGAAGGTGACACAGACGATCTTGTTTATGCCTGGAACCTGAAGGCTGTCGACGGCAGTCCGGATCCGGAGGACTTTGCCTCACTTCAGGAATCCGATGGCGGGAAACAGGCATCCGTGACATTCTTTGCCCCTGCTGATTTCGAGGATCAGTGGTCTGAACTGGAAGCAGAGGTGTTTATCTACACCGGCTCCGTGGCGGAGGAGAACAAGGTCGGATATGACTCCATACGCCTGAGCATGGCGAATTCCTATACCGAACTGTGGCCTGCCCAGCTTGATTCCTACGCGGATGTCGGAACGTCACAGACGATTACAGCAGAGTTCCGTATCTACCCCGGCTCGGATGGCCGGGAGTATGACCTTGTCAGCCCGGAAGACGGAACGGTCACCTATTACTGGCATTATGATGACGATAACTTTAGAATCTACGATAAGGACGGGAAACAGGTCGGCAACGATGACGAATCCGGTGCTTACATCGGCTCGGATGCCAGCACAGGATCTGCCTGTGACTTTACCATTTACCGCAAAAGGCAGTGGGATACGGATATCTTCCTGGATGCCTGCTGGAGGGATGCCAACGGAGAGGAACACTGGGAAAACCGGCATTTCCATATGGATGAAAGATACTACATGGTCTGGCCCGATGTCGAGGACGACCGCGTATTCAATGACGGTAATACTTCCTACCCTGTGATCGTGGACGGATTGCCGGAGGATGCTGTCTATGGAGTCGACTACAACATTGATCTAAAGATCGGACCCCTGGGTGATCATGGCGTCGATGATACCTTCAGGGAAGGTGTGGAGTATACCTTTGACGGGCACACGCTCACCTTTAATGGGAAAAAGCTAGCGGAGTGCGGCCTGGAGGATGATCAGGTGTTCGGAGCGGATATCGCCCTGATCATTGCGGACGAAGAGGTCTGGGTAGAGGGCAGGGACTTCCGCTATAGGGAGGCCAGGACCGACTACGACAGAGAATATGACCGCGATATGCTGACCGGCTGGGACGGCTCGGTGAATGGTTCCTACCATGTTCACTTGGAAAACAGCGAACATCGAGACGGATATGACACAGAGTATAAAGTTCTGGATGTGAAGGTGATCAGCGATGAGCCCTGGGAGGGCGAGGATGGTCCTGTCATCGACGACTTCCACCGCGACCAGAACGAGAATGACCCCCCGGATTACTGGTGGTACTACCGTGTAGAGAACAGGGGCAAAGCCACGCTTGAAGTCACTTATGAGGACCTGGACGGACAGGAGCAGAAATACACCTTTGATCTCTATGTCGGCGATGACGTGTACCGTGTCCACATGGACAGCGTCGACAGTGACAGGCAGGGACTTCCCGGGGACAAGTTTGAGCTCTTCGCAGACGGACATCATGAATTTTATGATGAGAACAAGGACTATCAGGATACTTCTGAGGGACTCGGCTACCAATGGAAGATCGAAGAGGGAGGCGAATTTGCCCGCCTCGAGGTCGACCAGAACAATCCCGCAAAAGCTCTCCTGTGCTTAAATGAAGAACTTCCCGATGGATGGGACTGGATCGATGAGATGATCAGAGTCAGTGTCCGGGTCCTGGACAAGGACGGAAATGAAACCGGCGGATATGATGAGTCGAATTTCTGGGTCAAGAGCGAATTCTATGAGATCTGGCCTCTGAGCCTGGATCCCGAACTGGAAATGGGCGATTCCATCGAAGATGTGGAATTTGAAGTCCGCCAGTACAGTACTGATAAGGAAAACTACGAAGTCATCGATGACTGGTATGACGTCCAGTATGAGTGGCATTTTGATGAAAAAGCCTTCACCATTGCCGATGTAACCGACGGGAAAGAGACAGTATTATCCGACGGTGAGACGGCAGAGGGAAATACTTTCACCATCACAAGGAAAGTGGACTGGCATACTGATTACTCGGTCAGAGCATTCTGGACGCAGGGACGGGATGAAGAGAGAGATGCCTGGGGCAATTACTGGATCAATCAAAAGAACTATGAGATCCGCTTCTTCAAGGTACCGGACACGATCAGGAGCAATGAGACCAAGTCCTTTGCCATCGACACGTCAGGTCTGGGCAATTTCAAGCCGGATATCTTTATGTTTGTCACTTATCAGTCCAAAGAGGGTGAAATTGATGATCCGAGCAACTTTACCGACATGACGGAGGGAGTGGAGTACACGGTCGATCCCTCCGGTACGTCTGTCACTGTAGACGGAAAGCTGGTCGAGAAAAAGCTCACCGAATCCGCCTATGACAAAGACAGATTCTACATCGGCGCAGCCATGATGTATGATGGTTCACCTTACAAATTCTTTAAGTTCTGCCCTGTGGATCTGCTGAGGGGCGATAAAGAGGATCAGGAGATCTCTGCCTCTGATCAGACGATTTTCATGTATGGAACAGGGACGGCTTCTGTTGAGGGAGCACAGGGAGCCCTGACATTTAACTCCGGCAATGAGAGTATCGTCAAAGTGGACGCCGCATCCGGAAAACTCACCCCGGTGGCCCCCGGAACTGCACAGATCACTGTCAATGCGGCGGAGACAGATGACTACTATGCCGCTGAAACTACATTTACCGTGACAGTGAAGAAACTGGATCTCAAAGATGCAGTGATTACATATTTTGAGCCTTCCGGAGGCTTTGTCTATGATGGGAAGCCCAAGACTCCTCAGAGTATGGTCACCTGCAATGGCGTTTTGCTGAGCGAAGGGACTGACTATACAGTCTCCTACCAAAATAATATCAATGCCGGAAATGCGACATTAACGATCTCGGGTGTTACAAACTGTGAGGGAACGGCTTCTGTTGATTTCAATATTGCGAAAGCAGACCAGAACTTCACTGTCAAGGCAAGTGTCACAAGCATTGACGTCGGCAAGACCACGAAGGTGGCCGCGACCGGTGCCAAGGAAAACCCCAGGTTTACCTTCACATCTTCGAATGCCAAGGTTGCGACAGTCGACGCGGCAGGCACAGTGACAGGCAAGGCGGCAGGCTCAGTAACGATCACTGTCAGGTCCGCGGAAACCGCCAACTATAAGGCGGCCTCAAAGACAATCAAGATCACTGTCAACAAAGTCCTGAAGAAACCCGGCAACTGCCACTTTGTCAAGTGGAATAATGCCAAGTACACCAGCTGCCGGATCGGATGGAACAAGGTGGACGGCGCAGAGGGATATGAGACACTTCTGTCCTGGACAGACGGATCCCATGCCAGCAGGACTATTACCAAGTCCAATGTCCTCTACAGGGACTGCACGGTACATCCCCAGCATGTCAGCCAGATGATGGCCAGAGCCTTCTACACATTGAACGGCCAGCGCAAGTTCGGCCCCTGGTCCAATGTGGAATACATCACGCCTTCACCGACCAAACTCACCGTCAAAAACACGAGTTCGGGAACCAATCTGAAGATGAACATCAGCTGGAACATCATTTACGGATGCAACGGCTACAATGTATTCCTCACAACGAATCCCAACGGTACCTGGTACTGGAACCAGTCCACTTCCACGAAAGCGACTGCAACCAGCGCAGCGATCACCAAGTACAGGGGTTCCAAACTAAAGAAGAATGTCCGCTATTACGTCCGGATCGTCACCAGGCGTCAGCGAAACGGTGTCTTCTGCACCGTGCCCATGCCGGCAGCCAATACGTATATCGGAACCTTTATCATCAAATGATTCACCGGCACCGGCCAGGATATTTCCCGGCCGGTGCTTTTGCCTTTTTCGGAGACCGGCAGAGCGGTTGACAGAGCTGTGCCTTTTTCGAAGACCAACAGAGCGGTTGACAGAGCTGTGCCTTTTTCGGAGACCGGCAGAGCGGTTGACAGAGCGGTGCCTTTTTCGAAGACCAACAGAGCGGTTGACCTTATGGAAGAGATTGTTTATGATAGAAGTTACTGTTCACACCCTCTCCGGGGAATGAACAAAAGGTATGTATCGGTGTAATCAGCGAAAACCCCATTCCAAATCGCTTATGCTCTTCGAGAAAAAGGACCGTAAAGTAAAGGCAGGAGAGAAGTGTCAGGGCGGAGCAGCTGGAGGTAGGAATTATGAGACTTGTGACATTTCAGCGATTGAATAACAACGGCGCATTCGATGAATCGGCACCTGTCATGCCCCTTTTTGGAATCGGCGCGCCTATGCGCGAACAGGAATCCAGAAGCGGTCTGTTCAGCTTTTTCGGGGAGGAAGTCGGAATCCTTTCCAGGGATGGGACAAGGGTGCTGCCCATTGCGGAGACCGGGATCTCCTACCCGGACATGAACGCTCTGATCGCGGGACTTCTTCCGGAAGAGATGGAAGTCCTCCGGGATGCAGCTCAGGCATTTGAGATGGCTGCGTCCGACACAGAGTATGCGGAGTCGGAAGAGGGCAGTGAAGAAAACAGAGGGCTTTGCGTCGGCAGAGATGTAAAGATCCTGTCGCCCATTCCGGTGCCTCTTCAGGATGTCATCTGCCTTGGACTGAATTATACCGAGCATGCGGAAGAGGCTGCGGCTTATGCCAGGGAGGCTTTCACATCCAAAGACCGCTATCCGGTCTATTTTGCCAAGCGCGTGAATCAATCGCCCGCGGACGGCGATCCGGTACCGGCCTATGCGGATCTGGTGGACTCTCTGGATTATGAGGCGGAGCTCGCGGTGATCATCGGGAAGGACGTAAAGGGAATCTCACCGGAGGAAGCTCCGGGATGCATTTTCGGTTACACCATCCTCAACGATTTTTCCGCCCGCAATCTTCAGACCCGCCACACCCAGTGGTATCTCGGCAAGAGTCTGGACGGATATACGCCGATGGGCCCCTGCATTGTCACGGCAGATGAGTTTTCCTTCCCGCCCCGCCTCCGGATCAGCAGCAGGGTCAACGGAGAGCTGCGCCAGGACAGCACGACCGACATGCTGATTTTCGGCATCGATTACATTATTTCCGATCTTTCCAGGGCCATGACCCTGCGGGCGGGAACGATCATTTCCACCGGTACCCCCAAGGGTGTCGGCATGGGCTTTGATCCTCCGAAATTCCTGCACGCCGGTGATACTGTCACCTGTGAGATCGAGGGGATCGGCACGCTGACCAATACGATCTGCGATTGATGAGGCTGAGCCGGCGGTGAGCCCTCGGGAGTTTTTCAGGTATTGGAAAGGTCCGCCGGTTTTGTTTTCATCATTTGTATTCATTACATCCAAGGGTCGGCTCCGGAAAGGGAAGAACGAATATGTTTTTGATGATCGGCCTCACACAGGGGAGGAAAGACCTCTCCAGCGATCAGCTCGTGATCTGCACGCAGTGCGGACAATACGGCAGATACCAGGTTTTCATGACCTTCACGCAGCTTCTGCTCTTCTTTATTCCCTGCTTGCGGTGGGGAAAGAAATACTATGTGCAGATGTCCTGCTGCGGGACAGTCTATGAATTGAATCCGGAGATCGGTGCCCGCATAGCCCGCGGAGAAAAAGTCGAGATCGGGCCTGCGGACCTGCAGATCGTCAGCAGCGGCAGGAGACCCCGCATGGTCAGGCGCTGCCCTGCCTGCGGATATCAGACGGAAGAGGATTTTGATTTCTGTCCCAAGTGCGGAGGTCCTCTGTCCTGAGTGTACAGCTTGGACGGATACAGCATGGGCGTAGGTATTTACGTCGATTTTTGCAGACATATAAACTTTTCAGTCATACAGAACTACAGACATTTAGAAAGGGATATTTATTCACATGAGAATTGCAGTAACCTATGAGAACGGTCACATTTTCCAGCACTTCGGCAGAACCGAACAGTTCAAGGTCTATGATGTACAGGAAGGCAGGATCATCGCCAGTGAGATCATCGGGTCCAATGGGATCGGACACGGTGCTCTGGCCGGGCTTCTTGCAGACAAGGCTGTTGAAGTTCTGATCTGCGGCGGTCTCGGCGGAGGTGCCCTGAACGCGCTGACTAATGCAGGGATCACTGTCGTGGCAGGCGCGGAGGGAGATGCCGACCAGGCGGTCGAGTCCTATCTTGGCGGAGAGCTGGTCTCTTCCGGAGCCAACTGCGACCACCATCACCACGGCGAAGGCCACGAGTGCGGCCATCACAGTGAGGGTCAGGAAGGCGGCTGCGGTGAAGATGGCTGCGGCGAAGGTTGCTGCGGTGACGGTGAAGAAGGCGGCTGCGAGAGCGGCGGCTGCGGCGGATGCTGCGGCGGCGGTGCGCCCCAGATCATTCTGGAGGGCAAAAATGCCGGCAAAAACGTCAAAGTACACTACACGGGTACATTCAACGACGGCACAAAGTTTGATTCCTCCTATGACCGCGGCGAGCCCCTGGAGTTCATCTGCGGCGCAGGCATGATGATCACAGGATTTGACCAGGCGGTCGCAGATATGGAAGTGGGTCAGACTGTGGATGTCCACCTCATGCCCGAGGAAGCCTACGGCATGCCCGATCCCGAGAGGATCATCACCATCGAGATTGCCCAGCTTCCCGGCTCTGAAAACCTCAACGTCGGCGAGCGTGTCTATCTGCGCAATATGATGGGACAGCCCTTCCCGGTCACAGTTACTGCCAGGGACGATGTCAACATCACTCTGGATGCCAACCATGAGATGGCTGGCAAAGAGCTGAACTTCCGGATTGAACTTGTTGAAGTACAATAGCAGATTTTTGTTTGCTTTCACTTGACAGTGTTAAAGCGTAGAAGTAATATACTGTCTATAAACAAAATAAAAATCTTCAGGGCAGGGTGCAAGTCCCTACCGGTGGTACAGCCCACGAGCCGCGAGGCATGATTCGGTGGAACTCCGAAGCCGACAGTATAGTCTGGATGGAAGAAGGTTTGAAAAGGGATGAAAGTGCTGATGCATCTTTTTGATGTGCATGCGGCAGAACAGCTGACGCGGTCAGCGGTTTTTCATTCCCCTTTTACATCGCACAAAGAGCTCTGGAACAGATGATTTGTTCCAGAGCTTTTATGCTTTTTCGAATGCTTTTTTTGCTGCGCAAAGAGCTGCCCGGATTGAAATCGATTCGTTCCGGACAGCTCTTCTTTTTTTAAAAAATGTACAGAAAGCCGCGGGCAGATCTGTTCCGGAAAGATACCGGGACCCGGTCTGCGGACGTGAAGGACCGGCGGCAGGAGATCATAATGACAGAAATGAGAGAAGTCCGCAATCGATTAAATGATGAACAATATATGCGTATGGCGCTGGATCTGGCGGTAAAAGGCCGCGGATGGGTATCTCCCAATCCGGTGGTCGGTGCAGTCATTGTCAGGGACGACGGAAGAGTGATTGCTGAAGGCTGGCATGAGCGATACGGCGGGCTGCACGCAGAGAGAAATGCACTTAAAAACTGCATGGAGCCTCCGACAGGAGCGACCATGTATGTGACTCTGGAGCCCTGCTGCCATCACGGCAGGCAGCCTCCCTGTACAGACGCGATCCTTGAGTCCGGTATCCGCTGTGTCGTCGTGGGAAGCGGCGATCCGAACCCTCTGGTGGCCGGGAAGGGGATCCGGATCCTTCGTGAGCACGGTGTGGAAGTGACAGAGGGCGTTCTCAAGGATGAATGCGATGCAGTCAATGAGATCTTTTTTCACTATATTCAGACCGGAACTCCCTATGTGGTGATGAAATATGCCATGACCCTGGACGGGAAGATTGCGGCTTATACCGGCAGATCCCGGTGGATCACCGGAGAGGAGGCCAGAGCTCATGTCCATGCCCTGCGGGGCAATCTCTTCGGGATCATGGCCGGTGTCGGCACGGTGCTTGCGGACGACCCGCTCCTGACCTGCCGCCTGCCCGGGACGAGAAACCCCGTCCGCATTATCTGCGATACGAACCTGCGCACACCCTTGGATTCGAAGATCGCTGCCACGGCGGCGGAGGTACCCACGATCATAGCGACCGCCTCGCAAGACCGGGAAGCAATCTGCAGATATGAGGAAAAAGGCTGCCGGATCCTGCAGATCCCGAAAGCAGATACGGGCAGCATCGATCTGAAGGAACTGATGAGAAAACTGGGCTCTGAGAAGATCGACAGTATTCTCCTGGAGGGAGGAGGGACCCTCAACTGGTCCGCGCTTGAGAGCGGAATCGTCAACCGTGTCATGGCCTATGTTTCTCCCAAACTATTCGGCGGCAGAGATGCAAAAACGCCTGTCGAGGGACAGGGCGTGACGGCACCTCCATCCGCCTTCCATCTGAAAAACACCACTGTCACCAGGCTGGGAGAGGATTATCTGATCGAGGGGACTCTCGATCAGGGGACAAATGAGGAAGTTTAAAATGTTTACAGGAATTGTGGAAGAGATGGGAACCGTCCGGCAGATCAAAAAGGGACGTGCCTCCGCAGTGCTGACCATCGCCGCCGACAAGGTATTGGAGGATGCGCATATCGGAGACAGTATTGCCGTCAACGGGATCTGCCTTACAGTGACATCTCTGGGAAGCGGCACATTTACGGCGGATGTGATGCATGAGACCCTGCGCCGCACCGCTTTTTCCCGTCTCGCGCCGGGTGTACGTGTAAATCTCGAGCGCGCCATGGCGGCGGACGGACGATTCGGCGGTCATATTGTCGCGGGTCACGTGGATGGTGTAGGAACGATCACGGAACTGCGCCGGGATGACAACGCCATCTGGTACACCTTCCGGGCGGATCCCGGGGTCCTGCGCTATATCGTCGAGAAGGGCTCGATCACCGTGGACGGGATCAGTCTGACGGTCGCTGACGTGGGAGAGACTTCTTTTTCAATCTCTGCAATCCCCCATACTGTCGCACAGACGGTATTGCAGGACCGCAAAAAAGGCGATCCCGTCAATCTGGAGACGGATATCATCGGAAAGTACGTAGAGAAGCTTTTGTATGCAGGCGCTCCCCTTACGGTAAATGCCGCGGCGGACCATACGGGCACAGAGACTTCCCCGAAGAAATCCTCGGGCGGTATCACAAGGGAATTTCTGATGAAGAATGGTTTTTAAACCAGGAACAGATCAATATTCGTTACTTCGGTAATGAAAAAACAAAGAAAGCAGGATAACAGCATGGATCAGTTTCAGTCAATAAAACAGGCACTGCAGGATCTCAGGGACGGCAAGATCATTCTCGTTG
The DNA here is from genome assembly GCA_902780385.1 of uncultured Lachnospiraceae bacterium. Classification (GTDB taxonomy): domain Bacteria; phylum Bacillota; class Clostridia; order Lachnospirales; family Lachnospiraceae; genus CAG-791. The sequence goes on from CACZFF010000038.1 coordinate 28,494, forward strand.
TGGATGATCCCGACCGCGAAAACGAAGGCGATTTTATCTGTGCGGCAGAGTTTGCGACCACAGAGAATATTAATTTTATGGCGACGCACGGCAAAGGCCTGATCTGCATGCCCATGTCCGAGGAATATGTCAGACGTCTGCAGATCCCGCAGATGGTCCGCACCAACACAGACAACCATGAGACAGCGTTTACGATCTCCATCGATCATGTCTCCACGACCACAGGCATCTCCGCGAAAGAGCGTTCCATGACAGCAATGGCTGTCGTAGAGGAGGGCGCGAAACCGGAGGATTTCCGCAGACCCGGCCATATGTTCCCGCTTCTGGCAAAGCCAAACGGTGTCCTGGAGAGGGACGGCCACACCGAGGCCACAGTGGATCTGTGCCGCCTGGCAGGACTTCATGCATGCGGTCTTTGCTGCGAGATCATGCGCGAGGACGGTACCATGATGCGTACTACGGAGCTCAAACAGCTGGCGGAGAAATGGGGCATCACTTTTATGAGCATCAAGGAGCTCCAGAACTACCGCAAGTGCCATGATCACCTGGTTGAGAAGATGGCCGAAGTCAATCTTCCCACCAAATACGGTGATTTCCGTGCCTACGGCTTTGTCAACCGCCTGAACGGCGAGCACCATATCGCTCTGGTCAAGGGAGAGATCGGTGACGGAAAGGATATCCTCTGCCGTGTCCACTCCGAGTGTCTGACAGGCGACACCTTCGGCTCCCTCCGCTGCGACTGCGGACAGCAGCTTGCCTCCGCCATGACCCGGATCGAAAAAGAGGGCCGCGGCATTGTCCTCTATATGCGCCAGGAGGGCAGGGGAATCGGCCTGATCAATAAACTCCGCGCCTATGAACTGCAGGAGAAGGGTATGGATACCCTGGAGGCCAATCTGGCTCTGGGATTTGCGGGCGATGAGCGGGAATACTTCATCGGCGCTCAGATCCTGCGTGAACTCGGCGTCAGGACCATGAGGATCCTGACCAATAACCCGGACAAGGTCTATCAGCTCGAGGAATTCGGCCTTGAGATCACCGAGCGCGTTCCGATCCAGATTGAAGCCAATCCCTATGATGCCTTTTATCTGAAGACCAAACAGATGAAAATGGGCCATATGCTGAAGTACTGAGAAAAAGAAGAACACAAATTACAAATACATTGCAATGATTGGGCAGTTAGAGCCTTCACAGCGGATGTCTATATTCCAGGTAAAGGGACAAAAAATACACTGTCGTTGAGGGTATGATTTATCCCTGCCTTCTATGCACGCTTCGATAGTATCATCTATTTGCTCATCCCAACTTTCTTCCCCGGGATATTTGCTGTGCGGGCTCTGCTATATATTTTTGTTTCTACAGACAATAAGGATCTTGTTTCAATACTTTACGACGATAAGGAGAAATATGATATGAGAACATTGGAAGGAAAAGTGGTTGCAGAGGGTATTCGGATCGGTATCGTGGTTGCCCGTTTTAATGAGTTCATCACTTCGAAGCTTCTGGGCGGTGCGGTCGACGGTCTGGTGCGTCATGGCATGAATGAGGAAGATATCGATGTGGCATGGGTCCCCGGCGCCTTTGAGATTCCCCTGATCGCAAAGAAGATGGCTAAGAGCGGCAAATACGACGCAGTCATTGCCCTGGGTGCCGTGATCCGGGGTTCGACCAGCCATTATGATTATGTCTGCAATGAGGTTTCCAAGGGCGTTGCCGCCGCTTCCATGGAGAGCGGTGTGCCCGTGATGTTCGGTGTTGTCACGACTGAAAATATTGAGCAGGCCATCGAGCGTGCCGGCACCAAAGCGGGCAACAAGGGCTATGACTGTGCTCTGGGCGCCATCGAGATGGTCAATCTGATCCGCAGTCTCGATGTATAAGAATAATTTGATAAACAGCTGTGTAGTATGGTATACTTTCGGAATCATAGATATTTTTTTCTGGACGGAAACTATGTTTTGAAAGAAAGAGAGTGATTCGATTTTATGGACGATGGCAGTCGATCTACATGGCTGATTGTGATTCTGCTGCTTCTTGCAGCCATGTTGTTTGCCGTAATGGAGACAGCATTTGCCTCGGTTTCCCGTGTGCGCATCAAGACAGGCGCAGAGAAGGGAGAAAAAAAGGCGGTCCGCGCCCTTTATGTAATAGAACATTTTGACAGAGCGATTACTACGCTCCTGATTTGTACCAATATCGTTCATCTTGCCACGGCCTCCATCGTGACGGTGTATGTCACCAAGCGATGGGGTGTCTCGGCGGTTTCCATATCCACACTGATCACCACGCTGGTAGTATTTTTCTTCGGAGAGATGCTGCCCAAGAGTCTTGCGCGGAAATATAATGAACCCCTGAGTCTTCTGACGGCAGGGGTTCTTTGCGTGCTTATGACCCTGCTCCGCCCTGCTGCAGCCTTGCTGACCTGGATCGGAAACGCTGCTGCCAGGATGACCAAAGGAGACGACACGACATCTGTCACGGAAAATGATATCTACGACATCATTGAGGACATGGCCGAGGAAGGCAAGATCAATGAAGAGCAGGGCAATCTGATTTCCTCCGCGCTGCAATTCGGCGATGTCACGGTGGAGAGCATCCTGACAAGCCGTGTAGACGTGGCGGCGATCGATATTGATATGCCGCAGGAAGAGATCCTGTCTTTCATCAAGGAGCAGAATCACAGCCGCCTGCCGGTCTACGAGGGTACGATCGACAATATCATCGGCATCCTGCATATCCGCCGCTATATCCGGCACTATATCCGCAGAGGCGAGGCGCTTGACATCCGCCCGCTTCTTTATGAGCCTTTTTTCGTCCACCAGTCGACCAAGATCGACGATCTGCTGGAGATCATGTCGCGCAAAAAGATCAATCTCGCTGTGGTCACGGACAATTACGGCGGAACGCTGGGAATTGTCACGGATGAGGATATTCTTGAGGAGCTGGTAGGTGAGATCTGGGATGAGGATGACCGCGCCATCCGCAATGTCGTTCCCATGACGGACGGCTCCTACAGCGTCAACCCCGAGGAACATGTGCTCGACGTGCTCGATGAACTGGGGATCTCCTACACAGAGGCGCAGGAAGAGGAGATCGGGCGGAAGCTGATGAACGAGCTCGCCTATGAAGCCTTTCCGCAGATCCCGGTGGCCGGCGACAGCTTCAAATATCTGGGCATTCAGATTTCCGTTCTCGTCATGCGCCACAACCGTATCATGCGTCTGAAGGTGCGGAGCCTCTCAGAAGAAGAACTGCAGTTTGACCGGGATGCTGCCGCCATGGCAGGGATCGATCCCGATACCGGAAGATTCGTCAATGAGGACCGCGGCACTGAGGATAAAGGCGGGGATGACAAAAAGAATTCAGCGGATACGGCAGCTGTAGTCGCTGACGACGGAACGGCCTTTACAGAAGAAGACGCGCGGGCATTTGCCGAGGGAAAAGCCTATCAGATCCGGCAGACACCGGGAAAGCATTATTCCCGTTCCGTGAAAAAAACAGATATGCAGGAGAGGAGGTGACGCAGAATGGGTGAAGTTTACATCTATATCGCCGGAATTGTTTTATGCGTCGCCTGTTCCGCGTTTTTCTCCGCATCGGAGATGTCTTACTCGGCATGCAGCCGTGTGCGGCTGGAACATCAGCGTGACAACGGGGACAAGAAGGCAGGGATCGCAGTGAAGATCCGCGAGGGATTTGACGATGCCCTTTCCGCGATCCTCGTGGGCAATAATCTGGTCAATATCGCCGCTTCCTCCATGGGATCTCTGGCGGTCATGGCTGTCCTGAGTGAAAAATACGCATGGGTCTCGACCCTGATCATCACCGTAGCAGTCATTATTTTCGGTGAGACCATTCCCAAGATCACCGCGCAGAAGAATGCGACCCGCTTTGCCAGATCTTTTGCCCGTCCGATCCGTTTCCTGATGATCGTGCTCAAGCCGGTCACCATGATCGTGGTCGGCCTGGTAAATCTCATCACAAGTCTTCTTCCCGATGTGGCGGAGGACGACAGCGATGCGGCTCTGGAAGAACTGCATACCATGATCGATATGGCGGAGGACGAGGATGTTCTCGATGAGGATGCCTCCGAACTCGTCAGCGCTGCCATTGACTTTTCGGATATCTCCGCCTCGGAAGTCATGACCGCACGCGTGGATATTGAGGGGATCGATATCGATGATCCCTGGGAGGAGATCCTGCACAAGATCGATACTTCGTCTTACTCCCGCATTCCGGTCTATGAGGACAGCATTGACCATGTGATCGGGATCCTGAACCTCAACCGTTTTCTCAAGGCCATGATCGACAAGGACAAGGTGGAGATCCGCTCCCTGCTCCTGCCGACCTGCTATGTGTACAAGACCATGAAGCTGCCCGCGGTCCTTTCCTCCCTTCGGAATGCCCAGCAGCATCTGGCTGTCGTCACAGACGAATACGGAGGGACCCTGGGTGTCGTCTCCATGGAGGACGTTCTCGAACAGCTGGTCGGAGAGATCTGGGATGAGACCGACACAGTGGAACGCGATGTCGTTGAGCAGGGGAACGGTGTCTATGAACTCGACGGCGATATGCCGATCTCTGAATTCCTGGAACTGATGGACTGGGATGAGGATGACTTTGATTTTGATTCCGAGACAGTAGGCGGCTGGTGCATCGAGATCAGCAACGGCTTCCCCAATGTCAACAGTGTCTTTGCCTATGAAAATATAGAGGTACAGATTCTGGAAGTCTCCGAGCGCCGGGTGCGCCGCGTCCTGGTCAAACGGGATCAGGACCGGGATGCCTGATGCAAAAACTCTACTTCGCGGTTCGGGCGATTCTGTGCGCGATATTCTGCCACAGGTGAGTCAGGATGCCGAAGTCGTGATGCAGCGACTGAGGAAGAGTCGGGATCCTGTCATAGAGATGTTCCAGATATTCATTGTGATCGCTGCCGAAATCCAGTATCTCGATGGTCTGGGTCCTGGCCCTGGTCTTTCTGGCCTCCTGTACATTTGTGACGACGCCGGATACCTTCGCGCAGTGATCTTCACTGGTGATCGTGACATCCACATTCGCACCGATTCCAAGAGATTCCCCCTCATCGAGGAAAACCGTGAGATTATGTTCCGTCAGAAGAGTCGTCACGCCTTCATATTCCCTGTTCCCGCTTTTGTCTGTTTTGTCTGTCACGTTCACAGGCACTGCGTCCATGACCTTGACAGGCTCTATGTCGCTGTCTCTGCCGTCCACCAGAAATACTGACAGGATCAGGTAGTAGAGGTTGCGGATGATCCAGAACAGCAGGATGCAGAGGCCGATTGCCTGCATGGAATTGAAGATATAAATGATTCTCACAATTCCCGCCGCTGACAGCAGGATCAGCAGGATAAAAGGAATCATGGAGCGCACATCACTTTCGTGTTCTGCCTTTTTTCCCGATTTGTCCGTCACCTTGAAGGTGGACAGGCTGATGCCCATGGACTCCTTGATGATAGGGATCAGCAGATGGGGCATGACACCGGTCTCATAGATTCCGCTCCATTTCTGGGAAATCGTCCTTTTACTGCAGACCTGCAGGTTCACATCCTGCATGATGAACATGGGCAGCCAGAAGACCAGCAGCTCCAGCCAGTTGCACTTGAACACGGGTATTGCAAAGGCCGCGAAAAAAAGAGGCGACAGGATGTAGATCAGGTTCTTGATGGGCGAATACCAGTAGACCACTGAGCTCCAGTAACTGATTTTCTGCCCGGGGGTAAGCCCTTTTCTCTTCATCAGTTTCAGCTTTCTGGCGGTGACGATCACGCCCCGTCCCCACCTGGTCCGCTGCTGAATATGCTCCTTATAGGTGTGCGGTGTCTGACCGCTGGCCAGCGGCTCATCGAGTCCCAGGCTGACAAAGCCGTTGGATTCGATCAGAATGCCGGTCGCGAAATCTTCGGTGATGGATTCTGTGTAGAATCCCCCGATCTTGTCCAGGGCAGCCCTGCTCAGCACAGTGTTTGAACCTCCGTAGATCACGCTGTTTGTGGAGGTCTTGGCCGGCTCTATGGTGCGGTAGAAAAAGTCCTGCTCATTTGGAGCCCGTTTTTCCGAGTAAAGGGCGTGCTGAAATACATCCGGGTCATAGAAGCACTGCGGTGTCTGCAGAAGGCCCAGATGGATCTGATCCTTTTCCGGAAGAGCTTTGTTTTTCAGTTCGGCATCCACAAAGTAGGGGATGGTTTTCAGCAGGAAATCACTCCTGGGGATCATGTCCGCGTCCAAGGTGACTATGTAGGGCGATGACGTAAGGCTCAGGGCATGGTTGAGATTCCCCGCCTTTGCGCCTTTGTTGTCGGGACGGTCAAAGTAGCCGACACCCATTTCTTCTGCCAGCTGCCGCATCTGCGGTCTTCTGTTGTCATCGCAGATATAAATATGCACCTTGGAGAGGTCTGGATATTTCATGTGTACGCAGCCGTTGATGGTCCTTTTTAAGAGCTCTGTCGGCTCGTTGTATGTGGATACAAAAATGTCCACATCCGGCCAGGCCTCTTCCGGTATCTTGGGCAGAGGGTGGTCTTTTTTTCTCAGGAGACTGTGGAAGAGGACCAGGTATTCGATAAAACCGAAAATCTCCACGATCAAGAGGAGGATGTTGGCTGTGACAGCGATGATCCCTGCCTCCACGGGAATGGAAAAAACAATTCTCCAGCCCAGATAGATCAGGGTGAAAAAGACAGTGACGATCAGAACTATGACGGAGAGGATCTTCCCTATGCCAGGTGAGACAGTCTGATCTGCGCCCGATCGCCTTGCAATATCATCATAGGTCAGGGTCCTGTTCTTTTCTGCAGAGCCGATGAGCTGGACGACAAGAAAGGTTATGATGAAAAAGGCTGCGGAGCAGAGAGCGAAGTATCTCCACAAAAGAACGGCCTTATAGCCCCGGTCTCCCAGGGAAGAGGAGATCCAGGAGATGAAGGCAGCCATTCTGCTCTTTTCAAGGACTGCCTGCGGGGCAGGGATGGAAGACGGATCCCGTCCCCGGATCAGCTCCCTGACCCAGAGACCGGTCGGTGTCAGATCGCTGTCCTCTATCTTTTTTTCAGGATCAAAACCCGGTTTAAAGAAGGCGGAACTCTCATCTTTGTCCGAAAGACTCCATACGGTATAGCTGATCTTTCTCTGGTCGAGACAGGAGAACCACTCCGCGGCCGAGGCGAAGTCGATCCTGCCATCGCCGTCTGACTCCGAAATACCGCACTCACTGATAAACACCGGCAGGCCGGCATCGATGGCGGCAGTCAGTTCGGAGCGCAGTCCCTCGTCGTGGGACGCGGCATAGAAGTGGAGCACGTACATGATATTGTCATATTCCAGAGGACGAAGCAGGGAACTGCCCAGATTCCTGTCGTATTCCGGTGTCCCCACCAGGATCACAGAATCCGGACTGTTTTTGCGGATGACAGGAATCACTTTATCGCTGTACTGTGATACATCCGTCCATCCGGTCGTTCCGTTGGGTTCATTGCAGATCTCGTAGATCAGATTGGGGACATCGGCATATTCCGCGGAGATCAGGCCGAAAAAATCAATTGCCTCATCAATGTGCTGATTGGGGTCTGCATCTTCGAGGATATGCCAGTCCACCAGGACGTACATATCCCGGGCGACAGCCAGATTGATCCCCTTCCTGACAAGAGCGAGGCTCTCGGCCTTGTCCTTCTCATTTTTACAGTAGATTTCCGAATACATGGGAAGGCGCAGCAGGCTGCAGTTCCAGTCCTCCGAAAGCTGCCGGGAGAGGGATTCGTTCAGGTAATCCGGATACCAGGTCAGGCCGTGCGTACTTATGCCGCGCAGCTGTACGGCCGTCCCGTTTTCATCCACAAGCTGTGCCCCTTCCACATGGAGACGGCCGTTCACAGAAGGTCTGGCGGTCAGGACTTCTCCCGATGCGGCATCGGGGCCGACAGCTGTATTCCCTGTTCCGGCATTGTCAGTGCCGTTTTCTGCCCTGGCTTCCAGTCCGGGCAGAAGTGTGAAGAGCAGCAGACAGATGCATAGAGACAGAAAGAAAATCCATCTCAAGGATCTGTTTGCACGTATTTTGGGATTGCATTTCATTTTGTCTGTCCCCCGGTACCATACTGTTTGCGGCAGAAATCCGCTGAACGACGTGCGGCTCAAAAACAAACTGAAAATTGTTTCTAAATCAATTCTATCATTGCAGGATGTCTGTTTTCAACCGGATGCATGGAGGGACTGCAGGGCCGTCTCTGCCCTGTTTTTTTCGGTATTTTTAAAGCCCCTTTCCGGCGTGCAGCCACCAGGAATAGATTGCCGGTACAAGTGTAAAGAACAGAACCACACCGATCAAAAGAAGCGGATTGGTAAGACCGGCTAAAGACAGTATGACCAAAATGATACCGCCTGCCACCCACAGATACCCTGCCAGCCTGTGTGTCCGGTTCCAGTTTTCCTCGTTGTCGAGTGCCCACGGCACCTTGATCCCGATGGTATAGTTCTGCCGGGTCTTGGGCATATAGTTGCCGATCAGGATGAACAGGATCCCCATCAGGATCATCATAAAGGACGAAATATCCAGAGGATGCCCCAGGTTATAGGTGTAGACCGCGACACCGCAGATGAGCGAAACAACAGGGATGATCCACAGGACAAGCCTGAAAATCTTGGGACTGATATTCTTTTTCCGCGGATCATTGGCAGTTATGACTGCACAGATCCACAACATGGCCAGACAGAAGAGGGGGATGAAAAAAACTGCGAAGGGCTTACTGCTGAAGCCGTTTGCCTCGTTGTTGGTCCCGAAATGAGTCGCCATGACATCCGGCAGCCGGTTCCACAGGACCAGACCCACGGGAATCGGCAGAAGGGTTACAATACTTGTGATCAAAAGTGTCTTCCATGCTCTTTTCAGCATACAGATCGCCTCCTTTTTTTGACAAGGCAGTGAGTCCCCTGTCTCCTCCTTTTTCACTCTTCTCCCTGCAGAGAAGAGATCCACAGGAGAATCTCTTCCAGCACGGACGCATTGAGCTGGTAATAGATAAAGTTCTTTTCGCGGGTCTCGCAGATGAGATCCGCTTTTTTCAGGATCTTGAGGTGGTAGGAAATCGTGGCTCCTGTCATATCAAAGTTTGCTCCGATCTCTCCTGCCGACAGGGGCCCTTTTTTAAGCAGCTCCAGGATCTGTCTGCGGACAGGATCGGAGAGCGCCTTGAAAGTATCCGCAAATGCCATAGTATTCTCCGCTTAATAGAAGCTTTTACCGTTGCTTTTACACTCCTGCGGGAGTGTGTCAATCTTGTTTCACCTTTTGCTTACAGCCTGTCGGCAGCACCTTCAGGCATTTAGAAATCTTTCTAAATACTATTATAACAGCTCCGGATATGCAGTCAACAAGTATTTAGAAAATATTCTAAATAGCTGGCGCATTAGGGGGGAGATACGAGATCACACGAGGGACAGATTTGTGTGTCCCGCTGCAATAATGATGTAAAGGCCAAAAGGTATCCGATGTCTCTGAGTCTCGTCAGGCTGCACAAACAGCCGAAGGGCCTGTTTTCCATGTTTCTTTTCGTCAGGCTGTCTTTTACAGAAAGCTTTTTCATCCCATAGCGCAACGGGTGTATCTGTGGTATCTTTTAGAAAGAATAGTTGATCTCAGGATCGGAAAGGCGCTGATTATGGCACGTGCGAAGTGGTACGAACTTGACAATGCGGCAAAGATTGTTCCCTCGACCGCAAAGGGGGCGGATACTCGTGTTTTCAGGATCACCTGTGAACTGAAAGAGGATGTGGACGGGGCGCTTCTGCAGCAGGCACTGGACAGGACAGTGCCGGACTTTCCGCATTTTGCGAGCGTTCTGCGAAAAGGCCTGTTCTGGTATTACCTGGACAGCAGCAATATCCGCGCAGTAGTGCAGCCTGAAAATAAGCCTCCCTGTAGCGCGATTTATTTTGACGGCAGGAGGCGGCTTCTTTATCGTGTCAACTATTATCGCCGCAGGATCAATCTGGAGATGTTCCATGTGCTGACGGATGGCACAGGTGCTTTTGCCTTTCTTCGGGCCATCTTATGCAACTATCTCATGCTGGCCCATGACATCAAAATCGAAGAGGAGGAATCTCAGGATCTCTCCAGTGTCAAGGAAAAAGAGGACGATGCCTTCAACCGCTATTATCAGAAGGAGACAAAAGGAAAGCCTACGGAAAAGCTTCCCCGCCGCGCCTATCACCTGCAGGGGGAAAGAGATGAGTACATGCAGATGCATCTGATTGAGGGCACTGTCTCCGCCTCAAAATTCCTCAAAGCCGCAAAAGAACATCAGACCACTGCGTCTGCCTTTACCACGGCGCTCTTTATGGAGTCCATCCTTGAAGAAATGAGGGAAAGGGACAAAAAGCTTCCCATCGTTCTGAGTGTCCCTGTGAATCTGCGCAATTATTTTAAATCGGATACGGCCCGCAACTTTTTCGGCGTCATCAATGTCGCCTTTTATCCGGAGCAGTATGACGGCACACTTGAGAGTATCCTGAAGGTTGTTCAGGCTTCCTTCAAGAGACAGCTGACCCAGGATCAGGTCTCCCTCTCCATGCACGATTACGCACGTCTCGAGCACAATATAGCGATCCGTCCGGTGCCGCTCTTTATCAAGAACCTGGTCATCGCGGCAGTCAACAGCAGTGTGCAGAAGGGAATCACAGGAACCATCTCCAATGTTGGAAAGATATCTATACCTGAGCCCTTTGACTCCTACATAGACCGCTTCAGCTGCTTCATGGCTGCGCCCGATGTGCAGATCAGTGTCTGCTCCTTCGGCGGAAAGATGTGCTTCGGCATAGGAAGCTCTTTTGTGACGAATCCGGTCATGATGCGTTTCTTCCGGAAAATGGTCGCTATGGGGATCGATGTGGAGATTGCCACGAATGATTCCTGGGACTTTGAAAGACTAGCCAGCGCATTCTTGTGACTTCAGTCATGAGTCAGCTGGCTTTTATTTCCCCATATAAGGGAATGTTCGAACTGCCGTAACCGGCTGC
>CACZFF010000039.1 GCA_902780385.1 uncultured Lachnospiraceae bacterium
GGCTGTATGGAGGAAAGGCAGTCCGAACCCCGAAAGGGGGACCTGCCGCAAGGCAGGCAGTAGGAAGCACGCGACTTAAGTCGTGTGAGGCTTCACCACATACCCATCCTGTGTATAGGGATAGGTTGAAAAACTTTGATAAAGAGCGGCTGCAGGCAGTCATGCTCTCTTTTGCAGAAAGGAGAATACAGGCGATTTATGAAAACAGTCAAATTTTTTTATGCACACACAACACAGGATCTGCAGGTACCGGACGACACACCGGTCCTGACCAGCAAGGTGGATCAGCTTACCAGTGAACGGACAGGCATTGAGATCGTGCGTGAGGCCATGGAGAATCCGATTGACAGCCCTCGTCTGAGCGAACTCGCAAAGGGAAAAGATGACTGCGTTATCATTATCAGTGATCACACAAGGCCTGTACCCAGCAAGGATATTCTGCCCAATATGATCCGTGAACTGCGCGAAGGCAGCCCCGACATCAAGATTACCTTGCTGGTCTCCACCGGTTTCCATCGTCCTACGACGATCGAGGAACTCAGGAACAAGCTGGGCGATGCGCTTTATGAGGAGTTTAAGGACAACATCGTCGTCCATGATGCACATGATCCTTCCCGGAACGTCAAAGTCGGCTCTCTGCCCAGCGGTCCCGACTGCATCATCGATAAAGTGGCGATCGACACACAGCTGCTGGTATCAGAAGGTTTCATTGAGCCTCATTTCTTTGCGGGCTTTTCCGGCGGCAGAAAGAGCATCCTGCCCGGCGTAGCGGATGCCGTCACGGTCATGGGCAACCACTGCTCCAAGTTTATCGACAGCCCCTATTCCCGCACCGGTATTCTGGACCATAACCCCATGCATGAGGATATGCTCGCCGCCGCGAGAATGGCAAAGCTCGCTTACATCGTCAATGTCGTCATCGATGAGGACAAAAACACCGTCGCTGCCTTTGCCGGCAATTTCGAGACTGCTCACCGCAAGGGCTGCGATTTTATCGCGGATTATGTGTGCGTGAAGCCGGCCTACGCGGATATCGTCATTACCACCAACGGCGGTTATCCCCTGGACCAGAACGCTTATCAGTCACCCAAGGGCATGACCGCGGGCGAGGCGACCGCAAAGGACGGCGCAGTCATTATCATGCTGGCTTCCTGCTCGGACGGAACGGGCGGTGATTTCTTCTATCATATCATTGCGGATGAGCCGGACATCGAGACTGCCTATCAGAAATTCCTCGCCACACCCCAGGAAGAGACGGCTCCCGACCAGTGGTGCAGCCAGATCCTGGCCCGTATCGTCCGCAAGTACAAGGTCATCTTTGTGGCCAATGAAGACCAGAAGGATATGATCGAGGGACTGAAGATGGAATACGCCCCTAGCCTCGAGGCAGCCTACAAACGCGCCAGAGAGATCAAGGGAGAGGATGCTTCCCTGACCTGCATCCCCAACGGTATTTCCGTTGTTGTCAGAGAATAAAAACATGGCCAGAGTTTCAACAAAAGAAAACAAGAATATCTATTTCCGGAGCAGGGAGGAGCGCGGTCTTACCCGGGAAGAGGCGAGTGAGCTTCTGAACGGCCTGACGGCGGACCGGATCGAGAAAATAGAGAATGAGAGGTCGCTTCCGCATCCGGATGAAGTCCTGATGATGGCGGAAGGGTATAAGGCGCCCCATCTGTGCAATTACTACTGTGCGAATGAGTGTCCGATCGGGCATCAGTATGTTCCGGAGATCCAGGTCAAGGATCTGTCCAGGATCGTTCTGGAAATGCTTGCATCACTCAATACTGCACAGAAGATGAAGGAGCGGCTGATCGAGATCACTGCGGACGGAGAGATCCAGGAAGATGAGGTCGGGGACTTCGTGCAGATCCAGGATACGCTGGAAAAGATCTCCATCACCGTGGAGACACTGCAGCTGTGGTCGGAGCAGATGATCGCCGACGGGAAAATTGACCGCGCACTTTACGAGAAATATAAATCCCAAATCTAATTAAACAGGTGCGGGATCCGTTTCCCATACGATATACCGGGACAGATAAATCGGGACAGATATAGAGGAACACACATGCCGGGCGGCGGGAAGCTGCCCGGTATTTTTATGACACGGCACCTGTAATGTATTTTTCCGTTTTTGCAAAAATAAAGGGGGTTAATTCTCTGATGCGGCGGTTTTACCTGCCGGTCTGCTGTCTTATGATGTGTTCAGAGCAGCAAAGAACAAAAGACTTGATGAAAAAGCCGATGAAAAGCCTGAAAAAGGAATCGGCTGAGGATAAGACCATGAATGTTAAAAACAGGATCCTCCTCATCCGGCTGTCGGAGAAGCTCAGCAAAAATCCTGCATATTCACAGCAGCTTGGATTGAGCGCACAGCTTCAGAGAAGCCGGATCAAGGCAAAGCCGCTGTATAGTGACTGCGGCGGGAAAGATTATCGGAAAAATGACCAGGTAAGATTACCGGGAAAAAGTGACGGAAAGTCAGAAAGGTGAGATAAAATGATTACATTGTTTGCCATTATTGTGTTTGTTCTGTTTCTGAAGGTGGTTGGCTTTATCTTCAGTGCCGGATTCCGTATCCTGGGCTGGCTGTTAAGCGGAGCGGGATTTATTATTTCCATCCTCCTGGCAGTTACGGTATTGGGATTCATATTTGATCTGCTGCCCATTCTCCTGATCGTCGGCGTGATCATGATCGCGGCCAAACCGGCATAGTTGATTGGAATATTATTGCTTGTTCATGTCTTCGACGGGGCGTGTACAGTAAAGACCTGATGGTCACACTAAAGACCCACCTGAAATTCGAGGAGTTTTGCGCGTGTTTTCCGCGCAAAACCCGAGTTGTACGGCGCGCGGCGTGGAATCGCCGCGCGCAGCGTTGCATGTACACGCCCCTCGAGGGGCGTGTACAGCAACGACCTGCTGTGTTAAGGCGGCAGGTCTTTTTTTCTGTTATTGACGGCATTGACTGCCTTGCCTATAATTCTTACCAACACGTGTTGAACAGGCAGCTATGGGACATCAGAAGTGTTGATTAAGAGGTTGAAATGGATAAATCGGAAAACAAACGAGTTGTATTGACAAAGCAGCTGCTCAGGTCGGCGTTATTGGAAATGCTGAAGGAAGTGCCGATCCGGGATGTTTCTATTCGCGAATTATGTAATCGGGCCGGCATCAACCGGACAACTTTTTACAATCATTACGCAAGCCAGTACATTCTGTTTGACGATATATGTCAGCAGTTTCTGAACGCCATATCGAAAAGGCTGAAAGATGTAAAGGCAGAGGACGTTGAACTGGTGCATAAACGGGTTTCTGCAGTTTTGGAATATTTTGAAGAAAACAGAGAGTGCTCTGTACTGCTTTTGAACAATAACAGTGAATCGAGTTTTGCAGAACGTATCTTTGACCTGCCGGAGATCGGAGATCTTCTGGATGAGACTCTGGCGGACTTCAAAGATCAGAGAAAAAAGGAGGCCGTCAGATCTTTTACGATTTTCGGGAGCCGGCGGCTTCTGCAGGAGTGGATCAAACAGGATGAGCATATCAGTCCCGAAGAGGAGGCTGCACTGATACTGGAGATCGGGAGACAGGTCTGTGCGGACTCTCAGGGAGCGGAAGAGACATGAAAACGATACGAGTGACAGCTGCCGTGATCCGGAAAGATGACCGCGTCTTTGCGACGGCACGGGGATATGGCGATTACAAGGGAGGATGGGAATTTCCCGGGGGCAAGATTGAGCCCGGTGAGACGCCGCGGGAGGCTCTGGCGCGGGAAATCCGCGAAGAACTGGATACGGATATCCTTGTAGGAGATCTCATCGAAACGATCGAATATGATTACCCCTCTTTTCATCTGTCTATGGATTGCTTCTGGTGCAGTATCCGGAGCGGAAGCCTCACACTCAGGGAGGCGGAGGCTGCAAGGTGGCTGACAGCGGATTCACTGGACAGCGTGAACTGGCTGCCTGCGGACCGTAGTCTGATCGGGAAGATCCGACAGGGACTGATGGATAGATAATGGACAGATAAGGGCGGCGGGAGGCACAGACACCCTGAGCTTTGGCGGGAGCGCCAAAGCTCAGAGCAATACGCAGGTTATTCAAAGGTATCTGCGGGCGCCGGACCATAGCCGCAAGTACAGGAAAGGGCAAAAAATGAGTTTGGCAGTGAACTATATGTCGGTCACCTATATTCTGATCGGGATCAATCTTCTTGTCTTTGCGGCGGAGACCCTGGCAGGAGGCTCCCTGAACAGGGAGACCGCCCTGAAATTCGGCGCTATGTACCCGCCTTATATAAAGAGGGGACAGTGGTACAGGATGTTCACATCCATGTTCCTGCATTTCGGATTTTTACATCTGATCTGCAATATGTACTCCCTCTACAATCTGGGACCGGGACTGGAGCATTTCCTGGGACTGCCCCTGTTTCTTCTGCTCTATGTGATCTCCGGACTGTCCGGGAATATGCTGAGCTATCTGGCGGAGACCCGGAGCGGCAGCTATAAACTTTCCGCCGGTGCTTCGGGTGCGATCTTCGGACTTCTGGGCGCTTATCTGCTCTTCGCCATTCTGCCCGGATACGGCGGGGTTTCTCTGTACGGGATCCTGCGCGTGCTTGCGGTCAATGCCGTATATACAATGTCGAACCGGAGCATCAATGCCATGGCCCATCTGGGCGGTCTGATCGGAGGTATCCTTACCACACTGGTCATTCTGTTTATTTTTTGATTTATCTGGTCTGTCTGATAAACCATGATTTGAAGATCAATTGAAGATCGATGGATGATCATTTGAGGATCACGCCTTGTTGGTGGAGCGCATTATATCTGCTGCGGAAGAGGTTGAGGTCAAAGAGGCGGATCGTTCCGGTATCGGGATCGGCGATCTTGACCTTGCCGTTGGGAAATCCCAGCAGGACCATGCAGTGCTCCGGGGAAATCCAGACGAGTTTTTCCCCGTTTATATACCAGGTCGCGCTTACATAAGGCGTTCTGCAGTCAATGGTTCCCCAGACTATGACCGGAATGTCTGCATTGGTATAGGCAGAAAGGGCTTTGAGTTCTTTGCCGGAAATGTCGGAAGCTTTCATTTTTGATTTCTGCGCGGCAAGATAGCTGTTAGCTGTTTTCACAATAGCCGGCGCCCAGCAGCCGCGGGACCAGCTGTTGCGGGGATCGCCGAGAAATGCCTTGCGGAAGTCGGTGCTGCCGACAGGACCCTTGGGGAGGTATTTGTTGGCAAGGTCGAGCTTTTTTGCCAGAAAGCCGTAATAATTGAGGACCATGGTCAGGGAAGTGACTTCACAGCCTGTCGGGAGCTCGGGGTGCTGATGGATGACGACAAAGTCAGCCAGTGAACGGGAGTAGCCGGGTTTGGCGCTGTCTGCCACCGTGCCCAGAAGCCTGCCGCTGGAGTCGAAGCGGTAGAACTTCTGACCGATTTTCTGGACCCCGGTCAGCAGGGCGCCGTAATGTCTCTTCTTGTTGCAGCTCGCGTAATAAGTGCTGCTGCCGGCCTTGAACCAGCCTGTGACCATATGGCCTTTCTGGTCAAAATGATAGCGTCTTCCGGATGCCTTCTGAAAGCCGGTGCAGATAGCGCCCGGACAGGGAGAGGAAGCCGGATCCATGAAATAATAGAGCCCGTTGACATAGACGATCCCTGTCAGGATCTGTCCTTTCCCCATAGCTCCTTTGACATTGCTGGCAAACCAGGTTTTTCCTTTGGCAGTGAAAAAACCGGTCTTCATATTGCCTTTGGAATCAAAATAGTAGTATTTGCCGTCCTTTTTCACAAAACCGGTCTTGTACTTTCCGTTTGAACCCATCAGACGGATCTGGCTGCCGACCTTTTCCCAGGTGGATCCTGATGTGCCGGCTGGTATCTGCTCCAGACGGTTTTTGTCCACCAGAGCGCCTGCGCCCCTGGCGGGTTGGGTGATCGTGCCTGCCGCTGCATATGCGGGCACAGCCCATGCACCTGCCAGAAGAACGAGTATCAGAACACGGGCAAGAGCCTGCCGGATCCGGAGTGTGAAGATCGTTTTTTCTGAATACATGATTTCCCCCTTATGTTGTTGATTTTATCTTGTTCTTTACCTTATTTATGAAGCTTGACAAGTGATTATATTTCATTGACTCAGCCGGAAGAGGCCGGCGGACGGTATTTTTTTACTATTTTATATTCTAACAGAAATGGAGAAAAACAGATATGGAGTATTTGTTTTATGGGAGCGAAAATGCGAATGTCACCGCGGTCAGTCAGGAGTATCCCGGAATCCGCACGCCCCTGGATCTCTATGATGTGCTCTCCGGTGTTTGGTGCGAATATACTTGTGCCCCCCGCCTTCGCCTGAACTATCCCCTTAAGCACGTCACCTGGGGACAGTGCTCGATCACATCCTTCCTGGTGCAGGATATTTTCGGCGGAAAGGTTTACGGCGTCCCGCGTCCGGGCGGTACATTCCACTGTTATAATGATGTGGACGGACATGTTTTCGATATCACAAGTGAGCAGTTCGCAGGCGAAGAGCTCTGCTATGAGGGAAATCCCGAGCAGTTCAGGGAAGTGCACTTTGCAAAGACGGAGAAATACGAGCGTTATCAATACCTCTGCAAGGCACTGAGGCGCGCCTGCGGGGTGAAGCCCGACTAAGGTTATATTTGGCAAGGAGGATAAATGTGAGTGCGCAAGGTGTAAATACCTGCCGTGAAAATACACTCTGCAGGATCGCGGGGACAGTCCGCCATTCCAGCGTGGATGGTCCCGGCGTACGATACGTGGTCTTTTTTCAGGGATGTCCCCATCACTGTCCCGGCTGTCAGAATCCGGAGACCTGGGATCCCGCAGGCGGAGAGGAGACCACGGCGGAGGAACTGGCCGAAGAGATGCGCTCGACACGCTATCTGGACGGCATCACGCTCTCGGGCGGCGACCCCCTTCTGCAGCCCTCGGCTGTGATCGTCATGGCCGACGCGGCCCATGAAAAAGGACTTTCTGTCTGGTGTTATACGGGCTGGACATTTGAGGCTCTTTTGAAGGGGGCGGCGGGCGAGAGTGCTCTGGAGGCTCTGCGGCATATCGATGTCCTTGTGGACGGTCCCTTTGTGCAGGACCTGCTCTCCAAAGAGCATATTTTCCGCGGCAGCAGCAACCAGCGCCTGATCGACGTGCCCGCCAGCCTTGCAGCCGGAGCGGCAGTCGAGGCCATAATCTGAACTCGTAATCTGATCCCGTAATCTGATCCCGGGTATACATCATGTAGATCAGGCCATACAGGATATGGTAGGCGGGATAGCTGTTAAAGACCCCGAAAAGAGCCTTAATAAAGCCGGAAAAGATCCGGAACGGGGCCCCGAAGACGTTAGTATTTCAAAACTGTCAAACAAATACAGACAAAAACAGGAAAGTATCAGAGAGAAAATTATTTTCTGAGATACTTTCCTGTTTTTTATACACATAAAGACCACACAATATATTGTATTTGGATATTGCATTTTCATCTAAATATGGGTATAGTAGTAGTGCACGCGAAAAACGTGCTGTTTTTTACCCTGCGTTCTGCCTTCCGGCTGCAATGAAAATGGCGGTCGGGCCGGCGGAAAACAGCGGTGCAGTATTTCGATTTTTAACATCGTCAATATAGATTGAATGTTTAAAATTCAGATATCAGACAATTAAGACAATAAACTTGTACAGACTGTACGGAAAGAAAGGGAGTAAGATGGGAATCACAAAGATCAGGAAACGCGACGGGCGCATCGTGGAATTTGACATTACAAAGATCGAGAATGCGATCGCAAAGGCATTCATCGCGTCCGGAGAGGTCGACGCCAGAGACGTGTCGGCAGTCTCACGCGCCATCGGTCTGCTGCTGATGAGCGGCCGTGAGGACGTGGACAAGATGCCTGAGGTTGAGGAGATCCAGGACCGCGTCGAGAGCGCGCTGATGAAGGCGGGCTATCCCAAGACCGCCAAGAGCTACATCCTCTACCGCAGCCAGCACCAGAAGGTCCGCGAGACCAAGCAGACCCTGCTGGACTACAAGAAGCTGGTGGACGGCTATATCGGCGCTGAGAAGGACTGGCGTGTAAAGGAAAACTCCACGGTCACCCTGAGTGTCGGCGGCCTCATCCTGTCCAACTCCGGTGCCATCACAGCCAACTACTGGCTGACAGAGGTCTATGATGACGAGATCGCCCAGGCCCACCGCAAGTGCTTCATCCACCTGCATGATCTGTCCATGCTGACCGGCTACTGCGCGGGCTGGAGCCTGAAGCAGCTGATCCAGGAAGGTCTAGGCGGTATCCCCGGAAGGATCACATCCGCCCCCGCCAAGCATCTGTGCACCCTGTGCAACCAGATGGTCAACTTCCTCGGCATCATGCAGAACGAGTGGGCAGGCGCACAGGCTTTCTCTTCCTTTGATACCTATCTCGCGCCTTTCGTAAAGGTCGATAACCTTTCCTATAACGAGGTTCTGCAGTGTGTGCAGTCCTTTATCTACGGTGTCAATACACCCTCCAGATGGGGCACACAGGCTCCCTTCACCAATGTCACCCTGGACTGGACTGTCCCCTCTGACATGAAGGATATGCCCGCCATTGTCGGCGGCAAGCCTCAGGATTTCACCTACGGCGACTGCAAGAAGGAAATGGACATGGTCAACAAGGCCTTCATCGAGACCATGATCCAGGGCGATGCCAACGGCCGCGGCTTCCAGTACCCTATCCCCACCTATTCCATCACCAAGGATTTCGACTGGAGCGAGACGGAGAACAACAAGCTTCTCTTCGAGATGACCGCCAAATACGGCACCCCTTATTTCTCCAATTACGTAAACTCCGACATGGAGCCCTCGGATGTCCGCTCCATGTGCTGCCGTCTCCGCCTCGACCTGCGTGAGCTGCGCAAAAAGGGCGGCGGCTACTTCGGTTCCGGCGAGAGCACCGGCTCCATCGGTGTTGTCACCCTGAACCTGCCCCGCATGGCTTACATGTCCAACAACGTGGATGAGTTCTATGCCATGCTGGACCGCTACATGGACATTGCGGCCAGATCCCTGCGCGTCAAGCGCCAGGTCATCACCCGCCTCATGAACGAGGGCCTGTATCCCTATACACAGCGTTACCTGGGTTCCTTCGAAAACCACTTCTCCACCATCGGGATTGTGGGCATGAACGAAGCCATCGAGAACGCCTCCTGGGTCCCCGGCGATATCACAGGCCGTCAGGGCCGTGCTTTTGCCATGGAAGTCCTGCAGCACATGCGCGACCGTCTCTCCGACTATCAGGAGACATACGGTGACCTCTACAATCTGGAGGCGACACCTGCAGAGTCCACGACCTATCGTTTTGCCAAGCACGATACAGAGGAATTCCCCAGGATCATCACTGCGGAGAAGAACGGCGGAGCTCCCTACTACACAAACAGCACCCACCTTCCCGTCGGCTATACGGACGACATCTTTGACGCCCTGGAGATGGAGGACGACATGCAGACCATGTACACCTCCGGCACTGTATTCCACGGCTTCCTGGGCCAGGAGCTTCCGGACTGGCGCGCAGCGAGCGCTCTGGTCAGGAAGATCGCAGAGAACTTCCGTCTGCCCTATTACACGCTGTCCCCCACTTATTCGGTCTGCGTGAACCACGGCTACATTTCCGGCAAGCACTTCGAGTGCCCTTACTGCGGTAAGGACGCGGAAGTCTACTCCCGCATCACCGGCTACTATCGCCCGGTCCGCAACTGGAACGACGGCAAGGTCTCCGAATTCAAGAACCGCCGCACCTATGCGGAGAAGAAGATGTCCAAGCCCATCCGCGGCCTTGCCGGCAAGGGCGGGATCAGCGGACAGGCATGGGCTGCTCAGGAGCGTCAGATGGCCAAATCCTTTGCCACAGCCCCTGTGACAGGAACAGAGGCGGCAAAGGCCTCGATCGAAGCGGCCGCAACGAAAAAAGCAGCCGGGATCTCTGCCGATGATATGGCTGTTCTCGTAGCTACAAAGACCTGCCCCAACTGCGGCATGGCCAAAAAGATGCTTGATAAGGCAGGCATCAGCTACCAGGTGATCTATGCGGATGACGCCAGGGGCGCCGCGTTTGCCGAACAGAACAATATCCTGCAGGCACCTACCCTGCTGATTCCTGATGAGGAAGGCTATCACAAATACACCAATATCGGTGAGATCTCTGCTTTCACAAAGAAGAGGACCCTGATGATGGCCTGAGTACAGTGAAATTGTCCAGTATTATATTGATCGGCATTATAAATTTTTTTGATCAGCATTATAATAAAGGAAAAAACAGAGACCCGGAGCAGCCTGGCTCCGGGCCTCTGTTTTTTCTGTTTTATGGATTTTCGGACAATTTGATCTGCCGTTTCCGGGATCCGTGCCGGATCACATGGGGTTAATGGATTTCCATATAAAGCGTGCCCATGGTCACGGAGATAATGACATCTCCCTGGCTCTTGACAAATTTTTTGATCATCCTGTAGTCGAGGTCTTCCTTGCGGCGGATGACTATGTCATATTCCGCTGTTCCGTCTTTTTTGTTGAGCTTGATCCTGCTCTGTGTCACCTGAGCATTCCATTTTTTGATCTGCCTGTCCAGGATATTATCAAAATTGGCATCGCTCCTGACCACGAAGAGGAGATGATTTCCGCCGTTGTTATCGGAATAGAAGGGGAAGTAGGAGATCAAATGCTGAAGGATATACAGCAGAAACAGCATGAAGACGGAGGGAATATACATTCCTGCGCCGATTGCCAGTCCCAGTCCGGATGTCAGCCAGATTCCGGCGGCGGTGGTCAGACCCTTGATACTGCTGCCTACTTTAAAAATAACACCTGCACATAGGAAGCTTATGCCGCTGACGACCTGGGCCGCGACACGGGCGGAGTCAGCGCCGCGCGCACCGAAGCGGGCAGCGCCTTCACCCCATGTCAGATCCGCGAAGCCGTATTTGGAGATCAGCATGATCAGTGCCGCTGTACAGCAGACTATGATGTGCGTCCGGATACCGGCCTCCTTCAGACGGTGGCTCCGCTCGATACCGATCAGGGCTCCGACGATGAAGGCGACGAGGAGACGTATGCAGAAGTCAAGGTTCATTCCCAGGGTGATCTGCTGATGATAGAATTGTGTCAGAATAAAAGGATTCACAGGGCTACCTCACATTTCTGAAAGAGAGTGTTGATGCAGCTGACAAACATTGATCATGAATATGCAGACTGACAGGACAGGCACCTTGCTTGTCCGGCATTTGACAGGGTGCGTGCAGGAAATTGGTATCTACAGTTCATGTTCGCTCCAGTCGTCGTTGAGGACGAGTTCCCGCCAGCTGACACTTTTGTCTGCCGCTTTCTGGCGGTGGAGTTCGCCGACCATATGGCGTATAAGCTTTTTCTGATCTTCCGTGTGGAAACGCCTCAGATAGGGAACATCTCCCTGGATGTCTGTGAAATAGTAGAGGACATCCGGACGCTGGACGGAGGTGTAGACCGCCAGCTTGCCCATCAGGTTATCTTCCTGGTAGATGTTGTATCCCCGCACAAGCTCTGACGCATCTGCCTGAAGAAGGACTGCCGCCTTTTCTCCCTCCACTTCCTCGGCACTCGTATCCATCCGGTCAAGGTTGAAATTGAGATTTTCCGCAATGAGGGCGTTGATATCTGTGCGGCCGCCGGCTGCTGCCCGGATGGCCTGCAAGGTCACGCGCTCTCCGTTTTTGCGGCAGAGGATCTGCTTTACGGACGGGCTGACCTCCATGCCTTCCGCAGCCAGGGAAAGGCAATAGCCCAGAAGATGTTCGTCATGTTCGGACTGCACCAGATTGAGCAGCGTTCCGCCTTCACGCAGATTCCTCCGCAGAATCCCCGCGGTTTTTTCGAAGTATTCCATGAATAGGGATGCGCGGTGAAGATAGAAAGCGCCCCTGTTAAACTGCGGACAGGGAATATCTGCCTGTATCCATTTGTGGGAAGAAGCGGAAGAACTGTCCGGATCTTTGTCGGCGGGACTGAGGAGCCGGGGCGTAACGGCGATCACTGTGTCAAACATGCCGCCGTCATAGTCTTCGAGATCTGTCTGGATCACAAGAGGCTGAACGAGGCCGCTTTGAGCCTCCGCGGGAGTCTCTTTGGTCAGAACTACGATTGAAGCGTCAGGGAAAACATGCGCGATATGCGCTGCGGCCTTCATGTCGAGACAGACACAGAGGATTTTGCGTCCGAAAGCATCCCGGTTTTTGTCCAGCCAGTTGATGATTTTTTCGTTGGCGTTGTCCATGTGCGGGTTTTCAGAAGTCATTTTTTTCCTTTCTTGGACAGGACGTTACAGTACAGACCCACCTGAAATTCGAGGAGTTTTGCGCGTGTTTTCCGCGCAAAACCCGAGTTGTACGGGGCACGGCGGCGCATATGCGCATTGGAATCGCTGCGCGCAGCGTTACATGTAACAACCAGATTCCTTTTGACGGAATCCGGACATATTGTATCTCCCAATATAGCATAGTCTGTCTTATCTGTCACGATAAGCGGCGGCAATTCATGCACGATCCGGGCAGGTCTGCCGTGAACTGCCGGATTTGTACAAGTTAGTTAACGGTAATGGAGGAAAATTGCACATTTTTACACACATTGCAATAAAAAACTAAAATGAAGGGTAAAAATACACAAATCTGAGATTGCGGGAATTGAAGCATTTGTAAAAAAGTTATATAATTTTGAGTAATATATACTATTGTTAACCGTCGGGGAATTCGGTGAATTATGAATGATTTAAAGAAGAAACAGTAATCGCCGGAGGAGGTAGTGGTAACAGAAAGGAGTGAGCTGTATGAGTACAACGGATGCGCTGTATGAACGTTTCAAAGCGAACCTGGAAGCGGTCAACGGAGAATGTTCATTGGCAGCCAAAGCAGACGCAGGAAAAGTGGTAGCAGATCTTTTCCAGGCAAAAGGCATCAAGACAGCCTGCGTGGCAGAGACTGATTTTCTCCGTGAGATTGGAATTGTTCCTGCACTGAGAGAGGCAGGTGTTGAGGTCTTCACGGATCACATCCGTCTTCATGCGGAAACTGCGCAGGGAGGAATCTCGGAAGCGCAGTATGGCGTTGCAGATCTGGGAAGCATTCTGCAGGTCGGAGACGAGATTGATGCGAGGATCGTTGCGACCATGTCTGCAGATTATTTCGGCATCCTCAAGGAGTCAACGATCGTCGATGATTATGATGCCATGTTTGATGTGATCTGCGCGCTGCCGGAAATGCCGAATTTTGTCGGATTTGTAACCGGACCCAGCAGAACTGCCGATATCGAGTGTGTCAGTACAGTCGGTGTCCACGGTCCCCTCAGACTCAGCATCGTTATCATTCAGGATGCCTGATGACGGGTACGGACAGAGAATGCGGTGCATGAGTTCATGGCACTGCTGACTGCGCACCGGTTTTTAGGAAAGGAGAGAATCAATCATGGCTAGTCTGGAGCTGAAGCAGGAAATTCAGGAAGCTTTGAAGAATCAGACTCTCAGCAGAACACTGGGAACATTCTGTGCGACTTATCCTGCGAAGAGAGAAAAATCATATGCCGGCGTCGATTTCGAGTCGACACGTGACAGCATTAAAGAAGTTAAGAGCTATGCAGCAGACCACATCGATGAGATGATCGATGATTTCACAAAGAACTGCACAGCCCGCGGCGGACATGTTTTCCACGCGAAGAGCGGCGAAGAGGCTATGGAGTATATCCGTAATCTCGTAAAGGAAAAAGGTGTCAAGACCATCGTCAAGTCCAAATCCATGGCTTCTGAGGAAATCCACATGAACCATGTCCTGGGCGATGACGGCGTACAGGTACAGGAGACCGACCTCGGCGAGTTCATCATCGCTCTTGAGGGCAACACTCCCGTCCATATGGTCATGCCTGCCCTGCATCTGAACAAGGAGCAGGTCGCCGACTATTTCACAGAGTATACAAAAGAGAAGAACGAGCCCATCATCGCCGAGGAAGTCAAGACCGCCAGGAAGATCATGCGCGACAAGTTCATCCATGCTGACATGGGTGTTTCCGGCGCAAACGTGGCTGTCGCCGATACGGGCACCGTTTTCACAATGAGTAACGAAGGCAACGGCCGTATGGTCGGTACACTGCCCAAGATCCATCTGTATGTCTTCGGTATCGAGAAGTTCGTCAAGAGCCTGTCCGATGCCCGTTACATCTTTAAGGCCCTTCCCCGCAATGGCACGGGCCAGCGTATCACTTCTTATATTTCCATGTACACAGGCGCTTCCGAGGTGACCGTGGACAAGGATACCGATGAGAAGGCTAAGAAAGAATTCTACGCAGTCATTCTGGACGATCCGGGACGCCGCGCCATCCTCGCGGATCCTGATTTCAGGGAAGTCTACAACTGCATCCGCTGCGGCGCATGTCTTGACGTATGTCCTGCATTCGCTCTGCTGGGCGGCCATGTATATGGCTCCAAGGTCTACACCGGCGGTATCGGCACCATTCTGACCCACTTCCTGGTCTCCGAGGAGAGAGCGGATGAGATCCAGAACATCTGCCTGCAGTGCGGACGCTGCAAAGAGGTCTGCGGCGGCGGACTTCACATCCCCGAGATGATCATGAAACTGCGTGAGCGCAGCTACGAGGCAAATCCGAATCCCGTTTATAAATTCGCTCTGGATGCAGTCAGCGACAGAAAGCTGTTCCACTCCATGCTGCGTATCGCCTCCGTGGCACAGGCTCCGTTCACAAAGGGCACCAACTTCATCCGTCATCTGCCTATGTTCCTGTCCGGTATGACAGAGGGCAGAAGCCTGATGAGCATTGCTCCCGTGCCTTTCCGCGACATCTTCCCGACCATCCAGCAGAAGGTCGACAATCCCAAGGGCAAGATCGCTATGTTCACCGGATGTCTGCTTGACTTTGCTTATGTAGACATCGCCAAGGCAGTCATCGCGGATCTGAACTCCATCGGCTATATTGTCGATATGCCTATGGGTCAGTCCTGCTGCGGCGCTCCCGCAACCTTCATGGGCGACCGCGAGAACGCAAAGAAGACCGCAGAGCTCAATGTCGAAGCAATGCACGCGGAAGATTACGATTATGTCGTATCCGCATGCCCGACCTGTACACACCAGCTGCGAGTCTACAAAGACTTCTTCGAGGAAGGCTCCGAGATGTACAAGAAGGCAGAGGAACTGGGCCGCAAGTCCTTCGACTTCTGCAAGCTCTTCTATGATCTGGGCGGACTGGCAGAGGAAGGCGACGAGACACCTCTTACCATCACTTACCATGATTCCTGCCACCTCAAGAGAGAGCTGGGCGTCTTCCAGGAGCAGAGAGAACTCCTCAAGGCAACCAAGGGCATCAACCTGGTCGAGATGGAAGAGTCCGACGTCTGCTGCGGTTTCGGCGGCACATACAGCATCAAGCTTCCCGAGGTCGCTGCACCCATCCTGGCCAAGAAGATCAGCCACATCCAGGATACCGGCGCTTCTGTCGTCGCTGTCGACTGCCCCGGCTGCCTGATGCAGATCCGCGGCGGTATGGACGCACACGGTCTTCCTACCGAAGTCAAGCACACTGCTGTGATCATCGCGGAGAAACGCGGCCTGATCTGATAGCAGGCGGCAGTCCGGATCCCTGCATTTCTGCAGGAAATCTCTGCAGGAAATCTTTACAGGATATTTCTGCAGTGGATGAAACTGCAATGGATGGAACTGCCGGACTGTTTACAAATAAATAGATAGAAAACGAGTTGTAATCATGACGACAAGCATGAATGTCAAGACAGGGACATCGAAAAAAGGGCAGGCAGCGCCTGACCCGGTCAAATATGAACGGATGACGGCCAAGATGGCTTTCCAGCTTGCCATGATCCATACCTGGCCGGCGTCTGTATGCCCGGCGCTGTTCGGCATTTTCTGGTGCCTGTTCAGGGGGATTTCCCTCACACCGGCCCAGTGCATCCTGCTGGCAGCGGCTTGTATCCTGTCACAGTCTTCGGTCAACACGCTGAATGACTATGTGGACTACGTCAACGGAACCGACAGCGAAGAGGACAATGTGGAAGTCAGTGACGCGGTGCTGGTCTACAACCACCTGAATCCGCGGCACGCCCTGATCCTGGGACTTGTCTACCTGGCAAGTGCCGCGCTCTGCGGCGTGACTGCCGCCTGGCACTCGGGCCCTGCGCCCTATGTTGTCGGGATCATCGGCGGTCTGACGGTGCTGGCCTACAGTGTCAGCCCGGTATCTGTGGCTTCTCTCCCTCTGGGAGAACTTGTTTCCGGATTTGTCATGGGCGGCCTCATCCCCCTGGGAACCGCGGCCGTCGCTGACGGGACCTTCCACTGGGAGATCCTTCCGGAATGCCTTCCGCTGATCATCGGTATCGCGCTGATCATGCTTAGCAATAACGGAAGCGATATAGAAAAAGATCGTATCGCAGGGCGCACGACCCTTCCGGTCGTGCTGGGCCGTCCCCGTTCCCTGGTCCTGTATCGGACAATGCTGGGGGTGTGGATCGCACTCCTGATCCTCCAGCCCCTCCTGCAGGTCGGGTGGATTGCCATCGCGGGCATCCTGCTGACGATTGCCCTCGGGCATAAGCCCTTCGGATTTATCCTCCGGGCAAAGCTCGATCCTTCGGACAGGATCCGCCAGATGAAAAGCATCACGGCATCCAACATGATCGGAAACGGTTTCCTGGCCCTGACCTACGGGGCTGCCTGGCTTCTGCGGATCCTCAAAGTCTTCTGACACATTTGGGGCTGCAGAGTGCATCTGTTTTCAATCGAAATCCGTATTTGAATTGTTTTTACAAAAACATATGAAGAAAGAGCAGGGGCGCGCCCATGTCTATGAGATCTTCGAGACACTGGCTCCGCGCTATGACAGGGCCAATGCCCGTATCAGTCTCGGCCTTGAAAAGGGCTGGAAGAGGCTGTTGGTAAAAAGAGTGCTGGCACAGGCCGGCAGCGGAGGAGACATCCTGGATGTCTGCTGCGGCACGGGAGATATCGCAATCGCTCTCGCACAGAGAGGTCCGGGCTTTTGTGTCACGGGACTTGACTTTTCCCCCGCTATGCTGGAAGTCGCCGGGAAGAAGGGACAAGGTATCAGCAACCTGCAGCTGCTTCAGGGAGATGCCATGAAGCTTCCCTTCGCGGACGGAACGTTTGATGCCGCCTGCATCTCGTTCGGTCTCAGGAACACGCCGGATTACCGCCGTGTCCTGAGGGAGATGAGACGCGTGGTGCGGACGGGCGGAAAGGTCTACTGCCTGGATTCCTTCGTTCCCGACAATCCGGTCATCCTGCCGGCATACCGTCTCTACTTCCGGTATATAATGCCGGTCCTGGGAGGCGGACGAAAATACAGAAAACAATATACATGGCTTTACCAGTCGACAGAACAGTTTCCCAGGAGGAGAGAACTGATGAAACAGTTCGCCTGCGCCGGCCTCGGGCAGGTGCAGAGCCGCAGCAGAATGCTGGGCGCCTGTGTTCTGATCGAAGGGACCAAAGCCTGACAGATTACAACAGGAGAAAACTATGAGCGAAGAAAATTCTTGCCAATGCCGGAATGGAAGTCCTTCTGGCAGACCGCGGTGACTTCTGCGGCTCCAAGAACGTGACCGGCGGCCGCCTCTATGCGCACAGCCTGGAGAAGGTTTTCCCCGGCTTCGCTGAGGAGGCTCCCATTGAGCGCAAAGTCACGCACGAGAAAATCTCCCTGATGACCCCCAAGAGCTCGCTGGATATCGGATTCAGCTCCGAGAAACTCGGCGAGGATCCCGAGAGTGCATCCTACACGATCCTGCATTCCAAATTTGATCCCTGGCTCGCGGAGAAATGCGAGGAGGCAGGCGTTATGCTTGTTCCCGGCATCCGCGTTGACAGCTGTGTCGTCGAGGACGGCAAGGTCGTCGGTATCGATGCCGGCGGCGAGATCATGTATTCCGATGTCGTCATTATCGCGGACGGTGTCAACTCTCTGCTTGCCCAGAAACTCGGCATGAAGAAGGAACTGACCCCTCACGAAGTCGCGGTAGGTGTCAAGGAAGTCATCAAACTGGATGAGGAAGTCATCAACCAGCGCTTCGGCGTCCGCGGCAACGAAGGTGTCGCATGGCTGTCCGCAGGCGACGCAACTGCCGGAGCATTCGGCGGCGGTCTCCTCTACACCAACAAAGACACCATCTCCATCGGTATTGTTGCGACACTGGCAGACATCGGCTATACCGATATTTCCATTCCGGATCTGCTCGACCGCTATAAAGAGCATCCCGCCATCAAGCCTTATATCGAAGGCGGCGAGACCATCGAGTACAGCGCACACCTTGTTCCCGAGGCAGGCGTTCACATGATCCCTGAACTCGTCCGCGACGGCGTTCTCGTGACCGGCGACGCGGCAGGCTTCGTTGTAAACCTCGGCTTCACTGTCCGCGGTATGGACTTCGCAGTGGAGTCCGGCCGTCTGGCTGCAGAGGCAGTCATCCGTGCCAAAGAGGCAGGCGACTTCAGCAAGGAAGGCCTCTCTTCCTATGTAGATGCCCTGAACGAGAGCTTCATCATGAAAGACATGAAGGCCCTCAAGGGATTCCCCGCAATCCTCTCCCGCAGAGAAGTCTTCAAGGATCTCCCGGAGATGGTGGACGACATCTGCACGAAGCTTTTCACGGTCAGCGGAAAACCCAGCATGGACTTCATCATGTATGTGATCAATTCCATGGCTTCGCACCTGAGCGTTGCACAGCTCACGAGCCTGGTAGGAGACATCATGGACGCATTCTGATCCGTGCGTACCTTTGCGCATGAGACCGGAGCGGTACCATGAAAATACTGTTTCTGTATACTGACTGATGATATGTGAAGAGCGAAAAATATTGCCGATGCAATATTTTTCACTCCAGAGGTTTGTGTTGCGAGGCGGCCCAAACCTCCGATGATCGCATCGGAGAAACCCGTTCCGGGCTTTCTCCTCGCGCTGCCGCTCTGGAGAGCGGCATGTCGGAAAAGAGGATAAAAAAATGGCTAAAATGAGTGTAGATGATAAATTGGGACTGGATCTGTTCCACACCGACGAACATAATCCCCACATCACGGTCAATGAAGATTATGATGATATGGAAGAGATCCGCAAAGTTCTTCTTGCCTGCCCTGCCGGCCTTTATCACTATGAGAACGGCAAGGTGACCTTCAGCCACGAGGGCTGCCTGGAGTGCGGCACCTGCCGTGTACTCTCCATCGACAAGGTCGTCAAGAGCTGGGATCACCCCATGGGCGGCGCAGGTGTTCAGTTCCGTCAGGGCTGATGCTTTTGCTAAAGCAGCACAAATGTGCTGTAAATAATTGAAACACACGGGCTCTTATGCCGCTCTTTTGCACGGCGCGGCATAGGAGCCCTCTTGGTTTTGTACAAGATCGTGACGAAAAAGGCCGGGGCAGCGTCGTGCCCGCACGAACGCTCCTAAAGCCTTGACGCAAGCCGCCTGCGGTTTGCTGCGTCCGGACATGAGAAAGAGGCCGGCAGCCTTGTGCCACCACAAAAGCTCCGGCAGGAAAGGCAGCCATGAGCAGAATCTACATCATCACAGGCAAGGGCGGTGTCGGAAAGACCAGCCTTGCGGCGGCTCACGCTGTGCGCAGTGCGCGGGAAGGACACAATACCCTCCTTGTCAGCGCGGATATGGCGCACAATCTGGGGGATATTTTTCAGACAAAGGCAGGCGGATATGTGCAGGAAATCGCCCCCTCTCTGTCTGTACTGGAGCTGGATCCCTACATGCTGATGAGGGAGGAGTATCCCAATATCAACAAGACCATCGCGAATCTTTCCGGAACTGTCGGCGCGGCTATTGATTCGATCGGGGAGACCTATATGATCCCGGGACTGGAGAACCTTTTTTCCCTCCTCAAGATCCGGGATCTGTATCTGAGCGGCACCTACGACAGGATCATTGTGGACTGTGCGCCGACGGGGGAGACGCTCTCCCTCTTAAAGCTTCCGGAACTGCTCTCCTGGTATGTGGAGAAGTTCTCTCCGGTTGGAAGGACGATGACAAGAGTGCTTACGCCGGTCGCAAAGCTCCGCTATCGGATGGAACTGCCTGACAAGGCCGCCATGGATGAGTTCGGGCAGCTCTACACCAAACTTGTAAAGCTGCAGGATCTGCTCAAAAACCCGGAAAGCAGCCGCGTTCGTCTGGTCTGCATCCCCGAGAGGATGGTCGTCGAGGAGACGCGGCGCAGCTATATGTATCTGAACCTGTATCATTATCCGGTGGACGGAGTCTTTATCAACCGTATTCTGCCCGACCATACCGGCAGCAGCTTTATGGAGAACTGGCAGAAGATCCAGAAGGGCTATCTTGAGGAGCTGGAGAGTGTTTTCACAGAGCTTCCCATCACAAGGATTCCCTGGTTCCCTGCGGAGATCCGGGGTATGGAAGCCGTGGAGCGCCTGAGCCGGGATGCCCTGTCAGAAGAGAATCTCTTCGACAGGCCGGTGCGGACAGACAACGAGATCTACGCCCCGATCGAGGGGGGCTACAGTCTCACCATCCGTGTTCCCGGAGCCTCTCAGGCGGATGTGGAGGTCTTTATGCGGGAAATGGATGTGGATATACGGATCCGGAACTTCATGCGCAGCATACCCCTCCCGGGCGTCCTGCGCGGGGCGAAGATGATCTCCGCAGTCGTGGAGAATGATGCACTTACCATCTGCTTTGAAGTGAAAAAAGTCGAAAAAGAAGCCGATGGATAAAATAAGGCGATGGCTGATCGCAGCCTGGCAGCAGAATAATCGGCAAGAGGGAAGCGGGACAGATGAGGATTCTGATTTATACCGGAAAAGGCGGCGTCGGTAAGACAAGTATCGCGGCGTCGACAGCAGTAAAGATCGCAAGGACGGGTAAAAAAGTGCTGGTGATGAGCACAGACCAGGCGCACAGCCTGGGGGATTCACTGTGCATGAAGCTGGGGACGGAGCCCGGGGAGGTCTTTCCCGGCCTGGATGCCATGGAGATCGACCCCACCAGGGAGAGCCGAAGGGCCTGGGGCACCTTGCAGGATTATCTGCGGCAGCTCATTTCGCAGAAGGCCAACGGAGGCATTGAGTCCGATGAAGTGCTGCTCTTTCCCGGCCTGGAGGAGCTGTGCTCGCTGATCCGTATTCTGGATCTCTATGAAGAGGGAAACTATGACGTGCTTGTCGTGGACTGCGCGCCCACAGGGGAGACTTTGTCCCTCCTGCGCTATCCGGAGCGCCTGTCGGTCCTTGCGGACCGACTCCTGCCCATGGTCCGCGGCGTGACCAGCATCTTCGGAGGACTGATCTCCAGGAAAACCACAGTCCCCAAACCCAGGGACATGGTCTTTGCCGAGTTTGATACTCTGGTAAAGCGCCTCAACGCCCTTCAGAAGATCCTGAGGGACAGGTCTGTGACCAGCATGAGGATCGTGACGACACCGGAGAGGATCGTCCTGGAGGAGGCCAGAAGGAGCTTTACCTGGATCAACGAGTATGACTTCGGTGTGGACGCCGTCTGCATCAATAAAATCTATCCGGAAGAGGCCATGAAGGGCTACTTTGAGGGATGGCAGCAGATGCAGCGGGAGAGTCTGCAGCTGGCGGCAGAGAGCTTTCCCGGACGCAGACAGTTCTCACTGCTTTTGCAGGACGCGGAGATCAGAGGTATTCCCGCCCTTGAGAAGGCGGGGGATGAGCTCTATGAAGGGGATGACCCCGCGCAGATCTACTGCAGGGAGGAGGCTTTCCGCATGGAGTATGATCTGAAGACCGGAATCCGCAGCCTGATCATTTCGCTCCCCTATGCGGATGCGGAAGAGATCCGGACGGAGAAGGAGGGTGATGACCTGATCCTGTTTGTCCGCAATGAGGTGCGGCGCCTGCGCCTGCCGGATATTCTGTGCCGGCGTGACCTGGACGGGCAGACCTTTGAAAACGGGGAATTGACGATCCGTTTCGGATATCCCTATCAGAGGAAGCAGAATTAAACAGGAAGCGGAATTGAACAGGAGCCGGATTTACCCATGAAACGGAATTGATACCGGGAGAATGGCAGCCCGCTGCCCTCGCAGCCGTCGTCTGCCGCAATGCAAAATCCTTTCTGCAGCGGACATCTGAAAAAAAGAGACACGGCAGGGAATCGTTCAATCCCTGCCGTGTTTTCTATAGTTCGGATCCGATAATTGTTGTCAAAATGTATACTGTGCCGCGATCACTCGTCTTCGAGGGAGTGGGATTTGCGGACCAGGACCTTCTGCTCGTATACGGAGAAGACGTCGTCGACGAACTTCCTGTCGGGAGAAGGAGTGACTGCACTGACGATCGGGACGATGATCAGGCCTGCGATCATGGCGAAGGCACCGGCGTTGATGGGGGACTTGATGAAGTGCAGGAACATGTTGGAAACAGTGATGCCTACACCTGCGATGTAGCTTGCCCATACAGCGGCTGTGCTGATCCGTTTGGAGTACAGACCGTACATAAACGGAGCCAGGAATGCGCCTGCGAGTGCGCCCCAGGAAATACCCATCAGCTGAGCGATGAAGGTGGGCGGATTGAGGGCGATGACGACGGACAGGATGATGAAGAAGGCGACCAGGGCACGCATGACGACAAGCTGGGTCTTTTCAGTCATATCCTTTACGACAGTCTCTTTGAGGAAGTCCAGGGTCAGTGTGGAGCTCGATGTGAGGACCAGCGAAGAGAGCGTGGACATGGAAGCCGAAAGTACCAGGACGATGACGATACCGATCAGAAGATCAGGCAGGGTGGAGAGCATCTGGGGAACGATGGAGTCGTATGCGATGCTGCCGTCTGCTTTGTAGATCTCGGGGCAGTCGAAGAGACGTCCGAAACCGCCGAGGAAGTAGCAGCCGCCTGCCACGATCACTGCGAAGAAAGTGGAGACGATGGTACCGGTCTGAACAGCTTTTTCATCTCTGATGGCATAGAATTTGTGCACCATCTGGGGAAGTCCCCAGGTACCGAGGGATGTCAGGATGACAACGCCCAGGAGGTTGAGAGGGTCGGGACCGAAGAAGCTGGCCAGGAGACCCTGGCTTCCCTGCAGGGCGGGAACCGCCACATCGTCCGCGGGGATCAGGGACAGCTCATGGATCGCGTTCAGGAATCCGCCGTTGCTCTTGAGGACGGCCAGGATGACTGCTGTGATACCGAAGAGCATGATGATGCCCTGAATGAAGTCATTGAGCGCTGTGGCCATGTAGCCGCCTACGATGACGTATACACCGGTCAGGACTGCCATGACGATCAGGCAGACTTCGTAGGGAATATCAAAGGCCATTCCGAACAGACGGGAAAGACCATTGTAGATCGAAGCGGTGTAGGGGACCAGGAAAATGAAAGCGATGACGCTGCCTGCGATCTGCAGGGGCTTGGACTGGAAGCGCTTGCCGAAGAAATCGGGCATTGTGCGGGAGTCCAGCTTCTGGGTCATGACGCGGGTGCGTCTGCCCAGGATCAGCCATGCAAGGAGAGATCCGATAAAGGCATTTCCAAGTCCGATCCAGGTTGAAGAAAGACCGTATTTCCATCCAAACTGTCCTGCGTAGCCAACGAATACGACAGATGAGAAATAGGAAGTGCCGTACGCGAAAGCGGTGATCCAGGGTCCGACCTCGCGGCCGCCCAGGACGTAATCAGTGACGTTGCCGGCTTTTCTGCGGCTATAGAAGCCGACGCCGATCATGACACTGAAAAATATCAGGAGCAGCAGGATTTTAAGAAACATGACTTTTTCCTCCAAAAACAATAAATACAATTTGTAGTGACATGACGCCTGAGCAGTGTTCTGCAATCCCTTCTGAAAATATCTTTTGGA
The DNA here is from genome assembly GCA_902780385.1 of uncultured Lachnospiraceae bacterium. Lineage (GTDB taxonomy): Bacteria > Bacillota > Clostridia > Lachnospirales > Lachnospiraceae > CAG-791. Next base: position 23,894 of record CACZFF010000039.1, read on the forward strand.
TCGCCCGTAAACGATTTTCGGGAAATTTTTCATCCGGGCACTTTTACACTTAAACGCTTAGACGCTTTAAAGTTCTGAAGCGTATTAAAACACAAAGTGACAATGATGTCAACACCAAATTTTTTAAAAATTCTCCGCGGTCACTCCCCGGCTTATCGGGACTGCGAAGTATCCTGATTCCCGCAGAATGCCTTTTTTGCTGTTTTATCCATGTTTTTGCGTATTAAACTCGTTTTTGAACCGGTCAAAACTGTGCCAACTTCTTATAATTCTGTGAAAAATCCCGAAGACGGGTTGAGAAAAGGCCTTTTAGTCGTTATAATCCTTTTCACTAAAAAGGCACCCGGTAATCAGGACATTTATGCCTGATCGGTTTTTTGCTTTTTTGCGAAACGCGGCATAAAAACTGTACGTAAAAAAATACACATTTTACAGTGCTTTACCGATAAAAACCATGTTTTACATCCGTTTTTTTGGGAATAATATTTTTGGAAAATAAATTCAGGGACAAAGAAATAAAGAATATGAATAACAAGAGAAATAACAGAGGATCCCGCGGTCCGGTTCAGGACGGCGGGGCACGATACAGAGACAGAGATGCCTTTTCCCCGGACTTCGATGAAAATGAAGAGGAGTACTGGGAAGACGAAGAGGACTATGAGGAGTTTGCCCGTTCCATGGACCGTGAATACGGATATGAGGACAGCCGGCAGAGCAGTGCCCGCAGCGGCAGGACAGGCCGCGCGCAGAACAGCCGAAGCAGCGCAGGCGGCAGCAGCACGGGCGGCAGGCAGCAGGGCCGGGGGGCAGGCCGCAGCGGGGATAGCCGGGCGCGCTACGGCAGAAGCGGCAATGAATCCTCTCCGGTGAGGAAAACACAGACCCGGAGCCAGGCCGCAGCCGGCGGAACAGGTGCCCCGGCGCCCAAGAAAAAGCGCAGAAAAAAGAAAAAGGGCATTTTCGCCATTATTCTGCGGCTGATCGTGATCCTTCTTCTTATCGCAGTGATCGTGGCGGGCGTTGTTGCCTACAAACTCAAAGATGTGCTTGACGTTCTCGAAATGCAGCGCGTCGATTCCGTGGACCTCGAAGAGGAACTGCGGCAGAATATGAATTATCAGGCCAAAAACGACCAGATGATGGATGGATACCTCAATATCGCCCTGTTTGGCGTGGATTCCCGTTCCGGAGACCTTCTGGAGGGAGACAACCGAAGCGATACGATCATGATCGCCTCGATCCATCAGAAAACGGGCGAGATCCGTCTGGTCTCTGTGTATCGCGATACGGTCCTGGATGTGGGCGGGGGCTATTATACTAAGGCCAATACTGCCTATGCCCTGGGCGGCCCCGCGCAGGCCATCAACATGCTCAATCAGAACCTGGATCTGAATATCCTGGATTTTGTGACGGTCGGATTTGAGGGACTGGCGCATACGATCGATGCACTCGGCGGGATCGAGCTTGAAATCGACGAAGAGGAGCGAGGATATCTCAACCAGTATCTGCACGATATGCACATTGAACTGGGAACGGACGATACTCCTGTCGAGACGACCGGCACAGTTACAGTCACCGGAATCCAGGCGACGGCCTACAGCAGAATACGATACACGGCAGGAGATGATTTCCGCCGCGCAGAGCGTCAGCGTATAGTGCTGGAAAAGACCCTCCAGAAGGCGAAATCCGCATCCCCGACCACGCTGGTAGACGTAGCCAATAACGTGATCGGAGATATGGCAACTTCCCTTTCCTCCGGTGAGATCGTCAATCTGATCCTCATGGCGTCAAGGCTGGAGCTGAAAGATACCGGCGGCATCCCGCAGGAGGATTATAGAAATTTCACCAATATTGAAGCGGGTTCCGCTGTTATGCCCGATACACTCGAGGACAATGCGGTATGGCTCCACAAATTCCTGTTTAATGACGAGAATTACAGTATTTCCGAAGAAGTGGAGGAGAGAAATAACTGGATGATCTACAACCTGCAGCCTGCTTATTGATCTTAACTCCCCGGAGACCCTGAAACGGGTGCTGACATGCAGAAAAATTGTACAGAACGGAGACAGGCAGAATGGACATCAGAGAATTTTACGACAGGACGGGAGGCGATTTTGAAGCTGCAATGAAGCGTTTAATGAAGGAAACCCGTGTGGAGAAATTCGTCCGCATGTTCCCCGACGACCCCAGTTACAGAGAACTGGAATCGAATCTTGCGCTGAATAATGTGAAGGAAGCGTTTCGGGCTGCACACACGCTTAAGGGTGTGTGTATGAACCTGAGCTTCACGAAGCTTTACAGATCAGTAAATGAGGTGACAGAGTCTCTTCGCAGCGCAGATCCTGACAAGGCGGAAGATATGGAAAAGGCTGCTGCCGGCATGGAACCGCTTCGGAATGACTATAGGGAGATCATTGAGGCGATTCAATGTCTTGATCCGCAGCTTTTATAAATTTTGATAAATTTAATAAATTCACACTGCAAATCTAAAAAATGCATAAAATCCCCGTTGTGGTTTTGAGAAAACCTGCTACAATATATGTCGGATGCGGTAAGCATCAGTAGCAATGTATGGCATTTGTGAAAAGGGGATTCTTTCAGCTTCTGCATAAGACCGCTGCCGGCTTTTTCGGAAACTTTAAAGACAGATCACAATGCCGGATACAGAAAAGAGGTAAACAGATGAAGAGTTTTATGAAGGAGTTTAAAGAGTTTATCAGCCGCGGCAATGTCATGGATATGGCAGTTGGTATCATCATCGGCGGCGCGTTCACGGCGATCGTCACTTCTCTGGTTGAAGATGTGATCAACCCGATCCTGGGCTGCTTCGGCGGCGTGGATTTCAGCAATATTGTGATTCCGCTTGTTGGCGAAGCTTCTCTGAAGATCGGTAACTTCATCAATGCGATCATCAATTTCCTGATCATGGCGTTTATCCTGTTCTCGATCATCAAGGCAATGAACCATGCAGCGGACAAGCTGAAAAAGGAAGAGGAGGATGCTCCTCCCACAACCAAGATGTGCCCTTACTGCAAAAGCGAAGATGTTCCGATCGAGGCAACAAGGTGCCCTCACTGCACTTCCCAGCTCGATGCAGGGCAGCAGGCAGGCTGATCGGCAGTATGCCCCCATATATTGATAAAAATAATTGAACGTTCCACAGAGTAAATACTGTGAACATAAAAGGCGGAGGCGGAAACCTCCGCCTTTTTATGACACTGTCCCTGCAGAGTATTTTCCGCCTTGAGGGCGGAAGGGCCGTCCCTGCCTGATATACCATTGCCGTCATGCCGGCAGAAAAGGGACCCTTCATGCATGCAGGGAGGAGGAAAGGATAAGGAAAGCCGGATGCAGGAAAAGCAGGACACAATCAGAGAGTTACCCACGCCGGGAGGCAGTCCGGACCCGGATGACAGGCACATTCTGCAGTCGCAGCTGGAAGAATATGCCGCAAAGGGTCTTTATCCCTTTCACATGCCGGGACATAAAAGACGCTGTGAGCCCGCCCCCGGACTTCCCTTTGGCTGGGATGTGACGGAGGTCCCGGGAACGGATGACCTGCATGACGCATCGGGCATTCTGCGGGAGGCCATGGAGCGCACCGCCGCTCAGTGGGGCGCAGACAGGACCTGGTATCTGGTCAACGGAAGCACCTGCGGCCTTCTGGCGGGCATAAGAGCACTGGCCAGAAGGGGAAGCGAGGTGCTGTGTGCGAGAAACTGCCACAAAGCCGTCTATCACGCTCTTGAACTTGCCGGCTGCAGGGTACATTGGATCATGCCCCCAATCGACCCCGGGTGGGGAATATGCGGCGGGATCAGCGCCCGGCAGATCAAGGATGCGGTCCGCAGACACCCTTCTGTGAGTGCCCTTATCCTGACGAGTCCCACATATGAAGGAGTTTTCTCGGATATCAGGGGGATCTGCGGGATCTGCCATACCAGGCATATCCCTGTTCTGGTCGATGAGGCACACGGTGCCCATCTGATGCCCATGTCTGAAAAGGAAGGCTTTCCTGAGGGAGCCCTTGCATGCGGCGCGGATATTGTCGTCCAGAGTCCCCACAAGACCCTGCCCAGCCTCACACAGACCGCTCTTCTGCACCTGCAGGGGGATCTGGTCGATCCGGAACTTATTGAAGATGAGCTGGATATATTCGAGACAAGCTCTCCCTCATATCCGCTGATGGCTTCACTGGACGGCTGTACGGGAATACTTCGGACCCAAGGGGAGGAACTCTTTGCCGGGTGGGCTGCCAGGATCGGCCGCTTTGATGCGGCGGTCCGTCTCCTGCGCAGGATGAGGATCCTTCATCACACTCAGCCTCCTGCAGGGGACAGTCCGGTGCAGCAGGATATGTCATCTGCTGTTTATGATCCCGGGAAGATACTGATGGATGCCTCTTCGATCGGGATGACAGGCCCTGAACTTGCAGAGGTTCTCAGGAATGACTGGAAAATGGAGACGGAGATGGCACGGGGAAAGCTTGTGCTTGCCATGACAAGTCTGTGCGACGATGAAGATTCGCTGGACAGGCTTGCCCTTGCCCTGGCCGGGATCGAAAAGGCTGCAGAGGACAGGCAGATACGGGGACTGTCGGATTCGGATCCTTTCCCGGAATCTTCGAAGGCTGCAGATTCTGCGGCATCTGAGGCTCCCTCCCATTCTCCAGACAGCAGCAGAGTATGGCCGTCCGGGGTCAGCCGCGCGCTGGCACAACTAAAGCCCGTCACCGTCTGCACTCTTGCACAGGCCCGCGAACAGGATACCATGCGGATCCCCCTTTCGGACGCTGCCGGAAAAATCTGTGCCCGGTACCTGTATTTTTATCCTCCGGGGATCCCTTTTCTGGCGCCGGGTGAGCTCATCACAAGAGAGCACCTGCAGCTCCTCGCGGCTGCGCAGCAGTCCGGCGAGACAGCCTTCCGCTCCACGGACGGGACGATTTTATGTCTGCGGGAATGATGGGGGATACAGGTCGGGAGACAGCGGGAGACAGGGGACGGTTCTGTGTCTCCCGCTGTCTCTCAAGGCGTTGACTTTTATCCTCGTTATCCATATAATAAACCAAGGTATAGGTCCGTTTTACGCCAGGACTCATACGTGTTTAAAAACATAAGAAACAAAGACTACAATTATAGAATTGCATTTCAGAAAGGAATTGATCATGAAACATATCGTGACTCTGAATACCCGTGATATGGCTAAGAGTGCTGTCAAGGGCGGCTGCGGCGAGTGCCAGACTTCCTGCCAGAGCGCATGCAAGACCAGCTGCGGCGTTGCAAACCAGCCCTGTGAGAACAAGGACGCTGAATGATTTCGCGCATAAATCGCGGTCATTACGGCATGTTTAATGTATTCTGAACAAACGCATACTATGGGCCATGCACTCGTCGAGCGCATGGCTCATTGCGCGTGAAGAGATAAAAAGTTCAAATAATCGCGGTCACAGTGTACACACTCGTAAGGGCTCACTGAGCATATTCCCGGGGGTGGACAGAATGTGACTGATCACAAAGCAGAAAAACAATATGATTCATCAATATAAACTCAATGGATACAACATTGTCCTCGATATCAACAGCGGCAGCATCCATGTCCCGGACCCGCTCGCATATGAGGCGATCCGCCTGATCGACGAGAGCGCCGGACAAAAAAGCGATGAGGAGATCGGAAGGGAACTTCTGCATATTTTTTCCGGGCAGGGTGTCACGCAGGAGGAGATTCAGGAGACCCTGGACGATATCAGGGAGCTCCGTGCACAGGGAAAGCTTTTTTCCGAAGAGACATTTGCGGACAAGGCCTTTGACCTCAAAAAGCGCAATACAGTGATCAAGGCGCTCTGTCTTCTGGTCGCCCACACATGCAATCTCAACTGCAATTACTGTTTTGCCGCCCAGGGAAATTTCCTGGGCCAGCACGGGCTGATGTCATTCGAGACCGGAAAGCGCGCCCTGGATTTTCTGGTGGAAAATTCCGGTATGCGCAGAAATCTGGAAGTTGACTTTTTCGGCGGAGAGCCGCTGATGAACTTCCAGGTCTGCAAGGATCTGGTCGCCTATGCCCGCTCGATCGAGCAGGAGAAAAAGAAAAATTTCCGTTTTACGCTGACTACCAATGGGATCGGTGTGACAGATGAGGTCATAGAATGGGCCAATAAAGAATGCCATAATGTCGTACTCAGTCTCGACGGCCGCAAGGAAGTCAACGACCGCTTCCGCAGGGATTATACCGGCCGCGGCAGTTACGACAGGATCGTTCCCAATTTCAAAAAGTTTGTTGAGAAGCGCGGGGGAAAGGGCTATTACATGCGCGGTACCTTCACCCACTTCAACACCGATTTTACAAATGATATCTTCCACATGGCGGATGATCTGGGATTTGCGGAACTGTCCATGGAGCCGGTGGTCGCTGACCCGGACAGCCCTTCCGCACTGAAGGAGGAGGATCTTCCCGTAATCTTTGAGCAGTATGAGATCCTTGCCAAAGATATGCTTCGCCGTGAGCGCGAAGGAAAGCCCATCACCTTCTACCATTACATGCTCGATCTGGAGCACGGCCCCTGCATCTACAAACGTATTTCCGGATGCGGCTCGGGCACGGAGTATCTCGCCGTGACGGCATCCGGCGATCTCTATCCCTGCCACCAGTTTGTCAATGATCCGGAATACAAAATGGGGGATATCTGGAAAGGCGTCACCAACACGGAACTGCGTGATTCCTTTAAACTCTGTAATGTCTACTCAAGGCCCGAGTGCGCGGACTGCTGGGCAAAGCTCTACTGCGCAGGCGGCTGTGCTGCCAATGCCTACCACGCCGCGGGCGATATTCACGGCACCTACCGGATGGGCTGTGATATCTTCAAAAAGCGGATAGAGTGCGCGCTGATGATCAAAGTGGCCCAGGCCATGGAAGGAAACTGATCCTGCAGGGCTCAGCATCAGCATTTGGGGAATTCCTCCTCCAGATTGGTCACGCCGCAGATGAAATCGACGCTCACATTGAGGAGTCTGGCCAGACAGAGGAACTCTTCGATGTGCATCACGGATTTCCCGCGTTCGTATTCCGAGTAGGTCTGCTGTGTGATTCCCATATAGGCAGCGACCTCTTTCTGGGTGAGATGATTGTTCTTCCTGTAGCGAGCGATACGTGCCAGGACAAAAGCGGGGTAAGGGAGTGTTCTTTCTGCATGCGCCAATTGGTAAGCTCCTTTACAGTATGTGCTGCACAATGCTGAAAATGTTATTACCTGACCATCATAGCAGATATGTTAAAAAATATCAAATATGAAATGCATATATTCAAGTACATACACAATATAATGATGTAGAAAGACGGGCATAATCAGATGCGAAACCGGGAAGATGAATCCCTGTTTGCCGGGAGGATCAGAGATCTGGCAAGGCAGGCGGAGCAAAACGGATATGTGACACATACGGGTTTTCTTTCCCTTTCCGAGCAGTCTTCTGCCTCGTCGGTGCTTGCCGGGCCCGATATCCCGCAGAGCGGAAAGCGCGGCGTGTTTTTCGGCGGAACAGAAGAGGCGGACAGAAAGGTCCTCTTTTTCCTGCCCTCTTATGTGTCAGAGGAGGACCTGCGAATGCAGGAGGAAGCGGGCGAGGGTATCCTGTCCTGCCTGAAAGTACAGGTGCGGGGCGCCCGTTTCACGAAGGAGATCAGTCACAGGGACTGCCTGGGAGCACTGATGCATCTGGGGATCGGGCGTGAACAGATCGGGGACATCCTCCTGGAAAAGGACGGGACCTGCGCCTGGGTCTTTGTCCTGGGCGGTATGGCGGAGCATATATGCCGGGAACTGACGACGATCGGGCGCGCCCATGTGAATGTTGAGACCGCGGCGCCATCGGCATGCACTGCCCGTCCTGTGCTCGTTTCCAGAAACGGCAGCATAGCCTCAGTCCGGATCGACAGCCTGGTCGCCATGGTCTTCCGCATTTCACGCTCTGCAGCACAGGAACTCGTGGCGAGGGAGGAAGTATTCGCAGACGGTAGGACAGTGACATCGTCGTCTTTTTCACCTCCTGCCGGAAGCAGGATCTCCGTCCGCGGCCACGGGAAATTTATCTTTGAGGGAGAAGAGAAAACCACGAAGAAGGGACGGATTTTCGTCCGGACGAGTGTTTTTTCCTGAAATCGCAAAAGCAGGCGGCGCATTCTTGTGACTTAAGTCGTGCACCAGCTTTATTATTGAATAGATAAACAAAATGATATTGCAAACAGGACAGTTATAGTAAAGCAGAAGAAAAAAAGGAAAGGAGGAAGGCGCCGGTACTTACCGCCGGCAGCCGAAGAGATCATGACCTATCAGGAGGCTTACAGCAAGCTGGAGGAGTACGGACAGCTTCATGTTCTCAAATATTATGACGAGCTGGATGACGCTCAGAAGGAACAGCTGCTGCAGCAGGTGGATGAGACGGACTTTTCCGTTCTGCAGTACATAGACCACAAGGATGCAGCGCTCGAAGTCAAAGAAATCTCCCCCCTTGCAGCTATGGAACTGGATGAGATCAACAGGCGCAAAGATGAGTTTACCCGGATCGGCCTGGACGCCATCCGCCGGGGAAAGGTCGCGGCAGTCCTTCTTGCGGGCGGCATGGGAACACGTCTGGGATCCGATGATCCCAAGTGCATGTATGACATCGGCATCACGCACCCTGTCTATATCATGCAGAGACTGGTTGAGAACCTGATGGAAGTCGTCGATGCTGCAGGCGTTCCTGTTCCTTTCTTTATCATGACCAGCGACAAGAACCACGACAAGACGGTCTCTTTCATGAAAGAGAAGAACTATTTCGGCTATGACCCTTCCATGATCTGGTTCTTCAAGCAGGAAATGGCACCGGCGGCCGATTACAGCGGCAAGGTGTACATGGAAGAAAAGTACAGGATCTCCACATCTCCCAACGGCAACGGCGGCTGGTTCCTGTCCATGAAGCGCTGCGGTCTGATCGACAAGGTCCATGAGCTCGGCATCGAATGGCTCAACACCTTTGCTGTTGACAATGTCCTGCAGCGGATCGCCGACCCGGTCTTCGTGGGCGCGACGATCGCTTCCGGCTGTGCTTCGGGTGCCAAGACCGTCCGCAAGGCTCACAGGGATGAGCGTGTCGGTGCCATCTGCCTTGCTGACGGAAAACCTTCCGTCATCGAATACTATGAGATGACTCCCGAGCTTCTGGACGCCAAAAATGAAAATGGTGATCCCGCTTACAATTTCGGCGTCATCATGAACTATCTCTTCCGTGAAAAAGACCTCGAGCGCATTGTGGACGAGGTGCTCCCGGTCCATATCGTTGAGAAGAAGATAGCATGCCTCGATGAGAAGGGAAATCCCGTCTCTCCGGAAGAGCCGAACGGATATAAGTTTGAACAGCTCGTACTGGACATGGTCCGGGAACTGGATACCTGCCTTCCCGTGGAAGTGGATCGCTCCAGGGAGTTTGCACCGATCAAAAACAAGACCGGGATCGACTCCGTTGAGAGCGCGCGGGAACTCTGCAAAGCCATTGGAATAGAACTGTGATCATAAAAGAACCGCTGCTGCCCGCAGCCTGAGGGACCGGGCAGCGGCGGACGGCCAGATCCGCGGAGAGGAGCTAAATGTTTCGTTTATGGGTAAGAGAATGGAAGGATAATCATCTCATCAAAGATACAGTGATCGAGGATGCATCCGACGATACCAGGACACATAAGGTTTTCCGCGCCCTTGAGAAGGCCTGTGTGGAGTTTGACCTGGCCGTCCCGGTCTGGCTGGACGCCACCATCCGGGATTTTCAGAGACATGCCAGGGCGCGCTTTACCAAAGATGCCTTTGTGGAGGAGATCGATTTCGACTATCTGGAGATCTACGTGATCGAAGAGGATTAAAGAAGAATAAAGAAGACTAAAGAAGAGGATTCAATGTGCGGGGCAGGCGCCCGCAAGAAGTGAATAAGCCCTGCCTTGTTCCCCGGTTTTGGCAGTATTTTCCGCAGGTTTTTTACAATTTGGTTCGTAAAAACACACAGAAACAACACATTTCAAGCCTACACTGAAAAATATAAGAGATCAGAACATGATTATGATTACAGTTCTGCGGCTATATGTTTCAGATGTTTTTTTATGTTTGAAAACAGCGGCAGAAGAGTTTTAGAAGTGAAAGGGCGGAAAATATGTCAGACGAAAGATTCTATTCCGAAGATACTTTTGAAGACAAGCACTCAGGAAATCCGGAAGATGCCGGGCAGCATGATGCCGGGCAGGATCGGACACAGGAAATACAGGATCAGACAAAAGACACGGCTCAGAATACCCCCCATTATTCCAAAGGCGGATATTTTTACAGCACAACGAATTTGAATGATTCCGGAAATAACAGCTCCTATGAAAGTGACGGCAGCATAAGCAACAGCTCTTATGAAAACGGCAGCTATAACAGCTACAGTTCCTATGAGGGCGCAAGCGGAACTTCCTACACCGGTGCGGCCGCAGGCGGCACTCCTTATACTGAAGCAGCCGGAAGCAGCACTTCTTACACTGGAGCAGCCGGAAGCAGCACTTCTTACACCGGCACGGCTGCAGGCAGCAGCTCTCACGAGAAGGCGGAGAGCGGACCTGCTGCAACCGGAAACGGCCGCTATTACAGCTACAATAGGACCGGGACAGACAGCGGAGCGCCTTCCGGCAATAACAATAACCGAGGCGGAGACTATCGCAGGCGCAGAAGCCGCAGGGGCGGCGGACGTCTAGCAGTCGTCCTCGCTGTGATCCTGGTGTTTGTGATCGGAGCGAGCGTCGGTGCGCTGGCATCCGGACGCTTGTCAGGTGCTTCCCTGCAGGGCGGAAATTCTTCCTCGCAGAGCCGGAATGAAGCAGCCGTCAAAGAAACAGAAAAAGAATCGGACAAGGAAGCAGAAAGTGCAGGTTCTTCTTTGCAGAGCGGGCAAACATCCGGCGGAGGCACGATCTCCACAGTGAAGGAGGCAATGGGACAAAGTTCTCTCGCGGACACAACTGTTGCCGACGTTGCCGAGCAAGTCATGCCTGCCATTGTTTCTGTCTACAACAAATATACAGAAGAGAGCCAGTTTTTCGGCAGGACATATACACAGGAAGGTGAATCCGCAGGCTCCGGAATTATCATTGAGGAGACAGCCGATGAGCTTCTGATCGTCACCAACAACCACGTGGTTGAAGGTGCGGACAGCCTCAGTGTCCAGTTCATCGATGAGACGAACTGTGAAGCTTCGCTGAAGGGAACGGACGCCAGCTCAGACCTGGCGGTGATCGCGGTTTCTCTCGACTCCCTCACGGAAGGGACAAAATCGAATATTGCCATTGCAGAACTCGGGGATTCCGACAGTCTTCGTATCGGTGAGCATGCGATTGCCATCGGCAACGCCCTCGGCTACGGCCAGTCCCTCACGGTCGGTTACATCAGTGCCCTCAACCGTGAGATCACCAGTGAAGACGGCATCACGGGAACCTTTATCCAGACAGATGCGGCGATCAACCCCGGCAATTCCGGCGGTGCCCTGCTGAATTCCAAGGGGCAGGTCATCGGTATCAACTCCAACAAGATCGGCGGAAGCGCCGTAGAAGGTATGGGATTTGCGATCCCGATCTCCAAGGCAATCCCGATCATCGACGGCCTCAAGACTCAGGAGAGCAGGACCAAGGTCGCGGAAGAGGAACAGGGCGTGCTGGGAATCTACGGTATTTCCGTCACCTCGGATGTTGCCAGCGCTTATGGCCTCCAGGTCGGTGCTTATATTGAGGAGATCATCGAGGGCACCGGCGCTGCGGACAGCGATCTGCAGCAGGGAGATATCATCACTGCCATCAACGGACAGACGATCACAGGCATGGAGGACCTTCAGAATCAGCTCGCCTATTACACTGCAGGTGAGGAAGTGACCCTGACAGTACAGCACCCCATGGAGGGAGGCGAATATGAAGAGCGCGAGATCAAGCTGACGCTGTCAAAGAAAAGCGATGTCAGCAGCTCCTCCGGCGACGGCAGGCAGGGAGCCGGGCAGAGGCAGCAGCCTTCCGAGGAAGATGATTACGGACTTTTCTCCTTCCCCTTCGGTTTCTGAACTCCGCGTCAATTCTGATCAACAGGAATATTAAAATATTAAAAGGAATGCATTTGGCTTGCAGTTCACGTCCCCGGCGGGACGTGAACTGCAAATGCTCTTAATAAATATGATGTAGAGGCTCCTTGAACCGACTTTTGACCTCAACATCATAAATATTTGTACAGGCGTGTATCTCAGTGCATGCAAAGTGCTTCAACAATGAGACAAGTGTAAATCGGCCCCGCTCTGCATTTTTTGCAGGACGGGGCATCATGGCATACAGAGAATGTGGAGACGGTATTTGAATATGGCACAAAATAATGGAAATGATAATGGAAATTCACATGTAACAGAGTATTGCGTCATGTGCAGACGTCCGGATACCACTGCGGGAAAAATGATCCATATGCCCGGAAATCTGTGTGTCTGCAGTGATTGTATGCAGAAAATGATGAACTTCGCAGGCACCATGGATTTTTCGAAAATAACAGGCGACTCCGGGATGACGCAGAATCTTTTCAATATGTTCTACGGAGGAAACCAGGGCGGGGGTGCACAGGACAGCCGGAAGGACTCCCCTGATTCCGGAGACAGGTCTTCTGCGGACAATTCCGGCCATTCCGGTGCAGACCATGGAGCCCGGGCAGAGGCTGAGGATACCGGAAAGGATACTGTGGAAGTCATCACGGAAACTGTTCCGGCCGCAGATGCCGCGGACAGTGATCCGGATGACGGCGCGCAGGAGGACGGAGTGGAGATTGAACGGGGGATCGATGCATCTGTCATCCTCCGGGCCCTGGGACTTACCGCCGGCACATCCTCCGGGGACAGTGATGAAGAAGACGGAGACGAGGGAGACCCGGATGGCGGAAAAGGTTCCGGCGGCAAAGGCCGCAAGGGCCCATCTGTCAGTTTTCTCAATCTGGGGGACATCTTCGGAACCGGCGGAGGCTTCGGCCAGTCGGGTCCCAAAGTCAAAAAGAAAAAGAAAAGCAATCGGAAACCTGTTTTTTCCATCGATCACATTCCGGCTCCCCACAAGATCAAGGAAGAACTCGACCGCTATGTGATCGGTCAGGACCGGGCAAAGAAATTTATTTCTGTTGCTGCCTACAACCACTATAAACGTGTCAAGACAGGCACAATGGATGAGATTGAGATCGAGAAGTCCAATATCCTGCTGATCGGTCCCACCGGCTGCGGCAAGACTTATCTTGTCCGCACACTGGCAGAGCTTCTGGACGTTCCGCTCGCCATTTCCGATGCCACATCCCTCACTGAGGCCGGCTACATAGGAGATGATATCGAGAGCGTGATCTCAAAGCTTCTGGCGGCTGCAGACAATGATGTCGAAAAGGCAGAGAAGGGTATTGTTTTTATCGACGAGATCGACAAGATCGCCAAAAAGCGCAATACCAATTCCCGCGATGTCAGCGGAGAATCTGTACAGCAGGGGCTTTTGAAGCTTTTGGAGGGCGCGGAGGTCGAGGTGCCTGTCGGGGCCAGCAGCAAAAACGCAATGGTCCCTCTGGCAACGGTCAATACCCGCAATATCCTCTTTATCTGCGGCGGCGCCTTCCCCAACCTTGAGACCATTATCCGCGAGCGGCTGCAAAAGCAGACATCCATGGGGTTCAGTGCCCAGCTCAAAGACCATTTTGACAACGACAAAAATATTCTGGACAATGTGACCAACGAGGATCTGCGAAGATTCGGAATGATCCCCGAATTCATCGGCCGCCTGCCGATCACCTGTGTCCTGCAGGGCCTTGATACGGACATGCTCGTCCGTATTCTCCGTGAGCCCAAAAACGCGATCCTCAAACAATATCAGAAGCTTCTTGCCCTGGACGAGGTGGATCTTCAGTTTGAAGAGGACGCCCTGGAGGCGATTGCCTCCAAAGCTCTTGAGCGGGATACCGGCGCCCGCGGCCTCCGCTCCGTGATCGAGGGATTCATGATGGATATCATGTACGAGATCCCCAAGGACGAAAATATAGGCAGAGTGACGATCACCCGCGCATTTGTGGAGGGGAAGGGAGGTCCAGTCATCGAAATCCGGACGGATACACCCAGGCAGATCCCCATGAACACAGCTGAGACAGCAGCTCCTGTGGCAGCCCCTGTGTAATATTGCCGCATGTCTGCACCCTCTGCAGGATTTAGAGAACACGCCCTTGACAGGGCGTGTACAAGTAACAACGGAGGTTTCAACAGATATCCAATAACTTCTTCGAATCCTTTTTTTACTGGCTGTGAATATGCTATACTAAGACATAGTTGTGACAATCGGTTTGGCAAAATGCTGTTTGATGGACGGGAAAGGGCGATATATGATCAAAAAGGAAAAAAGGACAGATAAGTCCGGAACCGGCCGGAAGGACTCTGCATACGGCAGAGCGGCAGGGAGACGAAAATGCCTGCTTTTGGCCAGCCTGTTTCTGGCAGTGCTCGTAACCGCGGCAGGCTTGTGCTGCATGCAGACTTATGCAGACACTTCGGATAACAAGACAAAAACGGTCGTGATCCGGACGGATTCGGAAGACAAATTTGCGGCTGAGACAGCAAAACTGGCCAAGAAAAGCCGCGGACTGACAATACAGAGCACAGGTGCGGCAAAGGCATATTCTTCCGGCCGTCTGATTGTGTGCGTTAAGAAAGGCAGCCGGGTTGATTTTTCCAAATACAATGCCGCGACAGTGGTCGAGAGCAATTTCGGCATATCTCTTGTCCAGTTCAGCTCCGGAAGTGAGGCAAAGAAAGCCGCAAAGAAGATCGCGGCACTCTCTTCTGTATCTTATGTGGAGCCGGATGACTGTGCTGTCAATCTCGGCGACACGAAGGTGGAACACATTTATCTGGAAGGAAGCTCAATGCAGCAGGGCGAGGATGACGGTCTTTCCGGCGATGAAAGCGGTGCGGTGATGCCCGCATCTTCCGGTATGACAGAGGACCAGGCCTATCAGCAGACGCTGCAGGCGTCGGGAGTAACCGTTTCTTCCAATGCCATGTCATGGGGCGCCTCCTATATCCAGGCGGACAAATATGCCGCATTTGTCAAAGCAAATACAAAGAAGTCGATTACAGTTGCCGTTGTCGACAGCGGTGTGTCCTATCATGTGAAAATGAAGGGCAGGATTCTACCAGGCAAAGATTTTGTGGACAATGACAGTAATCCCTCGGACAAAAACGGCCATGGAACACACGTGGCCGGAACCATAGTGGACTGCACACCGGGGATCAATGTCAAGATCCTTCCGGTGCGTGTCATCAATGCATACGGCAACGGAAGCCCTTCTGTGGTCGGAAACGGCATCCGCTACGCAGTGAACAAGGGAGCAAAGGTCATCAACCTGAGCCTGTCCGCATTCCGGCATTACAACTACATCGAGCAGTGCATCACCTATGCCTTCAATAAAGGTGTCACGGTCGTTGTCGCCGCGGGAAATGAGAGCCAGAATACACAGTATGTGTGCCCTGCCCATATGGACACCCCCATTGTTGTGGGAGCGATCAATTCCAGCGGAAAAAGGGCATCTTTTTCCAATTACGGTTCTTCTCTGGATATCACAGCACCCGGTGTCGATATTACAAGCTGCTGGCTGAACGGACAATACGCGACAGCCACCGGGACTTCCATGGCGGCACCGCATATTTCAGCTGCGGCAGCCATGTACAGGCTGATGAATCCATGGATCAAAGGCGTCAAGACACAATATTTTGTGCGCTGCTATGCCAAGGATCTGGGTGCCAAGGGGACAGACAAGTATTACGGAAGGGGTGTACCCCGCATGGCGGGCTCCATCACACCCAGCAAGGTCACGCTTTCGAAAACAAGCCTGTCTCTGCAGGTCAAAAAGACCGCGACGCTCAAGGCAGCGATCACGCCCTACTATGCAGGCAAAAACAAACTGACCTGGACTTCCAGCAATAAAAACGTTGTGACAGTGTCCGGCGGAAAGATCACCGCCAAGGGCAGAGGAACAGCCACTATCACGGTCAAGACGGTGAACGGCAAAAAGGCTTCCTGTAAAGTGACTGTGACGTCCGCTTCATCTGCTTCCTCAGCCGGCACCATCAAAGGGCTGGCAAAGAAAGTGACTGCTGCGTCAGACCAGGCTGATACATCTTCCGAAAACCAGACAGACAGGGCACCTGGCAGCGGAACACCCCAATCCCCGGCTGCAGAGGACACCCTTACCGCAGCTGCGGCGCAGGAGACGGTCAGGATTTACATTTATCCTTCCGAAAAAGCCGGCAATACGCCGGTACAGGACGGAAGCATTGTTGAGGGCTCCCGTCTGGCACTCGAAGCGGAGATCGTCCCGGCACAGACGGGGACTGCCGCGCTCCGGTGGAAGAGCAGCTGCCCGGAAATCGCAGAGATTGATGAAAACGGCCTGGTAACTGCCCTTTCTGCGGGTGAAACGCAGATCACAGCCCGGCTTTCCTCTGCTGAAGAAAATGGATCCGCAAGAACTGACGCCACTGACGCTGCTGAGGCTTCTGACCTTGCTCTCGGAACTTTTACGATCAAGGTCGTCAAACCTTCCATTCTGACAAGATGGGCTTCCTATGGGGGAGGAAACGACAGTGAGGTGAAGATGGATGCAGTTGTCCGTCTCCCTTCAGCGATCAATGAAAACAGTCAGGACAGTGAAGACGATGCCGGCCGGATCAATCCGCAGGCTGACTATGTACTTGCGCTCCTCAGCAGAAAAGACGAGGGCTGCACCCTTCTCGGGGCTGTGAACCTGGGCGGCGAAGACAACGGGACAGTCCACTCCCACAACAAAGAAAACGGGAAAGCGCGTACAGATATTAAAGAACCGAAAGATGTATCAGATCCCATGCTGGGTGATCTTTCTTCAGGCAAACAGGATACCGAGGCAGGAATTCTATATCTGAACTCGGTAAAATCCGAAGGCTGTAAGGCTGATATGTCTCTCAAGGCAAATCTCGACGCCCTTCGGGTGCTCGCCAGAGCCGGTTCCTCCTCCGGGGAAAGGGTTACAGACTGTGTTCTCGCGGTCTATACAGACAGCGCTTTTGAAGAAAGAGAAGAGGCGGTAAAAGAAAAAGATAAGGAGAAGATCCTGCATATTGACCAGGAAGCAGTATGTTCATGCAGCTTCCATCTCTCCTATGACCTTCCCGATGCTCCCGGAAAGGCTGCTGAAGAGGCGGCTCCTTCTGACAGTACTGATACTAGTACAGTCGATGAGACACAGCCCCGGACCGGATCCGACACAGACCATGACAGCACCGGGACCCCTGAGGACAAGGGCGATCCTTCCGGGGAAAAAGCCGAAGAAAAGGCTGATACTGAAGAAGACAGCGGCTCCTCTTCCAGTGAGAAAAATACTCAGGCTGAGCCAGCATCAGACGAAGAAGCGGTCGATGCAGCTGACGACAAGACGGAAGCTGAGGATGGCAGGGAAGATACGGAGAAATCAGATGTGACACCGGATGAAAACACCGGTGCGGCAGAAGACAAAGCGAGCGTCTCCGCGGAGGCCGATTCCGCAAAAGACAGCGGCTCCGCTGAAAGAAACAGTGAAGACTGCCTACTGAAGAAAACTTCTTCTGAAGGGGAGACCTCTGATCATGCCGGACAGACAGAGGACACGGACATGAGCAAAAACAGCCCGGCTGCAGATTGATGCATTGAATCCCGGACAGACCGCTGCAGCTGATCTTTACTGCGGCGATTTCAGGATTAACAGCGATATCAACATTATCAAAGCAGAAAAACACCCCCTCTGCACGGACCATCATCCGGCAAAGGGGGTGCTTTTTTTACGTGATCACTGCTGCCCTGACATCATATCTTTATAAAAAGCGGTGACACTTGCGTACTGGCAGCAGGAGGCCCATACATTGGCGATCCCCAGGGAAAACAGTCCCAGCAGGTGGAGCGGAAGCAGGCGGAGATAAAGTCTGAAAAGCCGCATCCTGTTTCCGCGCATCATGGTGCGGGCTGCCCGCAGGATTCTGTCGGAATTCATCTCCGGAAAATCAAGCAGCAGGTAGTTGGCCATGGCGAAAGTGAGGGTCCAGTACATGTAACCTGCCAGACAGAATACGGTCAATGCAGCGGTCACCGGAATGATTTCGGCAAGAGTATCTGTCGGGACCAGGAACAGAAAGATCTGAAGCGGAAGAAGACAGACATATTCTCCGAAAGTTATATAAAATCTGACCCGGATACAATTGTCCGGGTTTTCCAGAAATCCGGTCAGCAGTCCCCGTATGGAAGCGGGCTGTTCATACAGAAGATTCAGAAAAATCGAAGAGAGACCTACACCGAAAAGGCTGACCGCCAGCGTTGCGACAAAACGGGAAACTATGTATATGATCAGACGCAGATAGGTGTTGGAGATATTTACAGACGAAGAAAACTGAGTCAGAAAGAGCGCGATCGCAAAATATAGAAGCAGACTCCACACCGCAGTGCTCAGGTGCCCGAGCAGTGCTTTCCTTGCGTCTGCAAAGAGCTGGGCATTTGTTTTGTAGTATTTCATTTGTATTACTCCGGGTTTTTTACTGGAACAGGGGGATCACCGAGAGCTGAGGGAGCAGCTCATCCAGCGTCATTCCATATTGATGATAAAGCATATCACTGAGCTGCTGCCGGCCGGCGGGATCTGCCAGCATGCCCTTCAATGTGGAAAGGACTATGCCCAGATAGACGACATTGACAATGATCGCCACGGCTCCCAGAATTGCCGCGGTCCTGCCGCGGCGTGAAAAATGCAGGCTGCCGCCCTTGGATAAAACGGCAAACATGATCGCCATGGAACCCAGAATGGAGGGCACTGCAATAGGGGTGATAAAAGTGCAGGGAATAGCTGCCGCCCCCAGAAAAAAAGCAAATTTTTCCAATCGCAGCATATAATATTGTTCCCAACTCAAAGATTCGTTATTTTGAAGATTCATGATTGACCTCGACGACTTACATAAATGCCATGGTCTTCCTGGTGCGTAAATGTGTTCTTTTCACTATAATAGATTACATTTTTTGATTTCGCAACGCAAAGAAAAACGGACATTATAGTAGAGACATTTATGGGTAAAAGGGAAATGAAGTCTGACAATTGTATTAAAATAATGGATGAAAAAGCCTTTTGATTTGTCAGATTTTTATGTTGACAGGCAAATGCCCTTGCTCTATTATACATATACCTGATTCCGGACAGTAAAAAAAACATTAAACGGAAGAAGGACGGAAAGAAGGACGGAATAGTTTAACAGCAGTTTTTCCGCAGAATTTCATATTTTTTTCTCTTATTCAGAGTGGTGGAGGTACATAGGACCTGTGAAGCCACGGCAACCCCTTGGCCGGGGGAAGAGCAGATGCTTATTCCGGCAAGGAAGGTGCCTCCCTGAGCGAGAGCCGTAGACGGCGTTTCGAACAATAAGGGTATGTTGTTTTTTCCACATGCCCGCCATGTGGTTTTTTTTATCCCCTTTTTGCAGGAGCTGTTTGGACACGCGCTAAAGGGCGCATGCTTAACGGCAGCGGAGCCTGCAGGACGGAATTGTGATCAGAAAAACCGCAGACGGAAAACGGATAGTATTTAACCTGCGTTTTTTTCGGAAAGAAAGGTGTATATGGATAAGTTTATTTTTACGTCGGAATCCGTGACAGAAGGACATCCCGACAAGGTATGCGACGCGATCTCAGATGCCATCCTCGATGCCTGCATCGAGCAGGATCCCATGAGCCGTGTTGCCTGTGAGACGATGGCTTCGACCGGTTTTGTTGTCATCTGTGGTGAGATCACAACCAATGCAGTCATCAATTATCAGGATATCGTGCGAAAGACCATCCGCGAGATCGGTTATACCAGCTCCGATATCGGGTTCGATGCAGACACCTGTGCGGTTATGGTCGCTCTCGACAAACAGTCTCCAGATATTGCCATGGGTGTCAACAATGCGCTTGAAAAACGTCACCTCGAGGACACCATGGAGACCGGAGCGGGAGATCAGGGTATGATGTTCGGCTATGCCTCCAATGAGACGGAAGAATATATGCCCATGCCCATTTACCTGGCACACGCTCTGACACGCAGACTTGCCCAGGTCCGCAGGGAAGGGATCCTTCCTTATCTGCGCCCGGACGGCAAAGCCCAGGTCTCTGTCGAGTATGATGAAAACGGCAGGGCTTTCCGGGTTGAAGCAGTTGTTCTCTCTACGCAGCATAACCCTGATATCACCCAGGACCAGATCCATGCTGATATGAGAAAATATGTCATTGATCCTGTGATCCCGGATGGAATGGCGGATGCGGACACCAAGTACTATATTAATCCGACCGGGCGGTTTGTCGTCGGCGGCCCCAACGGCGATGCCGGTCTCACCGGCCGGAAAATCATCGTCGACACCTATGGCGGATACGCGCGTCACGGCGGCGGTGCTTTCTCCGGCAAGGACTGCACCAAGGTTGACCGCAGCGCAGCTTATGCAGCCCGCTATGTTGCAAAGAACCTTGTGGCGGCCGGCTATGCGGACCAGATGGAAATCGAGCTCGCCTACGCCATCGGCGTCGCCCGCCCTATGTCCATCATGGTCGATACCTTTGGCACCGGAAAGATTTCAGATGAGAAGATCGTCAGGATCATCGGAGAGGAATTCGACCTGCGCCCGGACGGCATCATCAAGATGCTCGACCTGCGCAGACCCATTTACCGCCAGACTGCAGCCTACGGACACTTCGGCCGTCCCGACCTCGACCTTCCCTGGGAGAAACTCGACCGTGTCGACAGCCTGCGTGCCCGCCTTGCAAAGATTTGACATCTTTCTATAAGCCTGTTGGTCTATAAGTCTGTAAATCAATAGAGCTATAAACTTATAAGGCTTATTTGGCTTATAAGTCCAAAAGCGCTGATAAGCTGATCAGATGCCGGCCAGCGGTCATAGGATCATTGTTGGATCATTGGATTGAGAAAAGACGGAAAAGCCGGATATCCCCCGGGATGCCCGGCTTTTTCGCTGCTTATTTTCCTTTTTTATACATCGCTCACTTTTCTTTTTTCGGATTTTTGATGACAAAAACGTATTCGTAATTTCGCTTATTGATTATCGTAAATAAAAAATAAAAAAATCCCGAAAAGTCATTGACACCGGCAGACCTTTTTGTTAATATATCATTTGTTCGCGCGAGACAGCAGCGTCTCGACTGGGAACGAAAAAACGATACGGAGAGGTATCGAAGCGGTCATAACGAGGCGGTCTTGAAAACCGTTTGTCCTAACGGGCACATGGGTTCGAATCCCATCCTCTCCGCTAAAGACACTTCTTTGTGTTGTATAAATCACATATACCACATTGGTAGGTATCTTTTTGGAGAAATACCCAAGAGGCCGAAGGGGCTCCCCTGGAAAGGGAGTAGGTCGGGAGAACCGGCGCGAGGGTTCAAATCCCTCTTTCTCCGCTCAAAAAGATGAAATGAACCGACGTGATCGACAAAATGGTTCGTTTCATTTTTTTGTCCCAAAAAAACTTTATACAGGCTGCTTTGTAAACAGCTTCTGAAAACTTTCTTAAAAAAGTATAAAAAGCTGTTGACAAGAGCGAGATGCTGTGATAAGGTTATGAAGTTGTCGCGCAAGACAAAAGCGCGTCGGCGAAAGATGAAGACCTGCCCTGCAGGCTTCGGAAAAACATTTCCAATCTTATATGAGTACTAGACAGAAATGCAACCCTGAATATATTCCTTTATATTTGAGGTCACAAATGAACAGCTTACGCAGTTCATGACCAGCGGTCTTACTTAATGGACCGTGCCAATAAATGGCAAATTTGAGGAAATTCAGAGGACATTGAATTGTAAGAATGATTTGAGCGATCGAAAGATCAGCATCAATTCTTCGGACAACCCAATTCAGTAAAAGGATAAAAATGGAAAGCCAAGTCCATTTTGACCATGAGAATTTCTTTCGTATTAAGATCTTAACATCTCCTGAGGGAGATGAA
>CACZFF010000040.1 GCA_902780385.1 uncultured Lachnospiraceae bacterium
ATAGACATATCCGCGACCATATGATAATCCGTTTTCATTGATATTATAAATACTCTTTTCCATATATCTACTATATCATATGTATTTAGGAACTGCAAGATAAATCGAATATATATTCTGTTTACGACGATATATTGCCGCCCTGCTTTTCTAATGAGTACTCTGATCGTATCAGCTCCTGTCAGGGGATCACCTGCTCCGGAACATTATGTCTGTCAATGGATCCATCTTTCTCATTCCGGGATCCTTACGAAAAAAAAATGGCAGCCGGTTACGGCAGTTCGAACATTCCCTTATATGGGGAAAAAAAAGCCAGCTGACTCATGACTGAAGTCACAAGAATGCGCTGGCTAGTCTTTCAAAAACAACCCCGGAAGTCTGTTCCGTTACGACTGTTTCTGCTGAATTCTCTGCAGCAAATACGGGTCCTGCTGCAGATGCTGCTGTCAGCATTACCGCCAGCATCATTGCAATAAACTTTCTGCTTTTCATATTATCATCCTTTCCGACCATGCCGCTCACCAGAGCGGCACCCTGAAGCGTTTTCGCGAAGGCGAAAACGGTGAAGAATCAGCAGAGCATTGTGCCGTCCCGAGGCACAATGCTCTGAGAGCGAAAAATCTTGTATCGACAAGATTTTTCACTCTCAGTTATGTTTTATATTTAGGGATTGCGCACTGCCGATATATTCTTAAGCAGTACTTCCTGCAAAAGTGCATTCTGCTGAAAATATTCCAGCGTGATGCCGCTCTCCCCGATGATGCGGGCTTTTGCGGGAGACACGCCTTTACGGAAGTCGGCGTGGTAGTCGGAACCGCCGGATATAATGGCGACCCGGTCGGTGTATCTCTCCTTCACTTCTGACTCAATCTGTTCCGGAGTCATACTGCCGCCGTAACTGGTCTTGGAATAGGGATAGCAGGCTTCGATGCCGTCCAGACCGGCTTCAATCAGACGGTCAATATAGGCCGCACGGTCCATTGTGCCGGAAGGAAGGCGGACCGGCTCATTGACAAGATATGGGTGTGCCATGATCACGATGCCGCCGCAGCGGTGCACCTGGCGGATCACCTGCACGGGATCCGGTTTTTCACGCAGGATCTGATAGGAAGGTGTGTTCTTGACCATGAGCTTGGCACTGCTCCAGTCCTTCTGATAGCCCTTGCGCGCGATCAGCTCGAAAATCATCTTCTTCTGCACCTGCTCCTCAGCTACAGGATTTCCTCCGTTCTCCAAGACCTCTTCCCATGTCATATGCATGCCGTCTGCATCCAGGCGGCGGACCAGTTCCCGGTAACTCCCGATCTTGGATTCCACCACAGCCCTCTCGAGATCATCGAAAAAAGGATCCTCCCAGTCACAGCCCAGACACACCAGGTGGCAGTCCTCCGCCGTTGTCTCACAGGAAATCTCGATCCCGCGCAGCAGACGAAGGCCCTTTGACCAGGCGTAGTCCACGGCATCCACCAGAATACTGTCCTCTGCTTCTGTCTTTCCTATCGGAGAGGCGTTCCCCACATCGGCTGTTTCCACTGGAATATCTTTTGGAGGCCGGATGTCATGATCCGTGATGGCAATGATCTTCATTCCCAGGGATGCCGCGTGGTCGATCAGCTGCTGCGGTGTGTCCGCCCCGTCCGAGCGGGTGGAGTGCGTGTGCAGGTCCACCGGATAGTTCGGCCTGTATCCCGGAAAATCTTCAGCACCTGCCGAAGCGGGTATTTTTTCAAGCTCTTCTCTTTTCATTGTTCTCAGACCCTGTCCTTTGTAAAAATGATCATGTGATTCCTCGCAGTCCCTTCAATGGCCTGACTCAGGATCCGGTCAAATCCGATGGGATCAGCTTTCTCAGGCGCATCTTTGAAATAGTCCCTGCAAGTGTCAAGATAGGCGTGCTTGATCGCCGTGGAGACATTGACTTTGGCGCCGCCGCTGCAGATCAGCCTGCGGAAAGTTTCCTCGGACAGGCCCGTGCCGCCGTGGATGACGACCGGTGTCGGTATCGCTTCTTTGAGCTGTGCGACAAGATCAAAATTGATCCTGGGCGTGCCTTTATAGACCCCGTGTGCGGTCCCGATTGCCGGCGCAAAGGCATCGATTCCGGATTCCTGCACAAACCGGATAGATTCCTCAAGACCGGCGAGGGAGGCATCCTCTGCGGAAACCTTTATGGCATCCTCAACCCCGACGATTCTCCCCAGTTCCCCCTCGACCTGCACACCCTTGCGGTGGGCATATTCCACAACCTCCCTGCATCCGGCGATGTTCTCCTCGAACGGTAAACGGGAACCATCATACATAACTGCATCCCATCCGGCATCGACGCAGGCCTTGGCCAGTTCCACATCCTGGCAGTGATCGAGATGGATCAGCACATTGACGGAGGCTTCCTCCGCCAGCTGGCGTAGCATGGCGCCCAGGGGCGCAGTCCCGAACTCCTTCACAGTCACAACAGATGTCTGCAGAATGACCGGCAGGCCCAGTTTCTCCGCGGCGTGCACCACAGCCCTCGCCGAGAGGTGATTGAAAATATTGAAAGCTCCCACTGCATAGCTGTGAGCTTTCGCCTCCTGCAGCTCTTCGAGAAAAGATTTCCTGTTTCCTGTCATTTTTTCTTACTTCCTTTCCGAGGATCCTACGGTGCCTCTGTAAAACTCTTTCTTTATTATTCTATACTCATTTGATCCATAATACAAAAACAAACAAAAAGCTGAATCGTTCGGAAAGATAATCCGTCACTGTACAGCCTCGCGTTTCAGATAAGCCTGTATTGTAACGAAAAACCTGATGGATTTCCGGGTTTCCGGCTTTTCTGCATCTGAATGCTGTGTGACATTTCTGTGCTGTTTCCTCTGCTATACTGTGCACATAGAAAACAAAACAAGAAAGAACAAAGCCTGCCGGACAGGTCAGATTCCTCAAGGCAGTCAAATATTCAAGACATTAAAGAGAAATAAAACTTTATCGGAGGAAAAAATAATGGAAATGACACTCAGCAGAAAAGTACTCAACATTGCAGGAATCCTGGATTATATCGCCGGCGGATTTACATTTCTTTTAGGTGCGGTAATAGCAGGAGCCGGTGTTCTGGCAATGAATAATCCAGAGTTCGCACAGGATATGCCGACAGATCTCGGAGTGTTTACAGTACTCATTATCGGCATCGCTCTCGCAGCAGGAGCATTACTGACAATGATCTACGCCCACCTTGAGAGAGCGGCAGCAAAAAATCCGGCAAAGATCATGCCTGTGTGGGTACTCTCCATCCTCTCTGTACTGCTTAATATCGGCAATCTCATCCATAATCTTATGATGCATGTGGCAATTGCCGAGATGGGGTCCTGCTTTACAGGTCTTGCAATCAGCATCCTGATGCTGATCATTGCAAACAATATCAAGAAGGAAGCCGGCAGATAACAGTCCCGACAACCGCTTTGATTTCTGAAAAAAACAGCACCGCTAGTCATAAAACCGGCGGTGCTTTTCTGTGCCCTGAGATCTCTTCCGAACATGCCGGAGCACATCCGTGTATTAATATTTATCCCTGAGGGAAAGACATTTCTCTGCAAAATGCTGTCCCGGCAGCAAAGCTGATGCCGCATAGAGTTCCGCGGCGTGGCGCAGCGCTGTATCGTCCGTATGAAAAAGGGGCTTGTGCAGTTCCTGCACTTCATCTCCGGCAGCTGTACTTCCCACCCAGTAAAAGAAGGAAGGCACAAAGGCACGGTAGCGGGAAAAGTCCTCACTGGCCAGCGAAGGAGGCGCATCCACGATTTGGCAGCCCGTCGCGGCAGCACACTTTTTCGCAAGCGCTGTCATCTCCGGAGAATTCCAGACTGCGGGTATCCGGTCCATCCAGAGAATCTCCCCGCGGCATTCGTAGGCTTCTGCTGTTTTTTCAACAATCGATCCAATCCGCTCGATAGCCCTGTCCAGGGCCGGATCCGACAATGACCGCACTGACGCCAGCATAGTGACCTGATCTGCCACGAGATTCATGGGACTTCCGCCTTCAATCCTGTTGATGGTGAGGATGACTGAATCAAGGGGATTTGTATTTCTGCTGACCACCGTCTGAAGAGACTGGATCACGGCAGCGGCACAGACAATGGGGTCGATATTTAAGTGCGGCATGGAACCGTGGCCTCCGGCGCCATGGATGCGGATTTCAAAATTTCGCTTGCCGCTCATCAGAGGACCTTCGTGACAGGCAATGCTGCCGGTCTGTACGGAGGGCCAGTTGTGGATTCCGAAGCAATAATCCGGATGAATCTCGTCAAACAGCCCTGCCCTGATCATGACACCCGCACCAGTCGTTCCCTCCTCTGCCGGCTGGAAAACCAGGTCCACAGTATTCCTGAGAAGGCCGTCATTTTTGGCACGCTGCAGCAGAAGGGCCGCCCCCAGCAGAGAGGCCGTATGGAAATCATGGCCGCAGGCATGCATTACACCGGGTGTCCGGGACTTCCAGGGGCTCTCATATTCCTCTGTCTGCGGGAGGGCATCAATATCCGCACGAAGCATGATCTCCAGACTCTTTTCCTTTCCTTCCTCTCCGTGGATCTGCGCCGCGATGCCGGTTCCCGTCTCCGTCTCCAGGGGAAAGATTCTGAAATCCGGCAGGGATTCCAGAAAAGCCCGGATCTTTGCGGTCGTCTGCAATTCCTTTCTCGAGAGCTCGGGATGCATGTGGAGATCCCTTTTAAAATCCAGAATCCTCTTGTACTCCTCTTCTGTCAGCTGATATTTTTTCATCGATTTCTTTGTTTTCCCTCGTTAAAAACAACTGTTTGTGTGTAAGCAATGTGCCATGGCCGGATAAATAAAAGCACGGGGGCCTGGAATTCGCTCCTAAGCGCTCCCTGTTAACAGACTGTTAACAGACACATATGAGTAAAACATAAACACGAATCGAAATGAAGTCAAGAAAAAGCCGGCAGCCCGGTCCATTCCGGACCGGCCGCTGCCGGCTTGATTCAATCACTCACAGATGCAGAAGCCATCCCGCACCTGAGATAAAAACCCTTTTCTTCTCCTTTATAGATGTGGGATCCATCCCGCATCCGGCATGCGATCAATGCAGGAACAGGGACAGGATGAAGATCTCGATCATAGCAGAGATACCCAGGAGAAGGGTGTTCATGGTCTGTGTCTTATAACCCTGATCCGGAGTCATGGCACCGAAGTTGGTGACGACCCAGAAGAAGGAGTCGTTGGCATGGGATACAGTCATAGCACCTGCACCGATTGCCATGCAGGCAAGGCAGGTGCGGACGGGGCTGTCCAGTCCCAGGAGAGGAAGCAGGGGCGCCACGATACCGGCCGTGGTTGTAAGGGCAACGGTGGAGGAACCCTGTGCGGACTTGAGGATCGCCGACAGAACAAAGGGGAAGAAAATTCCCATTGCCTCAAGGACTGTAGCATGCTCTGTGATGTAGTTGACCATATCGGAGCTGGCGATGACCTTGCCCAGAACGCCGCCGGCTGCGGTGACGAACAGGATGGGGCCGACTGTCTTCAGGGTATCATTGGTCAGGTTGTAGAACTCTCCCATTTTGCCGGCGTTCTTGAGCTGGATGACTGCGAAGATGGTACCGACTGCCAGAGCGATGATGGGTGTGCCCAGGAATGTGAGGATATTCTTGACCATGCCCGTCATACCAGCCATAGAAGAGATGGAGGAAAGAGCCATCAGAATAATGGGAACAATAATGGGAGCCATGGAATCCCAGCCGCCGGGAAGTTTTCCGTATTCAGCAACCAGCTCCTCATAAGTCTTTGTGACTTCGCCGGCATCCGCTTCATCTGCGGCGCGGACTTTTTTGCCGATATAGTTGGCATAGAAATAGCCCGCGATCAGCGGGAAAATAGAGCAGATCACGCCAAATCCCATGACCATGAGAAGGTTATTGCCCACGCCCAGTGTATTGGCTGCGGCGATGGGGCCGGGCGTCGGCGGGATAAATACGTGTGCAAGGTACAGACCTGTGCCCAGACCTACGGACATGGCGACAGAGGACTCTCCGGTACGGCTGACCAGAGCCTTGCGGATCGGGTTCAGGATAACGAAGCCGGAGTCGCAGAAGACGGGAATGGAAACGACCCATCCCATCAGTTCCAGCGCAAGGACAGGATGATTCTTTCCCACCATGTTGATGACCATGTCAGCCAGCTTGAGGGCAGCGCCCGTCACTTCCAGAACGGAGCCGATCAGCGCGCCCAGGATAATGACGATACCGATGCTGGAGAAAGTCCCCGAGAATCCGGCGCCGATGACCGATGCAATACCCGAGACCGTGGTGCCGTCCTCCAGGGTAATGTCCACGATCGGGATACCCGCCACAAGACCCAGGATCAGGGAAATTCCCATGATCGAAATAAATGGATGGATCTTGAACTTGGAGATTGCAATGATCATCAAAACAACAGCTACAACAAATGCGATAATAAGCGGAAAACCAGTCATAGAAAAACCCCCTTCATTAAACAGACTTTCCAAGAACCAATAAGTTGCCGTCTGCGGAACTGCTCCCCAATTGACAGTCCCGTATCCATCGCTATTCATTATACCATAAATATCCGGGTATATTTAACAAAATGCCTGTTTGCATAAAAACGTTCATATAAAAACGGCAAAACAAAAAAGCATCTGCTTACATAGCGGAAAATGTCCCTGGGTGCTATACTGACAGTAACAACCTATAACACCTATGAATTTTCAGTCTGTGTATATTGACAACAGTGAAGGCGACAGAAAGCAGATACAGGAAAATAGAATCAGATGGGCTTTCTCACTTTACAATGTCCTGAAACATAGATCATTTTTGGAAAGGAGATTGACAATGGGGCTTTTTGACAGTCTGAAGAAACTTGGAGAAGCAGTTGAGGTTTTAAATGAAGCAGCCAACACCGCGAGCAAAACCACGATTGAAGATTTTGGCGAGCCTGTATATTCTCTGTATACTGCATTGGAACTGGGAGATCTTCACAGACGGATTGACATCACGGATGAAGAGGGAAATGTAAAATATTATACAAAGTCGAGCGTCATCGCTCTGACCGGAAAAACCGAGATCCTGGATGCGGCAGGTAATAACATTGCACATCTTGAAAAAAGGCCTGTCAGCCTCCACGAAAAGCACTTTATCACCATGGCAGACGGCAGGAATTTCACACTGTCCAATGAAATATTCCATATCGTAAAAGACGTCACGAATATTGAAGGTCTGGACTGGCAGATCCGCGGCAATATCATCGGGCTGAATTTCAATCTTGTGGATGCAGACGGACGACCTGTTGCCACCATAGCCAGGAAACTGGTCTCCGTACACGACAAGTACTGCATAGGTCTATACCAGCCTGAGCAGGAGCAGGTAGTAGTTGCGATCTTCATTCAGCTGGAGAAAATGCTGGAAGCGCGCAGAGAGGATAATGACTGATCAGGATTATCCCTTCAGATTCTCACCGTGGTACATTTCGAAATTCCGGACTCGCCCGCGAGTCCTGCGCGATGAAGAAAAATCGGGCAGACGGATGATTCCGCCTGCCCGATTTCCTGTTTCAGCCAGTTTCCAATATCAGTCTTATAAGGTTATTGCCGTGCACCTTCGCATGCCCTTTGTGCCTGATCAGATCTTTGTCATGCCGTAAAGCAGTTCTTCAGGCGGGCAGTCAGTCTTCAGGCTCTCCAGGCAGGCCTCTGTGTCGAAGCTGTCGTCGGCCTTTACATCCGCGTAGAGGTTCATCTCGTTGGTCTCGGTGTTGTACTTCATGTAGACCTGTGCCTCTTCAATGCCATCGATGGAAACAAGTTTTTTCTCGATGGCGGGCAGGTCAAAGAATCTGCGGCCGTTCACGCCGTCGGTCATGACTTCTCTGCCGGAGGTCTCCAGGAAGTCCACGGTTCCGTCGGGGAGGATCCTGGCCTTCATGCCGGTCTCATAGAGGGTGCCGGGGCCATAGGGGTTCTCAATGACATCGCCGATCCTGGCGGGCTGGTAGTCCATGACATACATGGGGCCCCATGCGCCGAAGGGTTTCTTTCTGTATCCTTCGTCCAGGATGTAAACTTTGACACGGCTTCCTCTGCGGACACCGGGGATCAGGCTGCAGCCGGCCTCTTCGTTGAGGCGGGCGCCGTCGATGTAGAAGTGCTTGGGGAACATTTCGTCCGGAATATAGCGTTTCAGACGGCGTACAGAAGTCTCCTCCATCATGGCGCGGACGATCTCCTCATAGCAGGTCAGGAAAACTTCCAGAAGACTGCGGTCAAAGCGGTTCTCCCAGTAGCGGAGCTCGGTATAGAAGCCCTCTTCGTCATACATGATCTGCATGTGGAAGGGCAGGGAATCCAGCTGGATGCAGTGCATCCTTTCACCGGGCTTGTCTCCGGGTGTCGGGACAGACAGGATATCGCCCTGGTACTGCAGGAAGAGGTCGCCCATCCTGGACACCGGTGTATAGTTCTTCATGGTGTTCATGATCTGGGAACCGGTGCGGGTGATCAGCTCATCGACCTTCTCGTGAGGGATCCTGTTAAATCTGCAGAGGTAAGTCTTGAACAGACAGCCTGCAAGGCCGGTCCAGCGTCCGTCTGTGCGGCCGCTGTGGATACTGTTGACGAAGCTTCCGTCCTCGTCGGCAAACAGGGCCGCTGTGTAGTTGAAGGCGGACAGAAACAGGGCGTTTTCGGAGACATTATTCTTTTTGCAATAATAGAGGATCTCCTTGCGGACGATGCGGTCCAGCCTTCTGCGGATCACTCCGTAGACGCCCTTTTTGCAGTCCTGACGGTCATGTCTTGTGAGGATGGTCTGGCGCATGCGGTAGCCCTTCATAAGTTCATCCACAGCTGTGCAGTCCTTTGCGCGTACGCCGCTCTCCTCTTTGGCCTTTGCGTCCAGGATATACTCGTAGAAAGTATAGGTCTCCTTAGGAACTTCCACCCCGTCGTAGATCTTTTTCAGATCCTCCATCAGGATGTTCATTGTGATGCCGTCGCCGATCAGATGGGCTACATCAAAGAACATATATTTGTGGGACTCTGTCTGTGCAAGATAGACATGAGTCAGGTTGTCGTCCTCGCGGTAGCGGAAGGGCTTGAGCATGGCGGCCATTCTGCTCTCGATCTCGGACTCTGTGCACTGCAGAACAGGGATGTCGATGACTCTGCTGTCGTCACGGAAAACAGCGTAGTATTTCTGCTCGGTGGGCTTGATGACGGCCTTGAGGATGGGATGCACATCCATAAGAGTATGGAAGGCATCCTGCAGGCGGTTCAGGTCGACCGAGTTGTCCAGGCGGTAGACAAAGGGCAGGTTGCCGGTGGTGTTTCCGGGGATGACGTAAGCAAAATACATCATCATGCTGGTCAGCGGATATGCGGGGCGCACGGAGTAATCGATCTTCTCCTCGCCCTGTTTCTCCAGGATGAGTTCCTCCAGGCCCAGGATGGTGTTGTGGTCCATGAGCTCTGTCAGGGTCACGCTGACATTGAGCTGAGTCTGCAGCTCTTCGATGAGCATGACGCTTGTGAGGGAATCCATGCCGCACTTGTAAAGGTTTGCGTCGGTGCCGATCTCCTCTTCTCCCAGGACAGTCGCAACGACCTCGAAGATCTTCTGCTGAAGCTCTGTGGCAGGACGCAGCAGATTCTTTTTCTCTGCGCTCTTCTCTTCCCTGTTTTCGAAATAGGCCTGGCGGATAATCTTCTTGGAGGAAGTCTTTTTGAAGGGCTGTTTGCGGACGGTGCAGCCGGAAATCTTTGCATAAGAGGGAAGCTCCTCATTGTGCATTGCGACGATCTCATTCATTGCAGCCTGAATATCCTGGATATTGTGGGCCTGGGCATATTCGTAGTTGGGGTAGACCTCGACTTCGATGGCGTCGCCCTCACCGAAGGCGATGATATCCTGGACCAGACGGTCCGAGTCAAATTTGTTTTCAATCAGCTCGGGGGAGACATTTTCACCGTTGCTGAGGATGATCAGGTTCTTTTTGCGGCCGTTCAGATAGAGATATCCGTCCTCGTCCATATAGCCCAGGTCGCCGGTGCAAAGCCAGCCGTCCTCGGTCAGGGCTTCCGCGGTCAGTTCGGGGTCATTGATGTAGCCCATCATGACAGAGGGGCTCTTGACCTGGATCTCGCCGTCCACAAAACGGACCTGGCAGCCGCGGACGGGTCTGCCGACAGAGGCAATCTTGTCCATATTTCCGTAATCCGGTGCGGAAATCTTGGGCGCGCACTCACTCATGCCGTATCCCTGGCCGGTGACAACACCGAGCTGGTCCAGGTTTCTGGCCAGTGTCTCGGAGAGGTAACCGCCTCCGCTGACGATCTTGTGCAGACGGGAACCCATGATCTGGGATTTCAGATACTCAAGGTCCTGCTCAGGGTGCTTTTTGGCTGCGATCGCCACGCGGTTGATCAGCATCTTGGCCATCATGGGCACAATACGCAGCATGGTCGGCTGGAAGAGGTCGATGTAGTAGAGGAACTTGGTGACATCGTCGCAAAGGCACAGGGTGCTGCCGTAGCGCAGGGTCAGCAACAGGTCGCCGCTGATGCAGAATACATGATGAATGGGAAGGACGCTCAGGCAGGTCTCCCTCGCATCATCGGAACTAAAGAGGTTGTCAAGCAGATTGTTGTGAGAGAGCATGACGCCCTTGCCGTGCCCTGTCGTACCGGAGGTAAAAATAACCAGGGCGCACTCCATGGGGTCAACTGTATAATCGAACGTCGCTACTCTGTATTCTCTGTGGATCTGGGGAGTCGAAAAATGCTGCTTGCGCTGCTGCAGACAGATGACTTCCTTCACACCCTCACATGCTTCCATCAGATACTCGACATCGCTCAGATATTCATAATCAAAAAAGATAATGTCTGCTTCCGCACGGTTGAGATTTTCAATAAAGCCCTCTTTGCTGAGCTGCACATCCATGGGAATGGCAATGCTGCCGGCAGCAGCGACACCCATCAGCACTGTGAGGTATTCGTAGCTGCACTTGCCGATGATGGCGACATGAAGCTTTTTGCCCAGCTCGCCGCACTTGTTCATGGTCCAGTGGGCAACTGCGCGCGTATCCATGGCGAAGGTGCGGTAGCCCTTCTCATAGACAATGCCGTCTTTCTCATAGCGGACAAATACCTGGTTCTCATAATCGACTGCTGCCGTCTCCAGCAGGTCGCCGAGTGTGCGGATGTTTTCTCTTGTGATCATTTTTTTATTTTAATCCTTTCTTTTAATCCTTTCTCCATTTGTTCGCATCGCGAAATATATGAGTAAAAAAATTTTTCTATGCTGTCGGGCTGCCGGGGTGGATGATGTGTTGAAGCATCCTCTGTCAGACCCGCCTCATTTTTTCGCATTACGAATTAATCGGATAAAAATATGTCCCGGCGCCCTACAATGCAGGATTATTGTGGATCAATCGGACATCCGGGAAACGTTTCTTCAAAGTCGGCCGTTTAGAAGCGCCGCCTTTCAAATTCTGTGTGCTTCGTGTTTTTGTTGTACGTATACAGTATACATGGGATACTTTATTTCGCAATACGAATTGTATACAGACTTTTCCGGAAGAATAACGCTTATTTTTGCAGATTTGCACAAAAAGCGGCCTTTTCACGTCAAAATCCGTCATATTCCGTCATCCTCTGCCAATTACATCACGCCTCTGCGGTATGCTGCTCTGCTCTGCAATGCAGGGGTTGTCTTAAAGAAAAAGGCAGGCCTTCCCTTTTACAGGTCCGCCTGCCTTTTTTGCCTCCGGCAATTCTTTTTTTATCTGACCGGCTGACTCATGGCTTAAGCCGTGAAAAGCACCGGTCTGTCAGATCGATCAAATTTACATCTCATCAAAATATCGGTTCATTTTTTTCAGGAGCTCAATCAGCTTGACCGTGTCGTAGAGTCCCAGTGCCTGGTAAAGGCCGCTATACTGGGCGCGCACCTTCTCTCTGCGCTCGGTCACATCCCGGACTCCCTTGGGTGTGATCTTAACCAGCACCCTGCGTCTGTCCTCAGGATCCGGCTCGCGGCGGATCATGCCTTTTTTCTCGAGCGTCTTCAGAATATCCGTCATGCGGCCGGGCACCAGGGAGAGCTTTTCCGCCAGTTCGCCGGGATGAAGTTCCTCCTCGTTGTGCAAAAGACAGGTCAGTACAGCGTTCTCGCCTCGAAGGCTCTCCAGGATGATCGCATTTTTTTTATTCCCTATGATCTCAAAAAGAACGTTATACAGCTGTTCTCCGTAATTGGTCTCTTCATTATTCCCCATCTGCGCAAACCTCTGATCCCTTGTGCCGCATTTCCAGCCCTGCTGCTTTTTATCCACGTCTCGTCCCGTCTGTCGTACAAATTTTTGCCTATTTTATACAGATTTCCCGCAATTTGCAACATTTTTTCTCCGGGCGGTTTTTCTTTGAGTTTTTCTTCGGTTTTCGCGGAAAGAGCTTCCCTACTGCGTCAGCAGCATGATGGCAGAGGGATCGACGCAGAGCGCCCGGGGCAGGCTTTCAGAAAAGTCGTGGCTTCTTATATCTTTGGGGACTTTCCACCAGATCTTGTTCTGCAGGACAATGTACCACTCAAAGGGGAGTTCTGTCAGAACGGGGTTTTCCACAGGAATGATGTTTTCCGGAGGAGGAGACAGGGGACGGTTCTCTGTCTCCTCATAGCGGGAGCAGGGGGAGACAGAGAACCGTCCCCTGTCTCCTCCCCTGTCTCCTCCCATCGGGAAAAAGTCGTGGGCCCGGATGCCGGCGTGGGTAATTTCGTCAGTCACTTCTTCCCCTGTCGTCAGTTCCAGATTGTCCCAGTCCAGGGCGCAGATGCGGTGCGGTCCCAGGGGCCGGATCCGGGTAATATTTTTACAGCCTGTCAGACGGGCGGCCTCCACGGTCTTGGGATTGTCAAAAATCTCCTTTGTCGGACCGCCGGCGATCACGCTGCCTTCATGCATGAGCAGCAGGTGGTCGCAGAGCTGGTAGGCCTCGTCGCGGTCGTGGGTGACCAGAATCGAGAGGCCTTCGAACTCCTGAAGGACCTGTTTCATCTCCAGGCGCAGTTTTTCCTTCAGGAAATAGTCCATGGCGGAAAAGGGTTCATCAAGGAGCAGGGCTTCGGGACGATAGGCTATGATGCGGGCCAGGGCAGCTCGCTGCTGCTGTCCGCCGGAGAGCTCTGCCGGACGGCGCTTCTCAAGCCCTTCCAGCTGGAAGGCGCGCACCATTTCCTGCGCGCGCTTTTGCCGCTCCTCTTTGCTGCCGCGCACGCCGGCCATGATGTTCTGCTCCACCGTCATCGTCGGAAACAGGGCATAATTCTGGAAAAGATATCCCACACGGCGCTCCTGGGGTCGGAGATTGATCTTTTGGGAAGAATCAAAAAGATCCCGGCCGCCGAGTCTGATCAGGCCTCGGTCCGGGGTCTCTATTCCCGCAATGCTGCGCAGTGTCATACTCTTTCCGCAGCCGGAGGCACCCAGGATCCCGATCCTGGATGCATCCCCTTCATGATGAACATGGAGATGGAAATCCTCCAGCTTTTTTTCAAAATCCAGTATCAGTTGCATTTTCTTCTCCCACACTCAAATACTGTGCCCTTCTGTTTTAAAAGGTCCCCGTCTTTCTAAAAGATTCCCGTCTCTTTTTAGGATTCCCGTCTCCTGGCTACCATCTCTTCTTGTCGGATCGGAGGGCCTTTCCCGAGATCAGATTCATCAGGAAAATAAAGAAAAACGCGATCAGGATCACAATGATCGTCCAGATGCCGGCGGTGAGGTAGTCGCCGTCCTGAATGACCATGGCGATCCTCTGGGAGACCGTCGCTGTCTTGCCGGGGATGTTTCCGGCCAGCATACTGGTCGCTCCATACTCACCCAGTGCGCGGGCAAACGTCAGGATCGTGCCCGAGGCAATGCCAGGACCTGCGGTCGGAATGACGACCGTCCAGAAAATGCGCATCTCCGACATTCCCAGCGTGCGGCCGGCATAGACCAGGTTGGGATCGATCTGCTCAAAGGCGGCGCGGGCGTTTCTGTACATGAGGGGGAAGGCAATGACTGTGGCCGCCACGATGCAGCCCAGCCAGGTCTGTACGACCTTGATGCTGAAATTCTCGTACAGTAATATGCCCAGCGGCCGCCTTCTGCTGAAAAGAAGCAGCAGGAAAAAGCCGGCAACTGTCGGCGGCAGGATCATGGGCAGGGTCAGAATGCCGTCGATGACTGCCCTGACCCGGCCGGATGCCTTCAGCACCTTGCGCGCCGCGAAGATTCCAAGAAAAAAGGAAATAAAGGTCGCGACAATGCCTGTCTTGATCGATATATAAAGCGGACTCCAGTCCAGCTTTGCCAGAATCTGAAGAATATCCTGCATGGTCTTTCTCCTGTCGGTAACAATTGTATCTTTACTGAAGGTTGGTGTCAAAATAGTAGGAATCAAAAATTGCCTTTGCGGTATCGGAGGTGATAAAGGATACAAAGTCTGCCGCTGCGGCTTTCTGTGAGTCAGTTGCCTCGTCATTGACCACCTGGCATACGGGATAGATCACGTTGCCGGTCAGGTCATAGCTGACGGTCTCAAGAACATCGATCTGGTCCTCGTAGCCGTATGTGTCGGAGTAGTAGGTCGTACCCACTTCGCAGGAGCCCTCCGCGACTGCAGTCAGGACCTGGGAGACGTTGCCCTGCTCGGAGATTTCAACACCGCCCAGGGCATCGGAGACTTCCGCCGTCGTGTATACGGACGCGTCCTCCACTTGGGGAAGGATTCCGAGATTCATCAGGGCTGTACGGGTATATCTGCCGACCGGTACGGAGCCGTCCGCCATGGCGATGCTGGAGGCTTTCCCGAGTGTCTCCAGGCCGGTCACTGCGCTCTCGGTATCTTTGCGCTTGATCACGACGACCTGATTGTTGACGACATCCGCACGGGTGCCTTCCACGATCAGTCCGTCTTCTTCCAGTGTATTCATCTGCTTCTGGGCGGCAGAGAAAAAGACGTCACAGGTATAGCCTTCTTCAATCTGAGTGAGCAGCTTTCCTGAGGAATCTGCATTATAGACGATCTTAACATTGGGGTGCTCTTCATTATATTTGGCCGCAACTTCCTGCATGCAGGTGTTCAGGGAGGCTGCAATGAAAACCTGCAGCTCCACTTCCTCTGCCTCTGCTGCCGGAGCAGTTTCTTCTGCCGCAGTCTCCGTCGCTGCCGCATCGCTCTGAGCCTCTTCTGCCCCGGTTTCTTCTTCCTTTGTCTGCGCCTCTTCGGTCACTTCCTCTGTTTTCTCCTCTGTGGCAGCCGGGGCTGATGAGGCACCTCCGCACCCTGCCATGAGTGAACAGGCCATTAGGGCTGCAAACAATGCTGCAAGAACTTTCTTTTTCATGTTTTTCCTCCTGTTGTTTAGAAATTAAGCAATAGTGTCTTTATCTCGTTCGGTATTGAAAAACTGAACGCTTTTGTAAAAACGGGAACACCTGCTGCTATGCAGGATTCAGGTGTTCCGTAAATACAGACTTATAAAAATATCGATAAAGATATTCGCCATGCCGGCAGGCTCGCGAACTTCACCTGATTCATCGTGTCGATGGGTTCGCGAACTTCGTTCGCTCACTGCCTGGCACAGTCACTGACACTTCCGCGGAGAATGCGGAGGCCATGGTCGAGGGCATGGAGAATGAATTCCAGGCTTTCGCGGACAGCCTTGGGGCTGCCGGGAAGGTTGATGATCAGGGTTCCTTTGCGGATGACGGACACGCCGCGGCTGAGCATGGCGCGGTCAGTGATCTGGGCCGAGCGCATACGGATATATTCGGCGATTCCGGGGGCGTTGCGGTCGGCGACTGACATGGTTGCCTCGGGTGTCTGGTCACGCAGGGAGAATCCGGTCCCTCCGCTGGTCAGGATGAGGTCCACCTGGCGCTGGTCCGCAAGACGCATAAGCTGCGCCTTGAGCAGGGCGGGCTCATCGGGAATGATCATGGTCTCTACGACCTCGTATCCTGCTTCCTCCAGCATCTTTACTGCCGTGGGGCCGCTCTTGTCCTCCCGCTCTCCCTTTGCCCCCTTGTCGCTGAGGGTAATAACAGCAGCGGTAAAGGGCCGTTCGGGATCAGGCAGCTCTGCGGTAATCTCATCGCCGGGGCGGATGATTCCTTCCTCCAGGACTTCCGCAAAAACGCCTTCTCTTGGCATGATGCAGTCGCCCACGCGGTTGCGGATGGCGCAGCCCTGATGGCACTCCTTGCCGATCTGCGTCATCCGGAGCACGACCGTGCCGCTGCGGATGATCGTTCCGACGGGAAGATTTTTGAAATCAACGCCCTCTACAAGAAGGTTCTCGCCGAAGTCTCCGTCCACGACCTGTGCGCCGCGAGCGTTGAATTCCTCTACCTTGTCATAGGACAGGAGACTTACCTGACGATGCCACTTGCCGGCATGGGCGTCATCTTTAATTCCGAAGTTTTTGATAAAAATACCTTGGCTGACCGGTCGTTTTTCCGTTCCCTTTGCAGGGCTGGTGCAGACTGCGCGGACAATGCCGTTCATATGGTTTTCCTGTGCCATGTTATTTTTCTCCTGTCACGGCAGGTCGCCGCGATGTGTTGATTGAAACAAAAGGAAACAAAAGGACCGTTCCCATGTCAGCCGCCCCCTTGTCAGCCGCCGATGGCGTTCATACCGGCATTTTCGGTGATCTGCGCGGGTTTGTCGAAGCAGTGCGCATCGGGTTTGCGGAAAATGGCTTCCCGCATGGACTCCAAAAGCGCCGCGCGCATTTCCGTCTCCGGCAGTCCGGCGCGGAGAATGGCACGGAGATCTGCTCCGTCGTTGTAGCAGAGGCAGGTCTTAAGATAGCCCTGTGAGGTGAGTCGTACGCGGTTGCATGTGTCGCAGAATTTGCCGTGTATGGCGCTGATCAGTCCCACACTTCCCTGATAGCCGGGAATCGCATAGTAGACCGCCGGGCCGTAGCCGTGTCGCCGTTCATCTTTCTGCAGGCCCGGGTACATGGCCTTCAGCTTTTCCAGAAGCGCCCTGTGGCTGATGGCGGGGAAGTTTTTGCCGAAGCCGATGGGCATCATTTCGATAAATCTGACATCCACAGGCATGTTCCGGGCAATATCTAAGAGGGCGCGGAGGTTGTCCTCACCCAGATCCAGCGAAACCGCATTGATCTTGACGCGCAGTGCCGGACGAGCCGCATTTTGAACGAAACCGTCCGGACCGAGGAGCTCTGTTTTGCTGAGACAGCCGGCAGCTTTAATGGCGCTCAAAACAGTGTCCAGACCGTCTGTTCCGGTGATCTCCCTGTATTTTTCAGGGTTCATGGTGTCGAGGCTGATGTTGACGGCGTCAAGGCCTGCATCGATCAAAGCGGGGAGTTCTTTTTCCAAAAGAATTCCGTTGGTCGTCATGGTAACTGCTTCTATGCCGGAAACTGCCTTGAGCTTTTTGACAAAAGAGATGAGTCCGCGCCTCACCAGGGGCTCGCCGCCGGTCAGTTTGATGTGGCGGATGCCCAGCTCCGCGGCTGTCTCCGCAATCGTACACATCTCTTCATAAGTCAGGATTTCCGACATCGACAGGGATTGGATCCCGTCCGGCATACAATATTTACAGCGCAGATTGCACCTGTCCGTGACAGAAATCCGCAGATAATCAATTTCTCTTCCGTTACGATCTAACATCCGATTCTCCGCAAACTGGATTGAAATGGTCAAAAGGAGCCCTCTGCAGCTGTCAAAATCTTCCCGGTGTCACCTCTTATGATCAGTGCATCCTCTCAATGTCCTTTGCCGAAGCCGCAGTTGGGGAAGGTGCAGACGGGACAGTTGAGGCAGAGTCCGCCTTCTCCAAGGGCCGCGAGGTCCTGTGCCGTGACTTCATCATCCGCCATGACATGCGGCAGGACCAGGTCAAAAATCGTGCGCCTTGCATACATCACACATCCGGGCAGGCCCATGATGGCGACAGTGCGGGGATGGGGGCCTTCTTTCACCTCGTAATAGGCCAGAAGGAACATGGCGCCGGGCAGAACGGGGGCCCCGTAGGAGACAATGCGCGCGCCGGTGTTTTTGATGGCGAGCGGAGTTTTGTCATCAGGATCCACGCTCATGCCGCCCGTGCAGCAGACAATGTCCGCGCCCTTTTCGATCATCTTCAGGATGGAAGCCGTCACTTTGGTGTCGTCGTCGTTCCAGATCTCATGGTCGATGATCTCCGAATCATACTCCGCAAATTTGGCCTCGATCACAGGAGTGAAAGTATCCTCGATCCTCCCGTAAAAAACCTCGTTGCCTGTAGTCACAATACCGACTTTTTTAGGGTGAAAAGGCAGGAGCTCCAGAACGGGGCGGTCCCCCGTGGCTTCCATACAGGCCTTTTCTGCGGCAGTCATTTTTTCTTGCTCGATGACCAGGGGGATGATACGGGTGCCGGCCAGCTTGTCGCCCTTTTTCACGCCGAATCCGCCGTGGCGGGTGGCGATCATCATCTGGCCGAAGCTGTTGACAGCCTTGAGGCCGGCGCTGTTGACTTTGAGAAGCCCGCTGCAGGCGGCGCTGATCTCGATCTTGCCCTCCTTGGCCTGTGAGCGCGTCATATTTTGGCCCAGACACATGCGGCACAGGTACTCCGCCGCCTCGTCTTCATGCAGCATCCCTTCCTGCTTTTCCCACACATAGAGCTGGTCCTTGCCCACCGAGAGGAGCACCGGAATGTCCTCCTTTGTCACAATATGTCCCTTGCGGAAAACGGCGTCCTTGGTGACGCCGCGAATGATCTGTGTAATGTCGTGGCAGAGGACTGCTCCCTCTGCGTCAACAGCCCGGATTAATTTCATATCCACCTCTTCTATATGTTCTTCAGAGTCTCATATTCTATAGGACTTCATGTCCTTCAGGCCATCATGTTCTATAACGTCTTGCTTTCTATGGTGTCTTGCGTCCTATAGAGCATTCATGCCGTATCGTCTGCCCTCAAAAAGGCTTTTCCCGTCATGCATGCAGCAAAAACTCTTTACTCAGTCCTGACCTGCATTTCCGTTTCCGAAAATCTCCTCAAACGCCCGTTCAGCATCCTCCTGCACACGCCGGGTCAGCTGCCGGTATTTTTTCAGAAGTTCCCGTCCTTCCCCGGTCAGCTGCGAGCCGCCGCCTCCGCTGCCGCCGATCCTGCGTTCCAAAAGCTTGTAGCCAAGCTGTTTTTCGGCCATCTTGATCATCCGAGCTCCCTTGGAATAGGACAGGCCCATCTCCAGGCAGGCCTCCTGCATGGAACCGGTCTTCTCAATATACTCCATCAGCCTGGCCTTGCCCGGGCCGAAAAAAATATCTTCCTTTGCCAGCCGCACCTGCGTTGCCGTGTGAAGAATTGCTTCTTTCGGCGCATCTGCCGCATTTTTGTCATTATTTCCCATCGTGAAGCTGTTCCTCCGTTCCTGTCTGCAGCGCCAATGACAGCCATTCTCTGCAAAGTTTTTTCGTTTCGTTTTTTAAAACCGAACGACATTATAATAATACCACGGTTTTCCGCATAATAGAATCAGGGAAATCCCTATATTGACGTATTGAAGCTTTCGTCTCCGCCTTATCACAGCATGGCCGCTGCCTGACCATCTTGTGACCGGATAACGTCGCGAAGACCCATTACGGATTTCTTTCGGGAACGGGCCTTCGCAGTTTATTCGTTTTATTACAGGATCTCTATCAGGGCATCTGTTTTCTCGGGAGTGATGCTCCAGTCGGTCGCGAGCCGGATTATGGTGTTCGCGTCGTCATATTTCTCCCAGAAACTGTATTCGACCTTTTCTCCCAGTTTCTGCAGCTTTTCATTGTCCATGATGCAGAAAAGCTGGTTGGTCGGAGAGTCGAAGCAGAGACGGTAGTCTTTTTTCTGCAGGTTTGTGCGGATCTTGTCCGCCGCCTCAATTGCGGGCGCACCGATTCTCTCATAGAGGTCGTCTGTAAAAAGGGTATCAAACTGGATCCCCAGGATCCTGCCCTTTGCAAGGAGCGCGCCATGCTGCTTGATGATGGAGAAAAATCCGGGGATCAGGTCCGGATCCGGCACGACAACAGCCTCCCCGAACAGGGCTCCGCACTTGGTCCCGCCGATGTAAAAAACATCGCAATAGACGGCAAGATCGGCAAGACTGATATCGTTTGCCGGGCAGGCAAGGGCATAGGCCAGACGGGCGCCGTCCAGGTAGAGGGGAATGCGGTATTGTCTGCAGATTTCGTGGAGCGCCTGCAGCTCTTCTCTGGTGTAGAGTGTCCCGTACTCGGTCGGATGGGAAATGTAGACCATGCCGGGCATGACCATGTGTTCACAGTTATCGTCGTTATAATAGTCTTCCAGGAAAATGCGAACGGTATCCGGGCTGATCTTGCCGTTTTTGTGAGGTACAGTCAGTACTTTGTGGCCGCCCGCCTCAATAGCGCCCGCTTCGTGGGTCGCGATATGACCTGTATGGGCAGCGACAACACCCTGATGACTGCGCAGAAGCGCATCGATCACAGTTGCATTGGTCTGTGTTCCGCCGACAAGAAACTCCACCCGTGCCCGCGGGGCTTCACAGGCCATGCGGATCTTGTCCCTCGCAGAGTCCGAAAAAGGATCGAGTCCGTAGCCGCCGGTCTCCATCATATTTGTCTCAACAAGGCGCTCCATGATTGCCGGATGCGCCCCCTTCATATAATCACTGGCAAAAGAGAGTTTTGCCTTTTCATCCGCAAAATTCATCGCTTTCTCCTCACTGATCGGATTTGCTCTGCTCCTCACTCCCGCAGATGGCCTGGTAGATTTCTCTGGAGAGGTCCGCGATCTGCACGTGGAGATCTCCCTCTCCGGCACCGGGAACTGCCGTCATCACAGTGAGCACGTAAGGATGATCTTCCGCAAAGATGATTGCTGCATCGTTCTGAACGCTTACGTTGATGCCGTCTTTATTCTTTGTATAGAGCTCGCCGGTCTTATTTGCTGTTTCAACGTCCTCAGGAAGGCCTGCAGGAATCTTATAGCGGTTGCGGGCGATCTGTGCGCGCATGGCTTCGAGGATCCTCTCCGAGGCCTCTTTATTGACATATGTCTCTTTATAGACTTTTCTCAGGACACGGCCGCAGTCTTTTGCAGATGTATAGTTCTCCGTGCCGTTGTTTTCAAGCATCTTTCGGTTCAGCTGTCCCGCAGTGTAATGGTGATCCTTCATAAACGCATTGATCTGATCCATGCCGAGAAGACCGATCAGCTGGTTGGTCGCACCGTTATCACTTGCGGAAATCATGGAAAAAAGCTGCTGCTGATAATTGTCCTCTATCGCCTCTTTCTCCACCTGCTCCAGGTAACATCCCGCAACATAGAGCTTGATCAGGCTGGCGGAGATCATGGGGTCATTTGCATTGATGCCGATCTCCTCCCCTGTATCCAGGCGGTACAGGTAAAGAGACCAGTCGCCGGCCTTGTCCGCAAGCTCTTCGCGAAGCTTCTTGTCCAGCGCTTCCATTTCAGGACTGAGAGGAATGGCGGTTTCCTGCGAAGTACCGGCTGTGCTGCT
This sequence comes from uncultured Lachnospiraceae bacterium, assembly GCA_902780385.1. GTDB lineage: Bacteria > Bacillota > Clostridia > Lachnospirales > Lachnospiraceae > CAG-791. The sequence continues at coordinate 21,564 of CACZFF010000040.1, forward strand.
GATATTCGCGGTTTTCCCTGTGGCTGCCGCTTCTGCCGCTTCTGCCGTTTCTTCCGCTTCTGCCGCTTCTGCCGTTTCTGCTGACTGCGCCTGCTCCTGTGTCCCTGATACGCCGCTCTGGGCCCCTTCGGGAAGCGGTTCCGGCCTCTTTGCCAGGTAAAACCACAAGGCGATCAGAATGACCAGACAGGCCGATATGATCATTACAATATGACCCGGGATACCCGCGCTCCGCATATTTTCTGCATTGTGGGCGCCGGTGGCCTCCGCATTTTCAGCTGCCCAGGCAACGCCGGGATCTTTCACTTTTTCACGGCTGTCACCTTCCGGCGGCACTCCGTCACAGGTTTCTGTACCTGCCGCAGGGTCTGTGCGTTCTCCTGAGCTTCTTTGTTGTTCAATTTCTTCTGCCTTTTCCTCTTTACTCATTTGTATGTCTCTCCTCCGCTGTCTTTTCTGCCATAAAAGCGTCAATTCCGTCAGCGATTCCGTCAGTCATTTTCTCCTGGAACTGAGGATCCTGCATCAGAAGGTCTTCATCTGCATTCGTCATGTATCCCATCTCGATGATCGTCACGGGAACCCGGGCCCAGTTGATCCCGCTCATGGAATCGGTCTCCCAGACGTATTCGTAGTCAATACCCGTCTTTTCGGTATATGCATTGAGGACACAGTCAGCCAGCCTTCGGGACTCCTCATACAGATCTCCGTTATATGCGTTGCCCGGTGTCTGGCAGATCGTCATCGCTCCGGTCACTCCCCGGTCTCCGGATCCGTTGGCATGAATCCGGATAAAGGCATCCGCGTCCGCCTCGTTTGCCACAGCGGCACGCTCGGAATTGCTGATATCCACTTCATTGGTCTCGCGCACCATGATCACAGTGTATCCTCTGGCTTCCAGCTCGTCGCGAAGCTGCAGACCGATATCGAGAGTCAGCTGATATTCCGGAACTCCGGTCGCAACTCCGCTGGTTCCGCCGCTGACCTTCATCTTGGTCTCTGAGGCACCGGGGCCGACCGGCTCCTGCTCGCTGTTCCCATACTGCTGGTGTCCCGGGTCGATCACGATCAGTCCTCTGGATTCGGCAGCATACTCCGCGGCATTTGTGCCTGTACGACCCGCCGAGGCGGTCTCTCCTGTAAATGCAGCCTCCGGGGAAGTACTCCCTGTATTTCCTGTTTCTGCATCCGCAACTGCCTGCGTGCCCGCGGATGCGGATGTGTTCTCCGCTGCCGACTGCTCCTTATTGTCTGCTGTCGAAGCCTTCCGGGAATCCTCCGGAATCTTCACTTCTTCCGTCTTTGCAGCGCCGCTGTCTGTTTCTCCCGATGCTCCTCCGCATCCGCAGGTCATAACAAGTACCAGACACAATATCGCTGCCGTTTTTTTCCACATAGTCCCTCTCTCCTTACCGAATCGTATAAAATCGCAGCTGCCCCGCCCTTTCCTGCCGAACTCAAAAACAGCTGTCGAACGTCATTAAGGTCAAAAAAGACTGAAATACATTTGCTGCACTGCTTTTTGACACTTTCTTCATCGAATGGAACTTTTCTATTATGACAAAGAGCGGACTCCCTTGCAAGAAGGGAATCCGCTCCGATTATCATATCTGATTTTTATTTGATTTTTATTTGATTTTTATCTGATTCAAATCTTTTCCTGATCTATTTGTCGATCAGATCTGATAGCCTACGCTCTTGAGATAGTCTACGCTGGCCTTGATGTCGCGCAGGGAGGTCTCCTGGTTCCTGGGGTCGCGCTCCTGCTCGATGGTGATGTAGCCGCTGTAGCCGATCTCCTCGAGAGCGGTCTTGATGGCGGGATAGTCCAGGGCGCCTGTGCCGACGGGGCACATGGTTCCCTTGCCGCAGCCGTCGAAGAAACGGATGTGCTCGCTCATGACCTGCTCGTAAACCTTCTGGTCGACATCCTTGAAGTGGACATAATCCAGAACATCAGCGTATTTCTTGAGATACTCCACGGGATCCATGTCGCAGTAATAGAGGTGGCCGGTGTCGAGGCAGAGGCCTGCGATCTCATAGGGCATATCCTGCACATAGCGGGCGATCTCATCGGAGAACTCGATGTAGGTACCGGAGTGAGGGTGGATCACGGGACGGACGCCCCAGCTGTTGGCACGCTCGCAGACTGCGCGGACGTGGCTCATGAACTGCTTCCACTCCTCATCGTTCATGCGGGGTGCGCGGTCCACATGGCCGGCGTTGAAGTCACGCTCGTCGTGGCCCCAGTCCATAACGGTCATGTAAGGGGTGGGGAACTTCTGGCCTTCCATAACGGGAAGCTTGGGCATTCTGTCGTCAGTGATCAGTTTGCAGATGTTGTCAACTGCCTCCAGAACAGAAGGCTGGTTGGCGGGATCGACCAGGTCGTGGAAGATCGTGCCGGCGACAATGGCCAGCTGGTTCTTTTCCAGCTCTTCGGCTACGATTGCCGGATCAATCGGCATATAGCCGTAAGGTCCCAGCTCAATTGCGGTATAGCCTGCCTGATGTGCCTCAGAGAGGACTTTGGTCCAGGAAGGAAGATAGGGATTTTCGGGATTGTCTACGCCCCAGCTCGCCGGAGCACCACAGATCTGCATAGGCATTTGTATTACCTCCTTCGCATTCGCTGCGTACTATTATCTCTTATTTATCAGTTGAAGTCTACCCATACGCTGTTGTTGTTTGCGGACTCGACGCACTTCTCAAGCCACTTGACGCCCTGTGCGCCTGCCTCAACACTGGGATACCAGAAGTCGCCGTACTCGCTGGTGTCAGCGCCGCTCATTGCGACTGCGAATCTTCTGTAGAGGTTGCTCCATGCTTCGAACAGTCCCTCTGCATGGCCGCCGCCGATGCGGTCTTCCACGCGTGCTTCGGGATAGAGATAGCCGGCGCCGCGCTCCAGGGTGCGGACGGGCTCGCCTTCGATTTCATAGCTCATCTGGTTGGGTCTCTCATCATCCCACTCGATGGAAGCCTTGGATCCGACGATGCGGACTTTGTGGCCGTGGCGTGCGCCGCAGTTGATGGAGCTGGACCAGCAGTAAACCTGCGCGCCGTCCTGTACACACTCGGTGCCTTCCAGATCCATGATCGTGAAAGCGTTGTCCTCGAGCTGACGACCCTCGACGAAGGCCTGCTTGGTGCAGAGAACCTTGCGGATCTTCATATCCGGAATCATTGCCTCGATCAGGTAGAGGGGATGTGTTCCGACATCTGCCATTGCAAAGGAGATGCCTGCCTTGGAGGGATCAAAGCGCCATTTTGCAGCGGGGTTGGTCTCTTCAAGTTTCACGTTGTATGCGCCGAATGCGAAGCTCATGTTGATGACGCGGATCTGGCCCAGGTCGCCGTTCTTGATCATCTGGCGGGCCTGCTGGATCATCTGATGTCCGGAGTAGCCGTATGTGACACCGACAACGCGGTTCTTTGCCTTTGCAAGAGCAACCAGCTCTTCAGCCTCTGCATAGGTAAAGCAGACGGGCTTCTCGCAGACTACGTGGAGGCCTGCTTCCAGAGCAGCCTTTGTGATGGCGTAGTGTGTGCCGTTGGGAGTAGCAATGGAGACTGCCTCGATGCCGTCTTCGCGCTTGGCTTCCTCTGCGAACATGGTCTGATAATCGGGATAGCAGCGGTCGGGATCGACGCCCAGTTCCTGGCCGAAAGCGATGCCGCGCTCGGGATTGATGTCAAATGCGCCTGCGACAAGCTTGAAGTTGTTGTCGCGCTGTGCGGAAGAGCGGTGAATGTAGCCGATCTGGCTGCCCTTGCCGCCGCCTACCATTGCCCAGCGAATACTGTGATCGAGAACCTTGGAACCGTTAATCATTGCTTTTTCCTCCTTGTTTTTTTTGTTTTTTGACTTTTATTTTTGTGTGGGTTTGGTTTTTTATTTATTTTGGAAAGAGCTGTTTGCCGGGCTTTTCTCTGCCGGGGGAGCAGGTCTTTCTGTTAACTTGGTGATTTTTCCTTCAGACTTCTTATTCCATCAGGTTGAAGGATTTGCGGAAGGCTGCCGGTGTCTGTCCTGTTTTCTCCCTGAAGAACCTTGTGAAGTGTGAAGTGTTGGCGAATCCGCAGCGCTCTGCGATCTCCGAAACCGGAAGGATTTTTTCGATCAGCATCTCCCTTGCAAAGTTGATCCGGACTTCAGCCAGATATTCATTGGGCGTCCGCCCCGTCTCCTTTCGGAAGAGCCTTGTGAAGTAGTAGCGGCTCAGGGAAACATGTTCCGCGATCTCGCTGATCTGCACCTGCTCGCCGTAGTGGTTGTAGATGTAGTTCATGGCCTCTCTGACCGGCATTGACACGGAAACTTCGTTCTGACTGATCATGCTGCAGAACATGGCGTGGATCCTCATGGAGATATTGTGGTCCTGCGGGAAGGAGGAATCCAGTTCCTGACGGAGCTTTTTGATCGTCTCCTTCAGCTTGCCGGTCAACACGAATTTGTGTCCCCACTTTTCCGTGATCAGGTTGTAGTAGGCTTCCGACTCGTTTCCCTTGAAGACCATTTCCCACTTTGTGAGGCGGTCCGAAGCGCATCTGTAGGAGTGCGGCTTCCTGAAGTCCAGCAGGATGAGTTCATCTTTCTTCACCGGGATCTTTTTTCCTTCGTAGCAGACTTCCATCTCTCCGTCCAGCACGCAGATCACTGAGTAGAAATCCAGGAATTCTCTCTTGACGGAGTAGAGTCTGCTGCATTCGTAGCAGCTGCTCCAGGCAACGTAGAAGAGGTGTTCCGCCGCGAATTCCGTCGGCGTGTGGAATCCTGCTCCGCTGATGTCCAGGATACCTTTTTCATTTAAGATTTTGATTCGTTCTCTGGTATCGTGGTCCATCATGTCACTCCTGCATTTGCTTCATGAATTTGTTTCGATTTGCTGTGGTCTGTTCCTTCTTTTTGTTTTCCTCTTTTGCGGTATGTCTTTCAGTCGGTTTCTTTTCCTTTTCCGCGGCACTCACCATGCTTTCTGCGCCTGCGATATTTTTTGTTTGTTTTTGTTTACAATGAAATAATATAAAAAAATTGCCCCCCTGTGAATACACATGCTTGCCTGAAAATGTTCTATTTTTGCCCTGTATTTTACAATACTTTTCCGCCGGCCTTCTCCAGTCATCAGAGCAGTCTTTTTTCCGCTTGGGAGCGGCAGAATCCGAGGGGCTTCAGCACCATCTTCATACATCGATAGGCCATCTTCATACATCAATAGAAGAACGGTATACCTTTTTCCTTTGCTTTACTTGCGCTCTCTGATTCAGATTGATATGATTAACGAATATTATGATGTTGAGGTCAAAAGGTGGTTAAGGGAACACCGTCTCGTCAAGTTGCACAAACGCCTTGGGCACGCTCTCGCTCTACCCTCGCTGGCAGCAGCCATTAGATACCTTTTGACCTTTACATCATATTATAGAATTTTGCCGGAAGCACCGACAGTCTTTATCATATGCAACACCAATATATTCAGTACGTAAGGAATCATAGAATTATGGAAACAAACAGCACAAAAACGAATCAGGCGGAAGTCAGCCGTGACTCGGTCATCATCCGGACCAGTATCATCGGTATCATCACAAACGTCTTTCTTGCTGCCTTTAAGGCCGCGATCGGCATTCTCTCCAATTCGATTGCCGTCACCCTGGACGCCGTCAACAACCTCTCCGACGCCCTGTCCTCCATCATCACGATTGTGGGAACAAAGCTGGCGGGCAGGCTCCCTGACAAAAAGCACCCCCTGGGATACGGCAGGATCGAATATCTGAGCGCCATGATCGTCTCCGCCATCGTCCTCTACGCGGGCATCACTTCCGCCGTTGAATCCGTCAAAAAGATCATCCATCCCGAAAAAGCGGACTACAGCATGGTCTCTCTTTTCATCATCGCCGTGGCTGTGGTCGTAAAGCTCGTCCTGGGCCGCTATGTGAAAGCACAGGGCAAAAAGGTCAATTCCGGGTCCCTGATCGCCTCCGGTTCCGACGCGGCTTTTGACGCGGTCCTCTCCCTCTCCGTACTCGCCTCCGCTATCATTTTTACCATCAGCGGCATCTCGCTGGAGGCATACGTGGGCGCCGTCATCTCCGTCATTATCATCAAGTCCGGTATCGAAATGATGATGGAGACCCTGGATGAGATCCTGGGGCAGAGGGCAGACCGGGAAACGACACAGCAGATCAAAAAGCTGCTCTCGGAAGAGCCGGAAGTCAGGGGTGCCTTCGACCTCATTCTGCACAATTACGGACCTGACAAAAATCTGGCTTCTGTTCATCTGGAGCTCCCTGATACCATGACCGTCAGGGAAGTTGACCGGCTGACCAGAAAGGCCGAGGCAAAAGTCTTCCGGGAGACCGGTGTCATTCTGACCGGTGTCGGCGTCTATTCCTTCAACACAGGAGACGATGAAGCCGCCAAAATACAGAATAATGTCCGCAAGCTCGTCATGTCCCACGACTGGGCCGTCCAGTTCCACGGCTTTTACGTGGATGTTGAGAAAAAAGAGATGACTTTTGATGTCGTCATGAGCTTTGAGATCAGACCGAAAGAAGCCCTGGAGATTCTGTACAAGGATGTTAAGGAGGCCTATCCCGATTTCAAGATTGTAATCGCTCCCGATGTCGATGTTTCCACGACTTAATCAGGTTCTCAAAATTACAGGATCACTGTATATGCTCCAATGGGCAGGCACCCCTGCCCCCAAATCTGCATATAAAGGAACCGGCAGCAGCTGTTTTGCAATGAACAGCTGCTGCCGGTATTTTTTTCACTCCAGAGCTTTGTGCCGCGGGACGGCCCAAAGCTCCGCTGATCGCATCGGAGAAACCCGTTCCGGGCTTTCTCCTCGCGCTGCCGCTCTTACGAGCGGCATGGTCGGAAAAGTGTCTCCCCCGCGTCAATCCACTGCCGAATATCTGCAGTGTCACGCGATGGTATCGATGATCTTGTTTACTGCATTTTTCATTTCTTCAACGCGGGCTTCGGAATCCTCACGTTTTTTTGCGACGGCGTAATAGTAGAATTTGATCTTGGGCTCTGTGCCCGAAGGACGCATGGCAAACCAGCTGCCGTCGTCCATGATAAATTTCAGGACATTGGAAGCAGGGATGTCCTCATAGCCCTTGATATAGTCGATGATCTCCACAGCCTGCAGGGAGCCGTACTCCCTGGGGGGATTGCCGCGAAAAGCATCCATGATGCGGCCGATCCTGGCGGCGCCCTCCTGCCCTTTCAGTACGACCGACACCTGGTCCTCCGCGTAATAGCCGTATTTCTGATAGAGAGCTTCCAGGGCATCGCCGATGTTCTCCCCGCGCTTTTTGCACCAGGCCGCCAGTTCCATGACCAGCATGGCGGCGCAGACGCCGTCCTTGTCGCGGACCGCCTCGCCCGGGGCACAGCCGATGCTCTCCTCATAACCGAAGAAATAGCTGTATCCCTCTTCTTCCAGACGGGGAATCACACCGCAGATATTTTTAAAGCCTGTCAGAGCCTCGTAGACACGGATCCCGTTGGCCTTGCAGATTGCCTTTCCCAGGTCTCCTGTGACGATCGACTTGATCATACCGGCCTTTTTGGGAAGGCTTCCCGCCTCCTTCTGGCTCTGCGCCATGTAGGCAATGAGCAGAGCGCCGGTCTGGTTGCCGTTGAGGGGCACATAACCGCCCTTTCCGTCCGGAATCTCTATCGCCATGCGGTCGCTGTCGGGATCCGTCGCGATCAGGACCTCCGCGCCGACCTCTTTTCCGAGTTTTTCGGCAAGTTCAAAGCCTTTGGGATCCTCGGGGTTGGGATAGCCCACGGTGGTAAATTCCGGGTCGGGATCCTTCTGCTCCGGCACGATATAGAAATGGTCGTAACCAAGTTCCGCGGCCACCGTCGCCATGGGAATGCTGCCCGCTCCGTTCAGGGGTGTGTAGACCACACAGACAGACTTGTCCAGCTCGCAGTCAGTGCGCTGCCGCATGGAGTAGACATAGTCCAGATAAGCCCTGTCCGTCTCCTCTCCCAGCATAGTCAGGAGTCCCTTCTCCTTTCCCTGCTCCATGGAGATCCCGCCGAAGTCGTCAAACAGATCCAGCTTCCGGATCCGCTCCAGGATTCCGTCCGAGACACTGCCGGAGATCTGGGCGCCGTCCTTCCAGTACACCTTATAGCCGTTGTACTCCTTGGGATTGTGGCTGGCGGTCATGTTGATGCCGGACACGGTCCCGTATTTGCGGATGGCAAAGGACAGCTCCGGCGTCGGGCGCATGGACGGGAACAGATAGACATGGATCCCGCTGCCCATCAGGATCGAAGCCGCCAGCTCCGAAAACTCTTTGGAGAAATACCGGCAGTCATAGGCGATCGCCACCCCTTTCGCGGGGTCTTCTCCGGAATCCAGAATGAAGTCCGCAATTCCCTTTGTGGCACGCCCCACCGTCAGCCGGTTCATTCGGTTTGTGCCCGCCCCGCAGATGCCGCGCAGGCCGGCCGTGCCGAACACGATCTCCTGATAAAAACGGTCTCCGATTTCCTTTTCATTTCCTTCAACTGCCAGGAGCTCCGCATGCAGCGGATCGTCTGCCGGCAGTTTTTCCAGCCAGAATCTGTATAAAGAAAGTTCGTCTGCCATATCTGTCCCCTTTCCTGTTTCAATTCGAATGAATGACTGTTCCTGCAAATAATTATAACAGACTAGGTGAGTCATTGGGGACGGTTCAGAAAAACTCATTGCGTGCAATGAGTTTTTCTGAACCGTCCCCAATGACTCATTCAAGATCCTGCCTCTCTATGTCTGCCAACAGGGATTTTCACAAAGGGATGCGCCTGCAGCCGTTCCTTGAGCCTGTCAACTTCTGCTTTCTGCTTCCTCATCTCATCCGTGGCGGTCTGTTCATCATAAAGCATAGCGATCAGCTCATCCTGTGCTCCGATCAGGTCGGCCCGGATCAGATAGACCGGTTCAAGACTGGCGGCAATCGCCTTTTTCTGTTCTTCAAAATGCTTTTCCGCTTCCATTCGTCTGCGCTCCGCCTCTTCTTTGATTTTTTCAAGGCGGGCCTTCACACGGTCGGTCTTATAGACCACATCCGGGTAGGCATCCGCAAAGCGGGCGTGGAAATAGGACTTGTTTGTCAGCAGATGTCTGACTTCCCTGCTGATCTCTTCGGTATTGTCCGCCTCACTGCTGTCGATCCCGGTCTTGACCAGTTTCAGGACAAAGATGGAGATCACGCTGTCCGCGGCTAATACCAACAGGAGAAAAGTCGTGACCGCCTCCCTGGTCCTAAGGGAAAAAGCGCCGAGTACTTTATAGAGAGCAGGGTTGAGGAGATGTATGATCCCCACACCGGCAAGGCCGAACAGAATTAGGTTGCCGATCCAGATCCTTCCATGAAGATTCATAGGTTTCTGAATATAGTCCCACCAGCGGGCGTGGAAGATCTTTTCCAGTATCAGGCTGGTAAAATATTCCACAGCACCGCAGATCACAAAGGACAGGGCAAAGGTCATGACCACGCCCGACTCGAGGCTGGTCAGATTTCCGACGACCAGGGTGATCAGAGCCGCTCCGCCTCCGTAAATCGGCAGTATGGGCCCTGTGAGGAAGCCGCGGTTGATAAACCTGCCGTACTGCCGGTATTTCAGGATGACCTCCATGCACCATCCCGCAAAGCCATAAATGAAAAACAGCAGGATAATATTTACCCAATAATCCATCAATGTCTCCATATTCTGTCACCTTTTTATTCTGGAGAAGCGACTGTCGTTTCTTTAGTTCCCGCCTCTCCGGGCATTGCTTAATCCGCAGATTCGTCTCCGTACAATTCTTCTAATTTGGCATCCCAGATTGCGTCCAGTTCTTCCGCTGTCCTGATCTCGTCCTCATCTCTCTTGTGCGTAAACAGAACAAAATCTTCTGAACTGCTTACAAACCGCAGCTGATTATCCTCGTCCATTCTATAATTGTTCTGGATCACAGCGTTTAAAAACTTTACTTCTTCCTGAATGAACCTGTCCTGGCAGCAATTGCTGCTTGATACAATCTGTACTTCCGCGCAGTCCATCAGTCCGGCATTGTATTCTTTGATATATTCGTTCTCCGCATTTACGGCATCTCTGTACAACTTGATTTCTTCGTCAAAAGCATCATAGCCAGCCCCCTCACTTTGTAAAGTTCCGGAATCTCAGACAGCTGCCCTTTTTCAATGAATCCTCACTTTCTGATTCCCCGTTTTCAGATGCTTGTTCTTTATTCATCTTGCAGATACACATGTACTCCACAGTTAATCCGGGATGTGCCTATATTATACCCAAAGTTCCTGTGAGCATCCATAAGATGGATAGAATCAGCGATTAGTCCAGACAAAAACAGGGGACGGTTCTGAATCAGCCAGAACCGTCCCCCGCGTCTGATCATTCGGCAGAGCCTGTCTCTTATGCGATGCCCAGCACCTCGTAATCCTTATCTTCGACAGCCTTTTTGAGAACGTCATCTGCAACCTCAGCGTCCATGGAGACAACCGCAGTGCCTTTCTCATGGCTGACTTCCGCGCCGCTTACTCCTGCGACAGCCTCCAGGGCCTTCTTTACAGTTGCCTCGCAGTGAGGGCACATCATTCCTTTGATTTCCATTGTCTTTGTCATCATATTCTCCTTTCTCTGCGCTTCCAGCGCTTTTTGCTGTTCCAGTTCCTTCTGACGGCTGTACTCACCCAGAAGCTTCCCGTCCGCGTCGAGCGGGAGCGGATTCTTTCTGCGGTTTTTCCAGTTGTCTGTATCCTTTGCGGCGCTGTGCACCTGCATGAGGTTGAGCCTGAGCGCGTTGGTGACCACGCAGAAGCTCGAGAGGCTCATGGCGAGCGCGCCGAACATGGGATCCATGGTAATGCCGAGCGGGACCAGAAGGCCCGCGGCAACGGGGATGAGGATGGAGTTGTAGATCAGTGCCCAGAAGAGGCCCCACAAAATAGTCTTGTAAGTCTGGCGGCTCAGGCGAACGGCAGCGCTGACGTCTGTCAGGCGGCTCTTCATGAGCACGACATCTGCGGCATCGATGGCGACGTCCGTGCCGGCGCCGATGGCGATGCCTATGTCGGCCCGGGTCAGGGCGGGAGCATCGTTGATGCCGTCGCCGACCATGGCAGTTTTCCCCTTCTCCTGCAGCAGGCGGATGACTTCCTCCTTGCCCGCAGGCAGGACGCCGGCCACGACCTCATTGACGCCCGCCTGGCGGCCGATGGCCTCGGCAGTGCGGCGGTTGTCGCCGGTCAGCATGACCACGTGGATGCCCATTCCCCTAAGCTCCGCGATGGCCTGCGCGCTGTCCTCCTTCATGGTATCCGCGACGGCGATCGTACCCAGATACTGCCCGTCGCAGGCAAAGAACAGAGGTGTTTTTCCTTCTTCGGCAAGCTTTTCCGCTGTCTCACGGATGGTGTCCCCGGCCTGCCGGGCGCCGGAGAGCTGACCGGTGATAAAGGACAGATTTCCGCCTGCCATTTTGCGGCCGTCGACCCCTGCTGTCAGTCCGTTCCCGGGAAGAGCCCGGAAATCCGTGATCTCCGCTTCCTTCTGTGCGGCGCTCCCGGTCTTTCCGGTCTGCGTATCCTTCTCCGCTCTCTGCCCGGCATAATCAATGATGGCCCTGGCCAGGGGATGCTCGCTGCGGGACTCAAGCGCTGCAGCCAAGCTCAGGAGCTCCGCCTCTGTCACACCCTCTGCGGGAAGTATGTCTGTGACCACGGGTTGGCCTTTGGTGATCGTGCCTGTCTTGTCGAGTGCCACGATCTGCACGTTGCCGGTTTCCTGCAGGGCCTCGGCCGTCTTATAGAGAATACCGTTTTTGGCGCCCATTCCATTGCCCACCATGATGGCAACGGGCGTCGCAAGCCCCAGGGCACAGGGGCAGCTGACCACCAAAACTGAAATACCGCGTGCCAGGGCAAAGCCGACAGGCCTGTGCAGAATCACGAGCCAGACAAAGGTCACGAGCAGGGCGATGGCGATGACCGCCGGCACGAAGACGCCGGAGATCGTGTCCGCCAGCTTTGCGATCGGTGCCTTGGTGGCCGCCGCGTCGCTGACCATCTGAATGATCTGGGCCAGGGTGCTGTCCTCGCCCACTCTGGTCGCCTCGCAGCGCAAAAAGCCCGACTGGTTCAGGGTCGCGGAGGACACCTCATCCCCCGGATTTTTATCCACGGGAATACTTTCGCCCGTCAGTGCCGCCTCATTGACCGCACTCGTCCCCTCCAGGACGATACCGTCCACGGGTATATTTTCGCCCGGGCGGACTACAAAGATGTCGCCCTTTCTGACATCATCGATTCCGATTTCCTGCTCCTGCCCGTCCCGCACGACTGTCGCCGTCTTCGGTGCCAGCTTCATCAGACTTTTGAGGGCATCGGTCGTCCTGCCCTTGGATCTTGCCTCAAGCATCTTTCCGACGGTGATCAGGGTCAGGATCATTGCCGCGGACTCAAAGTAGAATTCCATCATGTACTGTGAGACCGCCGCTGTATTTCCGTCGGCCTGGGCCCTCGTCATGGCAAAAAGCATGGCCGTACTGTAGACAAAGGCGGCGCCCGATCCAAGCGCGATCAGCGTGTCCATATTGGGAGCCCCGTGAAAAAGGCTCTTAAAACCGCTGATAAAAAACTTCTGGTTGATCACCATGACGATGCCCGCCAGCAGCAGCTGCAGCAGTCCCATGGCGATATGATTTCCCTGGAAAAAGGCCGGCAGCGGAAACCCGAACATCATGTGCCCCATGGAAAAATACATGAGAACGAGCAGAAAGCCCAGAGATGTCAGAAGCCTTCTTTTCAAAACCGGTGTCTCCCGGTCCTTCAGCGCATCCTCCTCCGCGGCCAGCTTTGCGGAAAGACTCCCTGCCGTCCGTCCCGAAGCTCCGGCTGCGTCTCCCGTGCCCTTGGGCGCGGCGCCGTATCCTGCATTTTCCACGGCCTGCATGACGGCCTCAGCCGAAACATCTCCCTCCACCGCCAGAGTATTGGTGAGAAGGCTGACATTGCAGCTTGTCACGCCGTCCAGTTTGGAGACCGCTTTTTCCACGCGCGCCTGGCAGGCCGCGCAGCTCATTCCTGTGACTGTATACTGATCCATCCTGTTACCTCTTGAATCAAGTTATCTTCCTGAATCCGGTTATCTTTTGAAAAGCGCCTTGTCCTCAGCGCATCATCTTCTGCAGCGTTTTCACCAGCTCATCCACCTTCTCCTCATGTCCTTCCCGGACATCCTCGGTCACACAGGTGCGTATATGGCTGGAGAGAATGACCTTGCAGAAACTGGACAGGGCGCTGCTGGCGGCAGATGCCTGGTTGAGGATATCAATACAGTAGGCATCCCGCTCGACCATTCCCTTGATCCCCCTGATCTGTCCCTCGATCCGGCTGAGCCGGTTGATCAGATCCTTATATTCCTTCTCGGATCGCTGCTTTCTGCGCTCCCCGCAGCAGCACGAGTCCGCGGCGGCAGCTTCCGGACGATCCTCCATCCCCTCTTCCCCAGCAGACAGTTCTCTCTCTGCTTCCTGCTCCGTGATGCTGTTCAGTATCTCCTGTTTCTGATCTCTCATGAAACCCCTTTCTTTTAGAAAAAACGCTCCTCCGCCTGGAAAACCTGGCTGATCTCTTTATAAGTGCCGAAAACTGTCAGCCGGTCACCGGGCTTGAAGATCGTTTCCGCTTTTGCTCTTTCAATCCTGATTCCGTCCCTCTCGACCAGCAGGACCTGAATGCCGTGCTCCTGCTTAAGTCTGCTCTCCATCGGCGTCTTGCCGACGAGGGCTTCCGGGACCTCCTTGAGGATCACGTTTGCGATGGAGTCATGTCCGATATAATCCATCAGAAGAACGGTGTTGACCTTGTCCTGCTTCATGATCTTTCCCGCGATCCGGCTGAAAACCCGGTCGATTCTTTTCCGTATGAAACGAGTCCGAATCAGACGGATCACAAGAGCGGCGATCATAAGCGGTATGACAATACCGACAAAGAAGGTATCGACCTGCGCCTCTTTCAGTGAGAAGAAGACGTTTACCAGAGCGGAAACGATCGACACATTGAAGACGTAGCCGAACAGCATGGTCACCTGCGCCAGCTTGCGGCGCATTTTGGAGGACACAAAGCTCTCACTTTCCTTGGTCGTATACCCCGCTCCCGTCAGGATGGAAAGAACCTGGAACCTGGCCTTGTCATCCGGAAGTCCGGTAATGCGGAACATGACAGTAAACATCTCCAATATGATCCAGTAGATCAGGACGATCGCAGAAAATAATATGCTGGCAAGAAACAGATTCATAGCATTCTCCTAAAACAGATTGGGAGCCCTCGTAGATACCCCCTACGGGTATTCGCAAAAGAGATTATATACCCATGCGGGGTATATTGCAACAGAAAAAAGCACCGGAAATACACTCTGTGCATTCCGGCGCCTTCTTTTTTTGAGCACTCTGGAGGAGACAGGGAGGAGACAGGGGACGGTTCTGTGTCTCCTCCCTGTCTCCTCCGCCTTCACTCTTCGGCAGAGAGCTCGTAAATCAAAACCCTCTCCCGGTCATCCTGTCCCCCGTACAGGTCTGTGCAGTCAATCTCGTCGTAAAACAGGATCTCGTCATACATGGACAGAAGCGCGACGTCCTCGTCCTTTGGATAGTAGAAAAACAGATAGATCTGCCGGGGATTCTCGTACCAGGAAGCGATGATCTCCTGCAGGACGGCCTGCAGGATCACCTCGGAAAAAGGATTGAAAAAATAAAAGGAATCCTCGACTGTCACCCGATAGTCCTGGGCCCTCATCCTCCGGAATGTGACCGTCTTCCCTTCAGCCCTCTCAGGATCTTCCCGGCCTGCTGCCGCACTGCTCTTATGCGATAAAGCGCTTGCGTTTACCGGCCCGGTCCCTGCTGCCGTCATACCCGCCAGGTTGGCTTTCGCCTCTCCGACCAGAACGGGGTTGTGATCGATCCCGATTGCCCGGCAGCCGGTTTTAGCGTGCAGGAAAAGTGTGCAGCGGCCTCTTCCGCAGCCGTAATCGATCAGAACACTGTCCGGTCCGATCAGGCCGCTCCCTGCAAGACGCTCCAGAACCGCATAAGGCGTCGGTTCATAGCGGAAATTAACCATATCCGGGGAATCCTCTCCCGCTCCCGCAGTAAGAATCCCCAATTTCGCATCCCATTCTCTGTCGGACCCTTCCTGAAGATCCCTCATGTTTCCCCCTCTGTCAAAGTGCGCCTGTACAAAGCCGCCCGTGATTTCCCGTTTGTAAGCTGTCCGGCATGATTAAAAAGCTCAGGCTCCCGCCTTCCGGCCCTTTTCACCCTCTCCGGGTCTGCGGATCATAAAGGAAATCAGTACAGAAAGCACGATCGCGCCGAGAAGCAGAAGCAGGGGATAAAGGAAAGAGTGTGTCTGGTCATAAATCCTGCCCGCCAGAACGGAAGCGAAAGATGTAAACAGAGCATTGGTCGGGATCAGGGCAAAGTTTGTGGCATACCAGGTCCTGCCGTAAAAGTCCGAGATCATAGGCGGGCTGATGGAAGCGTTGCCGCCGTAGGCAAATCCGCCGGCAGCAAATCCGATCACGACCAGGGCAAAGATGCCGGTTTTAATCGCAAGAAGCATCATGACCGCGGAAAAGCCAAAGAAAACCATGACCATAAGCATGGTGATCCGGTAGCCGAACCGGTCATAGACCGTACCGGTGCAGATCCGTCCGACAGCATTTAAAATGGAGATCATACCGACTGCCGTCGCGATGGTATTGCCGGAAAGAGTCGTCCCGACCTCTGCCGCAATCCCGCTCGCCTGCGAAACAAGCATGAGTCCGGAAGCTGTCAGGAGTGCGATCCAGACATAGAAGAGCCAGAAAGAGCTCTTTTTGATCATTTCCGTCGTGGGAATGTCGCTTGCCGGCTCCCTGCCTGCCTTCTTTTTTGAGGAAGCCCCGGCACCCGGACCGCCCGCTGCCGCAGCAGCTTCCCCGGCTTTGGGTGTGCGCATGACGATGATCCCCAGCAGAAGCACCGCCAGTGCCAGAACTGCCAGCACACGCAGGCCAATTGCCCACAGTCGGCTCCCGTCTGCAGGCGCAAAGGCCGCGAAGAGCTTGCCGGCAATAAAACTGCTCATTCCGAATCCCGCAAGAAGCGTGCCTGAGGCGACGCCCTGCTTATCCGGAAACCAGGCGGACACCGTGCTGACGGTCGAATTATAGCAGAGGCCTGTGGCCAGGCCGCACATGGCGCCGAAGCCTGTATACAGAAGTCCCGGCGTCTGCGCAAAGGAGGAAATCATCATACCCCCCGAAAACAGGACTGCTCCCAGAGCGAGGATGAACTTGGGTCCGGTTTTTTTCAAAAGAACTCCGCTGATCATACCGCCGGCCGCGTATCCCATCATAGTGATCGTAAAAGTCATGGACAGGGTCTGGGCGCTCCAGTCCGGGAAGGTCGCCGCGATCGACCTCGAAATGATAGTCCATGTATAGACCGAACCTGCCACCAGCATGATCAATACACCTGTGATCAGCCATATGCTTCTGTTTTTCTTTTCCATTGCTGCCTTTACTCCCCCGGGCATTTTGCTGTGAAAATCCGCACCAGAATACTGCGCTTCTCGTTCCAGTATGGTGGTTTTCGGGCTGTTGTGTCTCTTCAGCGAATCAGTGTAATCCAAAGCAATCAAAAAGACAAGCGTTACCGGTCACGAATCTATGATATAATCTATATATTCCATGATGTAAAGATCCACATGTATAGATAGAACAGTTTTTGAATTCAGAACAGGAGGTAAAAATGCCAACACCGCATAATACCGCGAAACCCGGAGAGATCGCCAAAACCATCCTTCTTCCCGGAGACCCGCTCCGCGCCAGGACACTTGCTGAGACCTATCTGAAGGATCCGGTACAGTTCAACTCTGTCCGCAATATGTACGGCTATACAGGCACCTATAACGGCAAGAGAATCTCGGTCATGGGCACCGGTATGGGCATGCCTTCCATCGGTATTTACACCTATGAACTGATCCATGAGTACGGGGTCAAAAATCTGATCCGCATCGGCTCCTGCGGGGCCATCAATCGGAAAGTCAGGATCGGCGACATCATTATCGCCCAGGGTGCCTGCACAGATTCCAACTACGCCTATCAGTATGGTCTTCACGGGACCTACTCGGCGATTGCTTCCTTTGACCTGCTCCGCAAGGCGATCCTGTCTGTCGAGAAGCACGGCTTCCCCTATGCCGTGGGCAACGTCTTCTCCACAGATATTTTCTACAAGGAAAAACCCCTCTGGAGAGACTGGGCGAAAATGGGCTGTCTCGGCGTCGAGATGGAAACCTATGCCCTCTACTGCAACGCCGTCCGCGCCGCCTATGCTTCGGAAGGCGCCGACTCAGATGCAAAGAGTCTGGTCAATCCGCACGCGGATGTCAAGGCACTCGGCATCTTCACGGTCTCCGATTCCATGGTCACAGGCGAAACGACGACTCCCGAAGAACGCCAGAATAAATTCACCAACATGATGGAAGTTGCCCTGGACGTCGCCTCAAAGCTCTGATCCCCCGCCGCTCGATTTCCGTCGCTCTCATATCATCTCGTATCAAAGGATAGTTCTCTGATCGTGGAAGATATGCTCTGAGAGAAAAGAACTTATCCGGTACCGGCCTTGCTTTCATCCCCGGTATCAAGGACAAAACGATCCGCCTTCTGTCTGCCGCTTCTTTTCAAGCGTCAGGCGGGAGGCCTTTTTTTGCGTCCGGAGCGCAATTTTGGGGGCTCCAATCCCCGTGTTTTGCATAGAGGCAGGCCGGCGCGGAGGATATATTTTATATACCTGCTTCTGAGTGTAAAAAGCGGTGCGGAGGCCGCAGGCGCGACGGGTCACGGGATCTATCCTTTTCCGGGCGCTGCAGGCTCCTATGTCGTGTCTCTTTACTGAGGAAGCTGTATGAAACCCGTTTTCAACTGTTTTTAACGGAGGATAAACATGAAAAAGAAGAAGAAAAAGCTGCCCCTGATAATCCTGATCGTCGTGCTGCTGATCGTTTTCTCCATGATGAGAGGCAAGGGCTCCAAATCAGGCAGTGAACAGGAGACTGCTCCCGCTGTGACACAGACGACAGAGTCAGAGCCTGAAAAAAAGGCGGAAGAGGAAGCAGAAGTTCCGGATCAGGAAGAGGAAGAGGAAACAGAAGCACCGGAGGAGGAAAAGGAAGAGGAAGCGGAGGCTCTGAAAGAAGAGACTGCAGCCGATGAAAAGAGCAGAGAAGCCGAGGAAGCAAAGGCGGATGCGGAAGAGGCAGATTCAGAAGATGATGCAGGGGACGACGCTCCCGTCAACGGTATCCGTCCTTCCTTCAAGGCGGCAATGGACGAGTACGAAGCTTTCTTTGATTCCTATGTTGAATTCATGGAAAAGTACACGGACGCGGATCCTGCAGACTCTCTCTCCATGATGACGGATTACGCCAAATACATGCAGGATTACACGGAAGCCATGGAAGCTCTCGAAAAGATCAAAGACGACGAAGACCTCTCCAATGAAGAACTGGTCTACTACACCGAAGTCATGGGACGGATCAACACTAAGCTGGCCAAGACCTTGCAGTAATGATTGCACCGGGCTTCAACGCCCGCTATATATTCCAGACTCGCTTGTGAGTCCTGCGCGATGAAGCGAGTTTCCCTTTTTGCGCACGTATCCCACGACTGAAGTCACGGGTATTGCGCGATGAAGAATAAAGCCATCCGGCCGGAAAACCCCGGCGGATGGCTTTTCTGTGTCCTTCATCATTTGCTCCGGTCATTCCACTCCCCGGCAGCGGCATAATCCTCCATGACCGCCTGCGTGCGGGGATGATCCGGGCCGAATATTTTTTCCAGGATCGCGATGGCTGTTTCGAAACAGCGGGAAGCCTTTTTAAATTCTCCTCTGAGCAGGTACGCCTCTGCAAGATTGTTATACAGATCCGCCCTGTGGGGGTTTTCGGTCCCATACTCCTTTTCCAGAATGGAGAGCGCCTTCCAATACCAGTGGAAAGCCTCCTCAAGCAGGGTATCCGCCTCCTCCCCGCGCCCCTCGTCACAGGCCCGCCGGCAGAGTTCATCGCAGAGCAGGCCGACATTATTGCAGATTCCCGCATTCCCGACGAAATCCTCCCCGAAGAGCCCGGTATTGATCTTAAGCGCGCGGTCAAAATATGCACGGGCTTTTTCCATCTCGGAGAGTTCGCTGAATTCCTGTCCCAGATTACAGCAGATGACCGCGGTCCCCGGATGCAGCTCCCCGTAACAGTCCAGCTGCAGCCCGAGAGCTTTTTCATAATATTCCACTGCCTTTTCGTGCTCACTGCATCCGGAGTACACAAGGCCCAGGTTGCTGCAGGTCGTGGACAGCACAATACTGTCGGGTCCATAGCTTTCCGTCTGAATCTGAAGAGCCTTTTTCAGAAGCTCTTCCGCCTCCTCGTACTCCTCCATTTCATACAGCACCACCGCAAGATCATTATAGGTGATCGCAATGTCCGGGATGCCGCCTCCCTCCATGGATTCCTGCAGGCCAATCGCGCGATGGTAGTGGGCCATAGCTTCCTCAAAGCGGCCCAGCGCGCTTTCCGCCTGGGCGCAGGCCTTGCAGACCGATGCGCTGAGGAAAGCAGATGAAGCCGAAGCGGGGAGCCTCTGAACGGCACCTTCCGCCTCATATGCCCATTGCAGCGCAGCCTGCGGATGTCCTGTCTCATACTCGATCAGGGACGCCTTCCATACCGCCTGCGCGCGCTCCTGACTTCCCAGCCTTTTATATAAGCGCATGAGAAGGCGGGAAACCTGCATGAGGATACTATAATCCTGATTCTTTTCCGTGTACTGCTGGTAATAAGACAGGGCACGGCGGATAAAGTCCCCGCAGTTGTCCGCATCCGGAAGGAGTCTGTCCGCGGCGAGATCCGCAGTCACCGGGTGCATGGAAATCATCCTGCCGGCGCTGATCAGGTGCAGGTCGCGGAAACGCAGGAGCAGGCCCCGCAGGACCTCCGGGCGCAAAGACCCCTCGCACAGTTCCATAAACAGTCCCCGCTCGATCCCGCTCACAGGAAGCAGGGACAGGATACGGAGCAGAAGCTTCTGTTCCCTGGAAAAAACAGAAAAGGAAAACAGCCGCGACATCTGGCTGTACACATCGGGAGCCCCCCGGTAAAGGCTGTTTCCTTCTCCCCCAATCTGCGAAAATCGCCCGCTCCGCACCTTTCCCAGGACCTCTTCAATGGTACTGAATCCGGAATCGTATTTGAGGGCGGCAGCGATCAGTTCGACGACCATGACATGCTTTCCGACGGAGAGGATGATTTCCTGCATCATCACCTCCTCCGCCTCTGTCCAGATGTGGTCGTCGTAGATTTCCTTTACAAGCTCCGTCAGTTCCGCGCGCGACAGTAGATGCTCCTCCGCGGACAGGCAGACCGACGGGTACTGGGGCGGCACAAGGAGCCTTGTCGTAAAGAGAATATTGGCCCCGGTCCGGCAGAGCATGTCCAGAATATCCCCGTTGGTCCTCTGTTCCGGATCCGCCTCGCAGACTTCTCCCATCATTTCAAAAAAGGTACGGTCATACTCCTCCGCATCGAAGTTGTCGATGATCAGAAGCAGACGGCTTCCATAGCGGGTGATCCGGGAGAGATGGAAGGCAAACAGGTCCTCCGGAGAAATCTCCTCCCAGCAAAGCCTGTCCTGAAAACGGATTCCGGCGATGGTGCCCATAAGGTCTTCGTGAAAAGGTACATAGATGCAGCATCCGTCCGCCGCCCGGGAGGCATACTGCAGGGCAAGAGAAGTCTTGCCACAGCCGCCGTCTCCGGTGATCCAGACAGGGCTTTTCCTGTGCCGGAACTGTTCGCCGATCCACTCCAGTTCTCTGCTCCTGCCCTTGAAGATCCGTCCGGTCCGGGGAGGCTGCGAGACAGATGCAATGGCGGGAAGCCCGTTCATCCGCGACTCCCTCTCCTCCACCTGCAGGATCTGTATATTCTGCGGCAGAAGACTGCAGAGACAGCGGCAGCTGTCGCGCAGAAGGGCCGCCAGGATCAGCCAGGTCAGAGCCCCTCCCAGTGCCTTATCCGCGCTCTCCTCCTCTCCGCTGGCAATGGATGTGTCAAAGGTATCCAGAAGAGAACGGATATAACGATAAATCGCGTACCTGTCCGCTGTCTTCATCTGCGGAACAAGTTTCTTCTCCTCCTCCGGCGAATTGCGCAGAAATCCTTCAATCTCATCGCGGAGATCTTTTTTGCTTTTCCCGCTGTAGATCCCGCAGTATTTTTGCACGATCAGCGTATTGGCCTCCAGAATGCAGCGCATAGAGGCCGACGCACGTACCTCTCCCTGCTCCGGGTCGCCGTCTACCAGCATCCTGTCAAACTGTGCTCTCCCGGAAGAAACGGAATATCCCTTCTCTTCACAGCGCAGCAGAAAACTGCGCCGCTTTGCGTCCGCCTGAATATAGTCCATCAGAGCGTCCCAGCCGCCGAAATGCAGGAAGAGGAAATGGTTCATCTGAACATTGGGACGGCCGTGTTTTGTCAGGATCTCCGTCATATAGGTCAGGCACTCCTCGGAAAGCCCCTTATCCGTGTGATTCCCTGTCGGCATAGAAAGATCAGAGGCCGAAAACCTCATCAGGGGACGGCTCTTGTCCTTGGAGTACAGCCGGCGGTCGATCGCCTCCAGCGTGAGAATATAATCACTGCTCATACTTTTTGTTTCATTCCTCTCAGTTTGCTGCCCTATCGGCCTTACAGTAAGCTGCTTCCACTAACATTGTAAAAGTCGATCGCTCCACTCTGACGAGTTCTCGCAATCGCCCCATGTATTCGACAATCGGCCCGCTCATCCCGGAGATATCGCGTGCCTTTTTGTCTCATACATGTGGGTCGATCAAATGTCCGCACATCATGACGTACGCAAACTCGCTTCGCTGGTTTGTGTACGTCCTTCTGTGCGTCCGCTTGATCGACTTTTACAGTAGATCAGCCGCAGATGGAGCATGGATATCTCCTCCCACGGGATCCTTTCATCGACATCCTCGATCTCTATCGACCAGAGCGCCTGCCGGTTGGTCCAGAAACACCCGTTGTGGCGGCTCAGGGCGATCTCCGCGATAGCCTCGTTTCCATCAATTATAGCACATTCGATTTCCGGCTCAATGTCCGGCACAGCGGGCGACTTGGTACAGGCAGTCATCCTCCCGCGGATCGTGATCCTGCCGGCCCTGCGGTCTGTCACTGTCTTTACCATATCGATCCGGATTCCCGACTCCAGTCCCATAGGGTCTTCTATCACTGCATTCATCTGTGCACCTCCTTGACTGTTTTTTTAACCTGTTTTTTATTAGAAATATCGTAAAGAATGCAAATTGCACAGACAATGCATTTTCAAGGGATATCTTCCCTCAAAATCGATACATAAGAATCCTTTATGAACTTTGCCGTTTTTCTTTGCAGTTTTTCTTTACACTTATTCTTTATAGCAAACAGCGTGCCAAACTTTGAAAGCCAGTATTTTCGCGGTTTTTATTTTTTTGCACAAAAAAAGAGTGAGTTGAAATCAACTCACTCCGGGCACTCGTCTGCCGTTGTCCCTTTATTTTTCTACATTTTTCCGTCCGTTTCCTCCTGTGAGTCAAAATAAACTCGCCGAGTCATTTTTAACTCACCCCGGATCCGCCTCTTTAAACAGCCTTGCAAACAGCGTCAGATACTCCTCCTCCACCTGCGAAAAAGGCCGCACGACATAGTCGAGGTCGATGTGAATCTGCGGCGCCGGCCGGGGCTGGGGTTCCTGCAGCAGAACCTCCAGGTCATACCAGAGCAGATCGTCGTCAATCTTTTTCAGTTCCTCCTGCTCCTCTTCTGTCAGCGTACTGCCCAGAAAGCGTTCATATACCAGGTCCAGCAAATGGTCCTCCAGCTTCTGATAGGCCGGCAGTGACTCCTTGAAAGGACGGGGAATGTCAGACAAATAGCACTCACTGGCATCATGCAGCAGACAGGCCAGAGCCAGCCGGGCACCCAGGCCGCGCGCCAACGCCTCCTTTGCACAGCAGATACAGTGCTCACCCACCGACCAGAAAGACTTCACATGCCCGTTCCCCCTGCAGAGCATGGGAAGCGCATGCGCTATATCCTCGATCTGTATTTTCTCTTTTTCGGGCTCCGTCGGCACAAACCGCACGCCGCTATAAGTCCTAATATAATTAACCATTATTATTATCCCTACATGTAAGATGATGTTGAGGTCAAAAGGTGGTTAAGGGAACACCGTCTCGTCAAGCTGCACAAACGCCTTGGGCACGCTCTCGCTCTACCCTCGCTGGCAGCGGTACTAAGGCCGCGCTCGCCAAGGCCCTTCGGCTGTTTGTGCAACTTGTCGAGACTCAGAGCCATTGGATACCTTTTGACCTTTACATCATGTAAGATGCATAACACTATGAATAAATGAGAAAAGTTTTACTTCACAGAGCCTGAGCCGCATAGATCCTGGCGGAGGCTGTTGTGATGAGCATTCAGATGTACTTGGCGAAGCTTATGCGGAGGGCGGGTCAAATGCACGGCCCTCATGGCCGGGCATTTGTTGTCCGCATGTCTGAAATCCCTCGTCCCTTCAGGACGAGGGATGAGTTCGGACATTGCCCGCCCGCAGCATATGCGAGCCTTAGTACATCTATGCGAAGAACTCCAGCCTCCAAAGGATCTATGCTGCTTAGGCTCGTCCCTTTCACCTATTCACCTGCTTGACGGACCGTCTCCTCAAAACATGCCTGTCCTCTTCACCTTCCTCTTCACATAATACAGACAGACCAGTCCCATGATGATCTGCAGGGAGGAGGAGAAAGGCGTCGCCAGTCCGATCTGAAAGAGCGAGACAGGGACCCGTTTACTCATGAAGAAGGACACCGGCACACGAACACAGAAGGCGCTGATAATGCCCTGAGCCATGACGAAGCGGGTCATGCCTATACCGTTGAAGAAGCCGATAAAACAGAAGAAGATCGGCGTCAGCATACAGTCGATGGCATAGGCTTTGAGATAGTCCGCTCCGGCTGCCGCCACATCCATGTCCTTTGCGAAAAGAAGCGCCAGCTCCACGCCGTGGAAAAAGGACAAATAGAACATCACGATACCGACTGACAGCGAAAGCAGTATTCCGTAGCGCAGGGCTTTTTCCGCGCGGTCAAAGCGGCCGGCGCCTGCATTCTGAGCCACAAATGCGGACATAGACTGCATAAAGGCTGACGGAACCAGCATAATGAAAGCGCATACCTTTTCCGCGACGCCGATACCCGCGGACGGAACGACGCCCAGGGCATTGACGATTGCCTGAATTATCAAAAAAGAAATGCCGACCAGCAGGTCCTGGGTCGCAATGGGCAATCCCAGACGGGTGATGCGGGCGATGATGTCACCCTGGAAGCGGATCTGTTCCCTTGCCAATGTAAAGGGCATCTCATCCCTGCGCATCCTGCGGCGCATGAGAAAGAAGGAAATCACGACACTCACTGCCTGGGCTCCGACTGTTGCGATGGCGGCGCCGATGGTGCCCATGTGAAAACCCGCGACAAGAACAAGGTCTCCCACAATATTGAAGACACAGGCAATCGCCACCGTGATCAGGGGGGTGATGGAATCGCCGATCCCTCGGAAAATACTGCCGATCAGGTTATAGGCGATAATGACAAGCATGCCCGCCCCGCAGATCCGCACATAGGCAGTGGTCAGTTCAAAGGCCTCCTTAGGCGCATGCATGATCCGGGCGATCAGCCCCGCTCCGGGCACGCAGAGCGCCGTGAGGACCAGACCGATGCAGACAAACAGCACAATACAGGCGCCGATGGTCTCGCCTCCCTTTTTTGCCTGTCCGCGCCCGATCTGCTGTCCCAACAGGATCGTGGCCCCCATGGCAAAGCTGGCCACCAGATTGGTCAGCGTCATCATGATCTGTGATCCCGTTGTGACCGCTGAGACATGGGCCGACACGGCCCCTGCGTCCGTAAACCGGCCGACGATCATCAGATCGACTGCGCCGTACATGGCCTGCAGAAACAGGGCCGCCAGGACCGGCAGGGCAAACCTCACCAGCGGCAGCAGAATCTGCCCTTCTGTGAATGTTTTTACCTGTGCCTTATGTGCACTCTGTGTCTCTGCTTTTTCCTGTGCTTTCTGTGCACCCTGTGTCTCTGCTTTTCCCCGTGCCTTATGTGCACTGTCTGTTTTTGCTTTTACCTGTACTTTCTGTTCGTCTCTTTTCTTCATCTCTTTTTCTGTCTTCTGTGTAATCTGTGTTTTCATCATATACGTTTGTTAACAGAAGGTCATGGCACTAAAGTATGTCTGCTCCCTGCAAGATCCGCGGGTCATCCGTGTGGATCGGACACACCTTGCGGTCATCCCCGATATTTGTGACCGGAAGACTGGAGGCGCGGAACATGCCCGAGTCAAAATATCGGTCGTCCGCGCAGAGCATCATGCCGCAGATATAGTCCTCAAAGGGCGTCCCCTCCCAGACCGTCGGATATTTTCTCTGCCGGATAAAGGGCTGCAGGATCATATCCTGTACGTCCCCGCTCTTCCACAGATTCTCCCAGGTCATTATGTCTGTCAATGGTCCTGCGTACACCTTCTCACTCTTCCCGAGCCGGTGATGTTTGAGGATAAATCCGTCCTTATTGCCGCGTGCCTCCTGCCAGATATCGTCCCTGTCTCCGTACAGATAAGTGGGGATCGCGCGGCTGCGAAGGAAGGCGGTCTCCTCCCCTGTCAGGCACCTGTCCGTAAAAACATCCTGAAACCAGAGGTTCATAAAACGCTTGTCATGTATGAGGAAAATCGTGCGGAAGTCATTGTACATTCCCGCCTCGATCATGGCTTCGATCGTCCCTTGGGAGAAAGACAGAAGATCCTTCTGGTTCAGGGCGCTGATCACAAATCCCTTTTTCCAGCGGTCAATATTTCTTTCCACATCCTCAGCCTCAAAGACCTCCACCTTTTTCCCAAAGGCCTCATAAAAGGGTTTATACAATGCTATCTCGCCGGTCTTGTCCGCACTTTTGAGCACATAGATCTCTTTTTTATCCCCCGTGATCTGCAGCATGCAGTGCAGGCGCTCATTCAAAGTGGAATAGAGCGGGGAATAACCCGCTTTCCCGTCTTCGTCCTCGATTTTCCGCAGGAATTTCTCCGCCGCGCAGTCCGCAAAATAGGACATGAAGATCCCGTGGCCGAAAAAACGGCTGGTGATCTCGCACAGGAGCAGGTCTCCCTTCTCCGACACCAGATAATCCGGACGATAGGTTCCCGCCCGGAAGGGATACCGGCTCTGCCGGTCCAATATCTCCATTTCCCTGTCGGAAAGGGGCATATACCGGGGCACATACTCCCGGTAGTTTTCCGCCATATAGACAATACATTTGTATAAGACCTGATGCAGCCGGCGCAGTTCATCCCTGCGCGCGGATGTGATCGCCATCGGCCGATCGTGATACCACCGGCCGTAATAGGCCGCTTTCTCTCCATGAAGAGAGATAAAGGCCTCTTTATACTTTTCTCCCATCAAAGTCCCCCGCAAAGATCCGCTGATACATCCCCGATGTGATCCGGGCTGCTGTTGCTTCGATCAGGACGCACCGATCCCGGCGTGATCCGGCTGAAAGTCCCGGCCATTAATCCTGCTTCTTAAAGAGCTTGGACTGATAGCCCAGGCACTGGAAGCCGTTCTCGTTGATGATCGGGATCAGATCATTTCCGATGCGGAGCTGTTTCCTGACCCAGTAGCAGATGCTGGTCGACATGCCGATCTGTTTTGTATAATCCATCATTTTGCGGATATTGTCGATGCTCAGTGCCCGGTCTGGAGCCGTGCGCCCGCGCTGTTTCTTGTGGTCGGCATTTTCCGGCATGATATAATCCTCGTAAAGAGCACGCTCGAGATCTTTGTCAAAATGGCCCAGGATCTGTCCCAGCATGGCAAGATTCTCCATGCAGGCCGTGAGGAATTCCGGCTTGTAGTTGATGATGCCCTCCGCGCGCAGCCTGTCAAAAAAGCTCCGGATATGTTCCGGTGTCAGGTAAGGTGTGAAGATCGGCTGCACAAGGGCGGCCTCCGCGGGAATTCCCTTCTCCCTGCAGAGCCGCACCGCCTTCAGGCGCTCCTCGATGGGGGCGGCATAGGGCTCCAGGATATCGCGGAAAGCGTCCGGCATGATGGATACGGATACGTTGTACTGCATCTTGTCTTTGAGCTGACAGAAGAGATCCAGAATGGTCTCGCCCTCATACTCGCACAGCAGATGTTTTGCGCCCGCCTTGGACGCGACGAAAAGCCTGGCGTTGGAGTCCGGATACTCCTCATAATGACGGATGAACTCCTTCAGGATCCGGTGGGCGATTCCGGTCCGCAGCGTCGGCTCCTGCAGAGCCTCTGTCTTGGGAGAAAAATAGTAATAGTGATTCCAGTTTTTGCCGCGGCTGACCTCTGTGATCTGCCGCTCAATATCCTTTTTTCCGGCGGGGTTCTTTTCGATGCACCGGGCCAGTTCCTTCAAAAGCTCGTCTTTTCTGCGCAGATCCTCCGCCGTGATCTCTCTTGTCGGGGTGCCGTTCATCTCTTTCAGAAGATAACGCACATAGAGGTGATAATTCTCGTATGCGACGAGCTGCTGTTCGTGCACGCCGTCCGTCACCAGACAATACTGGCATCCGACATTGCATCCCTTTACGGGATTGATCTCAAATGTCAGAGTGGGGCAGCGGCCGGTATAGTTGTGGATCTCGGTGTCCACCTCTTCGGGGACAAGGTCTTCCAGCACCAGATGCTGTACCGGTATTACCGTGTGGTTTTTCCAGCGCTCCATAAAGACGCGGGAGCCGGCTTCCAGCTTCGTATATGTCTCCTCCGAAGCATGTACAGAAACACCCAGCTTTTCCAGATACGCCCGGTCTACAATGACCGGTGAAAACCCCTCGAGAGAATAGATATCTGTGTCGTGCTGATAAAAGTTTTCAAACGTCATCTGTTTCATGGCTGACCTTCCTCCGTTTTGTCAGAAACCTGCGGTCCGGTAATCAAATTATACCGATCCAGCATACTGATTACTTCCTCTCTGGAGTTGAACATGATCAGATCCAGAATGGAAAGATTGGGAATAAATGGATTTTCAAACTGTTTATAGACAATCTCATCCGCGCGCAAAAACTTCAATGTGATCCCCTGCTGCCTGAACTTTGCAAAATCGTATATGCCCATACCGCCGATGGGATTGATATAGGTGTCCGCCCCCAGCCTGCGGCACATATCATAAATGCGCTCCTCACGCCTGTATGCCCTGTTGCCGTCAAGGTCCGAGGTCCTTGCGATCGGCGTGCTGATCTGCAGATAGCGGCAGACCGTCCTGATGGAATGAAGGAGATATTCCGAGAGCACCGTCTCATCGCAGTCCCGGATCTCTTCCATCAGCCGGATCCCTTCTGTGTAAAAAGGCGCCTTGTGATATGCGTCATACAGAATATCCCGCTTCTTTTTCCAATTGACACAATTGACAGGTGCCAGGTGCAGTTCGGTGCATAATCTGGAACATGACGCCTTCTCGATCTCAATGCCGAACCAGACAGGTTTCCCTTTCTGAAGGATCCTGTTGCGGCTGATCCAGCTCCTGGTTTTGTACTGATAGTCATCCCCGATCAGAAAAATATCTGCCGAGCGGATCAGCTGCCAGTAGCCGATGTAAGGGAGAAAATAAGGCTGGTTTGCTGCCAGAATCATGGTAGGTCTCCTCATTGTTTTTTCAGCAGGATATGGCAGATGCGGTCGATTTCCTCCACTGTCAGCTCCGGGTACAGAGGAAGGGTGAGTACCTGCTCCGCCGCCTGCCGGGCGGCCGGAGTATCCTGCCGTCCGGTTTCTGGTCTGTCTGCCGGAGCCGCTTCTGCCTGATCCTGACCGCGGTAACATGCGGGAGCCGCTTTCGCCCGGCCCAGGCCGCGGTAACATGCGAAATCGCTCGTAAGAGGATAGAAATATTTCCTGGCAAAAATCCCGTTTGCGGCAAGAAGCTCCGCGGCCTCATCCCGGGTATACTGGTCTGTCTCAAACAGGACCGGAAAGTAGGAATAGTTGGACTGCACACCATTCTGCGGATCGAGAAGCCGGAGTCCCTGCGCGCCGCTAAGCCGCTCCCGATAGCGTTCCGCAGCCTTCTTCCGCTCTAAAATACAGCGGTTAATATGACGCAGATTGCAGATTCCCATGGCCGCCTGGAATTCGCTCATCTTGGCGTTTCCGCCCACGGCAGCTACCGTCTCCTCATCGCGGATCCCGTAGTTTTTGAGATCCTCCAGCTTCTGCACCAGCGCTTCCTCTCTGCAGCATGCGGCACCGCCCTCAATTGTGTGAAAGACCTTGGTCGCATGAAAGCTGAAAACGGAAATATCCCCGAAGCAGGCGGCAGATCGTCCATTCAGGCGGACACCGAAGGCATGCGCCGCATCGTAGATCAATTTCAGTCCGTGCCTTTTCGCGATTTCGCCGATTTCCCTTACGGCACACATGTTTCCATATACATGTACCGGGAGTATGGCGACAGTTTTTTCACTGATCAGTCCCTCGATCAGTGTCGGATCCATGGTCAGGTCCTCCCTGCGGATATCGCAGAAGACCGGCACCAGATTGTTGCGCACGATCGCATGTGTCGTGGATGCAAAAGTAAAGGGAGTCGTGATCACCTCGCTTCCCGCAGGGAAGCCGAATGCCCGGATCGATTCCTCCAGGGCAAGATGTCCGTTCGTGAACAGAGTCACATGGGGCACATTCAGGTACGACTCCAGCCGCTTCTGAAATCGATCATGTTTGGCTCCCATGTTGGTGAGCCAGCGGCTCTCCCATAAATCCTTTATCTCCGCACAGTATTCTTCAAAAGACGGCATAGAGGACCTGGTGACATTGATCTGATTCATTTTTCACTCCCCTTAATCATTGCTCCCTGCTGCGGAAGGCTTTTACAGCCGAAATCAGGTAACGGAAGGCCTCCAGTCTTAAGACCGCGGATCCGGCCAAATAGACTGCTGCCCCCAGCAGAATCTGCAGCGCCAGAGTGGCTGTATCTCCCAGGCCCAGCCCGGGAAGCGGCCGGATGCAGAAACCCATGAAGAGCGCCAGGGCAATGCCCGGCAGAATGTCCATCAGCTGATCCTCGTAACCATATCTGAGCAGCTTTCTGTTGGGCATACTGTTGATGATCTGGCCGACAATACTCAGGGCCAGGACGCTCCATGCCATCGCCATCACGCTGATCCGGACAGTGATCAGGATCACCAAAACACTGATCGTTTTTTTAGCAATCTCCAGTTTCAGAAAGAGATCGCTCCGGCCCATTGCTTTGATGGCATTCAGGTTCGCCGTATGGACAGGATAAAACATAAAAGCGATGCAGTAAATGGCCAGAAAGGGAACACAGGGAAGCCATTTTTCCGTCAGGACCAGACGCACAAGGGTCTCCGAGCAGACAGCGAGGCCGATCATCAGAGGTGCCATGATATAGGTGCTTGTCTGGATCGCCCTGCGGGTCATGTTCCTGACCCGTCCGCGGTCATCCTGCTCCCTGGACATTGCAGGAAAAAGCACGCTGTCAATCGAGGTATTGATATTGGTCACGATCAGGGACGGAAGCTGCTGTCCTCTGTTGTAATAAGCCAGATCCGCCGACGTGTACATTTTCCCTATGAGAAGCGAACGGAGACTGTTATAGCCCGTATCCAGAAGAGAGGATGCCAGCAGCTTCCAGCCGTAGGAAAACAATTTCCGCAGCCTTTGCACGGAAAAAATGCGCTCCGGGCGCCACGGCACTGTCAGCCACAGGATCAGGGTATCGACTGCCGTATTGATCAGGTGCTGGGCGACAAGCGACCACACTCCGAATCCCCTGTAAGCCATACAGATCCCGATGATTCCGGAGCCGATGGTCCCGCCCAGGGTGGCAAAGAAAAATTTCCGGAAGAGGAGGTGCCTGGAGACATAGGCCTGCTGGACATTTTTGACACCGGATATGATCAGGATCAGGCTGAGCACCCGCACAATCGATGTCAGCTCCGGCATCCCGTAAAAGACCGAGATCAGAGGCGCCGCTGCGAACATGACCGCATAGAGGATCAGGCATGCCGCTATATTAAAATAAAAAACAGACGAAAAATCCAGACTGTCCGCATTCTTTTTCTGGATCAGGGCATTTCCCATTCCGCTGTCCACAAAGACCTGCAGAATCGCAGTGAACACCGTAACCAGCGCGACAGTCCCGTATACAGACGGCTCCAGGATACGCGCCAGAAGAACCGATATCACAAAAGCCGTTCCCTGCGCACAGATCCGCTCCCCGAACCTCCACAGAAAACCGGCTGCCGCTTCCCGCCGGCTGTTTTTTCTCTTACTTATCATAAGGTTCCTTTTTACGAAATGAATCGTTCGGCTTTTTGCTCCCGTGCCGGCCGGAATGTCCGGACATGGCCGCCTTGATCAATGTCTTGATCTTCCTGTCCGTCTTCATAGTATTGAAAATCTCTCTGTACACGGGATTGTTGATGAGTTCCCGGAGAGAGGCATTTTCCAGCATTCCCGCACCTGTTGTCGCCATAAAGGGGAGAAGCCCTCTGTGCCAGGTATAGTCCGTGTACTGATCCAGATCCAATAGCATGCCGCAGTTGCGTTTTGCATCGATCTCCTTCTGTCTGCGGTCCTGTTTTTTCCAGCCGCTCATCATAGAACCCGATCCGCCTTCTCTGTAAACACAAGTCTCTTCATTGATGAAATGCGCATACCCCTGCGAAGTCACAAACAGGCGCAGGCGCAGATCATCGGTCGGGCAGTGGCGTATCCCTGCCTTCATCAGGGCATCGTAGCATTCGGTCCTGAAAAAAAAGGAAGCCGTGGGAATAAATGTCAGCCGATGAAAATCCCTCAGGTCATAATCCTGCCTGCGGGGATCAAACTGCCCGGCGTCTTTCTTTGAATAGGGAATAAAGGTCCTGCGGGTCCGGGCTTCTTCGTTGCGGATCACCGCGTTTGTGAAGCAGAAGGTGCAGTCCGGATGTGCTTCCATATAATCATACTGCTTCTGCAGTTTGCAGGGGTCTGTCCAGTAATCATCCCCCTCGCAGATCGCCATGTACCTTCCGGTGACTCGCGGGCGGATATGGGTCTCCACGATGCTGATGCCCTTGGACCACTGGTTTTCTGTCTGGCAGACCGGTTTAATTATTGCCGGAAATTTCAAAGCATATTCCCGGATGATGGCCGCTGTCGCGTCCGTGGAGGCGTCGTCGTGTACAATGACCTCAAAGTCAAAATCCGTCTTCTGCCGGACCATTCCCTCCAGCGCCCTGCGTATATATTTCTCATGATTATATGCCAGACAATAAACGCTTACTGCAGCCATAGCCTGTTACTCCTCATGCCCTGCTCTGCACTGTTCCGCTTGTGAATGCGATTCCCTTCACGTCCAGATTATAACACACATCTGCTTTATATTCGCTTGCTGACCGGGTGTACATCTTTCCGCATCCATCCTGTTAGTTGTAAATACAGAAAACCGCAGCTGTATCATCTACAGCCGCGGCTTTTTTTATAAAATAGCTGACATTATTGCCGTGTGTTTATCCACCATCCTGTTCTGTGCTTTTTGCGGCAGGCAGAAGAATCATTCCTCCAATCATGACGCTCGCCAGAGCGGCACCCTGAAGCGTTTTTTTCAATCTTCTTTCTCCAGAAGAGGATAGACCACTGCTGCCAGTGCTGCGCCGACCAGAGGTCCGACGATGAATACCCAGAGGGCGCCCAGAGGAGCGGTATTTCCGCTGATCCCGGCGATGAAGGCAGGAGCGATGGAACGGGCAGGGTTGACGCTTGTTCCTGTCAGGCCGATACCGAAAATGTGGACAAAGGTAAGTGACAGACCAATGATCAATCCTGCAAAGGATCCGTGATTGAACTTAGGAGAAGTGACGCCCTGGATGACCATCAGGAAGATAAATGTAAGGATGATCTCAACCGCAAGTCCGGCTGCAGCGCTTCCGTTCACGCCTGCCAGGCCGTTGCTGCCGAAGCCGCCGGTCATATCGGTCACTTGTCCCGCAGAAAAGATGACTGCCAGCAGAGCTGTGCCGATAAAGGCACCGATGACCTGGAAGATCCAGTAGAGAATGGCGTCCTTGAGAGAGATTGCCTGACGCATCAGCATAGCCAGTGTGACAGCTGTATTGAAGTGGCCGCCGGAAATATTACCGACACAATATGCCATGGCAACGACGGACAGACCGAAGGCCAGAGCTGTGAGAAGGTATCCGCTGCCTGAAGCCGCATCGCAGCCCACGAGCATGGCGGTTCCGCAGCCCATGAAGACCAGTACGCATGTTCCGATCATCTCAGATAAGTACTTTTTCATTTTGTTTGTTACTCCTTTCCTCTATGATGTTGCTCTAGGTACCTGCAGCCCTTACCCAAAACATTATCTTTCCCCTGACATTACTGTTTCCTTTTCTTCCGACCGTGCCGCTCATAAGAGCGGCAGCGCGAGGAGAAAGCCCGGAACGGGTTTCTCCGATGCGATCAGCGGAGCTTTGGGCCGCCTCGCGGCACAAAGCTCTGGAGTGAAAAATATTGCATCGGCAATATTTTTCACTCTTCCAAAACATGCCGGAGCACTTCAGTGCGAAGGCATCGTCAACGAGAAATTCGTGAAGACGATTTCTCGTTGACATCATAGGATGTTTGTGCTCCGGCACAAACATCCGGAGTGAAAAATATTGCATCGGCAATATTTTTCACTCTTTATTCTGCAGGTATCTGTACATAAACCAGCGCCGGCTGCCTCTTTACCTGAAACAGCCGACGCCCTTCATTATACTCGCCCGAAATGGACGTTTCTACTGTTTTTGCTATTTTTATAGCAATAATTATATCAATTGTTGCTGGCTCACCTGATGCCATTGTACCCTGCTATGGGGCTATAGTTCTGAGATCGCTTTTCTCATGGTGTTCAATACACGCTTTTTGTCCGCCGACCAGGCCGGCGCAAGGAGCATGGATTTGGGGCCGTCTCCGGTGAGGCGGTGCACGACAATTTCATCGGGCAGAATCCGCAGACAGTCGCAGATCAGGGAACAGTATTCCTCCAGGGTCATAATGGGAAATGGATCCTGTTCATATTCAGCAGCCATCTGCGTGCCGCGCAGGATCTGCAGCTGCTGAAGTTTGATCCCGTCTATGGCAGGTTTCATTTTCCCCAGGTATCGAACCGTCTCAAGCATTTCTTCCCGGCTCTCTCCGGGCAATCCCAGAATCACATGGGCGATCACTTCGACGCCGATCTCCTTCAGATCCCGGACAGCTTTTTCAAAGACCGGAAGGCGGTAGCCGCGGTGGATCCTCTCTGCAGTCCGCTCATGAATGGTCTGCAGGCCCAGTTCCACCCAGACCGGTTTTGCCGGTTCGGCCGCCTTGAGTTCCCGAAGCATTTCCAGTATTTCAGGAGGCAGACAATCGGGCCGGGTTCCAATCGACAGGGCAGTGATCTCCGGTCTTCGTATGGTTTCCGTATAGAGTCTGCGCAGGCGCTCCAGCTCCTCCCTGTTCCTGGCATAGGTGTTGGTAAAGGACTGAAAATAGGCGATATATCTGCGTTCCGACACCGGAATGCGGGCAGGAAACTTGGCGTCCACCCGCTGTCTTGCCAGACGGATCTGTTCCTCCGGAGGCAGAAAGGGAGCGGCAAATTCGCCGGACCCGCCCTCCGAGCAGAAAGTA
Source organism: uncultured Lachnospiraceae bacterium (assembly GCA_902780385.1). Taxonomy (GTDB): domain Bacteria; phylum Bacillota; class Clostridia; order Lachnospirales; family Lachnospiraceae; genus CAG-791. Next base: position 56,413 of record CACZFF010000040.1, read on the forward strand.
CATCCTCCATACCCGGTACCGCTTTTTTCATCATTTCCTGCCGCTTTGCCGGCAGTGCTTTCCGGATCGGCGGTCAGGTTTTTCAGCCCGCCGTCCCGATTGGGACAGGTACAGCCGCTTGTCATAGACAGCTTATACACTTTTGTGCCAAAGCGCTCCTTCAGCGCCTCCGACAGCATCTTCTGCCGCATACAGATCACCTTCCCGAATATTACTCGAAATTTTTCCTTTTGCCTCTCTGTGCCGGGGCACTCCTGCCAAAACAGTGTTGAGGCACTCCTGCCAAAAAACTGTTATAATAAATACAGTCATATTCTTAAAGAAAATGTTTCTGTCCCGGCTTCGCCTGTGATCTGCGCGTAAGCAATGAGCCATGCACAGACAAAGCAACAGTGAGACGCGTCGAGCTGGCTCGTAAGCGGCAATCTGTTGATTTGGCTGTATACGGCGAACGCCGCGACAATAACATCTCCTTCGGAGCTGTGCAAACGCCCTGCGTTTGCGAACCTGTCGGCATGGAACATTGCGTCCCGACCGAATCCACAGCAGTTCGAAAAATTGTGGTTTGGAAAACCGGGAAAGAGATAATAAGGGAGAAAAAAATGGCTGATCCGTCCCCGATCCTCTACAGGCTTTTCGATATGCAGGACACAAAATACCGCGATTTCCAGAGCAAGCTCATTCCCAATGTTTCCGACGAGCTCTTCATCGGCATCCGCACACCAAATCTGCGAAAATACGCAAAAGAGCTATACAAGGCGGAAAGAGATCCTTCCACCGGAAGAATCAGGCAGGGCTCCGTCCTGGAATCTTTCCTTTCCGATCTCCCGCACCGGTATTTCGATGAAAACCAGCTGCACGCTTTTGTCATTTCAGAGGAAAAAGATTTCGGCACCTGCATTGAACAGATTGAGCGGTTCCTGCCCTATGTAGACAACTGGGCCACCTGCGACCAGATGTCCCCCGGAATATTTAAAAAGAATCACGAGCTGCTGCTCCCCTATATCCGAAAGTGGATCTGCTCTGGTCAGACCTACACCGTCCGCTTCGCCATCGGCATGCTGATGCAGCATTTCCTGGACCATGCATTTGACCCCTCCTACCCGGAAATGGTCGCAGCCGTGCAGTCGGAGGAATATTATGTGCGGATGATGATTGCCTGGTATTTTGCGACAGCACTTGCCAAACAGTATGACACTGTCCTCCCTTATATAGAGAACAAGCGTCTGGAGCCCTGGACCCACAACAAGACGATCCAGAAAGCAGTCGAGAGCTATCGGATCACGCCGGAGCAGAAGACCTTGCTGAAAGCACTGAAACTGCCTCTCCCCAGATCAAAATAAACCGCTTTTCAATGCCAGTTAATTTTCAATGATCGCTTAAAAACAGACTTATACAATGAGACGGGTATTGTATCATAAAACAGGTTCGCATTCCCTGAGGGTCTGCGAACCATTTTTCTTTTACTCCATTTCTTTTTCGCTGAAAATCAGGGAATACCCTTTTCATCAGGCCTTGCGCTCCGCGATGATCTTTTCCACAAGCTCAGTTGCTTCATAAACCATTCCGTCGCAATGGGGTTTCCGTTTGCCGCCCTTTTCCTTGTTGATCCTGAGGAGATCGCCGCAGTCAAGATAGCCCTCGTGGTTTTCGCGGATGGTGCGGAGGAAAGCCCCGACCGTGGGAGCATCATCGATGCCCATCATTCCCAGGACCATGAGGCCGCCGGTCACGGCGCCGCAGGTTGCCGCCATTTTCATTCCGTTTCCGAAGTTGGCGCCGATACCGCATGCCTGCTCTTTTGTGATGCCGCAGTCCTCTGCAAAGGCACACAGCACGGCCTGTGCGCAGTTATAGTGCGCATCCGGATCATTGCGGATTATTTTTGCGTTTTCAAGATTCTTACCCATGGTTTTCCCTTTCCGGCCGCTCTTCTGCCGCCTGTTGTCTGCGGATGTTTTTCTCCGGGTCATTGTTGCATCTGCTGTATTCAAGATTTGCAATGAGGCCGCCAGAACCGTCCCTTGCGACTCATTCAAAATTTGCAATGAGTCAATCAGAACCGTCCCTTGTGACTCATTTTATGCCTGAAATTTCATGCCCGTGAGGCGGGGCAGCATAGTTGCCAGGAAGCTGTAGACATATTCCACACTGGCGATGCGGACAGCATCTCTGCCCAGATCTCCGAATTGTCTGGTAGTCGTCATGGTCTTGCCGTCAATGTAGAAGCCGAAGCAGACCATGCCCACAGGCTTTTCGGGTGTGCCGCCGGAGGGGCCGGCGATGCCGGTGATGCCCACGCCGACCTGGGCATTGTTGGCACGGGCAGTGCCGATTGCCATCTGGATCGCGACTTCCTCGCTGACAACGCCTTTTGCTGCTATTGTCTCTTCGGAAACGCCGAGGTACTTGACTTTGGCATCGTTGGCGTAGGTCACAAAGGACGCATTAAAAACATTGGATGCAGACGGGATGTCTACCAGATGCGCCGCGGCCAGGCCTGCTGTACAGGACTCCGCAAAGGAGATGGTCCAGCCTTTTGCTGTAAGGATGTCTACGATGAGTGCTGCGCGGAAATCTGTCTCCTCATTTTTCACTACTAATTGCATATGAAACTCCTGTCCTGATGTGTCTTTATTTTTTCAGTACACCATTCCCGGTGAAGGTATACGTCCTGTTCCCGATCTTCTGACGTCCGGTCAGCATATGACCATCCTTGACACTGAAATAATACTTTTTATTGCCGATGGTCTGCCAGGCGGTCAGCATATGGCCGTCCCTGACACTGAAATAGTATTTTTTCCTTCCGATCGTCTGGAAAGCGGTCAGCATATGACCGTCTTTGGTACTGAAATAGTACCGTTTCTTTCCGATTGTCTGGAAGCCGGTCAGCATATGCCCGTCCTTGACGCTGAAATAGTATTTTTTATTATTGATGACCTGCCAGCCGGTCCGCTTGTAGCCATAGCTGTCGTAATTGTATATTTTTCCGGAGGATCTGTGCCATCCGGTGATATATTTTCCGGTCCTTTTCAGGCCAAGATATTGCGCAATTCCCGCGGCATCCGCCTGTCCGAGACGTTTGAGGAATGCCTCGCTCCTGAGCTTTTCCGCATCGCCCTTATTGGACATGAAGGCGTGCTCCACGATGACGGCGGGGATTTTGTAAGTCTTGTTGTAAAAAAGAACACCGTAGTAATCACCCTTTTTGCCGCTTGGATCACGGCGGCTTTTGTTATCGCTGTGCCTGGTGCGGGGGCCGCCGTTGGTCAGGCCGCATCCGGCAATGCGCCCGCAGAGAATCTGCGCAAGTTTTCGGGACTGTGCGCCGACAGAGGCGTAGAAACTGTTATTTTGATAATAAACCCGCACACCGTGGGTCGCCTTGCTCTCGCCTGTTCCATAGGCATTATTGTGCAGGCAGACAAAAAGATCGGCATTGTTTTTCCTGGCAATAAGGCTGCGGTCCTTTAGATCGGCGGACTCACCGGCGCTGCTGACTGCCCTGTCAGAAGTACGTGTCATGATGACCTTGACATTTGCGTATTTTTGCAGTTCCTCTTTACAGTACCTGGCGATTTTCAGGTTGAGTGTTTTTTCCTGCATGCCATAATAACAGGCGCCCTTTTCCCGGCCGCCGTGCCCCGGGTCCAGAACCACGACCCTGGTCTTTGATGCTGCCCCGGCTTTCACTGTGCCTGCAGCCCGGCCCAGTGCCGGGTTTACTCCCGCCGCGGAAATCATGATCGCAAGAACCAGCAGCAGAGACAGAAACCTCCTTGTAAATCTCCTTGTTAAGCTCCTTGTATACTCCCTTTTATTATTCGACATTCATTCCCCTTTTTTTGTCAGCATTTTTGCAGTATCCATGTTTACGCCCCCGGCAGGGGTATATCACCGGGGCATAGACATGATACGATTAGTCTTCTTCAGGCATTTGTGCCGCAAGCGCGTGATTTCCGTACGCTTTATCCGCGGTGACTTCCCTGATAATGATGATATCCTCCGGAAAGGTTACCTCCTGGTCTTCGGTGAGAAGCTCCAGTTCCAGGACTGCCTGTTTTGTCCACTCCGGATACACGTCGATTTCGTAGTAGCAGTTATTCTCAGTCAGGCAGTAGCGGGTCTTGTGAATCGGCCTTCTGGACGGATCTGCTTCCATCAGATATTCCACATATTCCTCCTGTGAGATCCTTCTCTCAACATCTGTCCTGGCCGTGTCTGAGACACGTTTCTTCTCCGTCCGGTAATATATGTATCTTCCGTTTTTGCCGCGCCGGCGGACACGCACCTCGGTATCGCCGATACTGTGCAGGTAGGTTTGAACGATTTCAACCTTTTTACAGTTGGGCTTTTCCTCAAGTTTTTTCAGGTCCGGATAGCGGATCAGATATTTGCGCTCCACTTCCAGAGGGATCGGCTCCCCAAGGAAGGACGCGATCTCCTCGATCAGCCTGTTGAGCTTGCCCTCAAAGGAGGTGGAGTTGTCGATCACACGCAGATGAGGATGCCCTGTCCATGCGGAGATCAGGAGATCATCAATCGCGATCGCCTGCTCCGGTGTCTCGATCCTGGCCCCGTTGTTGGACAGTGTATAGGCCTCCAGTGCTCCTTTGGCCGCCGTCGTGAGATGGAAGACCGCATCGTACTGGTCTCTCTCCTCGACCTCGCTGAGCCCCAGCTCTCCCATAACATTTTCAAATTCAATGTCATTCATATAGGCCTTGTTGTCCATCACGCCGCGGTCACAGACGATCAGTACTTTTTCGGCATTCATCTTCGTGGCTGCCCGCTCAAAAATCTCTTCTTTTCTCTTCTGCAGAGAAACCTGGCATTTCTGATATTCTTCATTGCTGACCAAGGTCCAGGGCGCCACTCCGCCGGTGATCAGCTCTGTCGCCGTCTCCGGAACAAACAAAACAGTATAGCCCCGTTTGGAAAACTCCCTCTGAATCTTTCCCATTCCGGTCGTTTTTCCTGCGCAGGGACCGCCGGTAATTACTATTTTGGTAATCTGCATATCTTCCTCCCCCTCTGGCCTGTCCCACTATCCCGCGCACGATCTCCGTAAAAAATGACCAAAAGCAGATCCTGACGCCGGTCATTCCCATTATAACGGCACCTTCCGTCCGCCGCAACGAAAAGTCACTGTACACGCCCTTCGAGGGGGCGTGTACAAGTAACGTTGCGAAAATCGCATTCCAATGCGCTGTGCGCGCGATTTTCGCCGTTTAACTCGGGTTTTTCGCGAAAAGCGCGCGAAAAAGAGCAGTTGGTCCGGACCGTCCCCGAGGCTCATCAGAGCATCTATATCATTTTAAGTATCTATATCTTGAGTAATCTCAAGTATCTTAAGCCGGATCAGCCCTGCAGGCCTCTTGCCTGACGATCCATGTCCTCTACGACTATATCATAGATTTCACCCAGCGAACGGCAGTATTCAAGTACCAGCCAGGGCTCATTGGTATGATAGTGGATCTTGATCGGGTCACCGTCTCCGCCGACTGCCAGCAGGCTGTCGCCCTTGAAATTTTCGACAATATAATCGAAGACCTCGTCCTCGTCCAGGTCCTCGTATCCGTCGATCAGAAGCTGGGTGTCATATCTGAATTCAATCGTCTGCTCCGGTATCATACTCTATCCTCCTCTTCTTCACAAACTTCTTGGTCTGTCGTACCGATACGCGCAGGTTCAGGCTTTCTGTTCAGGATCGCCATGAACTCGTCACCGGTTATGGTCTCTTTAAAATACAGGTATTCTGCAATCTCGTCAAGTTTAGGCTTATTCTCGCGGAGAATCCTCAGCGCTTTTTCGTGCTGGGTGCGCACGAGCTCGACGACCTTGCGGTCGATCAGGGCCTGGGTCTCGGCGGAGCACGCCAGAGAGGTATCGCCTCCCAGGTACTGGTTTGTGACAGTCTCCATAGCGACCATGTCGAACTCGTCGCTCATGCCGTAGCGGGTGATCATAGCGCGGGCAAGTTTTGTGGCCTGCTCAATATCGTTGGAGGCGCCGGTCGTGACAGAGCCGAACTCCACTTCCTCGGCGGCGCGGCCGCCGGTGAGTGTGGCGATCTTGTTCTCGATCTCCTCCTTGCTCATCAGATAGTGATTGCCTTCCTCCTCGACCTGCATGGTGTAGCCAAGGGCGCCGGAAGTGCGGGGAATAATGGTGATCTTCTGCACCGGCGCGCTGTGTGTCTGCATTGCCGCCACCAGGGCATGTCCCACCTCGTGGTAGGAAACGATCAGCTTTTCCTTGTCGGTCAGGATCGCGTTCTTTTTCTGATAGCCGGCAATGACGACCTCGATGCTCTCCTCCATATCCGCTTCATTGGCGAATTTGCGGCCGTCGCGGACAGCGCGCAGGGCAGCCTCATTTACGATATTGGCCAGCTCGGCGCCGGAGGCGCCTGCCGCCATGCGGGCGATCTTGCCGAAATCGACGTCTCCGCCGATCTTGATCTTCTTTGCGTGGACCTTGAGGATATCGATACGGCCCTGCAGGTCGGGCAGCTCAACGGGCACACGGCGGTCGAAACGGCCGGGTCTTGTGAGAGCCGGATCGAGCGCTTCGGGACGGTTGGTCGCCGCCAGGATGACGACACCCAGGTTTTCCTCGAAGCCGTCCATCTCGGTCAGCAGCTGGTTCAGAGTCTGCTCACGCTCATCATTGCCGCCCAGGACGCTACCGTCACGCTTTTTGCCGATGGCATCGATCTCATCGATGAAGACGATGCAGGGTGCCTTTTCCTTGGCCTGATTGAAGAGATCGCGCACCTTGGACGCGCCCATACCGACGAACATCTCGACAAATTCCGAGCCCGACATGGAAAAGAAGGGGACGTTTGATTCGCCCGCAACCGCCTTGGCCAGCATGGTCTTGCCGGTTCCGGGAGGGCCCACGAGCAGGATACCCTTGGGCATGGTCGCGCCGATTTCCTTATATTTTCCGGGATCGTGCAGATATTCCACGATCTCCATCAGATTTTCCTTGGCTTCCTCTTCGCCGGCAACATCGGCAAAGCGGATACCTTCTGTCGATTTGACATAGATCTTGGCATTGCTCTTTCCCATGCCGAACATCATGGACGAAGCGCCGCCGTTGGCCCGGTCGATCATCTTTTTGTTCAGGTAATAACCGAGTCCGCCGAAAATCGCGATCGGCAGCACCCAGTTGAGCAGAAAGGCCGCCATCGGCGAAGCTTCCTGAATGATATCTCTGCGGAATGTCGCTCCCGCCTCATACAGGCGCTGAGTCAGGCCGTCATCGGTCACATAACCGGTGCAATAGACGGTTCCTTCCTTGTCCGTAAACAGGATATCATTATTTCTCAGCTCGACAGATTCAATCTTCTTGTCCTCTGTCATCTGCATAAAGGTCTCATAGCCCACCTCCTTGATGGAAGCGCGCTGCAGGGACGGCATGACAAAGGCATTGACGATCATCATTATAAGGATGACGAGCAGACTATAATACAACATTGACCTCTGGGGAGGTTTTACTTCCTTCATTGCTATTAATTCCTCCTTGTAAATACCTGACAGACAAGAGCAGTACCTCGTATTGGCAGTCTGTAAATGACATTGCATTACCCCTTTCCGAAAGGGAACACTGCCGGTATCACCGTATCTGTTCTAATGATAATAGCACAAGTCAAACTATATTCCCATTAAATCTTTGTTAAAAAAACATGAAAAAGAGAAGCGGTGGTTATTCTGATATGCTCCCTTTCAGGCAGACAGGCAGAAAGCCGAAAAGTCAGTTGCCTGAAAGGGAGCATACCTCTTTCGTATATGGACTTTGAAATCAGGGAGGAGACAGGGGACGGTTCTGTGTCTCCTGTTTCCCGGGGAAAAGGAGACACAGAACCGTCCCCTTCTTCCTTCGCGGCACAAACATCCGGAGTGAAAAATATCGTATCGACGATATTTTTCACTCTTCGGACTCCTCTGTCATTTCCTGTGTCTTCTGCATCTCTTTGTAGAGGGTCGAGAAAAGCTGTGCGGTATCGATGGGTTTGCTCAGGCAGGCGCTCATGCCGGCCTCGAGGCATTTCTGTTCGTTGGCAGGATCTGTATCTGCGGTCAGGGCCACGATCGGGATTGTGGCAGCATCCTGCAGAGAACAGGCGCGGATCGCCCTGGCAGCCTCCAGGCCGTCCATGATCGGCATCATGACATCCATGAGGATTGCCTGGAAATGGTAAGGACCGCTGTTTTCGAAGATCTCCAGTGCCTCCTCGCCGTCCCTGGCGAGTTCCGCATGGACACCTCTGGTCTCCAGAATCTTCATGATAACTTCGGCGTTGAGGGTATTGTCTTCCGCGACAAGAATATTTTTGCCGTACAGAAGGCGTCCCTCGATGGTGGAGCTTCGGCGGTTCTGCGTGCGGATCTGTTCCGGCGACGCCAGGTCGTATTCCAGTGTCACAATAAAAGTCGTTCCCCGCCCCAGCTTGCTGTGACAGGTGATGGTGCCGCCCAGCAGGTCGATCAGATTCCGGCAGATATAAAGTCCCAGTCCCGTGCCGTCCCGCAGGCTGTTGTCCATATCATTTTCCTGTTCAAAAGGCATGAACATTTTCTGCTGGAAGGCATCGCTGATCCCGCGGCCTGTATCACGGATCGTATAGGTGTGGCTTGCGTGGCGGTCCGTGTAGAAAATATTTGCCTCAAAGGCAACTCTCCCGCCCTCGGCAGTGAACTTGATCGCATTGCCCAGCAGATTGACGATGATGCGGGTCACATGCTCTGTATCCATCATGACCACGCGGTTCTCGCAGCCGTCGATCCTGGTCTGCAGGTTCAGCCCCGCGGCCTTTGCCTTCTGCGCCACAATCGCCACTGCCTCTTCCAGAACATCCTGTTCCCGGACAGCTGTGCACACACTGACCACCTTGCCCGCGTTGATGCGGCTGGTCTCCAGCACTTCGTCAATGAGACTTGTCAGATAGTGTGTCGAGGAGAGCACTTTTTCAAGGTTGTCACGCGCGTTTTCCGGCAGATTATTTTCACGCAGCGAAAGCTGGGCCAGACCCTTGATCGCTGTCAGAGGGGTGCGCATATCATGACTCATATGGGAGAGGAATGCCTCCTTCTCCTGACCGGACTTGACTGCAGCGCGGAGCGCCCTGGCCATTTCTTCAATCTGCTCCTGATCTCCGATCTGCTGCGTCGTGTCGATGAAAGTCAGCACCAGGCCGCTGACATATTCTGTTCTTTTCTTCTTCGCGGACTCAGTCCGAATGTATCCTCTGCTGTCAGCCCTGGCATCACCTGTCTGGGGAGAAACGGGTTTGGTGCTGCTCTCTCCCTTAGCAGCTGAACTGCCTGAGCCCATGCCCGTGACCGAACGGAATGCGGCCGGCATCTCTTCCGCCGTTTCGTCCTCCATGGTCTTTTCATGGGTCCGGTAGGGAGCGATGCGCACCAGATAGGTCTTGCCTGCGACAGATGCACAGCCCAGTTCCACAGGCTGCATGGTCTGCAGGACCTGATGGCAGAGCGCTATGAGATCCACTGTCGCGAAATGGTAAGCGATGTAGCGCAGCGAGCGTCCCACATCGTGCTCGGCGACACTGAATTCGTCTGCAATATACTCTGTAAATTTACGTACATTGAGCTTGCGGTCAACCATGACAATTCCGACCATAGTCGTAGCGAGGAAGTTTGCCATATCATCATTGACGGAGGCAAGCTCTCCGACCTTGGCCTGATACTCGGAGTTGACCGTGTAGAGTTCCTCGTTGACCGACTGCAGCTCTTCGTTGGAACTCTGCAGCTCTTCATTGGCCGTCAGCAGTTCCTCATTGGCCGCCTGAAGCTCCGCGTTGACGGACTCGAGCTCTGTGACTGTATGGCTGAGATTGTCCTGCGTGACATGCAGATCCTTTTCCAGATCCGCTATACGCTGGGCGGCGGCGGTATCGATATTGTAATGTTCCATGTCCACGGGCTTTTGCTGCTCCTGGGAGGAGCGCAGGAAGGCTATGGCGGTCACACCGGTATCGGCACCGATCTTGTCGCTGATGGGCTGGGCGACGAGGGAAATATATTCGGGTTTCTCACCGATCTGTACGGGAATCTTATCGTAGGCGACGCGGCCGCGGCTTTCCCGGGACTCCTTGAGCGCCTTGGAGACCGCGATCCGCAGATCATCTCTGATCAGGGAGAAAATATCCAGGGTGACATTTCCCACCGGAATCGTGATAAAATCCCCGCATTTTCCGTAGGAATGGCAGAGTTCATTTTTCTCATTGACCAGAACACAGGCCGGCATCAGAAGCTCCAGCACGCGGGTGTCCATCTCCCCCGCCGGGAAGTGGGCATCGGGTTCATAGTTGTCCCCTTTGAAGTGCGGAGGCATCAGCTGGCTTTCAATGCCCTGCAGAGAGTAGGTGATATGCTCATGGGACGGCGTACGTCCCGAACTATTGTGTACGAAAATCTTCTCATTGGGACACAGTACACGGAAGACATCGTCATAGTCTATGACTGACTCCGACCGGCCCAGGAACAGATATCCTCCGTCATTAAGGGCCATATGGAAAATGGCAAACAGATTTCTCTGGAGAATACTCTGGAAATAGATCAGAAGATTGCGGCAGCTGACCAGATCCAGGCGGCCGAAGGGCGGATCCTGAAATACATTGTGCTGGGCAAAGACGATCATCTTCCTGATATCGTGATTTACCGTATAGCGGTTTCCCTTTTTGGTGAAAAAGCGGGACAGGCGGGTGACCGAGACATCTTCCTGAATGCTGTCGCCGTAAACGCCGCGGCCTGCAACTGCAATAGAATCCCCGTCCAGGTCTGTGGCAAAGATTTTGATATCGCGGCGGATCCCCATTTCTTCCATGGCCTCCGCGAAAAGAATGGCTATCGAATAGGCTTCCTCACCTGTGGAGCAGCCGGCCACCCAGATCCTGATCTGGTCCGACGGACGGGCATTGCGCAGAAGGTCCTTGACAACGCGCTCCTTGAGGATATCGAAATAATCCTGGTCGCGGAAAAAGCTGGTGACCCCGATCAGGACCTCCTTGGCAAGCAGCCGTGCCTCCTCCGGATTGTTGGACATATAGTTCACATACTCACGGAGATTGCGGTTATGCGTGACGACGATCCTGCGCTCGATCCGGCGCAGAACGGTTGTCTGCTTATAGTAGGAGTAGTTGACGTTGGTGACGTTTTTCAGAATAGAAAAAACCTGCGACAGAAGATCGCCGTCCGAGAGCTGCAGCCGCTGTCCCGCATCTGCCATGGAACGGGAAATGTGGGCCATTTCGCGGGCGATACTGTCCGGGTTCAGGATCAGATCGACAAAGCCCGTCGCGATGGCGCTGCGCGGCATGCCGTCAAACTTGGCGCTCTCCGGCGACTGGGCGATAATCATGCCGTTTCGCTCTTTGATCGAGCGGATTCCGTTGGTACCGTCAGAACCCGTACCGGAAAGGATCATTGCAACCGCGCGGTTCTCATAGGATTTCGCAAGCGAACGGAAAAAAACATCGATCGGATGATTGATGTGCTGATGGTTGTATTCATGCAGGTGCAGGACGCCGCCCTCGATCTCCATGTTGTATTTGGGAGGGAGCATATAAACCGTGTTTTTGCGCACATGCATGCCGTCCTGGGCCTCCATCACCGGCATGGTGGTATATTTCCCCAGAATATCCGCGAGAAGACTGCGGTGATCGGGAGACAGATGCTGAATGACCACAAAAGCCATTCCGGTGTCCGCGGGAAGAAAAGTCAAAAACTGCTGAAGCGCTTCCAGTCCCCCTGCAGAAGAACCGATACCGACTACACAGCCGGGCTGTTCACTTTTTTTAATCTTACCGATTTTCATAAATTCCTTCCCCGGACCGCTTCCCGGTCCGCCGGAGACATTATCCAGCCATAAAACCGCTGCACTGCAGCTTGCAGCCATACCGATTATTTCTTTGCTCCCGCGCGCAGGGTGCGGATGATCCTGGCGACCACTGCTTCAATCTCGCCGCTGCCCTCACGCACGATCAGATCCGCATATTTTTCATACAGGACCGTCCTCTCATCATAGAGGTCCTGCAGAGTCTGCCCCTGGCGGAGTACTACGCCCCGCTGGCGGATATTGTGCAGGCGTTTCTGTATCACACTATAATCCACCTGGAGGTAAATGACGGCGCCGATCTCGCGCAGATGCTTCATTGCCTCTTCTCCGTAGACAGCGCTGCCGCCCGTCGCAATGACGCACTGCGACGCCTCGATCGAAGCATTGACCTCGTTCTCGACTTCGAGAAATCCGTCGATCCCTTTCTTTTTGATGATATCTGCCAGGCGCATCCCTTCTTTTTTCTGGATGAGCAGATCCGAATCAATAAAATCGTATCCGATGACCTTTGCCAGGATCACACCGACGGTGCTTTTGCCAGATGCGGGCATCCCGATCAGGATCAGATTATCCTTTTTTGCCAAAGTAGATCTCCTCTCCTTCCGACCGCTTTTGCAACAGTGTATACATGAAATCAGTATACCACATCTAAGGAATTGATACCTAAATAACTTCTGAAATTCTATGTGTCTTTTCTTCTGATCATTGTTTCTGTACACGTCCCCTGTAAACAGAAATGTTTCATTCATGCGCAACTCGTGTTATACTGTAAAAGTCCGATCAAGCGGCTGTACGTCTGTGCGTGCGAGCACGCACAGACGTACAGACATTTGATCGGACCCCCATGTATGAGACAAAAAGCTGCGCGCAGCAAGGCAAGCGGAGCGATTGTCGAATACATGGAGGCGATTGCGGGAGTGCGGCCTAAGCCGCACGGAGCAATCGACTTTTACTCTTTTGGCGGGGGCAGTCACACTGCAGATTTTTACCAAAAGTGCATATATTTTCATTGATACTCATTTCTTCGGGATACCGCTTTGGCGGCATGAGGTACAGATATGATTTCTTTCAACGTCCCTCCCTTTATCGGGACTGAACTTGATTATGTGAAACAGGCCATCGACGCGCACAAAATCTGCGGCGACGGTCAGTTCACCAAAAAATGCCACGCTTATCTGGAAGAGCGCTTCGGCGCACAGAAGGTCCTGCTGACGACCAGCGGAACCACCGCCCTCGAGATGGCGACCATTCTCTGCGGTCTCAAGAAGGGCGATGAGGTCATCGTTCCCAGCTTCACCTTCTCCAGCACCGCCACCGCCATCGTCCTCACCGGCGCCACGCCTGTCTTCGTGGATATCCGCCCGGATACCATGAACATAGACGAGACAAAGATCGAGGCGGCGATCACAGACAAGACCCGCGCGATCATGGCTGTGCACTATGCCGGTGTCGCCTGCGAGATGGACACCATCATGGAGATCGCTGCGCGGCACAATCTGAAGGTGATCGAAGACGCGGCACAGGGTGTCATGTCATATTACAAGGGCCGTGCCCTGGGCACCATCGGCGATTTCGGCTGCTTCTCCTTCCATGAGACCAAGAACTATTCCATGGGCGAGGGAGGAGCGCTGCTCATCCGCCACCCCGAAGATAACGACTCCGCAGAAATCCTGCGGGAAAAGGGCACAAACAGGGCCCGCTTTTTCCGAGGCCAGGTAGACAAGTACACATGGGTAGACTACGGCAGCAGCTATCTTCCCAGCGATATGAACGCCGCCTACCTCTGGGCCCAGCTCCAGGAGGCAGACCTCATCAACGATAACCGTCTCGCCATCTGGAATACCTACGCGGAAGCCTTTGCGCCGCTCGCTGCATCCGGCCGCGTGGAAGTCCCGACCATACCTGCCGGCTGCGTCCACAACGCGCACATGTACTATCTCAAGCTCCGTGACCTGCAGGACCGCACCGACTTCATTCAATATCTGAAGGACAAGGGCATCGTCGCCGTCTTCCATTACATCCCGCTGCACAGCGCCCCCGCAGGCCTGAAATTCGGACGTTTCCACGGCGAGGACCGCTATACCACAAGCGAGAGCGACCGCCTGGTCCGCCTGCCTCTCTACTACGGACTGACGCAGGAAGACCAGCAGTATGTCATCAATACTGCCCTGGATTATCTGCACAAAAATTAAACCCGGAAGAGCGGCCGCAGGCCGCCTTTTCCTTATAGGCCGCCGGTTACAAGTCACACCTTCACCAGCCGCCGGATGTTTTCACCCGTTCTTTGCGTGAAAATCCGGGTTGAACGGCGAATATCCCTCCCCCAAGGGGATTTGGAAGGGGCCTTCGCAGCGCTGCCCGGTCACAGCCCGGTCAGGTCGTGATCAGTGACGTCCACTGCTTCATACATTATTTTACCGAGAGGACTACTATGCCTTCAGCTGAGAAAAAAAATCTCATAAGCTTTATCATTCCCTGTTATGCCAGTGAGGGTTCCGTAGGTCTCGTCATCGACGAGATCCGCCAGGTCGTGGCACAGAAACCCGACTTCGATTATCAGATCGTCGCTGTCAATGACTGTTCTCCCGACAAGGTGCTGGACGTTCTGACCGGCATCGCGGCCCTTGACCCCAAAGTCGGCGTCATCGACCTTGCCAAAAACGGCGGCCGCCACAACGCCCTTATATGCGGGTGTCACTACGCGGCCGGGGACTATGTCGTCTTTATTGACGATGACCAGCAGTGCCCCGCGGACCGTCTCTGGGACCTTCTCGATCCCCTTGTAAACGGCAATTACGATGTCGCGATTGCCCGCTACCGCAAAAAGACCCAGTCCCGCTTCAAGAACTTCGGCTCCGCTGTCAACGACCGCGTCGCCACATGGCTTCTGGGCAAAGACCCCAGCCTGAAATTCTCCAACTTCTCCGTGATGAAAAAGTTCGTCAAGGACGAAGTGATCAAATACACCAATCCCTATCCCTATCTCTCCGGTCTCATGCTCCGCGCCACACGCCGCGTCATCAATGTAGACATGGAGGAGCGCGTGCGCACCATCGGCGTCGGCCACTACAGCTTTAAAAAGTCCTTCGCCCTCTGGATGAACAGCTTCACGGCATTCTCCGTCAAGCCCCTGCGCCTGGCCACCGGCATCGGTGTACTCTGGGCTGTTCTCGGCGTCCTCATGGGTCTGCGTACCGTGATCCGCAAACTCCTGAACCCCAGCATACCGCTTGGATACAGTTCCACAATGGCCGTCCTGCTCTTCTCCACCGGCATGATCATGTTCATGCTGGGCCTGATCGGAGAATACATAGGACGCATTTACATATCACTGAACAATTCGCCCCAGTTTGTCATACGGGATAAAATCAATCTCTCCGATTCCGATTAAGGGGATCCGGAAGATTGAGCAGTTTTATTCTTCACCGTGCGGGACTCGCGGACGAGTCCTGAACCGCACATGCGGCTGTGAACTCCTGTCCATAACCATGATCATGGCCGCAAGTGTATATAAGGAGTGAATCCAGACATGCCAGACTCTGTTTTACATCGAACATCCACTGATCAGACCCGTCCCCGGAAAAAAATCCTCATCATCGGGGCGGGAGATTTCCAGCTCCCTCTGGTCCAGCAGGCTGCGAAGACCTGCCAGGTCCTTCTCGCCGCGCCGGTGATCTCTGCGGCTTTCGATCCCTATATCTCCGATCGCCTGATCGTTGACGTCCGGGATGAATCCGCGATCCTCGCCTTTGCCCAGGAGCACAAAATCGACGGCGTCATCACTGACCAGACCGATATCGCTGTCCGGAGTGTCGCCTATGTCGCGGAAAAAATGGGACTTCCGGGAATCGGCTACGAGACCGGCCTTCTCTTTACCGACAAGAGCCGCATGCGTAAGCGCCTGGCCGAACTGGGACTCCCCCTGCTCGCCAACCGGACAGTCTCCTCTGTAGAGGACGCCATTGCTTTTTACAGGGAACTGGGCGGAGCGAAAAGCTCTGCCTCCGTCCGGGTGATCATAAAGCCGCTGGACACCCAGGGAAGCCGCGGTGTACAGGTCTGTGCCAGCGAGCAGGAAATCAGGGACAAATATGACGAGGCCGCACGCTGGTCCGGCAGCCACGAGGTGATCGTCGAGCATTTTGCGACCGGCCGTGAATTTGTAGTCGAATCCCTGGTCCTCGACCACCAGTACCGCACTCTCTGCATCGGCGACACGCTTTATTTCGATATTCCGGATGCCTTTGCCGCCAAGAGCCGTATCTTCCCCACAACGGCGGACAATGCCCTTCGTCAGAAAGTCCTTGACCTGGATGAAAAGATCATCACAGGCTTCGGCCTGACCCAGGGTATCACCCACAGTGAATACATAATGGAAGGAGACGAGGTTTATCTCATTGAGACCGCAGCCCGCGGGGGCGGAGTCTTTATCTCCTCAGACCTGATCAGCCTTTCCAGCGGCCTTCACACCGAACAGTTTCTGATCGATATTGCACTCGGGCAGCAGAAGGAAATGCCTCGTATCCTGCCGCAGCAGTGTTTCTGCGGCTATATGGCCTTTTACCTTCCCGTGGGACGAGTCATCCGCGCCGACGGCATCGAGGATGTCCTGGCATTTCCTTTCGTCCACCGTACCCAGCTCGGAAAGCTGCACGTCGGCATCGAAAACCATGAGGGAGCGACCGACAAGACTTCCCGTCTCGCCCTCATCGTCTCCGGAGACACCCGCGAAGAACTCATGCAGCACATGGCACAGGTCCGTTCCACTCTGCAGATCGAGGTCGAGGCACCGGACGGCTCCATCCGCCAACCCATCTGGGAATAAACTGCTGTAGGCACTCTGTCGAGAGTGTGTACAACAGCTTTCGAAAATCCAGCTTCTCCGCAGGAGGTATTTGCATTGCTCAATCATTTTCTTGACAGACGGCGCAATGTTTTTCTGCTCGCCGCTTTTGCTGTTTTCATGGAAAGCCTGACTTCTCCCTGCCTCAAGATCGGTTCACAGAATTATGAGACTTTTTCTCCCGGATACTTTTTCTGGTTCGGCCTGGCTGTCATCATTTTAGGTATCTACGCCGTCTGCTGGCAGCTGATCCTGGAACGTATTCCGCTGACTACCGCCTATCTGCGGCGCGGCTTCAGCTACATCCTGCTGTTTGTATGGTCCACCCTGATCTTTCACGAGAACATCACCATCAAGCAGATCATAGGAATCGCCGTCATCTCATTGGGAATGGTCGTCAGCGTCTCCGATGAACACGGCAAAAAAAATACATCTCAAAATAATGCATCCCAATAGACAAAAAAAACCGACTGCCCCCCTCGGCTGAATCTCCTTCGACCGAATCCCCTTCGATTGAACCCCTTCGATTGACAAGGGATCCCGCACTTTCAGCGGGCTGTCCCGGCGAGGTATCATACAGATGTCCAATCTTCTCACTCCCCAGGTCTGCTACGCAGCTGCCATTTTCGGCGCTTTCATCACTGCGCTGAGTCAGATCCTTCTCAAGACCCAGGCCAATACAACCGGCGGAAAAGGCTTTTTCAGCAAATTTCTCAATATCCGGGTCATCGTTTCATACGGACTGCTGTTTCTGACGCTGGCAATCAACCAGATTGCCCTCCGCTTTGTACCGCTCTCCGTCATGCCCTGCATCACAGCCACCAGCTTTATCTGGGTCTTCGTCATGGGCGCCCTGATCCTGAAGGAGAAAGTCTCTCCCAGAAAAGTGCTCGGTGTCATGATCATCATCGCCGGTGTCATCATCTCCCGGCTCTGATTCCAAAAGTCCGTTAATACGGAGCCATGTCACAGAGCCGTGTCACAGAGCCGTGACATAGCCCTGACACAGAGCCGCGCCCGCCGGAATACACCGCTGAAAGTCCCATACATATCACACGAGGAAATATGACATGTACTCTCTTTTAAAAGAATTCTCCGAAAAGATCACGAGCAGGAAATCCTACTGGATCCCCCTGCTTTTTTACACGTTCGGAGCTTATGGTTTTTCCATGCTCAACCGCACAGTCGGCGCAGATGACCTTGCCACCCCTCTGTATGTGGACAGTACGATCTGGCTGGCCGAGCTCCGCTGGGGAGCCGTTCTGTGGAAAAAGATCTTCTCTTTCGGTGCCTGCGTGCCCTTCCTGGACAAATATCTCTCCATCTGCTTCCTGATGCTGGCGGGAACGGCTTTTGCCTGTATACTCTACCAGATCAACGGAAAGAGAGACCGGGTCTGGCTCTATACGATCGCAGCGTGCTCTTTTATTACATTTCCGATCATCTGTGAGATCTGGGAATTTACCTGCGGCGGAACGATCATTGTACCCGGCGACTACTTCTGCTGCTTCATGCTCATACTGTGGCTTCTGACCTGCCGCACGGATTCCTTCCCCGCACAGACCCGGGTACTCTTTACCGCAGGGATCCTGCTCGCACCGATCATCTCAAGCGCGGAGTCCATCGCCCCGGTCTACATCGCAGCCGTGCTGATCATCCTGTTTTACCGCCATTGCGTGCGCAGAGTCGAACCGGACCGCAAAAGCGCCTGGTTTTTCGAGGGAATCCGCTTCGCGATCCCGCTCTTTATCGCTTTTATCCTGCGTCTCATAATCGGCTACGGAATCATGGCTGTCCTGCACCTCAGGCACAGGCACACAGGCGCGACGACCATCGCCTGGCCTTTATCCGGCCAGGAGATCGCAGCTCTCTTTAAAGGCGTGCTGATCGATTACGGAGTTGCAGCCCTGATCAATCTCCCCATCACGATCTTTATCGTCTGCACAGTGCTCTTCGCCATACGCTGTTTTATCCTGGCCTTTAAAAACAAGACTGCTCTCCCTGTATTTCTGGGAATCTGCATCGGGATCTCCCTCTTCCTGATCACGATCATTCAGGGCTCTGTGATGTATTACCGCACAGCCATCACCTTGATGGTGTTCTGCGCCTTTGTATTCTACCTGCATGCGGAAAACTTTTACGACCTGATCAACAGCGGAATCCTGAAAAACAAGCGCATTTACGTCCTCGCAGGCCGCTGCGGACTGGTCCTTCTCCTCTTCATCACCTGGAGGCAGGCCGCCCATCTTCACCGCTATCTGGCCCTCAACAACCAGCGCTACGACAACGAAGCGGCCGTCATGCAGGAGCTCTGCTTCAAACTGACCGATGAGTACGACACCTCCAAGCCGATGATCTTTGTCGGCAATTTCTCCAACGGAAGCGCCTCCTACGCCGCCACCCATGATATGGCAGAAACCCGGAACGGACGTCTCTTCCGCAGGATCCGCAGCAGGATCGACGGCACAGAGGATTGGAAAGCACCAATGCTTGTACAGACCACGGTCAACTCTGCCATTGACTGGTACCACTGGGAATTTGACGGACAGCTTATGGGCGAATTCCTCGCCTACTACGGTTACGATTTCGATGTCAGGGCGCTCTCCCGTACCGAGCTGGAGCCCTACAACGAGGAAGCCAGAGAACTCGGTATGACGACCTATGATATTGCTGACCGCGGTGATTATCTCCTCATCTGCCTGGGCAGGCTGAACTGATCACGCAGATGACTGATCACGCATGTACATTTAAGTCACAGTCAAAAAACCCCCGCAGCTTGCTGCCGCGGGGGTTTTAGACTGTCTGTTTTCGATTGTCTGTTTACGATCGCTTATGTCTGCGTCCGGGGACGCTTCATGAAATCACTTTTCACACGAATCAGTAAACAATAACACGCGTATTCTTCGGTGTTGTCTGATGAATCAGCTTGGCATCTGCCAGTTTCAGGCGGATGCAGCTGTTTGATCTGTTCTTTCCGAGAGTCGCGTCCTTAGGAGAAGAGGTGTAGGGATTTCTGCAGCCAAGTCTGTACAGAACCGAGTGGAAATAGTTTCCTGCACTGATTCGGGTTGTGTAGAAGACTGTGGAACCTGTGAAATCCTTGTAACCATAGGCATAACTGCTCTTATGGTTGAGAGTAAATCTTCCGGAAGGAGTCGGTGTGGAGCTCTTGCCGATCGTGCAGGGCATTCCTCTGCGGAAAATCGCCCAGCTTCCTTTGGATCCCTTATAGACATTAACCTCGTGATGACTCTTATTAACAAGAATCAGATAACGGGTGCTGCTACTGTAGCCCTGGGCCTTCTTGTCCATGCCGTGAACATCCGTGACTGCGCCGTTCGCACCGATCTTATAACCATCAATGGTAGTGTTGGTCGCGATTGTGCCGTCTGCCTTGACATAGTACATTGCGTTGTTGACAAAGAACCAGCCCTTGGTGCGGCGCTGTTTGCCTGTGCTCGCGTCAAAGTAGTAAAGCTTCTTGTTCAGTGTGAAGAAACCCTTCTGAACTGCGCCATTCCTGGAGGGAACAAGATAGTAGTAATCGTTGCCGATCTTTCTGTATCCGGTCAGGATCCGGCCGACGCCGATTCCTTTCGCTCCCTCTTTCACGCTGGCATAATACTTGTTGCCGCCGATGGTGAACCAGCCGCAGCAGAGATTTCCTTTCGCGCTGAATCCAAAATACATATTACCGATCTTATGTATTGAGCTCTTATAATATTTGCCGCTCGCATAATAATATCTGTAATACTTTCCCACTTTTACCCAGCCGGTGGAGGTCGCCTGTGTAGATACAGTGGAGGTTGCTGCCGCTGCGTCCGCATCTGCCTGTACCGTGACTGCCATAGCAGGCATGCAGGTAAGAATCAGAATCATGAAGACAGTGAACAGCATTGTGATTCTTTTCTTCATATAGAACTAAATCCCTTCTTTAATAGACAAATCAAAACGGGAGATCAATATACAACGACACGTGTGCCGCGTCTCATATTGTCCCAGATGAACTTCGCATCTGCCAGAGGAAGGCGGATGCAGCTGTTAGACCTGTTCTTGCCAAGTGTAGCATCCTTGGGAGAAGTTGTGTAAGGGTTTGTGCTGCCGAGCTTGTAAAGAACAGAGTGGAAGAAATTGCCTGCATTGATTCTGGTTGTGTAGAACACAGTGGAGCCCACGAAATCCATACGTCCGTAAGGTCCGAACCTTGTGACATTCTTGGAAACCTTGAATGTACCGGATTTGGTCGGTGTGGAACTCTTGCCGGTTGTGCAGGGAATGTTTCTCCTGATATTGACCCAGCTGCCCTTGGATCCCTTGTACATGTTGACGAGGTGTCTGCTCTTGTCTACGAGGACCATGTAACGGGTCTCACTGCTGTAGCCCTGAGCCTTCTTGTCATAGCCGTAAGGATCTGCGACTGCGCCGTTTGCGCCGATCTTACGTCCATCGATAGTGGTATTGGTGGCAATCGTTCCGTCTGCCAGCACATAGTACATGGAAGAGCCGATGTAGAACCAGCCCTTTGTGCGGCGCTGCTTGCCGGTGGTCGGGTTGAAATAATACAGCTTCTTGCCGATCGTGATAAAGCCGGTGGCGCGGGCGCCGTTCTTGGCAGGATTGAGGTAATAATAATCGTTGCCGATCTTTCTGTAACCGGTCAGGATCTGACCGACGCCGATGCCCTTTGCACCCTGTTTGACACTGCCGTAATATGTGACATTGTTGATGGTGAACCAGCCGCAGCAAAGGTTGCCCTTCTTGCTGAAGCCAAACAGCTTGTTTTCAATCTTTTTGACACAGTTGGTGTAATATTTGCCTTTTGCGTAGTAATATCTGTAGTACTTATCTACTTTGACCCATCCGGTGGATGCGGCCTGTGTTGTTACTGTGCCCGTAGTAGCTGCTGCCGTATCCGCACCTGCCGGTACAGTAACTGCCATAACCGGCATACATGACAAAAGCATGATTACGACAAACAGCATCGCGAGTTTTTTCTTCATAGTTGCCTCCTTAACTGGTGTTTGTGAACTGGTAAAGTTAACTGCCGTGCTGTTGTTTCAGTGATATTGTATCTACTGCAATTAAGAAACGCTTCATAGGGTATTTTATATAATACTACGAAAAACACATTTTTTCTACACAAATTTTTCACATTTCCCATGTAGGAATTTTCGCATTTTGTCGAATTATCGTCGTTTTCCAGCCACATCATTAACCGATTTATCGTTAAATCTGCCTGAAAGCGCCGGCAAAGGTCCCTCCCCCGCCGGCGCTCTCTTTCTCTTATTAAGCCCCGCAGAATGTATCATCACTGAGCGTCCGCCGCCGGATCCCGGGGACCCCGAACCCTTTATGACACAGATCTCCGAAATTGACGGTCCGGAAAGTGACCTGGAAATAGTGCTGTTCCTGCTACATTCTGGAAGCCTGCAGCATTTTCTCGCGCAGCTGGGATTCGATTCCGGCCAGCTCCGCCTCTGCCTCCTGGCGTTTCTGCTTGCCTTCGGTCTGGATCGCAAGCACTTCGTCCATGGTCGAAATGAGCATTTCGTTTGTGTGCTTGAGCGTTTCGATATCCACGATACCCCGCTCGGATTCCTTGGCGGTCTCGATCGTAGCGGTCTTGAGCGCATCCGCGTTTTTCTTGAGCAGCTCATTGGTCATATTTGTGACCTCCCGCTGTGCCTGAGCTGCCTTGTTGGCATGTTCGACACCGATGGCGATGACCATCTGGCTCTTCCAGAGCGGAATGGTATTGACGATCGTGGACTGGATCTTTTCCGCCATGACAGTATCTGAAGACTGGATCATTCGAATCTGGGGGCCGGTCTGCATGGCAACTGTTCTTGTGAGCATAAGGTCATGCAGCTTCTTCTCAAAGCGGTCACACATTTCCGCGAAATCCTTGGCCGCCTGTGCGTCCTCGGGAAGTCCGGAGCGCTGTGCTTTTGCCTGGAGTTCCGCAAGCTCTCCCTCGCGGACCTCTTTGAGTTTCTTCTTGCCGGCCAGAATATACATGGAAAGTTCTTTATAATAATTGAGATTCAGTTCATACATTTTGTCGAGCAGCTGGATGTCCTTCATCAGAGTGACCTGATGCTTTTCCAGCTCTTTGGTGATGGTGTCCACATTTGTCTCGACTTTGCTGTACTTGGTCTTCATCTCCTGCATCCGGTTGGAGCCTTTTTTGAAGAAGCCGAAGATGCCCTTTTCCTCTTCTTCCACATCAAAGTTCTTGAGCTCTGTCACAAGAGAAGTGATCATGCCGCCCACTTCGCCGAGATCCTTGGTCTTGACACTCTCCAGAGTCTTCTCGGAGAAGTCCGCCATCTTTTTCTGCGTGCCGACGCCATAGGTCATGACTGCCTGCGTATTGGTGACATCGATCTGCTTGGCAAAAGCATCGACCATTTTCAGCTCTTCAGGGCTGAGGATCGCTTCCTCCGGTTCCTTCTCCTGTACAGCTGCAGGCGCCGGTGCTGCCTGAACGGCTGCAGCCTCCGGCTCTCCAAAAGAAAGGGAGGGAGCCGCAGGCACTTCCAGACCTGCAAAAGGATCTGCGGCTTCCGCAGGTGCTTCCTGAACAGCTGCTTCCATTTCTGTAGTTTCTTTCCTGATTTCGTCTGCCATAGTCTCCTCCTTCGAGACGCTCCCGCGATTGATCTGACGCCGGGGTACTTATACTTGTGCCTGTTTATTCTCCAAAAGTAAGTTTGATTCCTTCTTCGGTCTGGTCCGTTTCATCGGATACCGCCTGTGCACTTCCAAATGCGGTCTGCACCGCCTGTCCGCCCTCGGACAGCTCATCCGTGTAGCCGTCTGTAAATCCCGCATACCCGCCGGTCTGCTGTGCAGCGGCCTTGCGCATCTGATCTCCTGTCAGACCGTCCTGCGCCATCATGGTCTTCATGACGGAAATATCCGAGGAAATATCCCAGGCCATATCCTGGAAGAGACCGTCGAGGAGATTTTCGAAGGCGACATTGATCGTGCCCAGCGCCTCTCTGATCTCCTGTTTTGTGGTCACGATATTCTCTCCCGCCGAAGGCTGGCGGTCCAGCTCGATATAGGCCTGCAGGAGCTTCATGGTCGTGGGCAGGTAATAGACCATCAGCCTTCTGAGATTCTGTGCGCTGCCGGGATCCTTGCGGATCTGCTCGATGATACGGTTCATCGTGGTCTCCAGATGCAGCAGCTCATCCGAAATCTCCTCATCGCCGATCTGGCGGTTTGCCTCGCGGATCCGCCCCATATACAGAAGACCCTCTTCCACGATTTTCCTGGCTTGCGCAGGGAGCTTCGCGTCCTCCGGGCGCGGCCGGAGATCGGCATCCGCATTGACGAAGGACGTTTCATCGACGACCACTCCGCCGTTTGCCAGTGTCCGCTCCTTTACTTTCTCTTTGGCCTTTTCGGCTTCCTGCTCCTGACGCTGCCGCTCAAGCTCCAGATACTCATTGTACAGCTGCTCGGAGAGCATCAGTGTCGTCTTCTGACGGTCAAACCACGCCGCAGGGATCATATCCTCGCTGATCATTGTTTCCAGATTCTTCAGGACCGTCTCCCGGCTCTGACCGGTCGCCCGGGCGATCTTGTTGATCTCAAGATACTCGCTTGTCCCGGCAATCTTCCCATATTCATAGTAGTCCCTGACCAGCTGCTTGCGCTCCCGGCCTTTTTTGACCAGGATGCCGCCCAGAACACCAAGTCCCAGCGTGATCACCAGAGAGGTGATCCCAACCGCCGAGAAAAAGCCGCTCCCGACAGAACTGAAGAGGCTCATCAGCCCTGAAAACAGGCCTTCTATAAAAGAAAAGCCCGCCATGACCAGCAGAACGACTCCGCCGACAATACTGCCCGTGCCGCTGGAGCGGCTGATTTTCCGCTGCAGGAAAGGGCTGACCTTGCTGGAAAAAACCGTGTGATGACGGGCGCCCGCGGCACGCTGCTTGTACTGTTCGGTCATATTTTCCGCAGAATATCCTGCGTGTCCGTAGCTGCGTCCCTGACCTGCTGCGCCGTTCCGGTTCTGGCCGCCGCCTGCATTGCCGCCCCCGGGCGGTGTTCCCTGCACATATCCCTGGAAATTATAAAGTGCATCAGCTGCTGTCCCCGCAGCGGAACCCGTCACGTCCCGCACCGTTTTCTGCAGGGCTTCATTCAGACCCGAAAAGTCGCCCCTGCTGACAGCGTCGTCCACGGCATCCCTGATGCTGCCGCCGATGTTGTTAATGTCTTTATCCATATTTTGAAAATGACCTCCTGTTCAAAAACTTGTGTGATCTGAAGTCATGTATTTTTGTGGATCATAAATCGCGATACGCAACAACATTATACCGCATCATTTAGAAAAAAAACACTGCAAAACAGTTGTTGCGCAATGCTTTCACAAAAGACTATAATTAGTAAAGATTCTGATTCCTGCTAATTCAGGACCCGCTTTTTTAATTTTATTCTTCATCGCGCAATACCCGTGACTTCAGTCGTGGGATACGCGCGCAAAAAGGGAAACTCGCTTCATCGTGGGTACAATCCCGCGATGAAGGTTGGATGCAGCACGGATGCGGTTCTGAAGATGTTGACATGTCTTTGAAAAACAAGACATGTCAACCCGCATCCGGCGCGCAAGACTCGCGAGCGAGTCTTGAATATTATCCACTGTCAGAGGAGAAAATTATGCAGTTTATTTATCCGGCAGTTTTCTGCCAAAAAGATGACGGCACCTATCATGGATATTTCCCGGATCTGGAGCAGTGTTTTGCCCAGGGCGATACATTGGACGAAGTTCTCAACAGTGCCATTGAAGAAGCCCGCATGTGGATCCAGGTGGAACTCGAGGATACATTTGAACTTCCCGGTGTCACCCCTTTGGAAGACCTCATTCTAAAGGAAGGTGAATTTGTCCGCAATATTGCCGTGACCATCCGGCTCACCGACGGCTGGGACGAGTAAACCCGGGACGCACAGCTGAAGGCCAAAGGCAATCCCATGCAGCAAGACATGACTACCGGCAGGATCCTGCCGGTCATCCTCCGATTTACATTTCCCCTGTTTATCGGAAATATCTTCCAGCAGTTCTACAGTATGGCAGACACCATCATCGTAGGACGTTATCTCGGAGCCGCTGCTCTGGCCGCCGTCG
This sequence comes from uncultured Lachnospiraceae bacterium, assembly GCA_902780385.1. Taxonomy (GTDB): domain Bacteria; phylum Bacillota; class Clostridia; order Lachnospirales; family Lachnospiraceae; genus CAG-791. The sequence continues at coordinate 82,269 of CACZFF010000040.1, forward strand.
GCGCGACGAGCACGGTTTCTTTTTTGTTGCTCGGATTTGCGATGGGACTTGCCTCCGGCTTTGCGGTACTGACTGCTCAGAGATTCGGTGCAAAAGATGCGGACGGAGTCCGGATCAGTGTATCCAACGGGATCCAGCTGGCCATTCTGCTCTCCGCTGCCCTGACTGTCCTCGGTCTCCTGCTTGTCCCCGGCCTTCTGGTCCTCATGCATACCCCGCAGGACATCATCGCGGATGCGACCCGCTACATGCTCATCATCTGCAGGGGGCTTGCCGCATCCATGTTCTACAATCTTTTTTCCGCCTTTCTGCGCTCGGTCGGAAACAGCAGGGCTCCTCTGTTTTTCCTGGTTTTTTCCTCCTGTACCAATATTTTTCTCGATATTTTTTTCATTGTCCGTCTGGGCATGGGCGTGGAGGGCGCTGCCCTTGCAACGGTTATGGCGCAGGGACTCTCCGCCGCCCTCTGTCTTTTCTATATTCTGGTGCGGGTACATGTGCTGGTCCCCTCGCGGCACCATTGGGGCTTCCACAGGGAAGCCACTGTACATCAACTGCGGATGGGCGTGCCGATGGCGTTGCAGTTTTCCGTCACCGCATCCGGCACGATCGTGATGCAGGCGGCCATCAACATGTTCGGTTCTGTCGCTGTCGCGGCCTTTACTGCAGCCTGGCGTATCCAGAACATCCTGACACAGGGCATGATCGCCATGGGACTGACCATGGCTGCTTTCTGCGGACAGAATTTCGGAAATAGAGATTTCCCCAGGATCCGGCAGGGTGTACAGACTGCAGTGCGGATCGAAATCATCTACTCCGCCGCAGCAGGTATCATTTCGGTTGCTCTTCTGCCCCTTTTCATGCGTCTGTTTTTCTCCGCGGGCACAGATTTCAGCGCCCTCATGCCCTGGGCCATGGCCTATACCATCGAATGCGCGGTCTTTTTTATACCGCTTAGCATGATCTTCATCTTCCGCAACGCCATGCAGGGATGCAGTTATTCCTTCCTGCCGCTGATGGGCGGTGTTGTGGAAATGGCCGCCCGTGTGCTCTGTGCCTTAGCCGGCATCTACTTCCACAGCTACCTTCTCTCCGCCGGATGTGACGGCGCAGCCTGGCTCACTGCAGGGCTTTTTACTCTGTTCGCCTACCGCTACATGATGCGGCAGCTGGAAAGCCGTGCGGCACAGCGCCCCGGATCCGCCTGACATCCTCCTCTTCCCGGATCCGTACCCCTCTCCTTTTTTATCCAAATCTTTGCTGATCTCCCGCCGTCTTCATAAACGGCGGGTTTTTGCTGCCCCTCAGCAGGGCGTAAACAGCAGCGGCAAATATTTCCCCTGTATCTTCCGGATATTTCCGCCGGTCTTGTTCACAGATTTTTCGTAGGTATTTCCTGACAAAACTGCAGCAGGTACTTGCATCCTGCAATTCAAAGTATATAATATGTAATGTTATTCGGATTTTTGCCTTATCCTGGTATTCTCATCAAGGTATTCTCTCAAATCCGGATCAACACCCGGCCGGACAGCCGTGTGAAAGCGGATCTTTGATATCCCGCATGATTGTTTTCCGGGCACCCCGGCAAAGGTAACTATCGACAATAAATATTTTTATTTTTATGGATTAATTAACAGGAGGCGTTCAATTCGTATGAACAAGAGCAGCAATAAGAACACCGGTAAAGGAATCGGTCTTGCAATGAGAAGCAGAATTCTGAGCACAATGCTGGTACTGGGCTGCACTGCTCCAATCGCAGCAGCGCCTGTTCTGCAGCCGCTGACCGTCTATGCAGAAGAGGCAGCAGGACAGCAGAATGAAAATACAACTGAGGAAAACACTGAAAACCAGGCTGCCCCTGATAATCAGGGACAAACAACTTCCGTTTCCGGACAGATCGTTTTTGCAGGGACAGACAAATTCCCCGCATCCATTACCGTGAATCTTCTGGCAAATAATGTCATCTGCAGTACTGTGGAGGTCACTCCCGAGACAAAGTGGGCATTCACTTTCCAGAATCTCCCTCTGACAGGAGCTGACGGCGCGGCAATCATCTACACGATCGACGAAGTCGTCCCGGAAGGCTTTGTAAAGACCATCGCCGGAACAACCATTACCAATACCTGGGCAGACGCGGCAAAGGCCGATGCTTCCAAGGCGGAAGAGGAGAAGAAGGCCGACGAGACCAAGAAGGCCGAAGAAGAGCAGAAGGCCGACGAGACCAAGAAGGCTGAGGAAGAGCAGAAGGCCGACGAGACCAAGAAGGCCGAAGAAGAGCAGAAGGCCGACGACACCAAGAAGCCTGAAGAAGAGCAGAAGGCCGACGAGGCCAAGAAGCCTGAAGAAGAGCAGAAGGCCGACGAGACCAAGAAGCCTGAGGAAGAGCAGAAGGCCGACGACACCAAGAAGGCTGAAGAAGAGCAGAAGGCCGACGACGCCAAGAAGCCTGAAGAAGAGCAGAAGGCCGACGAGACCAAGAAGGCTGAGGAAGAGCAGAAGGCTGAAGAGGCAAAGAAGGCCGAAGAAGAGCAGAAGGCTGAAGAGGCAAAGAAGGCCGAAGAAGAGCAGAAGGCTGAAGAGGCAAAGAAGGCCGAAGAGGCAAAGAAAGCTGCCGAGCAGGACAAGAAGATCGAAGATGCAAACGCTGCAGCTAAAAAAGCCGAGGAAGACGCCGCCGCTGCAAAGAAAGAAGCCGAAGCAGCTAAAAAGACTGCTGATGAAGCCAAAAAAGCTGCTGAAGAGGCAAATAAAAAGGCTGAAAAAGCCAAAAAGGCCGCTGAAGAAGCAAAGGGCGACTCTGAAAAGCTGAAGAAAGCTGAGGAGAAGGCCAAAAAGGCTGAAAAAGCCAGAAAAGAAGCTGAAGAGAAGGCCAAGAAGGCTGAGGAAGCCAGGAAAGAAGCTGAGAAAAAGGCCAAAAAGGCTGAGGAAGCCAAAAAGAATGCAGAAAAAAAGGCCAAAAAAACTGAGCTGACAGGACTGAAAGGGGAGGGCTATAAAGAAACCGGCAATTCCGCACAGACCAAGCAGACCAAGGTCACTAATGCCTCAACATCCACAGTTCCCGCCGAACAGCAAAAATACGCCTACGTCACTGTCAAATACGTCGCCAAAGATCAGCAGTCCGGCCATGTCGTTCTCTCGGACTACCGCAGCCAGATCGCCGCGCAGACAGCAAAGGGATATCACTATGTAGGATATATCCCCACCGAGCTGGATGCTTCCGGCGCAATGGTCTCCATAGATCTCGTTTTTGAGAAAGACTGACTGTCGCTTTACCACACAAGTCAATAAATAAAAAATGAGGGGATGTCCCGCGAAACAGATTTCAAATTCATTCTGTTTCCGGGGCATCCCCTTTTATATTTATTCTTCATCGCGCAATACCCGTGACTTCAGTCGTGGGATACGCGCGCAAAAAAGGGAAACTCGCTTCATCGTGGGTACAATCCCGCGATGAAGAATAAACGCTCCGCGAGGATGCGCACGGATGCGGTTCTGAAGATGTTGACATGTCTTTGAAAAACAAGACATGTCAACCCGCATCCGGCGCGCAAGACTCGCGAGCGAGTCTTGAAATTTTTATGCCAGAGATTCAATGCCTGCGGTCACAGTCCCTCGTCTGCGGGCAAGCCTGAACCGCTGCAGTTCTTCCGGTCATTCCCCGCTGGGCAGTGCCGGCTGAGCCTGCTGTCTCGCAAGACTGGCGACATCGTACTCCCTGTCTTTAGTCACTTCCCGGATCACCTGCAGAAAATCAGGGATTCTAAACTCTTCTTCCTCATCCCCCAGGAGGACTTCCAGAACAGCCCGATCCTGCCAGAAGGGATATAGATCGAGTTCGTAATAATGACCGTAAAAGGTGAGGCACCAGCGGGTCTTATGGATCGGTTTCATCCCGGAATCTGCATTGCCCAGAAACTGCTTGTATTCCCGCTCAGTCAGACGCCCTTCCGACTCAAGGCACCTGTGCCCCTCTGTGATTTTCGTCGTCGTAATGTAATAAACACAATCCTCGCCGCTGCTGCGTCTGCGGAGACGGATTTCCTCATTCTGCGGAGCATGCAGATAGACCTGCTCTATTTCCTCCCGATAGCAGCCGGGAAGAGCATCCAGCATATCAATGTCCGGATAATGCACCAGAAAACGACGGCGCGCCTCATAGGGCTTCGGCTCTCCGAGGACAGAAGCAATCTCCGCCACCAGGTGGCGCATCTTGTCCTCAAAACCGTTCAGGTTCTCAATGATGCGGTAATTCGGATGTCTGTTCCAGGCAGCGATCACACGGTCGTCCAGTGCAGCAGCCTGCTCCGGCGTCTCGTCCCGGATGGCATTGGTCGCTGTCCCGTAAAAAACCTTGGCATTCTTGGCCGTCGTCTCCAGATGAAAGACCGCGTCATAGCTGCGCAGCTTTTCTTCCTCCGAGACCCCCAGAATCTGCAGCGCCTCACTGAATTCCTCCGAAGTCATGTAGGCACGGTTGTCAAAAAAGCCCCTGTCGCAGACGATCAGGACCTTTTTCCCCGGCCGCTGCGTTCTCTGGAGATTTTCATGATTCTCATGATCCCCATTATTGCCGGCCCTTTTTTCAGAGGCTTCTGCGATGTCTTTTGCCGCCCGTGTATAGACCTCTTCTTTTTCCAGCTGCAGCTTCATCTGGAAAAGCTGATATGCCATCATCGAAGAACAGCGCGCAGGCGTGATGCCCGCCGACTTGAGCTCTGTCGCCGGCTCCTGCATAAAAATAACCGCATATCCCATTTTTTCAAAAGTATTCTGGATCCAGCTCATGCCGGTTGTCTTGCCCGCACAGGGTCCTCCCGTGAGTACGATTTTGGTGATTCTTTTTCCGGTCATATTCATTCCTTTTTATAATCTGCTTTGATCCGCGCCTCATCTGTTCCGGATCCTTGCAGAAAACTTTTGCAGCAGCGATGAAGCAGGTTCCCTTTTTGCGGGCGTATCCCGCTGTTGAAGTCACGGGATATTGCGCCATGACGTATAAAAACCGGACAGCAGGTCCACCGGTGTGGTCTGCTGTCCGGTCAGATAAGCTCCTTATTCTCCGAACAAAGGCGTGGAGAAATAGCGCTCCGCCGTGTCGGGGAGAACTGTGACAACTGTCTTGCCCTCGCCCAGCTTGGCAGCCAGTTTCAGGGCAGCGGCCACATTCGTGCCGGAGGAAATACCGACCATCAGGCCTTCCTCTCTCGCCAGGCGCTTGGATGTCTCAATTGCCTCCGTGTCGGTCGTGACACAGATCTCGTCGTAAATCTCACGGTTGAGGATATCGGGGATAATGCCGTCGCCGATGCCCATCTGCATATGGGTTCCGATGGTGCCGCCCGCCAGGATCGCCGCGTTCTCCGGCTCAACTGCCCAGATTTCCATGTTGGGATTGTGCTCTTTGAGCACTTCGCCGATACCGGTCAGCGTGCCGCCGGTGCCGATGCCGCTGCAGAATCCGTCGATGGGTCCGTTCACCTGCTCCAGGATTTCCTGCGCGGTGAAATTCTTCTGCGCCATCGTGTTGTTGGGATTGGAAAACTGCTGCGGGACAAAGACCTTGGGATCCTTTTTCTGCATGCGCAGAGCGGTCTGAAGGCATTCATCGATACAGGCCCCGATATCTCCTGCATCATGGATCAGACGGACTTCCGCTCCGTAATGGCGCACGAGTTTTGCGCGTTCCTCACTGACAGAATCGGGCATAATGATGATCGTGCGGTAACCCTTTACCGCGCCGACAAGTGCCAGACCGATCCCCTGATTGCCGCTGGTGGGCTCCACAATGATCGTATCCGGGCCGATCAGGCCGTCCTTTTCCGCCTGCTCAATCATATTAAGAGCGGTTCTCGTCTTGATGGAACCGCCGACGTTAAGGCCCTCCACTTTGACCAGGACACGAGCACTTCCCGGCGCAGGCATCCTCTGCAGTTCGACCATGGGTGTATTTCCGACAGCTTCCAGAATATTATGATAAATCACGTCAATATTTCCTTTCTATGCCGATTGATTCATCGATTCACATCGGCTGAGATTTTTACACATTTAAAAAGAATATCATTGCCGGCCAATGAATGCAAGCCCATGTCTGTGCTGTAACCGCATCTGCCCGCCCAAATCATTATTTTGCCCAATTTTACCCAATTTGGTCAGTTGTAAAAGTAAATTCCACCTTGTAAGAGTAACTTCCACCCGGATCAGGTTTTTCTCGATCACCGAGAGGATCAGCTGAAAATTTTCGCC
>CACZFF010000041.1 GCA_902780385.1 uncultured Lachnospiraceae bacterium
AATGCAATCTACGACATCTTCAAAATACAGATGCCGCATAAGATACCGCTTTCAACAATTCAGGTGTAAGTAGAAAAAGTCTGCGGAACTATAGATTATAGTAAAGAAAAATCCCGCTTCGGCAGGACTTACGATCGGAGTCCCTGCCGGAACGGGATTTAGTTTTTTGACTCACTTTATAGATTCATGACTGGTCGCGCCCGAGTATTTTTACTTACAGACATCCACCCAGCCGATGGCGCCCGAGAGCTCCTCGAGTTCTTTCACCGTAAGCTTCACGGCGCTGTGGTCATCGCCGGCGGCGGGGTAGACGATCTCGTATTTGCGCAGGCTCTCATCCATATAGACGGGAAGGCCCGCATTAATTCCAAAGGGGCAGACACCGCCGGGAGCATGCCCGACCAGCTCCTCCACCTGATCTCCGGGGATCATCTTCGCCTTCTGGTGGAAGGTGTCCTTATATTTTCTGTTGTCCACGCGGGCTGTCCCCTCCGCGATGACAAGCACAGGTCCTTCCTTTGTCAGCAGCGACAGGGTCTTGGCGATCTCACCCGGTGTCACGCCGATGGCCTGTGCAGCCAGTTCTACCGTCGCGCTGGATGCCTCCGGCACGATCACCCTGTCTTCCATTCCTTTTTCCCGCAGATAATTTACAGCCTTTTCAAAAGACATATCTTTCCTCCCGAATATTCCCCGGATTCATATTTTTCTACAAATAGTAAAGTTTTCTTTTCACTCAAACATTTTTTCACAGAGACACTTGCAGAGAACTGCGAAAAGTGTCCGAAAAAGAGCATATCACTCCCTTTTCCCGAAAACAAGTCTGAAAAAAAGATGCGGCATCTGTGATTGACAAGATTTTCTGCGGAATATATGATTATCAAACCTGAAAAATATCACTGTCCGCACCTTCATGTGAATGCGGGCAGCAGCTTACAATAATCTCTTTGTCAGGTACCGTACACGAGTCCTGCCAATACGTATAGTAAACAGATATCGATTGAATCATGGCTGAAAAAATGAAGCAGAAATCTTCCTCATCCGACAACTCCATAGTGTTCAATCCCATCACGGAGGGGGTCATCTGGAAGCAGGTCCTCCTCTTCTTTTTCCCACTGCTGATCAGTTCCTTTTTCCAGCAGCTCTACAACACGGTCGATGCCCTGATCGTCGGGCGGATCGCCGGAAAGCAGGCCCTCTCTGCCGTGGGCGGCTCCGCGGGGTCCGTGCTGGGAATCTTTATGATGTTTTACATCGGATTCGCGGGAGGCGCAGCTGTTCTGGCGGCGCAGTATTTCGGCGCCAAAAAACAGACATCTCTGCGGGAAGCAGTCCGGACATCGCTCTTTATCTCCACTGTTCTGGGAATGGCAGGAGCCATAATCTGCTTCGCGTTCGCAGACCCCATCCTGTCTGTCATGCAGACCCCGGCCGATGTCATGCGTCCTTCCCTCTTTTATCTCCGCATTGCTGCCCTGGGACTGGTCCCCAATGCAATCTACAACATGGGTGCATCCGCCCTGCGTGCAGTAGGAGATTCCCGCAGGCCTCTCATCATCCTGATCTTCACCTGCCTGACAAATATCGGACTGGATCTGCTCCTTGTCGCCGGCTTTCGAATGGGGGCCGCAGGCGCTGCAGCCGCAACTGCGATCTGCCAGCTTCTGAGCGCCGTGCTTGCCCTGCTGTTTCTAAAAAAGACGATTTTTGCAGGTTCTTCTATGGTGACCGTCAAAAAGAGGGCCGGACAGACACAGGCTCCGCGGGAGCTTGTCAGCCGCATACTGCAGATGGGTCTTCCCCTGGGCCTTGCCGAAGTCATGTACACCTTCGCCAATGTTGTCCTGATGGCAGTGATCAACGGCTTCGGGACCGACACCGTGGCCGCCTATGCTGCCTACGGCAAGATTGATGCTCTCTTCTGGATGGTTGTAGGATCCTTCGGAGTCGCGGTCACCACCTTTGTCGGCCAGAACATGGGCGCCGGACGCTGGGACCGCGTCATACAGAGCATCCGGGAATGCGCCGTCATGATGTTCCTTGTTCTGGGGGGCGTAATTGTGACCCTCTACATCTTTGCCCGCCCCCTGCAGCAGCTCTTCTGTTCAGACCCGGACGTGGTCCTGATCGGCGCCCGCATGATGCACTTTCTGATGCCCTTCTACCTCCTCTATATCCCGATCGAGGTCATGTTTTCGGCGCTCCGCGGAATGGGAGACTCGGTACTTCCCACCATCATCACCTTTTTCGGCGTGTGCATCCTTCGCTCTGCCTGGGGTATTTTTCTTGTCCCCTTCCATCGCACAGTAAACATGGTACTCCTTGGATTCCCCGTCTCCTGGCTGGCCACCGACCTCGCCTTCGCGGTTTATTTTTACAGATACATGAAAAAACAACGAAAAACAGCCTCATGAGTATCGTGCCCGCACAAACATTCATGAGGCTTTTTTATCAATCATTGACTGAAGTCAGAAACGGAAGGTACCGATATAGGTGTTTGCGGCCGGCATGGGAACCGTGCAGAAGACACCGTTCCGTTTTCGTCTGGTGACGATCCGCACATAATAAGTCTTGCCTTTTTTCAGCTTCGAGCCGCGGTACTTGCTGATCGTGGCACTGGTGGATCTGGCACTGATGTCGGTGGACTGATTCCAGTACCAGGTCCCGCTCGGATTTGTCGTCACAAAGACATTATATCCATTGCACCCATAGATAATGTTCCAGGAGATCTTTGCCTTCCTTGTGCCGGAGGACGAGGTCTCCTTTTTCACAGTCAGCTTTGTCGGAGAGGGCGTGATGTACTCCACATTGGACCAGGCGCTGTATTTGCGTCCGGCGGCGGTGTCTATATAAGCCCTGACCACAAACTGGCTGACATGATTGACCGCAACATCGCAGCTCTGCTGCAGCACATCCGGTTTCACATTCTTCGTGACAGCGTGGCTGCCGTCTGTCCAGGTCAGAAGGGTCTGATAACCTGCGGCGCCTGCCACCTTGTTCCAGGCGATCAGACACTTACTGTAATTGGATTTCTGCCATTTGACAAATCTGCACTGCCCGGGTTTTTCGGGTATGACCAGGAGGGAAACGGTCTTCGTGCCCTTGAGATAGTTGGTTGTCTGCGGTGTGGTCACTGTAATCACGACTGTTCCTGCCTTGACACCGGTCACGGTTCCCGTCGCTCCCGAAGATGTCACTGTCGCAATCGCCGTGTCAGAAGAAGAAAAAGTATAGTCTGTCGTCTCCCTGGCACCCCCTGCTGTGACCTAGACCGTCCTCTTTGCGGTCACGGAGGATGCAGCAGCTTTCAATGTCAATATCTGCGGGATCCTGGTGATCGTAAAGGTCTTAGTGACAGTTCCCGTCAATCGTCCGGCCACGCCCCTGATCACGACAGATGCTGTCCCCGCGTTGACGTTATCGGAATAGGTCAGGGTGTAGTCCGTCCCCTCTGTAAGTTTCTCTTCTGTATCTCCATAGGCAACCGTCACGGCAGGCGTCTGCGCCGCGCCGGTATAGGGCATCTGAGTCCTGGCAAGCGTGATCTTTGCGTCTTTGATATTCCTGCCGGTATCCTTGCCCCACGTGGCATAGAGGAAGGGATTTACATTATAATCGTCGACCGGATATTGATCCGGAACGATTATTGAGCTGGAATCGCTCTCCGCCCAGCCTCCGAAGACAAAACCGGGGTTTTCCGGAATCTCATAAGTACTAAGATCGACTGTCGTCCCCAGGAAAATCGTATCTGTAATGATCTCTCCGCTCTTAAAGCTGCCGCCGTTGGCGTTAAAAGTCAGGGTAGTCGTCCAGACAGCATAGACCGTGATATCTTTTGTCACGGTGAACTGCGCATAGTCTTCTTTCCTGATCAAATCTATGCTGTCCTCAGCAAAACTCCAGCCCATAAAGGTACAATTTGTCTTTGAAGGATCCGTGCCGCCATAGTTTGCAGGGTCGAGCAGAGACACCTGTTTCCCCTTGAGAACTGTCTTGGTCTTTATTGTGGGTCTGACCCTTCCCTCTCTGGGGAAATTTCCTCCGTTGGCATCATAGGTGATCGTACACTCTGCAGACAGGCCGTCCCAGACCGCATAAAGCGTCAGTGTTCCGGCTGATACAGTGTAACCGGAGGAAGAGATCATCTGCGTCCCGTCTGACGTCCGGCTCCAGCCCAGGAAGGTACAGCCTTCATTGGGGACGAGATTGATAAAGATCATGTTGTAAACTTTCTCACCCGCATCGAGAGTCTCTGTATACGTTCTGCTCTGTGCAGTCTCGTCGATCAGTCCTGTAAAATAACCGCCCCCGTTGGCGTCATAGGTGATCTCACAGACATCGATCCAGACGGCGTACAGGGTCAGTTTCTCCGCTGTGACCGTATACCCTGTGCCGCCGGTAGAAGGGAGCAGAGTAATGCTTCCGCTGACCATCCTGCCGTAGCCCGCAAGCCGCTTTCCGTCAGCTTTGGGTTCTCCGCTGCTGACAAAGCTATAGCTGAAAATACGGTCTCCCTTGGCGACAGTTGCCATGACAGTGGTGCTCTGTGTGCCGTCTTCCAGTGTAAAAAGGCCGCCGTTGGCATCCAGAGTCACCGCGCAGCCCTGTTCCCAGATTGCATACAGATACAGGTTCTTTGTGACCGTGGTTCCGGTCCGAAGCACCGTCCCGTTCGCGGAAGTGCTCCATCCCGCAAAGATCTTGCCGGGATTCGCTTTCGGGATCTGATAGACGGAAATATCCCGCCCTTCCGGCTCCCCGGTATGAGTGACTGTCTGCACATGCGCATTTTGATTATTGTAATCGATATAATATCCGCCGCCGTTGGCATTGAGCGTGACCGTATACGTCGCTGAAGACGCATTCACGGCAGGCGAAGACACCGTCTCTGAAGAGGTGTCCCTTTCGGTTCCGGACAGATCTTCCTGAGAACCGGTATCCTCTGACCCGGCTTCCACCCCGGAATCCTTTTCTGCAGCTGCTTCTTCTGCTGCTTCTTCCGTTGCTTCTTCCGTTGCTTCTTCTGCTGCTTCTTCCGCTGCTTCTTCCGCTGCTTCTTCCGCTGCCTGCGCAGATATTTCTGCGGACCTATCACCGTCTGTTTCTTCAGATCTTTCCTCAAGAGGCTCCGCAGGCGATTCTGTATATGTCTCTTCAACTGCTTTCGTATCTGTCCCCGGATCTGCATCCGTCGGATCCTCTGCAGCAGTATCCGTACTCGATTCAACAGAGACCATGGAAGCATTTTCCCGTCTGTCAGCGGCGGACAAGGTCACAGGGAATGAACCTGCGAGAAAAACCGCTGTCATAAAAACTGCCATGAACTGCTTAAAACTCTTCATACGGGATGATACCTCTCTTTCGTCAGCACAAAGTTTTTATAGCTTCGTATCTGTCTCCCGTCCTGTCGGTTTATAGCAGCAGCTTATCACAGGTTTTCCCTTCATCGTTCCGCGGCGAAGGCCGCCCCGAGAATCAGGAAGGCTCCGGCCATGCCGGCTGCGCCCATGGGTTCATGCAGGAATATCATTGAAAAGAAAAGCGCAGATACCGGATCGATGTAGCTGAAGAGGGCAATGGTCTGAGCTTTCAATCCATCGGTACTTCCGAAATACAAGGTATAGGCAATTCCGGTGTGGACAAGTCCCACGATCAGAAGCATGAGAACAGAGAATCTGTCCAGTGCCGCATGAGAAAACTGGCCTGTCACTGCCAGATAAGGGGTGATGCACACACTGGCTGACGCCAGCTGCAGAATTGTTTTCAGATATGAATCGACATTGCGGATACACTTATTCATAATGACGACTGCCGCATACAGGGCGGCTGCGCCCAGGCCGTAGAGTATACCAAGAAGGGCATTACCCTGCGGGAAGCCCTGTCCGGCTGCGCCGGATACAAGAAACATTCCCAGGACCGCCAGAATCGCGCAGACCAGCTTTTTGGCCGTCAGCTGCTCTTTGAAAAACAGGGGCGACAGCAGGATCACGATCGTGGGCTGCATGTAATAGCACAGAGTTGCTGTTGCCACAGTCGTATAGTTATAGGCTTCAAATAAGAGGATCCAGTTAAAGCCGATCAGGGCACCCGAAAGGATCAGCAAAAGCTTTGTCCGGGCAGAAGTCTTCCTCCGGGATTCCTGCAGGGAGATCCCGCTGTCCTGCATCCTGCCCTGTATCCTGTCCTGCATTCTGCCAGATCTCTTTGTGCCGTCACTTCCCGCACCGGATCCGGCTTCCTGTCTCTTCGCCAGTAATCCGCGGCATTTCATAAAAACGCCCAGAAAGAAAGCACCTATAAGTCCCCTCGAAAAGGCCAGGAGGCCTGAGGAAAGCGGGATATATCGTCTGAAAATACCGATCGTCCCGAAGATCAGCATCGAGGATGCGAGCATCATCAGTGATCCGGGACGATTGCTTTCTGTGTTCATTTCTGTCATTTTTCCTTTCTGACCGGGAGCAGTCGGACTGCTCCCGGAAAGGGCGTTTTACTTCTCAACTATTATTACCTGTTACCGCTTGTCTTTATCGATGCTCTCCAGCGAAATGATCGCGATGATGATACAGATCAGCGCCAGAAGGAGCATGGCGATCCATGTGATCCAGACATTCAAGTCGTCACTGACATACATATCATTCTGATTGTATTCCGCAGACCAGAGCAGGAAATCATTCACGCGGTTTTCCTGTTCCATCCCCTTGATAATCTCAAGGAGCGGCTTTCTGCCCATGTACTCAATATTCCGGAACTTGAAAAGCGTGTTCCATAAAGTGACCATGGGCTGTGAATTGTATTGTCCGATCGAGCACAGACTGATGACCCCCCACTTTGAGATCGAGAGGAATGTAATGCCCATGGCGGCTTTGGGAAGGTCAAAATAGGCACCCGAAAAAATCAGCTGGAAGATCAGCAGAAAAGGCATCAGTGTCATGGCTGTCGTCGTATTGTGGACAAGACAGGATATCATGAGCGCCATCATATCCGAAGCAAAGGTGATGATGAACAGTGTGATCCCGATATCGACGATGCCCTTGCCGAAGATGATCCCTTTTTCAGGAATATGGACGCCTGCATACCTGCAGACCATCAGAAGGATTCCTGTCTGCAGGATACAGATCAGAAGCTGCAAAACAATCTGCGCAAGCAGATAGGAGGACATGTGCAGTCCGGAACGGTGTTCATGTTTAATCACATCCCTCTCCCGGCAGACGATCTGAATAGAGTTGAAAAACCCGATCCAGATACATACACATACAAGGGCAAAGGTTCCTGTTGCCGTCCCCTCCTGGGTAACAAACAGATTCTGGCCGACGACAAAAACGACAAGTGCCGAAATGACAGCAGCCATGGGAAGGACTTTCCAGTCATTCTGATAAACAAATATTCGCAGGAACTTGCCGAGGTAGAGCCCGGCCTGTCCAAGTCTTCCTCTGTATCTGAGCCTACTCTTCATCCGAACTCACCTCCTCTCTCATCTGATCGTCTTCAGTTACGTCCTCTCCGGCCTGATCGTCTGCAGTTCCTTCCGGCAGGTCCTGTCCCAGGCCGGTCTCACTTTCTCCAGCCTCTTCCGGGGAATGCTCTGCCGGCTTTTCTGCAGTCTCAGACCCTTCCGGCTTATTCTTTACTGTGCCGCTGCTGTCGATCCTGCTTTTTGCGTACTTCTCGATGTACTCATCCGCAAGGCCTTCTCCGCCTTCCTCGCTGCGGTTGACACACTGTACGATGTCTTCCATCGAATCTCTTCCGAAGAATTGCTTTGACTCCTCGGGACTGCCGTAGAAAGCCAGACGTCCGACTCTTCCGGAATCCTTGGCCAGAATGATCACTTTGTCAAAGAGATCAATGACTCAATCCGGCGTATGAGTGATCACGATGACAATCTTTCCGGTCTCTGAAATCTCCTTCAGCTTTTCAAAAAGTTCTCTGGCGATGACACCGTCCAGTCCGGAATCCGGCTCATCCAGCACGAAAAGGTCCGGATCCGAGACGAGTTCAATCGCAATGGAAATACGCCGCAGCTGTCCTCCGGACATCTTGGATACAAGACCTGAAGCCACAGGTGTAAGTCCCAGAAGATCCATGACCTCCCTGACCCTCTTATTCCTTTCTTCCGCCCTGATCTGCAGCGGCATGCGGAGCTTTGCGGCATCGCTGATCGTGCGAAAGACCGTATCGTGGGTGCGGACCAGATTCATCTGGGTGACAAAGCCGATGCGGTATTTCATCTGGCTGTACTGTTTATAAATATTCGTGCCGTTCAGATAAATATCTGCGTCTGCTTTTTCGTAACCGATGATGGCATTCATGAAGGTCGTTTTGCCTGCGCCGGAGCCGCCCAGCAGCAAAACCAGCGAGCCGTTGGGAATATTCATGGCAATATCCTTGAGCAGATACTGCTTTTTCCCCAGATGCCTTACTGTCCGCTCCCGCAAAAGGACGCTCAGGCCCTTCCGGGATGCCGTCACTGCATTCATGGCATCGCTTACACCGGTAATCTGCGCCGGCTTAATGCCGGCCTCCCAGCCCGTCTGAAAGCTGACTTCCGGGTGCGGCTGGTATCTTTTGTCAAATCCCAGGAAAAGCAGGGTGACCCATTCAGCCAGGAGCCAAAAGATCAGCCAGCGCCTTTTCAGATTAAACAGAAGGATCAGGCGCATAAAAATCCGGATTCTGTATACATACAGCGCGACAACTACAGCCAGCGCGATCAAAGCCTCCACAACAAGCTGGCGGTTACCATCAAAAGCAAAAGGAGAAAGGCTGATCAGATAATAGAGAATTTCCAGTACACCGCAGCCAATCCCCTCTGCGCGCATTTCCATAGAATCCGCGAGAGCGTAATACCGCAGTCCCGGCACCCATGCCATCCATCTCTTTTCCCAATGCATTTTTTCCGACAGTTTCCACAGTCCCAGAGACATCAGAAACCAAGTAAAAATCAGCCTGCTAAGAATGTTTGCCATAATGTGTATGTCCTCTGTTTTTTTCAGTCAGACCAGGACCGAATCTGTCCTTACCGGCTATGCCCTGACCAGAGTGTGATTTGTAGACATTACCCTAAAATTATATAGAACCACGCAGGTAGAATGCAAGAAAAAACAAGCCCTGTAAAACAGATCTGTTAAAACACAAAACTCCCCGCAGGCATCTGCAGAATGTTTCCGTTCTGCTTACAGCCCGCGGGGAGTACCTGTTTATTTATACCATTTTTTTATCATCCGGATCTGCTCAAAATTCCGTCTTACTCGAGGTTGGGGCTCCTGCTTACTCGAGGTTCAGTCTCCCGCTTACTCTAGGTTCAGTCTCCTGCTTACTCGAGATTCTGTCTCCTGCTTACTCAAGGTTCAGTCTCCTGCTTACTCGAGATTCAGCCTCCTGTCGAGGAAATACCATGTGACCCCGCTGTAGACTGCGATCAATATAAGCGTTGAGACGATAAGCACAAGCTGAAACTGCCATGCCAGGAACAGTTTCCCTTCAAACCGTGCCATGAGAAAATCCGCCCATCCAATCCGATAGCCGATCTGTCCCACAAGACCGCCAAGCGTATTTCTGACAATGCCGATCCCGAAAAATGCGAGGACACTTCCCAGTATGCGGTGTGCAGACCACTGGTGTCCGACTGCGATCGCAGTGTAGATCTGCATCAGCGAAGCAACGAAGAACAGGATGAAGATCACGAACCAGACAGCAATCGCACCCAGCTCTTTTCCCAGGGACAGCATTCGAAGATGCATACTTATCTCTTTAAAGAGTCTGACCGTATCCTGCAGCGGGATTGCCATCAGTCCCATGACTACGACTGTGCAGACACCGGCCACACCGCCCAGTAATGTCCAGATCAGGGAGCTGAGCACCTTGGCAAGGATCAGCTGATGCGTTCCCACGGGAAGGGAAAACATGAGATATCCCTCGTTGCCCAGAAGATTCCGGTAGAAGCGCTGCACACACAATACCCCTGTCATAACCATGGTCGCGATGATCAGTGAAACGAAGATCATAATGATGACGGCGCCCAGCAGATTTGAATAGAGATCCTCATCGAGGACCCGGATGCCTACTCCCATGATAATGGCCATTCCGATCGTAGCCGCATAGAGGGGCAGAATGATCCGCCCGAAGGCTTTCATTTCATATCCAATCAGTTTTGTCAGCATCTGTACACCTCCCGGAAATAATTATCCACGCTCATGCCGGTGCGTTCCCGCAGAGCATCTGTGTTTTCATGCAGCTCGATATGTCCCTGTTTGAGAAAAACCACTTCATCCAGAACCGGTTCCACGTCTGCGATCAGATGTGTCGAGATCAGGACCAGGGCATTCTCGGAATAGTTGCCGATGATCGTGCGGAGAATATAATCTCTGGCCGCCGGATCCACACCCGCGATCGGCTCATCGAGAAGATAGACTTTGGCACTGCGGCTCATGGTCATGATGAGCTGTACCTTCTCTTTCGTGCCCTTGGAAAGGGATTTGAAAGGTCTGCGGGGCTCGATATTCAGAGCCTGCAGCATCTGCACCGCTTTGTCCATATCAAAATCTTTATAGAAATCCTCATAAAAATACAGAAGGGATTCCACATTCATCCAGGACGGCAGAAAATCTCTGTCAGGGAGATAGGACACAACCGCCTTTGTCTCCGGGCCGGGCTTCATGCCGTCGATCAGGACCTCACCGCCTGTAGGCGTCAGCAGATGCTGCGCCAGTTTGATCAGTGTCGTCTTGCCGCTGCCGTTGGGACCGACAAGACCTACGATCCTGCCGGGCTCCAGTGACAGATCTATATTGTCGAGTGCCGCGAGGTTCCCGTATCTTTTTGTCAAATGCATGCATTCCAGAACTGCCATGACATTTATCCTCCTTTAACTGTTCTTCGTCTGTCCGGAAGCTTCTGCTGCCCAGTCCTTTACAGCAGACAATATCTCCTCCCGGCTCATCCCGAGGCGCATGAGCCTTGTGCACATCTCCTCGATCACATCTTCGCTCAAAGTTCTCCTGAGATTTTTCAACACCTCTGCATCCTCCGTGACAAATCTCCCGCTTGTCCTCTGCGTATATACCAGCCCGTCCCGCTCCAGTTCCGCGAAGGCGCGCTGCATGGTATTGGGATTGACCCCTGCCTCCAGTGCCAGTTCCCGCACAGCCGGAAGCTTGGCCCCGGGCGAATAGGCCCCGCTGGCGATCTCTGTTCGCAGGCGTCCCAGAATCTGCAGATAGATCGGGATCCCGTTCTCAAATGTCCACTTCATCTCTTCCTCCGTTACAAAACCGTATTACTTGTCGGCTTCTCTTATCCGTCATTGTATCGCTGTATTACTGTACTATTCGCTTAATACAATAATATACTATAATGCCTTCCTGCTTTTGTCAATACCCTTCAGGAAATAAAAATCGCTTATAAGCCGCAATATGAGTCACAAGGGACGGTTCTGAAAAACTCATTGCGCACAATGAGTTTTTCAGAACCGTCCCTTGTGACTCACTTTGACTCATTCCTTCCCGATAAATACAAAAAACCTCTCCGCACAGTATTTTGTGCGGAGAGGCAGTTGTCTAATGTTACTCTTCACGGTCCATCAAGGGCACGGCAGCAATCTCAATTCTTTATGAATGTGGCTGCGGTACCAGGCTTCCGGTCAGAGTTCTATATGTCATTGTTCAGAATCCGCAGGGATCCTTTTACGCCTTATGTCTGGTGCTCATTACATACTGCAGGCCGATGCCGGCAGCGATCAGGACCAGACCGATAAGGTCGGTCATGGTACCGGGGACGATCATCATGAGACCGCCGATTGCCAGCAGAAGCCTGTCAACGATGCCCATGTTGGTGAAGAAGTATCCCTCCAGGGCCGAGGCGACGCCGAAGATACCGATCAGGGATGTGGCCGCGATCAGGACGACTTCCATTGTACTTGTCTCGATCAGCAGCATTGCGGGGCTGAAGCAGAAGACATAGGGAATAATGAAAGCTGCGATGGCAAGCTTGGTCGCGTTAAAGGCCGTGCGCATGGGATTGGACTTGGCGATGGCGCTTCCTGCGTAAGCTGCCAGGGCAACAGGCGGTGTGATATCCGCCACGATACCGAAGTAGAATACGAAGAAGTGAGCTGCCAGGATCGGAACGCCCATACGGGTCAGGATCGGAGCGCAGGTTGCTGCCATGATGCAGTAGGTCGCAGTCGTCGGAACACCCATGCCCAGGACGATGCAGCAGAGCATGGTCAGGAACAGAGCGATGAAGAGCTTATCGCCTGCAACAGCGACGATGGCGTTGATCATCTCGTTTGCCAGACCGGTCATGGTGATGGTACCGGAGATAATACCGGCGACACCGCAGGCCGCGCCGACAGTGATGGTGCCCTTGCCGCCCGCCTCGAGAGAATCAAAGAACTTCTTGACTGTGAAGCAGTTTCCGGTGTCCTCGTTGTTGCCGATGAGGGCATCCGCTACGGGACTTTTGGAGCCGTCTTTTTTCAGGTCATTGATAGCCTGGCGGTAGCTTCCGTCGAAAATACCGTCCACGACACCGACGATGATCGCCGCGACGATGGAATAGGCAGCTGCACGCTGCATGGTCATCATGTTTTTGGAAACCCAGATAACAAGGAGTACCAGCGGAGTCAGCAGATAGATCTTGCGGATGAGCTTTCCGAATTTGGGAAGCTTCTCAGCGGGGATACCTGTCAGACCGTATTTCTTGGCTTCCAGATGGACCGCGATAAAAATACCGGTAAAGTAAAGGACCGCGGGAAGGATCGCACGGATCAGGATATCTGAATAAGGCACGCCGATGATATCCGCCATCAGGAATGCAGCAGCACCCATGATGGGAGGCATGATCTGGCCGCCCGTAGAGGCAGCAGCTTCAACAGCGCCTGCGAAGTCAGCCTTGTAGCCGGTCTCTTTCATCATGGGGATCGTGACGGAACCGGTCGTGACCGTGTTACCGACGGAAGATCCGCTGACCATGCCGCAGAGAGCGGAGGAAATGACCGCGACCTTTGCGGGACCGCCTGCATAACGTCCGGCGGCGCAGTTTGCCATGTTGATGAAGAACTCGGAGATACCTGTCCTCTCAAGGAAGGCACCGAATATAATGAATACTACGATATATTTCGAGCATACATTGATCGGCGTCGACAAAATACCTGTCTTGGCATAGAAAAGGTTTCTCACCAGATAGCGCAGCCTTCCGGCGATGGAAGGGTTGGTCAATCCGTAGACGATCGCGTACACGATGAAAAACAGGGCGACGATCAGGATGGGCCAGCCGACACTGCGGCGGGTCACCTCGAGAAGAGCCGCGACACCGACGATCGCAATGAGAATCTGCGGCACGGTAAAGCGTGTGCCCTGCTGGATGATCTGCTCCGCACTGAAGGTGTAGTAGAGGAAAGCGCCTGTGCCGAGCACCATGGCGATAATGTCATACCAGGGAATATAATTGACCTTCTGCTCGCCCTTTTTCGCGGGATAAGTGAGGAATCCCAGAAGGATGATCAGTCCCATGAAGGAGGTCAGACGAATCTCCTCCAGGAAGGTCGCAAACAATGTTACCCAGATACAGAACAGCGAAAAGCCGATCAGGACAGCCTTGACGGCCAGGGCAGGCTTGCCTGTCCACACTCGGACATTGGACTCCCTGTCATATTTTCGCATGACCTCCTCGAGGTCTTCCTGATGAAGTTCGTATGCCGGATCTTTTACTTTATCATTACTCATGGCAGTCCCCCTTATCAATCAGCAGTTTCCACTGTCACACCGTGCTCGGCAAAGTATCTTGCCGCACCGGCGTGGAAAGGCACTGCGATACCGGAAGTCGCGTTCTCCACAGAGAGCTCTGCTCCCTTGGCGTTCTCAGCTGTGATCTCCTCTGCGTGGTCAAAAATCGCTGCGGTCAGCTGATAGACGACTTCATCATCCAGATCTGCGTCTACGACCATGGTTGCCTTGATCGTGATCGTCTCGATCGGATCAGGCTGTCCGGGATAGGTGTCCGCCGGAATCACCAGAGGCGCATAATAAGGGCAGATGTCCATGATCTTGTCCCTGAGTTCTCCTTCGATCGGGATCAGGAAAACGCCGTTGGTCGTCGCCAGCTCGGTGATAGCCGATGTGGGCGCACCTGCAACGATGAAGGCCGCGTCGATCTGGCCGTCCTTGAGGGCTTCTTTACTGTCATCGAAACTCTGGTACTGAGGTTTGATATCATCCACAGTCAGGCCGGCACCTTCCAGGACATCCACTGCGTTGAAGTAAACGCCCGAGCCGGGCGCGCCGATGGAGACACTCCTGCCCTTGAGGTCGGCGACTGTCTTGATGTCTTCTTTCATTGTGATCAACTGCACTGTCTCTGCATACAAAGCGCCGAGTACACGGAAATCCCTGCAGGGGCCGTCTGTCTCAAAGGACTTGCTGCCCTCCCAGGCATAGGTCATAACGTCAGACTGGGTAAATCCCATCTGATAATCGCCGTCACCGATACTCTGTATATTTGCCTTTGAAGCAGCCGTAGACACTGCCGTCACACTGTAACCAGTATAATTCTTCATATACTGGGCGAGCACGCCGCCGAACGCATAATAGGTTCCTGCAGTTCCGCCGGTTCCCATCATCATTCTCTGGCCTCCGCAGCCGGACAAGGCCAGCATGCAAACAACCAGAAGTATGCTGACAACTGCTCTGCGCATCTGTTTCCGCATGGTTAACTCCCTCCTTTTACCAAGGCGCCTCAGCGCCAGTACTTTCCGATGATTGAATTTCCGTATACAATCATACACCGAATGATTGTACCACAGATGCTTCAATGAGGCAAATAAGTGAAGCGATAAACTATACTCCGATTAATATTTTTTGTATTCCTGTATCACCCCATTGGAAACAAAGCTTTTTAGGGTGGAAAAAAAACGTAATAAATCCGGGCAAAAACATCTCTGCCACGGTACATGTATGCCCGATAATGATTTTACATATGTGACTAATAGTGATTTTGCCTTGTAAGAATCCGGCTTTTGTATTAAAATTTTGCATGTCAGTTCAGGGCAGCGGTTCCGATCATCCTGATCCGGTAATGCCCGCCATATTTTAGGAGGAAATTAAAATGCCTGAAAAAGAAACAGGAATCATTCCCATTGAAAAATGCCCGGTCATTACGATCAGCAGAGAATACGGCGCTCTCGGAAGAACCCTTGCCGCCAATCTGTCGGAAAAGCTCGGAATCCCCTATTATGACAAAGATTTCGTAAATAAGACTGCCGAACAGAGCGGATATGATGTTGAAGAAGTCAAGCGTGACAGCGAGGATCTCAAGCCATCAAGCAAGGTGCTCAACTCAATCCTGAACAGTGCTGTTTCCTATAGCAGCTCCCACGACGGGATTTTCAAGGCCCAGAAGGAAGTCGTCCTGGAGCTCGCCAAGTCCCCCTGCATCATCGTCGGCCGCTGCGCAGATGATATCCTGCGCAAGGCAGGCATAAACGCCTTCAGTATCTATCTCTACGCCGATGTAAAGAGCCGCGCCAAACGCGCCACAGAACTCGCCGAGAACGGCACCACAAGCATCGAAAAATACATCGAAAAGCGCGATAAGCTCCGCAAGACCTACTACAAGCAGTACACCGGACACGAGATGGGCAACGCCAACAACTACACTATCTGCTTCGACACCGGACGCATCAACATTGAGACCGTCTCGGATGTCATCATTGAGATCCTCAGCAGAGAACAGTAAAAAAAGGGCCGAAAACAGCAGGACACCAAATAACAGGATCGTAAATAACAGGACATAAAATAACTGCCGCACAGCATCTGATCAAGCTGCGCGGCAGTTTTCATTTACTATGAGTCAATCGGGACGGTTCTGCCCGACTCATTGGAATCTATCGGGACGGTTCTGATATGATCTCCGCAACATACACGCCACTGGCGGAGGCGTGGGAGAGGGAGTGTGTCACACCGCTGCCGTCGCCAATGACGTACAGGCCGGGGTGATTGGTCTCGAGATTTTCATCCAGACTGACTTCCATGTTGTAGAACTTGACTTCCACGCCGTAGAGCAGAGTATCGTTGTTGGCTGTGCCCGGCGCGATCTTGTCCAGGGCATAGATCATCTCGATGATACCGTCCAGGATTCGCTTGGGCAGGACCAGGCTGAGGTCGCCGGGAGTCGCCTGCAGTGTCGGCTGAACAGTGCACTCCGAAATGCGGGCAGGGTTGCTCCTGCGTCCGCGGGCAAGGTCGCCGAAGCGCTGCACGATGACACCGCCGCCCAGCATGTTGGACAGGCGGGCGATGCTCTCCCCGTAACCGTTGCTGTCCTTAAAAGGCTCGGAGAAATGCTTGGAGACCAGCAGGGCGAAGTTGGTGTTTTCTGTTTTTTTCGAGGGATCTTCAAAGCTGTGTCCGTTGACAGTGACGATCCCGTTGGTGTTTTCGTTGACCACGATCCCGTTGGGATTCATGCAGAATGTGCGGACACTGTCTTCAAACTTCTCTGTGCGGTAGACGATCTTACTCTCGTACAGTTCGTCAGTGAGGTGGGAAAAAACCACTGCCGGAAGCTCGACGCGCACACCGATATCCACCCGGTTGGATTTTGTGGGGATCTCCAGATCCCGGCACACCTTCTCCATCCACTTGCTGCCGCTGCGGCCGGCCGAGACGATGCAATAGCGTGCGTCTGCCGCTCCGCCTTCAAAATGGATGCGGTAACGGGAAGTGTCACAGCGGGAATTATGGCAGCGGGAAGTTTCCGATGAAGCTTCCGCAGATTCCGCAAATGCCGCAGATGAAGATTCAGCAGGCTCTACATCCGCCTCTTCTTTCTGCAGAAGCTCAATGCTGTCCACCAGTGTGTTGAAATGAAAATCAATATGATCCTTCATCTCATCGTACAGATTGCTCAGCACGATATAGTTGATGTCCGTGCCCAGATGACGGACAGAAGCGTCCAGAAGCCGGAGCTTGTTCTGAATACAGATCTTTTTAAAATCCGTCCCGGCTGTGGAATAGAGCTTTGTCCCCTCACCGCCGTGGTCCAGGTTGATCTGATCCACGTAACGCATCAGTTCCAGTGCCTTTTTCCTGCCGATATGAGCGTACAGCGTACCGCCGAAATCATTCGTGATATTATATTTGCCGTCGCTAAAAGCGCCGGCCCCGCCGAAACCGGACATGATGGAACAGCTCTTGCAGCGGATACAGGATTTGATCTTATCTCCATCAATGGGGCAGTGCCGCTTCTCAAGCTCCGTACCACCCTCAAACACACCGATCTTCCAACCGGGTCTTCTCTTCATCAGTTCATAGGCGGAAAAAATACCACCCGGCCCCGCGCCGATGATGATCACGTCGTATTTCATTAATAAACTCCTCCTGCACAATCACGACCAGTCCACGCCGGGTCAAGTCAAAAGGCCTAAGTCCTGCTCAGGTCTCAAGGCCTTTATTCGTACCAGCCCCCATGCTCCAGGATCCTGAATTTGCGGAAATAGGTAAAAACAGCCTTGCCGAGAATCTTCTCCTTGTGGACATAGGTATACTGATCAGCTTCCTCTTCTGTGTCTGCAATGCCCTCGTGAAGTGCATTTTCCGCCCAGTAGCGGGCGTCCTCCGACCAGTTACGGTTGTCACCCAGCATCAGGTAACACCCCTCCGGCACGTGGAACTCAAAATCCGAATTCATGACATTCCACTCCTCCTTGAGGTATCCCTCCTTCAGGGGCTCCTCCGCATCATCAATATAGATCGATCCGTTGACCAGGCGCACCGTCTCGCCTGGCAGGCCGATAATCCTCTTGATATAAATCTTCTTCTCATCCACGGGATAGTGGAATATGACAATATCCCCTCTCTCGGGTTCGCTGAACCAGTAGCTGAAGCGGGCGCCGATCAGGCGGTCATGGGTCATGATGGTATCCTCCATCGATCCCGAGGGAATGACCGCGTTGATAATAATAAACTGGGTGAGAAACAGAGCGACGGCAAACATTATGATGAAGGACTTGATCCAGCTGATCACTTCTTCGACAAACGCCGACCTTCTGGCTTCCCGCCTGTCATCCTTTTCCGCCTGGCCCTCAGCGTCAGCGGTATTGTTCTCCTGTCCGGAATCCATTTCAGAGAAGGACTGTCCTTCCATTCCGGTTCCCTCCTGCCCGTTTTCGTCGGAAAAAGCACTGACATCGTCAGAATGCCGGGACGTATCGGACAGAATGTCCTCCGGAGTATCTCTCAATGTAAAATCTTCCATGTAAATTTTGTTCTCGTTTTCTTATTTTCAAAAATTGCAGTTAAAAAAGTGCCGGAGAATTGTCAGAGGCGGCTCCGATCAGATCAGCCGCAGGAAACTGTTCTTTCCTGCTCATTCAGGACACGGGACACCGGGGACAGTCAAAACCGTCCCCGGTGTCCCCGCCATAAGCATCCGCCTTATTCCGCATCGATTTTTCTCAGGACTTCCGTCATCTTTTCAGCAAAAAGGGCGTGTCCGCGCTCGGAGAGATGGACACCGTCAAAGGCAAAGTCAAGTTCCCATTTTGAAGCATCCGCAAAAAGGATATTCCTCAATTCGGAGAGTTCTTCGTAATAAGCTGCCAGCTTTTCGCCTTCTTCAAAATAAATCTGTGCATGGCTCTTGTCGCCGCATACATAAGGTTCGGAAAAAGATTCCTCCCTCAGTTCGATCCGGGGCGGCGCGATGAGAAGAAACTGTGTCGCCTCTCCAGTGAAATCTGTGACAAAAGAGATAAAATCATTCATCCTTGCCGCTGTCTTTTCGGCGTTGGGACGCAGGGTGCCGAGAATGTCATTGGATCCCAGCATGACCGCAAAGAGTTCCAGCGGCGTTTCCTGACGCAGCACAGACCGCAGATAATCCCACTCATACCCGACGGATGGAAGCGAGCGTCCGGGCATACCGTCTGCGCGAATCTCCCAGGTCTGAGAAAGATTTTCCTGCAGAATCGTGGTCCAGCGCTCCTGACGCGGATACCGTCCTCCCATAAAACCGGCGGGGTCATAGCCGTAGGTATTGGAGTCCCCATAAAAAAGAGCTTTCTTCATGTCGGCAATCCCTGTTATCTGTACAATCTCTATTGTCTATATATGAATATCTGTCTCTAATATCAATAATGGATATCTATCAGGATCAATATCTATCAGAACAGATATCTATCAGCATACATATCTATCAAAATGAATATCTATCGGAATAAATATCTATCAGGCCTGTGTAGATTTCTTCTTTGACGCAGACCTTGTCTTTTTCCGTTTCCCGGCAGTATTCTTCTGCGGAGTGCGGGCTTTGATCAGGGTATCGATAATCTTGTCAAACTGGATCCGGAGAAATGCCGCTACCGGCACTGCAAAAAGCATACCCACGATTCCGCCCAGGGAACCGCCGACAATGAGAGCAGCTATGACAAGCATGGGATGTACGTCGATACTGCTGCTCAGGAGCCTGGGATTGATCACATTTCCGTCCACAGTCTGGATCACGAAAAGCACTACGACCGCGACCAGAAGACGGCGGAAATCACCGGCAATAAGGCAGACAAGAATTGTCGATCCATAGGCTACGATGGGACCGACATAGGGGATCAGGTTGCCGATTCCGCTCAGGACACCGATAATGACGGCATACTTGACACCTATCAGCGAAAGGGACACGCTGACAAGGACTGCCATGAGAAGGGCATCGATCAGCTGACCGCGGATATAGCCGGAGAAAACGGAATCCGCATCTTTTGCCAGAACATGGAATTCTTTGCGGACCTTTCTGCCGCCGATTGCCAGCAGCACCCGGTTCCAGTACCTCACCAGACCTTTTCCGTCCAGAAGAAAATAGATTGCGAAGATCACTGCAAATAAGAGGTTGGTCAGAAAACTGCCGATATGACCGATCGCATTCGAAAGTCCGGAAGTCAGCCCCTTGGAGAGATTGCCGATCATGCTGCTGATACTTTTCATAGCCTTCTCGACTTCTTCCGTGGAAATATTCATTTCGTTCAGGCGCGCCGTGATCATCTGCTGCAGGCTGCTCAGAGACGCTGTAAAAGACTGCACCATGACGACCAGATCATCGAGGCTGGCCAGTCTGAGGCTTCTGGTGACCGCAGAGACCACCACGGAAAGGATGGCAAAAATCACCAGAAATGCGCCCACACAGGTAATCGCTACCGCCGCCCCGCGCTTATTTCCGCGTTTCTTCCCAAACAGTTTTACACTGCGCAGCTTCTTCTGGCAGGAATTCACGGCGGGATTCAAAATATAGGACAGCACAAATCCCCAGAAGAGCGGCTGCAGAAGCAAGCCGATCATAGTCAGCCATTTGCCAACGGCGCCGATCACGGTATTCAGGTTTCCCGTGAGCTGAATCAGGACATAACTGATCACGATCGTTGCAATTGCGAATCTCATGATCAGGCGGTAATGCCTGCGGCGCTTGTTCTGGAGAAGCCGTTCCTCAGCAGCAAGGCGTTTCTGTTCCTCCTGCCTCTTCTGTTCTTCCTTTTGTTTCTCCAGCTTCTGCCTTTCCTGTCTTTCCTTTGCCGACGGGGCAGCCGTGCTCACCGCACTTATAGCTTCCACCGAAGCTTCCCTGTTCAGATCCTGATAGGCTCCTTTCCCGGGCGGACTGTAGATATCCGCGCCGGCCCTCTGCTCATTTTTCCCATAGGTGTTTTTCCCGGAGACACCCATTTTTACAATACTTTCCATAAGCTCCCGCCCCTGTTCTATGTGCTGATATGTATTTCTAAAATACTGTCTGTTTCACAACACGAAATCACGAAATCTATTCAATATTTTTGCAACAATAATTGCAAAACATCTATCATTTTAACATGAGAAGAATCGAGAAACAAGGTTACAAGAATACAATGCCCCGAATGGTATGACAGATCATGGTAGTACAAATCACAAGGATACAATGCCCGAATGGATCCATGAAAAAAGATTACAAGCCTGTAATGCTTCGAAAGGCACTGCGTACCGCTCCTGCCATATAAAGGGAGCCGAACGAGACGACCGGAAGTGCCCCATCCTCTGATGTGTCCTCTGTCCCGCAGCCTCTGCCTCCGAGCCTGGCCGCCAGGGACAGTGCCTCTTTGATTCCTTCTGCCGCCGTCCCGCATGGCTTTGCGTAAAAACCCCTTTCCTGCAGCTCCGCCGCCAGCTTTTCCGCGGGAAGGGCGCGCGGACTGTCAGGGGTCAGACAGACAAAACCTGCTGCAAAGGGAGAAATAATATCGATCACAGCACGGTAGTCCTTGTCCGCAAGCATTCCCATGAGAAAAACAGCCTTTTTTCCCAGATCAGCCTCTCTCCCCGGCAGGTCGCTCTCACGATCCGTCAGATCACTGCTGCAGTCCGGCAGGTATTCCCGGAGGGATTCGGCCAGATCACCGCTGCAGTCCGGCAGGTATTCCCGAAGGGATTCGGCCAGATCACTGTTGCAGTCCGGCAGGTATTCCCGGAGGGATTCGGCCAGCGCCTCGGCACACTGAGGGTTATGTCCGCCGTCCAGAATAAACAGCGGATGCCTGGAAAGGACCTCAAAGCGGGCCGGCCACCGGACTTCCGCCAGTCCCTGACGGACCGCCTCCTGCGGAATCTTCCAGCCCCGCCCTCTCAGGGCCTCGACAATGGTCAGGGCGGTGGCCGCATTGTGAAGCTGATATTCTCCAAGAAGGCCAAGACGCAGGGGTTCATCTGCAGAAATGGCTATATCCTGCGCGGCCGGAGCCTGGTCATGAAGAAAGCGGAAGGTCTGCCCCTCAAGTCCCTTTTCAATCAACTGGATCCTGCTGTAACGTGCTATATGAAGCGGGCATCCTTTTTCCTCACAGACACGCCGCACCACATCCATCACCTCTGCTGCGTTCTCATAGCACACTACATCCGCGCCGGATTTGATGATCCCGCACTTGTTGTTGGCAATTTCCGCCAGGGTATTGCCCAGATATTCCGTGTGCTCCAGCCCGATATTGGTGATAACAGCTACTTCCGGTGCATCAATGACATTCGTGGAGTCAAAAATACCGCCCAGCCCCACTTCCAGCACGACAATATTGCAGTTTTTTTCTGCAAAATAAAGCAGACCGATCGCCGTGATGATCTCAAACTGACTCGGATGGTCCTCCATGGAATCCGCCGCGCCGCGCACACGTGCCGTGATCCTGCACAGCGCTTCTTCCGTGATATACTCGCCGCAGACCTGGATCCTCTCCCTGAAATCTTCAATATACGGGGACGGATAAAAACCGGTCACATAACCCGCCTCCCGCAGGATCCGCTCCACCATGGCACAGGTGCTGCCCTTGCCGTTGCTGCCCGCCACATGGACGAAACGCAGCTGCTTCTGCGGATTGCCCAAAAGCCTCAGCAATTCCTCCGTCCTGGACAGCCCCAGCTTCCACTGACTCCAGGTATGTGCGTTGATATACTCAATTGCTTCTGTTATCGTCATCAGAATGCGCCTCCATGCACCGGAAACAGCAAGGGATCTACTGTGTGCGGTTCTGATGAGTCACTGGGGACGGTTCTGACTGACTCATTGCACGCAATGAGTCAGTCAGAACCGTCCCCGTTGACTCACCGGAATCGTCCCTTCCAGCTCGCCCTCAACTCTCCCCTCAGCCTGTCAAATCAATAACATCTCTCTCCGCAGACGTATGTCGCTTCCACACTGTAGTCATCCCCGAGTACAACAAGGTCGGCATCCTTACCGGCTGTGATGGAGCCCTTGGAAGCCTCCATGCCGATCAGGCGCGCGGGGTTGATGGTGCAGGCATTGATGGCGGTCTGCCAGGGAAGACCAGCCTTTTCAACCAGATTGCGGAGACCCTGATTGACCTTGAGTGTGGAACCGGCAAGATTTCCGGCACCTACAAGGTGCGCGCTCCCGTCTTCAAAGAGCTCAATCAGATTGCCGCCGAAAAGCGTGCGGGTTCCGGCGGGAAGTCCCTTGACCTTCAGGGAATCTGTGATCATAACTCCGTAATCAGGACCCTTTGCAGTGAAATAGTTGTTCAGTGCCGCCCATGTAGAATGCAGGCCGTCACAGATGATCTCCCCGAATACATTGCGGAAGCGGAGGGACGCACCTACGATTCCCGGCTCCCGATGATGGTAGGGCGCCATGCCGTTGTAGACATGGGTGACACTGCGCGCTCCGTTGGCAAAAGCCATTGCCGCCTGGGCAAAGGTCGCCGAAGAATGCCCCAGGGACGGGACGATTCCGTTTTCACACAGAAATCTGGTCAGTTTGTATCCCTCGTCGTGCTCGCAGGCCATGGTCACGATCCGGATCATTCCCTCCGAAGCCGCCAGATACCTCTTGAACTGGTCCAAATCCGGAGCAACACAAAACTGTTCCGGCTGGGCGCCCTTATATTTCTGGTCCAGATAAGGTCCCTCGAAATGAATGCCCAGGATCTTCGCTCCTTTTACAGACGCCGGGTCGGACTGCTGCAGCCGCGCGGTTTTTGCAACATTCCGAAGGGCTTTCGTCAGCACCTCCTCGGACTGGGTGATGGTCGTCGGAAGTATGCCGGTCACACCCTCGCTGACAATGTTCTTCAGCCAGTTCCGCAGCCCCTCCTCCTCTGCGTCATTTGTATCAAAACCATATGCCCCGTGTGTGTGCACATCAATGAAGCCCGGGACAAGGCGGCGGTCACCGAAATCTTCGTCTGCCGCATTTGTTGCATAAGGATAGACGGCCGAGTTTTTTCCATCCGAGATCTCAACCTGTGCTTCCATCCACTCGTTCAGCACCCAGACTCTTTTACTCTGCAGGATCATGGGGTCTCCTTTCTTTCCCGACGTACTCCATTTTATACCTTCTATACCTGCGGTTATAAGCATGACTCACAATATAACCCGTGGTTCTGAGCACGACTCACAATTCTACACTTGCAAACCAGTGCACTGTATCAGCCCTTTTTAATTCCCAGTTCTTTTTTCAGCTTTTTGAAGCGGTCCTTTTCCTTTTTTGCCACATAGCCCGGATCAAAGAGACAGTGCTGTAGCACATCGGCATCCTTGAGAATCTCCTCCAGGGGTCCGTTTTCCATCTTTTTGTCGCTGTGAAAAAAGATAGCCTGGCAGATTTTTCCTATTTCTTCTTCAGTAAAAATCCCCGACTCCTGCAAGATTTGTTTTGCCATCTCCGCGCCCCGGTGGGCGTGATCCACGGCGTTCCCCGTGGTATAAGTAGCGATGTCATGCAGATAACCCGCTGCCGCGGCAAGCTCAATATCTTCTCCCCTCCGCATGGCCAGCAGTACGCACGTCTCGGCAACACCGAACATATGCACATATCCGCTAGCCCGCAGGGACGCATTGGGCACCTGTTCCAGCAGGCCGCTCACGATTTCCCGAACTGCTTCGATCCGGTCTGTTCTGATTCCTGTATCCATCGCACACCACCTTTTTCACACATTTTCCAACATGTTTCGGGCATCATCCCATGACCACCCGTATAGACAATCCAGCGTCATCAGGCGCCGACAATCCGGCATCCTCAAGCTCATGACGATCAGGCGTCATCAGGCGTCAAGATCTCCGCCGAAATTCTCCAGAGAATCGATCGTAATCCTGCATCCCGGCTTCATATGCTGCATGACGAATTTCATGATATTTTCGGGAACTGCCACACAGCCTCCTGTATAAGGCCGGTTATTCCTGAAGCAATGCATGAAAAAGCCGAATCCTTTTTCATACTCACATTCTGCATTATACCCCATATTAAGGCAGTACCGGTAAGCATAATCATAGTCTGCTATCCGCTCGCTGTTTTCTGTATCCAGCTTCGGGAGGTCCTTGATGGATACCAGCTCGTTGTAATGCATGCCTTCGCCGCCATCTCCTGACCAGTAGTAATTGTCATCCACCTGCGTGTACTCCATCCGGCAGTTGCTGCTGTGATCATTATTCATATGAGTAGGATTATCGTGATTCTTTTCATACCTGCCTCCCTTTTCGGAGCATTTTTTGTACAACAGCTTCGGATGTCCACCAGCCTGGAGCCTTATCATAACAGCTACGATTCCATTGTCCGTGTTATCTACGTTATCTATGTTATCTGCCTGATCTGCCTGATCTGCGTCGTCCGCCTTATCCGTTTTATCCGTCCTCACAGGGCTTTACGAAGCTCTTTTAAAAGTGCCGTACAGCCCTGCAGCACATCATCCCAGGTCTCATCAAAATTGTCCGTGTACCACGGATCCGCCACCTCCTGGCCGGTTCTGCCGCAGTGGTCCAGCAGAAGCGATATTTTCCCGTCCGGGTCGCCGCCATAGATATGCCTCATATTATAGGCATTCGCGTAATCCATCCCGATTAGATAATCGAACCGGGCATAATCATCCCGCGTCGTTCTGCGCGCACGCTTTCCGCCCGGGTCGATCCCGTGCTCCCTCAGCTTTGCCCTCGCCGGCGGATACACCGGATTGCCGCGGCCGCCCCAGACCTCCTCGGAGCTCGTCGCTGCAGACTCAATATAAAAGCGGTCTGAAAGCCCCGCTTTCCGGACAAGATCCTTCATCACAAATTCCGCCATTGGTGAACGGCAGATGTTGCCGTGGCAAATGAATAAAATTTTTATCATGCAATTTTTTGCCAGCTTATGCCGCGTTTTGCCTTATTTTATGCGGGTTTCCGCGATTTTCGATTTCATTGAAATCCGGCATAAACTGGCATCTCCTTGCATA
>CACZFF010000042.1:0-14325 GCA_902780385.1 uncultured Lachnospiraceae bacterium
GATCAGATCGCTCTTGAGCTGCAGACGGATCCAGTCGATGGTCACGTTTGCTTCGCGCTGCTCAAGGGACTCGCCGCAGCAAAGGATCGGAATAAGGCCGTATTCGAAAGCCTTGAGGACTTTCCTGTTCAGGAAAGCATCATCCTCTTTGTAATAATCTCTTCTCTCGGAGTGGCCGATGATAACGTATTTAACGCCAGCGTCCTTGAGCATTGCGCCGGAGATCTCACCGGTGAATGCGCCGCTGTCCTTATCGGAGATATTCTCAGCGCCTACAGCAACGTTGGAGCCTTTGACTGCCTCGACAACGGGAACGATATCAACTGCAGGTACGCAGTAAACGACATCGACATCATCATTCTTTACCAGGGGAGCAAGCATCTCGACAAGGGCCTTTGCCTCGGAGGGAGTCTTGTTCATTTTCCAGTTACCGGCTACGATTTTCCTTCTTGCCATTTTCATTCTCCTCTATCTTCGTCTGTGGATCAACAGTTCTTTCAGATCTGCCCGCAACCGGGAGACCCCGGTGTGAATGGTACCCCCTGATCACACCTTGTTTATGCACAGGCATAACAGGAGATATACTCTCCTGTTATGCCATAAGCATTTCTAAATAAATACCAGCCATGCCGGCCGGCCCGCATGCGCGCTGACTCTTACTTGTCGTTTGCCGCGACTACGCCGGGAAGAGCCTTGCCCTCAAGGAACTCAAGGGAAGCACCGCCGCCGGTGGAGATGTGGCTCATCTTGTCATGGAAGCCCATCTGATTTGCTGCAGCTGCGCTGTCGCCGCCGCCGATGATGGTGGTTGCGTCGGTGTCAGCCATAGCCTGAGCGACTGCCTTTGTGCCCTTGGAGAGGATGGGATTCTCGAAGACGCCCATAGGTCCGTTCCAGACCACAGTCTTGGCGGTCTTGACGGCATTTGCGAAGAGCTCGATGGTCTTGGGGCCGATATCCATGCCCATCTTGTCAGCGGGGATCTTGTCGATGTCAACAGTCTCGACTTCGATCTCTGCATCGATGGGATTCGGGAACTCGGAAGTGATGACAGCGTCAACGGGAAGAAGCAGGCTCTTGCCGAGCTCTTCTGCCTTCTTGATCATGTCTGCGCAGTAGTCAACCTTGGTCTCGTCAACGAGAGACTTGCCGATCTCATAGCCTTTTGCCTTTGCAAAGGTGTAGGCCATGCCGCCGCCGATGATGAGGGTGTCGCACTTCTCGAGCAGGTTGTTGATAACAGCGAGCTTGTCAGCAACCTTTGCGCCGCCGAGGATAGCTACGAAAGGACGTACCGGATCCTCAACTGCCTTGCCGAGGAAGTCGATTTCCTTCTGCATCAGGTAACCGACAACACAGGTATCGATGTACTGGGTAACACCGACGTTGGAGCAGTGTGCGCGGTGTGCAGTACCGAAAGCATCGTTTACGAAAACGTCTGCCAGGGAAGCGAGTTCTTTGGAGAACTCCTCGCCGTTCTTGGTCTCTTCCTTGCGATAACGGGTGTTCTCAAGGAGAACAACATCGCCGTCCTTCATAGCAGCAACAGCTGCCTTTGCGTTCTCGCCGACTACGTTGTCATCTTTTGCGAAGACAACTTCCTGGCCCAGGCACTCGGAGAGGCGCTTTGCTACGGGAGCCAGAGACATCTCGGGCTTGGGCTCGCCCTTCGGCTTGCCGAGGTGGGAGCAAAGGATCACCTTGCCGCCGTCAGCAATGAGCTTTTTGATGGTGGGAAGTGCTGCGACGATACGGTTGTCGTCAGTGATCACGCCATCCTTGAGCGGAACGTTGAAATCGCAGCGGCACAGGACGCGCTGGCCCTTCACATTGATATCGTCAACAGATTTTTTATTAAGTCCCATATTATTCCTCCGGAATCAAAAAAATGATGGTAGCTTTCACAAATAAAAGAGTCCGGTCCATGATAGACCGGACCCTCCTTAAAATTCTCAGGTCATACATCCTTCAGGCGTCAGGACAGCAGTCCGTCGGCCCCTCGGGAAAGCAGATTTCCTAACGGATCATCCAGACCAAATTATGCATTCAGCAGGCTGCCGAAGTGCTTGATGGTGCGGACCATCTGGCTGGTGTAGGAATTCTCGTTGTCATACCAGGAAACAACCTGAACCTGGGTTGTGCCATTGTCAAGAGGCAGAACCATGGTCTGGGTAGCATCGAACAGGGAGCCGAAGCGCATGCCGATGATATCGCTGGAGACAATCTCGTCCTCATTGTAGCCGAAGGACTCAGTGGAAGCTGCCTTCATTGCTGCATTGATCTGATCCTTGGTCACGTTGCCTTCGACAACAGCGGTAAGGATAGTGGTGGAGCCTGTAGGAGTGGGAACACGCTGTGCAGCGCCGATGAGCTTGCCGTTCAGCTCAGGGATAACAAGGCCGATAGCCTTTGCAGCGCCGGTGCTGTTGGGAACGATGTTGATCGCTGCAGCACGGGAACGCCTCTTGTCGCCCTTCCTCTGAGGTCCGTCCAGAGTCATCTGGTCGCCGGTGTAAGCGTGGATCGTGCACATGATACCGGACTTGATGGGAGCAAGGTCGTTCAGAGCCTTTGCCATGGGAGCCAGGCAGTTGGTTGTACAGGATGCAGCGGAGATGATCTTGTCTTCGCTGGTCAGGGACTGATGGTTAACATTGTAAACGATGGTGGGCAGATCATTTCCTGCAGGAGCGGAGATGATGACGTGCTTTGCGCCTGCATCGATGTGTGCCTGTGCTTTTGCCTTGGAGGTATAGAAGCCTGTGCACTCCAGAACGACATCTACGCCGATCTCGCCCCAGGGAAGCTCAGCTGCGTTGGCCTTCGCATAAATCTTGATCTCTTTGCCGTCGACTGTGATGGAATCATCGCCGAAGGACACGGTGTCAGCCTTGTCATATCTGCCCTGTGTGCTGTCATACTTGAGCAGGTGTGCAAGCATCTCGGGGGAAGTCAGATCGTTGATTGCTACGATCTCAAAACCTTCTGCGCCAAACATCTGACGGAATGCCAGACGACCAATACGACCGAAACCGTTAATTGCTACTTTTACTGCCATTTTTATTCCTCCTACATAAACATAAAGGTTTTAGCAACAATCTGATGTATGCTGAATGAGCGCTGCTCCGCACCGTCCCGCCGGCATCCACGATCAAATATGGGAAAATATAAAACCGGAAACCGAACGAAATGCCGTTGCGGCCCGGAAGATACCGCGGGCACACACAGCAAGCGTCAGATTTTTGTCAGACTTCATTGTACCGTATTTGGTAGGTAAAATTCAAGTACTATTGTAATATTTTATAAAAAACCTCTTGCAGTAATAAAGAAAAAACATTCATTATGCACAATCTGTTTCCCGATAATTATTAGTCTGCAAATTGTTTAAAGACATTTTTCATAAAATATTTTATGTTGGTTATATTATTTATATGATGTAAAGGTCAAAAGGTATCTAATGGCTCTGAGTCTCGTCAAGTTGCACAAACAGCCGAAGGGCCTTGGCGAGCGGCCGGTACTTGGCCGCTCGAGAGCGTGCCCAAGGCGTTTGTGCAACTTGACGAGACGGTGTTCCCTTAACCACCTTTTGACCTCAACATCATTTATATACAGGTTATAAAAACTCAGTAAAAGCACGCACCTTTAATGAATAGTACAGAGACGGAAAAATATCATAGCGCTCATTACACGGTCCGTGTTAATAGGGTAGAGGCGGCTCTGCCGCCCTCTGCCCCCGGCCGGCCCGTGTCCGCCGACAGACGGAAAATTCCTTACGCATGACGCAGCATACAAAAAGCGGGGTCACATAAAACCCCGCTCAAGCCTGCACTCGACAGGAATCGAACCTGCATTAAAGGCGTCGGAGGCCTCCGTTCTATCCATTAGACTACGAGTGCAAATATTGACTGCTCTGAAAAGCTGTTTTTCAGGCAAAGGATATAATATCACATCTTCTGTCTTCTGTCCAGAAAAACCATGCCGTGAATTCACGCGTGAATTCATACATGAATTAAGATATGAATCAGGAATCGAAAAGTTCACTACTAAATATAGTAGTTTATTTACGAGCACTGACGATAAACTGTTGAGTTTTCCTTCAATTAAGCTTATAATATGTGTATAAATTGTGAAGCCGGTACAAAGTCAGACCGGCCTCATATACTGATCAAATGATTTGCAGCAGGTGACCGTCTCCCGGTCTGTGTGCGTACCGGACGAAATGAATGCTGCAGGTATTTCTTCAGGAAAATGTAAACCTGACAAAGGAGGGAAAGAAAATGTTAAAAGCTCTTAAGCGGCTCGCTGCGGCATTTCTGATCACCGTCTTCATCGTCGGTTCACTGTCTGTCACAAGTGCCGAAGCAGCTATGAAAAAACCGGGGAATGCAAGGTTTGTGAAATGGAATAACTATCAGTTCTCATCCTGCGATATCTACTGGAACACAGTATCCGGAGCCAATGCATATCAGATCAGATGCACATGGACAGACGGAAGCCACAACATCGGCGGTACTTTGTACGGCAGCTACTACGGTGTCACTGTTTCCGGCCTCAACTACCAGCATGTCTATCAGTTCCAGGTACGTGCACTCAAGGTCAACAGCTCCAAGAAAGTCCTGGAGACCAGCCCCTGGTCCAACATCGTATTCATTACGCCCTGGCCCAAGAACGTCAGTGCCAGCATGTCCGGCAGCAAGAATGTCAAGTTCAAATGGAATATTATCTACGGATCCAACGGATATAATATCTTCATGACGACCAATCCTTCCGGCAAATGGTACTGGAACCTTTCCACCAACACACTGGCTACCGCTACTTCCGGCACAGTCAAGAAGTACAGAGGCAGCAGCCTGAAAAAGTATCAGAACTATTATGCGAGAGTCATCACCAGACGTAAACGCAACGGTGTGTTCTGCACAGTTCCTGAGCCCGGCAGCGGATATTATTCCTACAAATTCTACATCTATACTTACTATAAGTAAGAAGATGTTCTCCTCTTGATTCGGCATATTCCCATGTTCCGGACAGGACGAATTGGAATTGAACCATCGCACACACTTCTATCATGAATATGCCTGAACAAACCAGGCGGCAGGGCAGCGATTTTCCCTGCCGCCTGTCTTTGTTTTACAGTACACGCCCCCTCTTGTGAACGTGAACAGCAAGCGGTTTTTCTCATATGGGAAAGGTAGATACGATTTGAAAAACAGCACCGGATATCCTGACAATACTTCTGAGCAGATGACCGTATCAGTCTGCTCTGCAGTCCCTCCTTCTCTCCCTGACTCCATACAGATCATCCGAAGCAGCAGGCGCACGTTGTCTCTCCAGGTAAAACACAACGGACAGGTCATCGTGCGCGCCCCCCGCAATGCTTCTTTAAAAGATATAGAATCCTTTGTCCGCAAAAACTCCGCCTGGCTCAAAAAACATCTGGCCCAGGTCGAAAAAAACCTGGCCGCTGACGCTGCGTCGCCCGTCCAGCCGCTCACCATGGATGAGATCCGCGCCCTCGCCGATCAGGCCATGCGTGTCATTCCTGCAAGGACGGCACACTTTGCACCTCTTGTAGGTGTCCGCTACGGCCGTATCACCATCCGCAACCAGAAG
The DNA here is from genome assembly GCA_902780385.1 of uncultured Lachnospiraceae bacterium. Lineage (GTDB taxonomy): Bacteria > Bacillota > Clostridia > Lachnospirales > Lachnospiraceae > CAG-791. The sequence continues at coordinate 5,611 of CACZFF010000042.1, forward strand.
ACCCGCTGGGGCAGCTGCTCCTCAAAAGGCAACCTCAATTTCAATTGTCTGCTGATGCTGGCTCCGCCTGAAGTCCTGGATTACGTGGTCGTTCACGAACTCTGCCATCGAAAAGAGATGAACCACTCTCCCCGCTTCTGGGCAGAAGTTGCAAACATCATTCCCGATTACAAAAAATACGAAAGCTGGCTCAAGACCGAAGGAGCAAAACTCATGCGCCGCATGACAGGATAAAAGGAATACAGGGCATTAAAAATGAGTCGCGGGGGACGGTTCTGTCTGACTCATTCCTTTGGGATGAGTCAGTCAGAACCGTCCCTCGTGACTCACAAAAAGGGGTGTGAAGAAACAAAACCATGTTTCTTCACACCCTCTTCTTTTTCTATTATGTCCAGTCGGTGATCGTCTCATCCGATAGGGCAGCACATTGGTCCCAGCCGCCGGAGTAAGGGTCATAGACTGCCACTGTTCTGAATCCGGCGTCCGCTGCCGTCTTCAAGGCTGTCAGGGAATCTTCATAAACATAAATCTCCTGCGGGGAGGCGCCCAGTCTGCAGGCGGCTTCAAGGAAGGCGTCGGGTCTGTCTTTTCCGCATCCGACTTCCTCGCAGCTCATGAGGAATTCAAAATACTGTACCACCCCCAGCCGTTCCAGGCAAAGGCGGACCAGGGGAATGGCTGTGGCTGTCACGACGCAGAGTTTTGCGCCCTGCCGGGTCAGCTCTTCCAGATGTTCCCGAACCCCTTTTTTGAGGGGGATGTCTTCTTCATAGTGACGGCGCATCACTCCATTAAGGGCTGTCAGGAGTTCCTCCGGCGATTCCGGCAGCTCGTATTCTTTTTTCAGGTAGACGCAGGCTTCCGGCATGGTCATTGTCCTGAGACGCTCGATCAGACCTTCGGTACTTTTGGTGATGCCTCTGGAAACAAGATAATCCGGGCTCAGCGTGTTCCAATAGGGCATGGAGTCGATCAGTGTGCCGTCCATGTCCATGATACAATATTTCTTATTCGTCAAATCCTATTCTCCTGCAGTGATGTTGTCCCGCAGCTTTTTCCCTATCAAAGCATATACCAGAGCATATATTTTGAAACATATATTCTATATCGATCATATATTTCAGAGCGAATCTTATCAGAGCATATACTTTTCAATCACTTCTGTTACACGGGGAATGATCTGGGAAGTACGGGAAACAATTCCCTCATGGAAACTGTTTTCCTCTCCTTCTCTGTCCGGGAAGGCCTCGAGGACCCAGTCCGCCTTTTTGCCGCCGCAGTAGAGGATACAGCCGTTTTCCAGCGCGGAGACAAAGGCCAGTACGCAGAGATCCATTTCTCTGGCGTCACAGTAGTCATGGATCCTGCTGCGGATATCCAGAGTATCCTGGCGATAGCTCTCTATATCCGAGACATTGACTCTTCCGAATACGGCGCGGATGCCGGCAATATCGCGGAAGATCATATCGTGGCTGATCATTTCGTTGACCATCTTGTCGCGGACTTCCGTGTCCAGAGAGAACAGCTCCCTGGCAAATTCGTCGAGTTTGAGATCAGCGATCGCAGCCAGGATATTTGCGGTCTCAATATCGCGGGCTGAAGTGCTGGGCGTCTGGAGATTTACGGTCTCCGAAAGGATTCCGCCCAAAAGGAGTCCCGCCAGTTCCCTGGTAAAGGGAACCATATTTTCCCGGAAGATTGTGGCGATGATCGTCGATGTCGCACCCACGATCTCGTTGCGGAAATCCACAGGTTTATGGGTGGAGAAATCGGCCACGCGGTGATGATCGATGACTTCCAGCACAGGGGCGTCCACAATGCCGCTGACCGACTGCTGGAACTGGTTGTGGTCCACCAGGATCATGCGCTTATTGTGATAATTCATCATGTGATAACGTGTGATATAGCCGACAAGATGGTTTTCCTCATCCACGACCGGATAGGAACGGAATCTGGAGGCCGACAGCTTTTTGCCCACGTCGTCTGCAATCTCATTGGTCCGGAAGCTGACAACTTTATCGCGCATGATGAAACTGACAGGAGGTGCCAGGTAAAGATAGCGGCTGGTATTCATGGCCCCGCAGCCGGAGCGGACTATGGGGCAGTGATGCTCTTTTGCAAGGGCCAGTACTTCCTCGTCTACTTCCGCCGATTTGAGCAGGACCAGCATGCCTGCACCCTGGCGGATGAGCTCCAGCATGGCGTGCTTTTCATTGCCGGAGATGATGATCCTTCCTCTGGCGTCACAGTCGATCAGCCTCTCTTCGTAGTTGCGGGTCAGGATACCGATCATACCGTTCAGTTTCCGATGGGGATCATCATAGATCACTTGACCGTGCACAGCCTTGGCAAAATATTCAGTCGGCGTATTGCGGATGATCACCTGGCTGTCATGTGTGTCCCCGAGCGCGAGTTTGGCAATATCGCTCTTGGAGATCCAGCCGATGAGAACACCGTTTTCATCCGTCACGCCAAAGGACTGCCTGTCTGTCTCGTCCATCAGGCGGACTGTCTCACGGATCGAAGTGTCCGGAGAGATCGATACAGGTTCATCCAGGTCGATCTCACCCATATTTACCCGTGCCGTCTCCAGCAGATGAGGTTTTTTGAAGTGAAAGCGCTTCAGCAGATATTTGCATTCCAGATTGACCCGCCCCAGCCGGCAGGGAACCGCATCGACACCCTGCGTGCGTTTATAAAAGGCGTAGCCGATCGCTGCGGCGATACAATCTGTGTCAGGTTTCTGGTGTCCCGTCACGTAAACTCTGTTGTCCTGAGCCATAAAACCTCCTGCGTTCAGATTGCCGCCAGTGCCTGCTCCAGGTCCGCAAGGATATCATTGATACTCTCCAGGCCGCAGGAGAGACGGATCAGATCCGGAGAAACGCCGCCGGCCTTCAGCTCCTCATCGGAGAGCTGTCTGTGGGTTGAAGAAGCGGGATGGAGCACACAGGTGTGGGCATCCGCCACGTGGGTGGCGATCATTCCGATCTTCAGGTGTTTCATGAACTCCTCTGCTGCCTTGCGGCCGCCCTTGACGCCGAAGGAAACAACACCGCAGGTGCCGTTGGGCATATATTTCTTTGCTCTCTCATAATACTTGTTGGAAGGGAGACCGGGGTAGTTGACCCAGGCGACCTTCTCGTGGCCCTCAAGGAACTCGGCGACCTTCTGGCCGTTTTCACAGTGGCGGGGCATGCGGACCGCCAGGGATTCAAGACCAAGGTTCAGGAAGAAGGCGTTCATGGGTCCCTGGATCGAGCCCAGGTCGCGCATCAGCTGGGCAGTCGCCTTGGTGATGTAGGCACCGCCCTGCCCGAACTTCTCCGCATAGGTGATCCCGTGATAGGACTCGTCGGGAGTCGTCAGTCCGGGGAACTTGTCTGCGTGCGCCATCCAGTCAAAGTTGCCGCTGTCCACGATGCAGCCGCCGACAGCCGCGTCATGACCGTCCATGTATTTTGTGGTGGAGTGGACGACAATGTCCGCGCCCCACTCGAAGGGACGGCAGTTGATGGGAGTCGCGAAGGTGTTGTCGATGATGAGCGGAACGCCGTGTGCATGGGCCGCTTTGGCAAAGCGCTCGATGTCAAATACGATCAGGGCGGGGTTGGCCAGGGTCTCGCCGAAAACCGCTTTGGTGTTGGGGCGGAAAGCCGCTTCCAGTTCCTCATCGGAACAGTCGGGATCCACGAAGGTGAATTCAATGCCCATGCGGCGCATGGTGACATTAAACAGGTTGAAAGTCCCGCCGTAAATCGTGGAGGAAGCGATCACATGGTCACCGCATCCGGCCAGATTGAAGACAGAAAAGAAGGAAGCCGCCTGTCCGGAACTGGTCAGCATGGCTGCGGTGCCGCCTTCCAGAGCGGCGATCTTGGCCGCTACCATATCGTTGGTCGGATTCTGCAGTCTGGTATAAAAATATCCGGGTGCCTCGAGGTCAAAGAGCTTGCCCATGTCCTCGCTGGTGTCATATTTGAAAGTCGTACTCTGAATGATCGGGATCATTCTGGACTCGCCGTTCTTAGGCTCATACCCTGCCTGGATGCACATTGTATCACGTTCCATTTTTTACCTCCTGAATAATCATATTATTTCTTTATTGTGCCTGTAAAGAACCCTTCTTACTTTTACAGAGAATCGCTCTAATAAAGAAGCGCCTTATAAAGAATTGCTCTTATAAAGAAGCGGATTTCTCGGCGCAGGCTTTCACGCACTCGAAAACAGCGCTGCGGAATCCTTTTTCCTCCAGTACACGGACCGCCTCTATGGTCGTGCCCGCAGGGGAGGTCACCATATCCTTGAGCTCTCCGGGATGCTTTCCGGTATCCAGTACCATTTTGGCGCTGCCCAGGACTGCCTGGGAAGCAAACTTATAGGCCATGGCTCGGGGCATACCGCCCTGCACAGCGGCATCCGCCATAGCTTCTATGAACATGAAAACATATGCAGGGGAGCTGCCGCTGACTGCGGTCACGACATCAAACAGTTTCTCGCTGACCTGCTCCACCTGGCCGAAGGCGCCGCAGAGCCCGCACACGGTCTCAATCTCTTCAGAAGTCACCCTTTCGTTTGCACAGGCCGCCGTCATTCCTGCGCCCACCAGGGCAGGCGTATTGGGCATCAGACGGACCAGACGCACAGGATAGTCCCCGAAACGCTCCTCGATCCAGGAGACGGAACGGCCCGCCGCGATACTGACAAACAGATGCTCCGGTCCTGCCGCATCGCGGATTCCGAAAATGACATCCTCCAGGTACTGCGGTTTGACAGTCAGGAAAACGATATCCGAATTTCTGACGACCTCCGCATTGTCGGCTGTCACGCATATGCCGCTCTGCGCCTGGATCTTTTCCCGCGCTTCGGCCGACAGATCCGCACCTGTGATATCCTGCGGCAGAACTGCGCCGGATGCAATGATTCCGCGGATAATTGCGCCGGCCATGTTTCCACATCCGATAAAGCCAAGTTTCATTGTGTAACCTCCTGCGATGAACAATAAAAAAATACAGTGTGAAACTGTCAAAATATGATATAGTACTTTACAAACTACTGCCGCAGCAGCCCTGAGTACTGCGGTATATGTTCAATACCCGCCCGCGGGTATTGCACTATAAAGCAGGTTTCCTTTTTTACGCGCCTGTCCTTCGACGAAAGTCACGGGTGCTGCGCCATAAAGAATAAAGCCGCATTCCGCACATACCATACACGGATATCAGCGCAGATGCGCTTCTGCAAATACGTATGAAAAAAAACAGGTATTACCCCGCGCTCCGGCGCAAACGCAAATTCATAATAATGCTTCTGCTCTTCTCCTGCCTTCTGCTCTCTTCCTGCAGGACAGGATCCGGACAAAATCCAGGTCCCGCTGCCGGTAATGAAGCAGCTGCCGAAGCAGAAAACTCAGCAGATCCTGCATCCGCAGGCACAGGCATTCCCGGCGCAGCAGAAAATGCTTCGTTCGATGGCACAGATCTTCAAAATGAACCGGACGGCTCTCCGTCTGCTGAGGAAACTGCTGAGGAATCTGCTGAGGAAAGGACCATCGATCTGTCCGAAGCAGCCGGTGCAGTCTCTGAAAAAAACGGTGTGAATATTCTGTACGGCAATGATGTCCCGCTCACCTACAAAGATTATACGGCAGAAGCCCTGAACGACAGGGACAAGATCGCTGCAGCCCTGGAAGAGCTTGACAACACTCTCTCCATCTTCCCGCCGGAGTTTTTCTCCTCTGTAAAGGAAGGATACTGCGAAGCCATCAATATCTGTCTCGCGCAGAATCTTCAGGCGATCAACGACAGCAGCTACATAGAAAACGCATATGCCTTCACAACCGTGCAGGACGACATGGTCTGGCTGGTCCTCAATGCCGACAGGCCTCTGGAAAGGAGACTGCTGATCCATGAACTCACGCACGTCATCGACTACAGGCTTCTGGGAATGCAGCAGCTGTCGGAAGCCGAATGGAATCGGCTCAATCCTCCGTCTTTTTCCTACTACAATGCATACCTGGATGATAAGGGGACTGATCTGAGGATTTCCGGCAGCGAAGAATATACAGCTCCCGCCGAAGAGGAAATCGACAGGATCTGGTTCTGCGATGCCTACAGCAAGACATTCGCCATGGAGGACCGCGCGCGCCTCATGGAAAAGCTGCTGGAAAATGCCGCTCCGGCCTCCGATCAGGATCATACCGACAAGCCGGACAGGATCTTCTCCTCCCCGCACGTCCAGACCAAGCTCCGCTTCTATTTTTACACATTGCGGCAGGCTTTTGAAAATTCCCGCTGGCCGGAGGAAACAGTGTGGGAGGCAGAGCTGCATAGAGCGATTCAATAATTCAAAAATTCAATAATTCAATAATTCAATAATTCAAAAAGTATGCCCGCGGCTGCGGCTCCGCAAATACTCTGACAAGTCCGGTAATTGCGTCCGCCTGACCCGCTGTTTATTCAGATCCTGTCCAGGAGCTCGCTCACTCCGCGGATAATGCCCTCTGCGGCATCTTTCACCTTCTGCGGAGCATGGTCGAGGGTATAGGGATGGTCGACGCTCTCCAGTAGAGGCAGGTCATTGTAGGAATCCCCGATCCCGTACATCTCCTGTACGGAAAAGGCCTTCCGGATCACTTCGATGCCGCTCCCCTTTGAACAGCCGATGGGTCCGATATCTATATGAGTCACATTGTGGAAAGCAGTGACTTCTTTTCCAAAATCCTTATTGATCTCCGCCGTGACCTTCGCGGCGGTTTTTTCATCCGGTGCGGCGATAGAGAGGCCGTATACATGCCCGTCCCTGAGTTCCTCCAGTGAATCAATATGGGTCTGCAGATAGTTTTCCTCCCCGAATGTATAGACCGTGTCGTTTGCCTGGATGACAGCGCGCAGGTCACCTGTACACCGTTGATAAATGCTCTCCACAATATCAAGGGAAAGGCACTTGCGGAAGAGGACATTTTCCTCTCCGTCTACGACCAGGGCACCGCTGGCGAGGATATAGAAATCCGGGCGGATCCAGGGGCCGATCACTTCGCGAACGCCCACAAGGGACCGGCCGGTGCACAATCCAAAGAGGCCGCCCCTCTGCTGATAATAGAGGATCCCGAAAATATCAGCGGCCCGCATAGGTTCTTCATCCCCCATAAAATACAGGGTGTTGTCAAAATCGCTGGCTACTGCCCTTCCGGAGGAAGGGCCTTTTACCTTTGCAGCGTCCTCTGTCTGTCTGCTGTTAATATCACTCATTTATATTTTCCAATCTGATCAAATATTGTATGTCACTGCTTTTTCCTCAAGAGAGCAGCAGTCGTCATTTCTGATATTCCGCTCGTATGAGCGGCAGTCACTCTTCCGACCATGTCGCTCGTAAGAGCGGCAGTCGCTCTTATATCAATAATCGACTTTCATAAGGCACAGTCCCTTTGCAGGCGCTGTGTGACCGGCTTTCCTGCGGTCCTTTGCCTCTATGATCTTTGCGACCTGTTCGGGTTCGATCTCACCATAGCCGACCTGAAGAAGGGTGCCGACGATGATCCGGACCATGTGCTGCAGGAAACCATTGCCGTGAACATAAAAACGGATATAGGATCCGCTCTCCTCAATGCGCAGTACATCCACGACACGCACCGTGGATTTTTTCATTTTTGAGTTCCCGCAGAAACTCCTGAAATCATGCATGCCGATCATATATTCGGCGGCATCCCGCATCCTGTCAAGGTCCGGCTTTCTGTCGAGAACATAGACATAGCGCCTGTCAAATACCGGTTTCGAATTTCCGTACCAGCAGGTATACCGGTAGGTCTTTCCGCAGGCCTTGAAGCGGCTGTGGAATCTGTCCGCGCACACCTTGACATCATTGACACTGATATCCTCCGGCAGATAACGGTTCATGTAGAGCTGGATCTCCTCTTCCGTCATCTCCGTATCCAGAAGCACATTGCAGGTCATGGCCCGCGCATGCACACCTGCATCCGTGCGGCCCGCACCGATGACCGTGACCGGGTCCGACGGATCCCCGTCGATCATTCTGGTGAGCACTGTCTCCAGCCTCCCCTGGATCGTCAGGTCCGTTTCCTGCTGGTGCTCCCAGCCGAAATATCTGGTTCCGTCATAGCTGACGATCAGCTTGAAATTTCTGGTCATAGCGGCAGAAATGACCTCCTCTTCTTCCTGTTTCATCCCGCGGGATCTATATCATCACGGGCATCTGTGTCATCCGTATCTTTCCTGTGCCCGCCGGCCTGTTCCCTGTAATCTTTGAGCAGTCCGGCAAGTGTGTCCGCGTTTCGTTCCTTGTCCATGATCATAACCTTAAAGCTGTCACGGAAGAGCAGGCGGATGGCGGGCTTGTCCACCGTGTATTTGACCAGCCATCGGTCAGTGGAATCCTTGGACTTGGCGCGGATCACAGCCTTGATCTCACGATAGGGCAGATACTGCCAGTTAAATCCGTCCGGGAAAAATACAGCTTCTTCTCCCGCCTTGTATTGTTCGATCGTGACAGCCCTCTTCAAGTCTTTCCTGGGATCACTGATTTCAGCATCGGGCAGAAGCGGTTTAATTTTAAAAAAATCCATAATTTATATCCTGTATTTCGTTATAGTCCCGCGGGCAAGAGTGAAAAATCTTGTCGATACAAGATTTTTCGCTCTCAGAGCTTCGCGCTTTGATACTTTGGCGTTTTGACGTGTCCGCGTATTATCATACCACACCT